>JAERTG010000105.1 GCA_016845065.1 Fidelibacterota bacterium | reverse complement strand
CTCAATGCCTGGGTGCAAATTGTATCCTCATTGACAAAAAGGAAGATAGATTGAAAAGGGGATCAAAACTGGGAGCATTAGCTACTTTTTTTGCTGATGATACTGCTCTATCTCAACAGATTTCTGCTCTTACAGAGAATGAAGGTCCACAGATCACCTGTGATGCCGTTGGTCACCCGGCCATTCTCAGACAGTGTTGTGATCTGGTTGCACCATCGGGTACCGTCATCCTGCTCGGTATGGATGGCAGGCCTAACGACATAACCGAACTGGAAATTTTCCGAAAGGAAATGAACATAGTCGGCAGCCGAATGAACTCGAATATGTTTCCAACAGTCCTGCAGCGGGTTGCCGAGGAAAAACTCAATCTTGAGGATATGATTTCCCATAATTTCCCGGTAGAGCAAGCTGATGAAGCATTCAAAATGGCAGTGGAACAACCCGTAGGTTTCCTGAAAACAACAATCACATTATAGACGAATTCACAGATCATGACGAACTCACATAAACTCGCTCTCATAGGCGAATGTATGGTTGAACTCCAGGAAATTGAACCGGGAAATACCAAACAGACATTCGGAGGAGACACATTAAATACAGCCATATACTGCGCTCGACTGGCAAAAGGGCTTCCCCTGCACATTGATTATGTAACTGCGCTTGGCACCGACGGTTTCAGCAGGAGAATGATAGACTTCTGGGAAGCAGAAGGTGTAGGCAGCAGACTGGTGCAGCAACAACAGGGTGAACTTCCCGGACTGTACTATATCGAGCTTGATGATGACGGGGAACGAATCTTTCATTATTGGCGAAGCACTGCTGCGGTCAAAAAGTGTTTTGAATACCCTGACAGTGAAAAAATCCTGACTAACCTGGCTGATTATGACGGTATCTATATGAGTGGAATCAGTCTTGCTATCTTGACCCCAAAAAGCCGGACCACCCTTCTCAACCGGCTGGCAGAGTTAAAAACCCTGGGAGTTTCCATCTACTTTGATTGTAATTACAGGCCTCATTTGTGGTCATCAGAACCCCAGGTAATTGATATTTACCAGCAGCTTTACAGGATAAGCGACATTGTCTTTTTAACTAAAGAAGAAGGAGAAATTCTTCTTGATGGTGCTGAAGGGGACAGGGTTCACGAGAAACTAAAAAGTTTTGGTGTTAGAGAGTCTGTACTCAAAGACGGTGAGAAACCGTGCACAATTTTATCAAACAACCAAATAGTTGAGGTGGCAGCCCAGACCCTGACCAGTGTGGTGGATACCACCGCAGCAGGGGACTCTTTTAGTGCCGTCTATATGGTGGCAAGGCGTTTTGGCTGTTCTCCTGTGGATGCTGCAGAAATGGCACATAGGGTTGCTGCCTATGTAGTCTGCCATAAAGGAGCCGTGGCACCGATGGAGGAAATGCCCATAACAGGCGCGGATATTATCAGCTGTAGTGAATAGGCGACTTTAAATATTATATCGAATTTTTAGCATTTGAGGAGTTGGATATGCAGGATGTTTTAGTAGATGAAAAAGAGTTGCGCAGTTTGGTTGGAAACAGGCTTGAAGGGGCTGGATTAAACGCATCGGATGCAAAAACTGTCGCAGATGTTCTTGTGCATGCAGATCTACGAGGTGTACGATCCCATGGAATAATTCGTACAGAACACTATGTCAAACGCTTAACCGCCGGCAGTCTTAACAAAAAACCCACTTTTTCTTTCAAAAAGATACGCCTGGGGGCAGGGTTGCTCGATGCCGATGATGGCATGGGGCATGTGGCATGTCTTGAGGCAATGGACCAGGCCTGCAATCTTGCCAGCGAATCGGGAATCGCCATGGTTGGTGTGGAGAACGGCAGTCATTGTGGGGCACTTTCCTATTTTTTATTACATGCCATAAAAAAAGGCATGATTGGCATGGCAGCAACACATACCGACAAATGCGTAGCTCCCTATGGTGGTGCCAAGGCGTTTTTCGGAACCAACCCCATTGCCTTTGGTTTTCCCACAAAAAAACATGATCCGGTTATATTGGACATGGCAACAAGCAACACCGCCTTTGGCAAGATACTCCACGCCAAGGAACAAAACAGTTCAATTCCTGATGACTGGGGCATGGACAGTGAAGGTAAACCGACAACGGATCCACATAAAGTTGCAGCGATGACACCCTTTGGTGGTCCTAAAGGATATGGCATCGCACTGGTTATTGATGTTTTGACCGGGGTGCTGCTCGGGGCTCAATACGGGCCTCACATCACTGCAATGTACGGAGATTATGACAAACCAAGAAAACTTGCCAGTACCATGATCGCCATCGATCCGCAGACCTATGTGGGCCTGGATCACTTTATGGGCCAGATGGACGCAATGATAGATGATCTTCATAACCAGCCCGCTGCTCCCGGATTTGACAGAGTAAAGGTTCCCGGTGAAATAGAGTGGCATAATGAAAAGACAAATAGAGAAAATGGTGTACCGGTTCTGCCCTCTCTCTATACCTATTTAAAAGGTGAGTAAAAAGGGCAGGCCATCAAACGAGGCAATTTCTCTTAAGCCTGCTGCTGGTGCCATGAATCTTCTCATGAAGAGTTCTAAGCACCTTCTGCTCGAATTAACCGAGGCCAGGCGAAGTTTGGAAGTATCCATTGTCGGATTTGCTGCATTAAGAAGATCCGGTGCGCATATATACGACAGACTTTCTGGGAAAAGATTTATAACCCGCATTTCCCATGAACATTTTGTCAAATTTTGCGGTGATTATTTGATCGTACCGCTTTCAACAAGCTGACGATACTCTACAATTTTACACAATGTTCACCAGGGGTCAGTCCATGCGGCGCCATTTTCTACAGTGTTTTGGCAGTAAACAGATTAACGAAGACTTCAGATAAGCGAAGACTTCATAAGTTATTATGGTTCATTACCAAAAAATTTAGAACCTGACACCGCCTGAACTGATGAGAAATCCTGGTCAACAGCTATTAACTACAGGGTCTTATAATTGAGTTTCTTGGTAGTAAAGAGGAGTCTTACAAAGGCACCTAGAGAGGAAGGATGCTGCAAATTATTACGGCTCCACTGCTATATAGATGAGAGAAGTTTTTCAGCTTTTTTGAAGCTCATCCACAAGTTCTTCAAAACTGGAATGGATTTTTTCTATCTCTTCATCCACCGCGGCTTCTAATTCCGCCAGCTCTACATTCGGATTGAGTGATGCACTCATGGGATTTGTCGCCATTATAACGAAATCACCCTGCTCCTCTGCTACAATGTCCACCCGCTGGGTAAAACGCCACATGGCAAAAGCAGCTACGAAACTTAACAGAACCCCAATGCTTCCATAAAAAGCCTGGGGACCCAGAGTATCCATGGCAAAAGCGGTTATGGGAGACCCAAGTGCAGCCCCCGTCGAACTGAGTAGAACAAGAGTACCACTGGCTGCAACCATCTGGGTGGCCGTCAGGTAATCATTGGTATGCACACAACAAAGGGAATACAGTGGCATGGTCAGGCCCCCAATCGTTCCAACAATTGTATAAAAGAGCAACCCTTCGACCTCAAAATTCATTGCTAGAAAAGATATTGTCGCTCCGCCTACACAGCTGAAAATAATCACCTTAATTGGTCCATATTGATCGGAAAGCCAGCCCAGGGGATACTGAAAAAGAAACCCGCCGAGGATCAGTGTCCCCATAAAAAAAGACACATCTTTTACCGATAAGCCAACGTCTGTGGCATAAACCGGGCCCATCCCAAAGAATGTACCTATGGACATCCCGGTAATAAACATGCCGAATACACCAAGGGGAGAAACCTGGTAAAGCTTTAAAATGCCAATATTTTCCATCACATCGAACTGTGGCGCCCGGGCAGTTGATAAAAGTATAGGGATCACAGCAAAACTTATCAGCAGGGATGCCAGTAAAAATAACTCAAATCCGGAAGGATGAAAAAGGTTAAGTAACATCTGTCCTCCTGCCATCCCGCCAAGAGAGACAATCATGTAAAAACTCAACAGCTTTCCACGTGTACCGTTTTCGGCAGCTTCATTAAGCCAGCTCTCTGCAACGATAAAAATACCCGCATATGCTAAACCTGTGACAAAACGCATAGCCCACCAGACAGGTGGGGTAACAAAAACAGCTTGTACAAGTATTGATGTGGAGGCAAGGGAGGCCAGTGCCCCAAAGGTACGAACGTGACCTACCCTGCCGACCATCTTGGGTACAAAACTACAACCTGCGATAAGCCCAAGGAAGTAACCAGACATAACCACTCCGGTTGTGGTTGTTCCAAAATCTTCCATTGCAGCGCGTACCCCGAGAAGGGTTCCCTGTAAACCGTTACCGAGCATGATTAGAGCCATCCCAAGAAGCAGGGCCCAGCTGTTGCTTATCAATTGCAGCATCTTTTACCTTAAAAGACGGGAATTCTGTCTCTATCAATGGAGAAGGTTGATCTCAATACATCAATTCCGGGTATAAATGAGGAGTTGCTAGAAATCACCCCAATACATTGAAATCATAAAAAATTCGTGATGTTTCACCACTATATTGATCTATAGCCGCAAATGACTGTTGGATTTCATTTTGCGGCGGCAAACAATGTTGATATTTTTTCTGGCAGATCAGGATGTTTAATTAACTTCTTAATCGATGGTGGTACTCTTTCTTTATTGTTCTGGGCCTCAAGCATTCTCTTATGTACCAGACCGGCATCAATTTTTGAAAACCTATCGGCCAAGCTAGAACATCCATTCAATATGATTTCAACATACTCCTGATTTTTCAAGTTTTGTACCAATGGTGTATCTGCCAGGATTACTTTCAATACCTTGTTTAGTGATAAGATTCCTGCCTTTTTGCGACTTCTTCTTTTCTCCGCACGGAAGAACCTTTCAAGGATATTGTTTGTTCTCTGCGGCTGTATGGATATTTCCCCTTCAGGAGTTATTATGCATAATGGATCCGCAAAGAGTCTCTCCCAGTATTTATCAATCTGCTCAACCATCTTCACATATTTTTTCCTGCGAGCACCATTACTCATGAGCCACTGTCGAAAAGAAACAACCTTTTCTTTGATGGAGCTCATGGCAACATCTTCACCATCATCATTTAAACCATTTGTGCCATCAGGAAGCGCGATTCGCATGGCCTTGCGAAGTTTATCAAACACAGCAGCCTTGCTTTCCAGGCTTGAGGCAAGGTCGTTTAGTTTCTTATCTTTCACTGCGTCATTGAGCAATCGATAAACTTGAATAAGCGGTTTATTCTCCTTACCGCGGTGAGATTTAATAATGGTGCCTATTGTGGTACGTACCGTGTGCAACCTCCAATAAAATTCCAGATCCACCCTGTCAAATGGAAAACCATAACCTCTTGACTTACAAAAGGAATCGAACACCCATTGAATCAACGCATATGCTGCAATTAACGGAATGTGCTCAAAGGAAACGGTTTCACATGTTCCTTTTTCAATGCTTCTTTTAATTTCATTAATCGTTTGAGAATCAACACGAATTTTCTTCCCCAAATATATCGCCTTGAGCCGAAGCAACGATCTCGTTTTGATTTTTCGCAGTCGCTTTTGCAAGGCTACATAATCCCCATGCAGTGTATCTTTGCCGATGTCACGTAAGAAATGAAAGTGACAGATGAAATCGGGTAATCCTGGGAAGACCTCGTCTGTTGCAGAAACAATTCCTTTGCCCATGTCATGGACAAGTGCTAATGGAGGACCATATTGCTCCTTTATACGTTGAAAAAATGGAACAAGCTGTTCTTTACTTTCCGAGGGGATTTTGATGCTGTCTAAAATAAGTTCTGATATCCCATCAAGACCGCAAAACAGATGAGGACTGTCTCCCTCGCAGGTGCCATCAACATGAAGAATGTAGCCACCTCGGCTAGCAATGGATTCCCGTAGTAGCGTTTGGCTTTCTCGGTGGGCAAGAGCCAGATAGATAATAAATTTTCTGCCCAAGTAGCTTATCTCCCTTTCCGAGATAAACACATTTTTACCAGCCATCTCCTGTATGATTTCCTGATTGTTTCGACAATCAATAAAAAGCGCCATACCTACAGCTACGATGACATCAAATCCAAATGTACAATGCACGGGCACGAGTTTTCGGAGTTGGGTTGAATGGTAAACCCTGCCATCAGCCGGACATTCCAAGACTGTTTCCTTTGCGCGGAAGGCGCCAATATCCATGCTCACCACCGTCTTTATCCAGGTTTTACGTACCTGTAGGGTCATCTCGCAATCAGGACAAAATTCTGTTTCGGGATAAAAATGCACAAGGGGCGAAGAAGAAAACAGGGCCGTTGCACTATGCCCCGTAATCAACGTATCGATGTAGGCCCGCAGCAATTTTATGGCAGTGTAGCCTGATTTTTTTTTAACAAACCATGAGAGTGCAGAAAATGTTGGACTGCGGACTTTGACAATCCGATCTTCCTGACTTCAGGTAACAACAGGATATCTTCCACAGATATGCCATGGTGCTTGATGATTGCCACCAGAACCATAACAGCATCTCCAGCAGATAGCGCCATAGCAGGTAATGTGCCTGAGATCTTCTCCTGGATCTGTTTCCTGTAGACATTAGACTCGTCTGAAAAATAGACATAAACCCCGTCGTGCTTTTCTCGCCGTATGCCGGTGACATTCCGAAAATGATGTACAAAAGACTGAGGGGTAAGTCCTAGAATCTTGCCGAGTTCGTTACCGGAAAGACCAGATGTGGATGCGCAGACCAAGTGAATAATGGTTTGTTTGAGATTACCATTTCTTGAAAATGCTACGTTCTTAAAGCGCCATAAGCCCATCTCATCGAAGATGGGAATTTCTGGAAGTGTGTAGTACTTACCGTTTTGGTTATAGCTCGTGTAGGTATTCCACATTTTAAGCTTTGTCTGAGCAGTTCTTGGTGAGCATTGTAAAATTTCAACAAGTTGAGGAAGGGTAAATATCTTTTCTCTTTTGAATGTAGATTTTGCAAATACAATGTTAGCGGCTTTAATTCTAGGCATCATCTCACCTCTTCGTAGTATATGATATTGTATTTACAATATCATATACTACGTAATAATGAAGGCAATTTTAACCTGATTCCTTGTGGTTTTGGAGGAATAATCGCTAAAACTTAAAACATATACTATGAAAAAGGGAATAGGTTGAAATAATTAGATGAAAAAATAACGGGTTACAAAATCCAACCGTTGTTTGCGGTCATAG
>JAERTG010000104.1 GCA_016845065.1 Fidelibacterota bacterium | reverse complement strand
CTTGGTGTATTTGCAAGGTACGTGAGGGGGCTCCTTACCCTTCCATCACTTATCTTGCACATTTCAAACAGTTCTTCCATCATTTATTGTGATTCCTCTCAAACGCTCTGTTGCAATATGAATCAATGCGCTCACAGACTTTGAACAGGCAAGGGATCTTCCACAATCAAAGTTTGGGTCATACTCTATTGATTCGCCAGGGAATGCTCGCCTGGATAGATGTCTGCCATAAATGCATACCGGAAAAGCCGAAACGGATTAAGCGGTCAAAAGCGCCGGTCTTTTTGGATGAAACAACATCGGAAATGATAAAGGTCATGGCCAATATTACCTTATTCAACTTGGAGGAGGTTTGCCTATGAGAATGTCACAGCCCATAGACCAGAAAGTAACCGCAAACCATCTAAAAAGGCAGGCGTACTGTTATGTCAGGCAATCCACACTCAAGCAGGTTTTTGAAAACACAGAAAGCACCAAACGCCAATATGCCCTTCGTGAAAGGGCCATGGCATTAGGATGGACTATTCCCCAAATTGTTACCGTAGATTCTGATTTAGGTGAAACAGCCACATCGGTAGCAGACCGAGAGGGGTTTCGAAGACTTATGACTGATGTCAGTATGGGGCGTGTGGGACTCGTGATGGGTCTTGAGGTCTCCCGCTTAGCACGCAATAATGCGGATTGGGCCCGTCTGTTGGAAATATGTGCCATAACCGACACATTGATCCTTGATGAGGAAGGAGTTTATAATCCGACCGATTTTAATGATCGTTTGCTTCTGAACATGAAAGGGACTTTTTCTGAAGTAGAACTTCATGTGTTAAGATCTCGACTCAGAGGCGGGGCTTTAAGCAAAGCCCGGCGGGGAGAATTTAAAACACGCCTGCCTACTGGATATCTTTATGATCATAACGATAAAGTAATTATGGATCCGGACAAACAAGTTCAACAATGCTTTCATTTATTTTTTGATATTTTCAAACGAACCGGTGCTGCATTTGCGACGGTAAAGGCTTTTGCAAAAGATGACATGAAATTCCCATGCCGATCCCACTTCGGCCCTGATAAAGGTGAGTTGAAATGGCAAAGACTAACCAACAGTCGAGCACGACTGGTTCTGAAAAATCCGCGGTATGCAGGGGCTTACTATTATGGACAGCAGCGATCTCGAAAAAATATTGATGGATCGACTTCTTATTTTATGGTTCCCCGCGAAGAATGGCTTGTGTTGTTAAAAGATGCCCATCCGGGTTATATCACCTGGCAACAATATGAAGAAAACCTACAGCGGATACGTGAAAATGCGGTTGCATATAATGCCATAGATAGGAAAACACCTCCCCGTGAGGGGCCATGTCTGCTCCAAGGGATAGCGATTTGTGGTAAATGTGGTCAACGGATGACCATACGATATAAATATCAGAGTAAAGGGAGGGTCGAACCGGCCTATTTATGCCAACGAAACAGAATAGAAAGATGCGAGAACAGCTGCCAATATATACCGGGAGCTGGTATTGATGCGGCTATTAGTAAACTGCTACTTGAATCAGTTACACCGCTTACATTGGAAGTTGCATTGCAAGTTCAGCAAGAGCTGGAGAGCCGTTTTCATGAAGCCGATAAATTACGATGGCAACAGGTTGAGCGCATGGAATATGAAGCCAATCTCGCTCGTCGCCGATTTATACAGGTTGATCCAGATAATCGCCTGGTAGCTGATACTTTGGAGGCGGAATGGAATGAAAAACTCAGGCGGCTTCAGGATGCCAAGGACTACTATGAAAAATACCACCGAATTGAATCAGAAAGATTAAAAAAAGCAAAACAAAAGGAAGTACTCAAACTGGCCAAGGACTTCTCAGGATTGTGGCAAAATCCCAAAACACCCGTTCGAGAGAAAAAACGTATGATAAGATTTTTGATTGAAGATGTGACAATGATTAAAAAAGAAGAGATCACACTGAATGTTCGATTTAAAGGAGGCGCCACTAAAACGCTGAAGATTCCACTTCCGTTAAAAGGGTGGCAGCATAATCTTCCTGACCCCAAAATTATTGACATTATCGATGAACTCCTGAACAATCATAATTACTCTGAAATAGCGACCATACTTAACAACCGTGGATATAAGTCTGGCCAGGGTCACCGGATCGACAGGGCTACAGTAACAGGTATTACGCACAACTATAAACTCAAGACTCGTTATGCAAGAATGAGAGCCACTGGCAAACTGACTGTACATGAAACGGCTAATCTTCTTGGAGTTACAATTGCTACCGTGCGGAGGTGGGGGAAAAAGGCTATCATAAAAACCTATCCATATAATGATCGAAACGGATGCCTTTACGAGCATCCTGGTGTCAACTCACCGCTTATGAAGAAAAGGGCATAACATTTTGAATATATATGTTTTTTTTTAAAAATGATCACTCAAGTAAAAAAGAGGTGCACTATGAACACTAGCTCACCACTCAGCGGTATCTTGGTAAAGTCAGTGACACTGAGGCTATGCATTGGATTGAAAATATTTATCGGTAAAATCTAAGGGGATTGGTCAAATTCCAATCCCCAACAATAGAAACGCAAGTCCTTCGTAGGAATTTAGGGGCAATAGCGTTTTTTCATAGACACATTAAACACCTCTTGTAATTTTATGAAATAAATTGAACCAAACCCCACCTTACTTTTTTAAATTAAATTGACAAACTTACGATTTTTACAAATTATTCTGCCCAGGTTTTTATCAGATTATTTTGGCTAAAATGAAAAGGGCGATAGTTTAGCAGACCCTCGCCCTTTAGATAGTGAGATTTTAAAATCTTAAACAGATAAAGAAGATGATAATAAAGGTCAAAGCAGATATCAAGAATATTTTCAAACTGGGCAAACAATATAAATGGCAGAAACCGGCAAGATGTCATCACTGTAACGAACCTACCCTTTGGGGTCATGGGTTTGTACTCTCATTCTTTGACGGATTTGATCAGGGGCTATACCTGAAGCGATATCGGTGTCCTTATTGCCATACGGTCTTCAAATTAAAACCCCAAGGGTATTTCAACAGATTCCAGGCAGACATTAAGCTGATATTCTCAAGTATCCTGAACCGGATATATAAAAACAGATATCTGCCGGGATTATCGTGGAGCCGGCAGCACTTCTGGTTCACTGCATTGATACGCAACATAGCGGCTTATCTGTCCAACACATGGAGCAAAGGGGTGATTGCAGGTTTTATTGAACTGATCAGGATGGGCAAAATCCCGGTTACCCGGTCAATTTAATTATCAGGCTCCACCGCTTTTATTGCACCCTACCGAATGCTGTGATTTACTAAAAAGCATTGGCTGTCATACAAGCCTTTAAACCCTAATTTTAAGGAGGATGTATGACAGAACAGCAGAAAATTGAAATTGCTGTATTCCGTTTCGGGGTCATTGGCGAATTTGTTACCGGAGCCGATCTTGATTACGGAGAAAAAGAGCGCTTATTACAGCAGAAGTGTAGCCGAAAATGGTCGATTCCCTATTCTGGCAGGACCCGTCTATCCAGAAGTACCATTCTGGGATGGATCAGACAGTATAACGGCAGGATAGAATCCCTTTATCCCAAAGACCGGTCTGACCAGGGTAAGTCAAGATCCCTTGATGATGAGACCGCTTCTTTGATTATCAAACTGCGGCTCGATAAACCTGACGCTACTGTTGATACCCTGATAGAGTCTTTGCAGAAAATCACCTGTAAGACATACAGCTACTCAAGTGTTTACCGCCTTTTACAGTCCCGTGGGCTAATGAACAAAGCCCGCCCGGAAGACAGAAGAAAATTTGAAGCACAAAATCCCAATGATTTATGGCAGAGCGACGTGATGCACGGCCCAAAGGTACTGGTCCAGGACAAACAGAGAAAAACCTATCTGATTGCCATTATGGATGACCACTCCAGGTTGATCACAGCAGCGGGTTTTTACCTGTCGGAGAATTTAAAAACATATCTCACGGTGCTGGAACAGGCTTTTTTAAGCCGGGGACTTCCCAGAAAACTGTATGTAGATAATGGCCCGGCGTTCAGATCTCATCATTTAAAATATGTGGCAGCGTCTTTATCCATTGCCCTGATCCATGCAAGACCGTACAAGCCCCAGGGGAAAGGCAAAATTGAACGCTGGTTTAGAACCGTCAGATTGCAGTTCCTTCAAAAGTTTACCGGTAAAACCCTTCAGGATTTGAACACTGCTTTTGATAAATGGCTCAATGATGTTTATCACCAGCGAAAACACGGCGGTACAGGTGAAAGCCCATTTAAAAGATTTACCTCATCCATGGAATGTATCAGGACGGCTCCGCCGGATCTGAAAGACCATTTTCGTAAAACCGCCCGGCGCAAGGTGGCCAAAGACCGGACCATCACTCTTAACGGGAACATGTTTGAAGCACCAGTTGCCTTAATCGGCAGGCATGTAGATGTCAAATACCATGAAGATACGCCTCAAAAGGCTGAAGTGGTTTATAAAAGCAAATCATACGGTTTTTTAACCCCTGTGGATCTGTCTGTTAACTGCCGGGTCAAAAGGGACCGGTGGAACGAAAACGATATCCGGATTTTCCCTGAATCTTCTGATTACAAGGGAGGTCAGCTGTTATGAGTGACACATACAGAACCTTCTTTGGATTATCCAAAGAGGCCTTCCCGGCCCAGATTGATATTGATGAAATCCTGGTCACCCCTGAAGTTACCGGTGTCAAAAACAGATTTGATTATGCCGTCCGATTAGGGTGCAGTGCTGTTATTACCGGTGATGTGGGCAGCGGTAAATCAACCGCTTTGAGGTATGCAGCATCATTACTGCACTCTTCGGAGTACAAGGTATTTTACGTGACGGCCACAACCGGCTCCATTATTGAACTGTACCGCCAAATAGTTGAAGAACTCGGCATTGACAGGTCATCCACATCCCGAGCCGTCATGACCTCCATTATTAAAAATGAGATCCGGGAGTTTGTTCAGGGCAAAAAGATGAAAACGGTGCTGATTATAGATGAGGCCTCACTCTTGCGTATGGAAGTGTTTGCAGAACTTCACACCCTTGTCCAGTTTGAAAAGGACTCCAAAACATGGCTTCCAGTGATCCTTGCCGGTCAGCCGACACTGATTGATAAGCTCCAGTACCGGACATCCATCCCTTTTGCATCACGGATCGTGGCCAAGAGCCACTTGGAAGGTCTGGATATGGAGGGTATGAGATCCTACCTTGTTCACCATTTAAAACTATGCGGGGTTGATACCAACTTTTTCTCTGACCAGGCAATTACAGCTATCCATCAGGGATCAGGCGGTCTTTTGCGAAAGGCCAACAACCTTGCCAGGGGGTCTTTGATTGCAGCAGCCGCCGAAAAATCCATGACCGTATCGGCGGAACACGTCCGCATTGCATCATCTGAAATTTTTTAATGGGGGTATGATGAACGAAGAACAGCTTGAAATAAAAATGGCCAGAATCGTTGATCAAATGGAGTCTCTGATAACTGATATTATCCTTATAAGCCTTAAAAAAATCAATATGGAAAATCAGCTTCTCCAGGAATTACAGGAGATACGGCTGGAAGATCGCGAAGAAGAATTTTACAATTTCGGTAAAACGGAGTCAGGACATCCTGGGGAGGAAACCTGACAAGGGATAGCCGGAAATGGGTAGCATTGAATAAATGCTCCGGGGGGAAGTGGCTATGACTGCTTCCTCCCATTTTTTTATTCAAGCTTTCCCATATATGCCTTAAAAAACCCAATAAAATCAGTTGGAGCGAAGCGACTTCCCAATTTGTTCAAAATAAACCGAAACATATCCAATCTGTTCGGAATAATCAGAAAATAAAGGTCAGGATAAAAAACAAATCAACAGGCCGCTCTTTGTCGAATTGTATACGAGGCATTGACGCCTCACCAGGACAAAATAATCGATGCGATACCTGAAACGATTGAAATCCTGTTAGAGGGATATAATAATGATCATAAATCCCTGAAATACCTGACCCAGATATCGGGCAACTCTTCTTTGATCATTGAGCATACCGTAAATGTAACTGCCCTGACCCTGCAATATTCTTTTTTCCATCACCTTGAAGAAAAAAAGATCAGAGAACTGATGCTGTGTGCCCTGCTTCACGATATCGGTACCTCCCGGATGGACACGTCACTCCTGGAAGCCGATCGCAAACTGACTAAAAAAGAGTTTCAACTTTTTAAAACCCACACCACCAAGGGGCATGATCAGCTAATTCT
>JAERTG010000103.1 GCA_016845065.1 Fidelibacterota bacterium | reverse complement strand
TTTCACAAGGCTCTTTCGACCCTTACGCACCAATTGATTAATCGTTGGCATTTAATCTCCTTTTAAAAAGCCGCACAGTATAATTTCTGACCCTTGGGCAGTCAAGGTCATTTATTCACTTTCCGGCTCTGAATTTTCTCTAACGAAAACCTTCGCTTCGTCCCGCTTTTTCCTTACTTCCAGCACTTGTTCAGCAATCTCATTTACTGGACCTTCAGCCTTGATTTTTCCATATTTTGGCAGTCCGGTACCAGCAGGAATCAATCGACCAACGATGATGTTTTCCTTTAAGCCGCGAAGTGTATCTGTCTTGGCATTAATGGCAGCATTGGTGAGAACTCGTGTGGTTTCCTGGAAGGATGCAGCAGAGAAAACACTCTCAGTATTCAGAGAAGCTCTGGTGATACCTAACAGTAAGGGTGTGTGCGTTGCTGGTTCAGCATCGCGATATTCGGGAAGCGCTTTATCATTTGCCTTTAAATCGGCAACGGTTTCTTCCATTTCTGATCTATCCACAAGCTGATATTCAGAGTAGTCAGATTCGCCTGGGTTTTCCACTACAACCATTTCAAGCGCTCTGGCATTGTCAGCCTGGAATTGAAATTTATTAACACGATCCTGGTGAAGGTGTTGTGTATCACCGGGATTCTCGACTTGAACCTTCTGCATCATCTGACGCACGATGGTTTCAATGTGCTTATCATTGATACGCACACCCTGGAGTCGATAAACTTCCTGAATTTCATTCACTAGATATTCCTGAACTTCACGTTCACCCTTGATTCGGAGAATATCTTTTGGTGATACCGGTCCTTCACAAAGTCTGTCACCTGCCTGGATATAATCTCCATCCAGAACAATGATGTGACGACCATAAGGAATTGAGTATTCATATTTTACATTATCCGGTGTTTCCACAAGAATGGTGCGGACACCACGTTTGAGATCACCATAATGAACCATACCAGCAACTTCTGTTACAACAGATGGATCTGCAGGGTTACGAGCTTCAAATAATTCTGCAACTCGTGGCAAACCACCCGTAATATCAGCAGTTCTTGATTTTCCCTTGAGGAATTTAGCAAGTGTGGTACCAGCTGGAATCTTCTGACCATCAGAAACGGTAAGCACTGCGCCCACTGGAAGCACAACATCTTTTCCAATGACAGCACCTTTGTCATCACAGATTTCCAAACGTGGAGTCATTCTCATTCCACGGGCATCTGTAATGGTACGTTCGATTTTTCCAGTTTCTCCAGACTCCTCTACAAAGGTCATGTCTTCAACAATTTCAACAAAACGAATGGTTCCAGCAGTCTGTGCAATGATAAAGTCAGTACGAGGATCCCAGCGGACAAGTCCTTGACCCTTCTCAACTTTCTCACCATCTGCCACTTCAACTGTAGCAGCATAAGGAACATTGGCACGGGTCAGAGCACGGTTGTTTGCATCAACAATTTCCAGATAGTTATTACGTACCAGTGAAATTCTACCCAATTCCTCAGTCTCTTCTGTAACGCGTAAGCCTGGGGAATAGCGAATGGTACCTGCAAACTTCGCAGCCATTTCACTCTCTTCAATAATACGGGCAGCCGTTCCACCAATGTGAAATGTACGCAAGGTCAACTGTGTACCAGGCTCACCAATTGCTTGAGCAGCCATAATTCCGACGGCCTCACCGGCGTTCACCAGCTTGGCGGTTGACATGTTTCGACCATAACATTTGGCACAAACACCAAATTCAGCCTCACATGTGAGTACGGAACGGATACGAACTTTCTCCACATTCGATTCTGCAATTTTCATGGCAAGTTCTTCATGAACAAGAACACCTACTTCAGCAATCATCTCATCGGTTAATGGATCAAATACGTCTTCCTGCAGAACACGACCTTTGATACGATCCTGAAGAGGTTCAATAACATCTTCACCTTGCTTAAGGGGTTTTACGTCAATACCATTAATGGTTCCACAATCTTCCAGGCGGATAACAACATCCTGGGCAACATCAACAAGACGACGTGTGAGGTAACCAGCATCAGCAGTTTTGAGAGCTGTATCAGCCAGACCCTTACGCGCACCGTGTGTTGAGATGAAATACTCAAGAACTGTGAGACCTTCTTTGAAGTTCGAGGTAATCGGGGTTTCAATAATTTCACCCTGGCTACCTTTCAAGGATTTCTGAGGTTTGGCCATAAGTCCACGCATACCAGCCAACTGTTTGATCTGATCCGAAGAACCACGAGCGCCAGAGTCAGCCATCATGAACACGGAGTTGAAGCCATTGTCATGGGTACGCAGAGCATCCATCATCATACCAGCAACCTGGTTGGTGGCATGGGTCCAGATATCCAGAACCTTATTATATCGCTCACCCTCTGTTAACCATCCAGCCTTACGATCGCTATTGACCTTGTCGACTTCCTTGCCTGATTTCTCCAGCAGGGCAGTTTTCTTTTCAGGCACCAGGATATCAGAGAGACCAATGGATACACCACTTCTCGTGGCATATTCAAAACCGAGTCTCTTGAGATCATCAAGGAATTTTACGGTCATGTAGTTACCAGCGAAGCGCATGACATCACTAATCAGGTTCTCAAGGCGTTTCTTGGTGATCAACTCATTCATGAAGGGATATCCTTCAGGAAGTGCGTTGTTTAGAGTCAGGCGACCAGCGGTAGTTTCAACCAATTCACCATTCATGCGGACTTTAATCGTGGCATGATAGTCAAGATAGTTTGATTCAACAGCCAGAAAGACTTCATCAAGAGAGGCAAAAATCATCCCCTCCCCTTTTGCGCCAGGTCTGTGCTTGGTTAAATAGTAACAACCAATAACCATATCCTGTGAAGGCACCGTAATTGGTGAACCGTGTGCAGGATGAAGAATGTTGTGACTGGAAAGCATAAGCATACGTGCTTCAGTGATCGCTTCCGCAGAAAGCGGTAAGTGAACAGCCATTTGGTCACCGTCAAAATCAGCATTAAAAGCAGAACAGACCAGTGGGTGCAGGCGGATAGCACGACCGTTAATGAGCACAGGCTGGAAGGCCTGGATACCCAAACGGTGAAGTGTTGGAGCACGGTTAAGCATCACGGGGTGATCTTTTACAACGTGTTCCAGTACATCATAAATTTCCGGCATTTTCTCTTCAACAATCACTTTGGCCTGTTTGGGCGTTTTGGCATAATTGCGAACGAGAAGTTCTGAAATGATATGCGGTTTGAATAGCTCTATGGCCATTTCCTTAGGAATACCACATTCATGAAGTTTTAGATCGGGTCCAACAACAATAACTGAACGACCAGAATAATCAACACGTTTACCAAGGAGATTCTGACGGAAACGACCCTGTTTACCTGACAGCATATCAGACAATGATTTAAGCGGCCTGCGTGTCCCAGAACGGACGGCACTTTGCTTACGGCTATTATCAAATAGAGAATCCACCGATTCCTGAAGCATTCGTTTTTCGTTTCTTAAAATCACATCTGGAGCTTTAATCTCCATGAGCTGACGTAAACGATTATTGCGAATAATGACGCGACGATACAGGTCATTAAGATCTGAAGCTGCAAAACGACCACCATCCAGAGGAACAAGCGGACGTAATTCAGGTGGAATTACAGGTAGAATAGTCAGAACCATCCATTCTGGACGATTTGGCACATCACCAGGTTTTGTATCAAAAGCCTTGATCATTCTGAGACGCTTCAGAGCATCAGCTTTTTTCTGCTGACTTCTGGTGGTCTTCACAATTTCCTTCAGAGCAATCATGTTCTTTTTGATCTCGAGCTCGCGCAGCATAGAAAGGATAGCCTCACCACCAGTTTTGGCGATGAATACATCTTCCTCGTCTGCTCCAAGAGCATCGGGACCATAAATAGCATCTAATTCAATGAAGTCTTCTTCATCTAGAATTTCACCAGGTTCTACATCGGCTTTTCCAGGGGAAATGACAACATAGGACTCATAATAGATGATACGTTCCAGATTCTTTGAGGTCATACCTAAAGTATGCGCCAAGGTAGATGGGATAGACCTGAGGTACCAGGTATGTACTACCGGCACTGCCAAGGTGATATGACCCATTCTTTCACGACGAACCTTTTTACGGGTTACTTCTACACCACAACGGTCACAAATGATTCCTTTATATCGGATTCTCTTGTACTTACCACAGTGACATTCCCAATCCTTGACAGGTCCAAAGATACGTTCGCAGAACAGACCATCTTTTTCCGGCTTATATGTGCGGTAATTAATGGTCTCTGGCTTAAAGATCTCACCACGGGACTCGCGCAGAATCTTCTCAGGCGAGGCCAGACGGATCGTTATCTCGGTAAAGTCGTTGACTACAGATTTATTAAGCAAAGGACAACTCCCTTTTTACTTTAATTCAACATCCAGCCCCAGACCCTTCATCTCGCGCAGCAAGACGTTGAAGGATTCGGGTATACCGAATTCGGGCAGATTCTCACCCTTAACCAGTGCATTGTAGACCCTTGAGCGGCCCTCTACATCATCAGATTTTACTGTAAGCATTTCCTGAAGTGTATGAGCAGCACCGTAGGCTTCCAGCGCCCAAACTTCCATCTCACCAAACCTCTGGCCACCAAATTGAGCTTTACCGCCCAATGGCTGCTGAGTAATAAGTGAGTAAGGACCTGTGGAACGAGCATGCATCTTATCATCAACCTGGTGAGTAAGTTTCATCATATAGATTTCACCTACAGCAACTGGATTCTCGATATGCTCACCGGTGCGACCATCAATGAGCTCCACCTTCCCACCGACTGGCAGATTGGCTTTTTCCATTAATGCTTCAACATCCGCTAAACTGGCACCATCAAACACGGGGGTTTCAAACATGACTCCCAATTCGCGGCCAGCCCACCCAAGCATGGTTTCATAAAGCTGTCCCAGGTTCATACGAGAAGGCACACCAAGTGGATTCAGTACGATATCGACAGGACGACCATCAGGAAGGAAAGGCATGTCTTCTTCAGCAACAATTGCTGCAACAACACCTTTATTTCCGTGACGACCAGCCATCTTATCACCAATCGAAATTTTACGTTTGGTGGCAATCTGTACCTTAGCCAATTGGATCACACCAGGTTGAAGATCATCTCCAACCTTTTGCTTATATACATCGTTCTCATAGTTCTGTTCGATCTCGCGATACAGACGCTCATATTCATTGAGCAGCTTGTTCAGCTTGGCATCGATATCCTCATCAAGGGCAATTGGTTCACGACGATCAACACGCTCAAAATTGAGAGTAGCGATGGCTTCTTTTGTAAACGGAGTCCCAGATTTCAGGATGATTTTTCCACCCAGATCCATAACATTGGCAGATTTCTGCTCCAGGAGCAAGCCATTCACCTTTTCGTTACGTTTCTTGGTCAAACTTGTTTTATCAAGACTGGCGCGCTGCTTGAGTGCATCCAGTTTGCGTTTTTCTTCGATTCGTGACTCACGACCCTTCCGCGTGTAAAGTTCAGTGCGGATAACCACACCTTTCACGCCAGGATCAGCACGTTTAGAAGCGTCTTTTACATCACCGGCTTTTTCACCGAAGATTGCCTTTAAGAGCTTTTCTTCAGGAGTAGGATCAGTTTCTCCCTTAGGAGTGACCTTTCCGATCAAGGTATCGCCAGGATGAACTTCAGCTCCTACACGGATGATACCATCATTACTCAAGTTTCGGGTAGCTTCTTCACTGACATTTGGAATGTCACGAGTTAGCTCTTCTTCCCCACGCTTGGTTTCGCGAACTTCAAGTTCTACTTCCTTTAAGCGCATTGAGGTAAACACGTCTTCTTTCAGAAGTCGCTCAGAAAGAACAATAGCATCTTCAAAGTTGTATCCACGCCAGGGCATAAAGGCAACTGTGATGTTGCGTCCTAGAGCAAGATCACCGCGATCAGTACTCATTCCGTCGGCAAGTACATCACCAGGAGCAACGCGCTGTCCAACTTGAACCAGTACTTTCTGATTAATACAGGAGTCCTGATTACTTCGCTGGTATTTACGTAACTTATATGAAACCATACCGGGCTCTTCAATGAGGGTAACATCTTCATCAATGCGGCGGGTGGTTTTAATAAGAATCTCTTCAGCACTTACTGATTTCACAATACCCTTTACATCTGACAAGAGCAGTGAACGAGAATCCTTGGCAACGATTTTTTCAAAACCAGTACCAACAATTGGCGCTTCTGGCCAAAGCAGTGGAACGGACTGACGCTGCATATTGGAACCCATGAGGGCACGGTTAGCATCATCATGTTCCAGGAATGGGATACAGGCTGCAGCTGGTGACACGATCTGCAAGGGAGATACATCCATGTAGGATACTTCTTCCGTGTTAATCATTGGAAAGTCACCGCGAATTCTTACCTGAACCTGATCTGTGTCGATAAAGCCCTCTTCATCCAGCTCTGAATTGGCCTGGGCGATAAAGGTGCGATCTTCATCATCAGCGCTAAGGAATTCAATGGTTTTTGAAACCTTAGGTCGACCATTGCTATTGATTACCTTGCGATAAGGTGTTTCAATGAACCCCAAACGATTCACGACACCATAAGATGCCAGTGAAGAGATCAGACCAATGTTAGGACCTTCAGGGGTTTCAATGGGACAGAGGCGTCCATAATGTGTATAGTGAACATCTCGAACCTCGAAACCAGCACGTTCTCTGGTGAGAGCACCTGGTCCCAATGAGGAGAGACGACGTTTATGTGTGACTTCGGCCAGTGGATTGGTCTGATCCATAAACTGTGACAGCTGGTTGGTTCCAAAAAAGGAAGAAATAGCTGAGGTCACAATTCTGGAGTTAATCAAATCCTGTGGGGTGAGGTTCTCATTATCACGAACATTCATACGTTCGCGAATAGTGCGAGACATGCGGCTCAGTGCGACTGAGAACTGATTCCCAATCTGCTCACCAACGGTTCTCACACGACGATTACCAAGGTGATCAATATCGTCAGTGCCACGCTCGCCCTTACGCATTTCTAGCAAGAAGTTGACAGACATGATGATATCCTGAGGAGTCAGAACCAACTCATCAAGAGGCACATCAATGCCGAATTTCTTATTCATGCGATAACGACCTACTTCACCAAGATCATATTTCTTGGGATCGAAGAAGAGTCTAAAAAGGAACTTCTCTGCAAGATCAAGGTTTGGTGGCTCTCCACCACGCATCTCAGTGTAAAAAACACGGAGTGCTTCGTTGGTATCAGACGAGCGATCCTTGGCAAGTGTGTTTGCCAGAAGGTCATAAGCAATGTCTTCAGGATCTGTTACGACCATGACACCACCGACACCCTCTTTTTTCAGCTCGCGTACTTTTTCCTTGGTGAGCTTGTCACCGGCTTCCATGAGAATTTCACCAGTTTCCTTGTTGACAACATCAACTGGTACGGGTGTATCATAGAAGGCCTTTAGACCAACATTATCAGCCAGTCGCAGTTCACGAATCACTCCAAAAGCGCTTAGAATCGACTCATTTGTCGAAAATTTCATAGCGCGCAGCAAGAGAGATATGGGAAATTTACGTCGTCTATCAATGACGGCATAAATCACGTCATGGATGTCAGTTGTTATATCTAACCAACTTCCACGGAAAGGAATAAGTCGTGCAGAGTACAGTTTGGTGCCATTTGGGTGAATTTTCATGTCGAAAAACACACCAGGAGAACGCATAAGTTGTGATACAATCACACGTTCAGCACCATTAATGACGAAGGCTCCCCCTCTAGTCATATATGGAATATTACCAAAGAAGATATCTTGCTCAACGTGGACGGAATAGTCACCCGCTTCAGCACCTTCTTCAGTAGCATGTAATATTAATTTAACTTTTAACGGTACAGAATAAGTCACACCGCGTTCGAGACATTCCTCGATTGAATAACGGGGTAAACCAACACTGTAGGATACATAGTCCAGTTTATAATTCCCATGATTGTCCTCAATGGGGAATACAGCCTGGAATATCGCTTCCAAACCCTTAAGATCGCGTTCGTGTGTTGCTACACCTTCCTGGAGAAATTCTTTCCAGGAATCAACCTGCAAGTTAAGCAAGTTCGGCAGATCAACCTGTGAACCGATTTGAGAGAAGGAGTGTCGTTCTATTTTACTGGGTAGGGCCAAAAGCCACCTCCACTTTTAGTTAATCAACTAAAGGCGCAAAAGCTCGCGGAAGAAATCTCCCGCGAGCCCGAATCCAAATGAGCAGTTATACTGGTAGTCAAACTATTTAAGCGCGACTGTTGCTCCAGCTTCTTCCAACTGCTTTTTGAGCTCCGCAGCTTCATCCTTGGAAACACCTTCCTTGATTTTGCTGGGAGCGCTGTCAACTAATTCCTTAGCCTCTTTGAGACCAAGAGCAGTTACTTGACGTACAACCTTAATTACATTGATCTTCTTGTCACCGGGAGCTTCAAGCATAACATCGAACTCAGTCTGCTCTTCAGCTTCTTCAGCAGGACCAGCAGCAGGACCAGCAGCCATGGCAACTGGAGCAGCAGCGGTTACGCCGAATTTGTCTTCGATAGCAGAAATAAGTTCAGATATTTCAAGCATGTTAGCGGTTTCAAGATAGCTCATTACATCATCACGTGTGATACCCATGAGTAGATTACCTCCAGATTTAATTCTTTGATTCTTTTAATGACATTAACACACCTACCAAATTCCGCATGGGAGCTTGAAGCACACTCAGGGTATTCTGCATGGGAGACTGCAGCCCACCTAGCAGTTTGGCAAGTAACTCTTCTTTCGATGGTAAATTAGCTAGCTTCACATAGAAAGCTGCGTCCAATACCTGGCCCTCAAAAACCAAACCTTTGACAGCTGGTTTTTCTTTAGCCTTACCTTCCTTTTTAAGGAATTCTTTGATCACGCGAGCTGGTGCTGTTGGATCTTCGTTTCCAAAAGCCAGCGCTGTAGGTCCTTTTAGTACATCATCAAGACCTTCGTATCCATTTTCTTTTACTGCAATGTTGACCAGTGTGTTTTTCATGACACGGTACTCAACATTTGCCTCATGGAAGAGGGAACGCAGAGCATTGGTTTCTTCAACCGTAAGCCCTACATAATCAGTAAAATATATAGAACTGGCGTTTGTAACTTTCTCTCTAATTGTTTCGAGAGAGTTCATATTATTCTGATTTGGCATATTGCTAACTCCTTAGATCGCTTAAACGCCAAGCGTAGCTTTGTCAATTCTGATACCAGGACCCATAGTTGAGCTGAGAACCAACTTCTGAAAGTAAGTCCCCTTGGCACCAGAAGGCTTCATGGCGATAAGACGATTGATAAGAACAGTAATATTCTCAGCCAGGGCAGTCTGCTCAAAAGAAGCCTTACCCACAACGGAGTGAACAATACCAAACTTATCTGTCCGTAATTCAATTTTACCAGCTTTAGATTCATTCACAGCTTTGACAACATCCATGGTGACAGTACCTGTCTTTGGATTAGGCATAAGTCCACGAGGTCCTAGTACGCGACCCATTTTACCGACTTCTCCCATATTGTCAGGAGTGGTAATGATTACATCTACATCAATCCAGCCATCTTTCAGCTTTTGGATGTATTCTTCAAAACCAACATAGTCAGCACCGGCTTCGGTAGCTTCCTCTGCTTTTGGACCTTTAGCCAAAACCAGGACGCGAACCTTTTTTCCAGTTCCATGTGGTAATGTTACTGTACCACGTACCATCTGATCTGCATATTTTGGATTTACACCCAGATTGATGGAGACTTCAATCGTCTCATCAAATTTAGCAGTTGCGCATTCCTTAAGCAGGCCTACACCAGCATCAAGATCATACTCTTTGGTTTTATCGACTTTACTGAGATTTACTGTACGTTTTTTTGAAATTTTCATCTCAGACCTCCTACCCTGTTACCGTAATGCCCATACTGCGGGCAGTGCCCTCAATAATGCGCATGGCCATCTCAACATCGTGAGAATTCAGATCAGGTTTCTTCATTTCAGCAATTTCTTTAACCTGAGCACGTGTAACTTTGCCAACCTTAACGGAATTTGGTGTTCCAGAGCCTTTCTCAAGCCCAGCAGCCTTCCTGAGAAGTACTGCAGCAGGTGGAGTTTTTGTAATAAATGTAAAAGACCTGTCAGCATAGACAGTAATTACTGCCGGTATGATAAGTCCACGTTCTTTTTCAGTTCTAGAATTGAACGCCTTACAAAACTCCATAATATTCACACCAGCCTGACCCAATGCCGGACCTACTGGTGGCGAGGGATTGGCTTGCCCTGCGGGAATATGCAGTTTAATCTTGTTAATTACCTTTTTGGCCATTGCTTACCTTCTTACTACTTTTCTAATTCTATCTGCAGGAAGTCTAACTCAACAGGTGTCGGTCGACCAAAAATGGACACCTCAACCTTAACTTTCTGCTTGGATTCATCGACTTCCTTAACAAAACCTGTAAAGTCCACAAAGGGACCATCGGTAACCTTGATTGGATCACCAGTTTTGAAAATCGTGCCCATGACTTCTTGTCCATCACGCTCTTCGACTTCTCCAAGAATCCGACGGACCTCAACATCTTTCAACGGAATTGGCTCACCTTTTGGACCTACAAAAGACATTACTCCTGGAACATTTTCCACGAGATAACGCGTTTCGGTGGTGACTTCCATTTGGATCATGATGTAACCTGGAAAGAATACTTTATTTCGAACGTATTTCTTTCCGGCACGCATTTCGACCACATTTTCTGAGGGTACGAGTACTTCAGGGATCAGCTCACTCAAGCCGGCAAGTTCAGCCTCTTGGAGAATCGCTTCACTGGTCTTCTTTTCCTTCCCGGAAAATGTCCGAAGACTATACCACTTCATGGCCATTATTAGCGCCCCATGATCACATTTAGGACTAAGACAGACATAACTTTATCTAACACAAACAAGATGATCGCAATAAATGCGGACATCCCAAGCACAACCCATGTGGAGCCTTTAAGCTCTTCATAAGTCGGCCAGGAAATCTTCTTGAATTCGGACTGAACGCCGTCTAGAAATGCTTTTAACTTATTAATCATATTTTATTTAACAGCCTAAGAAACTGAGCAGGAGAGACAGGACTCGAACCTGCAACCTACGGTTTTGGAGACCGTTGCTCTACCAATTGAGCCACTCTCCTGTCTAAAACTCATTTCTTATTTTGTTTCCTTGTGCACGACGTGTTTATTGCAATTAGGACAATACTTCTTGAACTCTACGCGTGCAGGATGCAATCGCTTATTTTTCTTTGTAGAATAATTGCGATGTCTGCATTCGGTGCACTCGAGTGTGATTATCTCACGCATATTTTAACCGCCGAACCCTTACTCGATGATCTCAGTAACAACACCGGCACCAACAGTATGACCACCTTCGCGAATAGCGAAACGTAGTTCCTGCTCCATGGCGATGGGCTGGATCAATTCGATTGTTAAACTCACATTATCACCAGGCATAACCATCTC
>JAERTG010000102.1 GCA_016845065.1 Fidelibacterota bacterium | reverse complement strand
GCATTCAGGTTGTCACCCTGAATAATCATATTCCCTGCACTACTGTCACCATAAGATAGGTCTGGATCATGCTCCAAAAGCCTATACGGTTCATTCTTCGCTATGTTTACAGTATCGTTTCTGTTTAACCAGTTGAGTGTTGGCATCCTTACCTTTCAGAGGCTAAATGTTATATTACAAGAGAGGTTCACGCTCTCAAACAGACAAATTCACACACAAACTTCAGCAATTAATGGAGTTTCTATGGACATTAATCGTTTGACGGTACTCATTAAACTTAATTTATTGGTTTTTTCCAACGTATTTCCCAAGCTCCTGAAATTTTAACACATTGCCAAAAAGACACATTAGCTCGACAACATATCATGACACACATAGATCATGACGGTTACGATAGGACACTCAACCATGTCGGCTGTCCATCTTGTTACCAATCCAAAACTATAGTAGAGATCACTGAAGAGGAAAAGATCGAAGCACTCGGCTTGTGGGATCTATACGATTTCATTGGCAGGATAGAGATAATGACCCAACGGTACCACTGTGAATCTTGCTGGTATCAGTGGTAAGGTTTTAATCATATTTTTTATCTTTCTAATTCAATATCAATGGAGAACACAATGAGAATCACACTTGAAAAGTGGTACGCTCAACCTGTCCACTGCCCATTTTGTGGATGCGCCACAAAGCTAGACGAACCTGAAGTTTCCTGTAGGCATTGGTTATACACGGCATACTTTGAGTTTTTAACAAGATCGGAAAGGTTTAATAAGGTAGCGGGGCTGCCAGAGGATCTTGATCCTGACATGACAACAGAAACAACTGAAAAACATGGTAACAATTACGAGATTATTAATAAGAATCAACACAAATTCTTCAACTTAGTAGAATATGATCTACCAACACCAAGCGATGGTACACTTATTGGATTTGCACCAATTGACGAATGATAAGAAACAAATAATGTAACGCTTTCTCGTATATGTTTTTTTAGCGCATTACCATATAATCAACGTATAAATAGTAACATAAGAAAAATTCATCATTACGATAAAGTTGCAAAATAGTGTAACGCCCACTCGTAATCCCAAAGTCACACAAGAGAAAGGTCCCCAATTTGAGTTTTTATCGAATTGGGGAACCGGACAGAGAACAAACAAAAATAGGTCATCCACAAGGATGACCTATAAAATGATTAGTGATGGAAGAGATCAGTCAAGTTACTGAGGAGGGAGATCTGCAATAAACTCCAAGGCAAGGTTGATATCAACAAATGGTATCTTTAACTCTTTGGCTCTATCACGGCAGTCTGTACAAATCTCCTTGAATTTACGCATATCCCCTTTGGTTACCATGTATATTTGTTCAATGGCTTCCTGTTTGATATCCTGATATTCAAGCACAAAGTCTTCCACCACAATAGGATAAAGCACGAGCGTTTTTAAACGGCTGAGTATGTCGGGATGCTCCCTGGTCAGATATGTTCTGAGTTTTGGTAATCCTGCAAACACCACGGGAACGCCAGCATCAATAATACGCTTCATGTAGGGCCAAACCCGGGGGTCGATGTCATTGGCTTCGTCTATCACAATAAAACAGCTGGAAAGGTTGCATACCATTCTCAAGTATTCAGGCGTCCTCCTGTAGGTAGCCTTTGTATCATAATTCAGCTCTTTGAGAATTGCAGCCAGGGTCTCATGTATATTAAATAATGATTCAACCCTTACAGCATGGAGTTTTTTGGGGCGTAACAATTTGAGGAACCGGCTTTTTCCAACCCCGTAGTCCCCCTCAATTAATACACTCTGTCCCCGGTAAATCCTGTTATAGGTCGCACCGAGATACGAAATGCGACGCTTATCGTTGATAAAATCTTCTTTTCGGCCCATATTATTCTTCTCCATGAGAGGCATAGGGTGCAATATGAACCCGACGTAGATGATTTGAACAGTCAAGAAGGAAAGCGTTAAAAACAGCTTCGCCTACTCGTTTCTCCGGTTGCTGTATTTTCTTCATAAAAGCGATGTACCTGTCTTGGTTAAGCTGGAAAACATTTTTTGCCATGACAAGCCCCAGTCCTTTATGATGATATTCAATCAATGCCGGGCGTGTTACCACCATGCTGTGTTGCTCAAGAAAGCTTATTATCTGTTCCAGTTCATTTGGCTCTGGTTCACCCTCAGATGGTTTGATCGGTTTTTCGTAGGGTTTTTTCGCCAGTGCTTCTCCTAAAAGAATACCATTGGGTGTCTGCTCAAAAATAAAGAGTTTGTCGTGATACTGAGAAATATGCACAGGTGTACTTTTATGGTGACTGAATAGATCAGCACCAACGGTTACGTAGTAATCCTGGTTGTCGTATCTGATTGTTTTCTTCTTTGATACGGTGGCTGTTGTTTTTTTGAAGCCATATTTGACAAACTCTTTCACCTCCTGTGAAGAAAAAGCCAACGTATCACCCGCCCCCTTGAGGTAATCGCCAAGCTTCTGCTCCGGGATCCATGAGCTTACTTTTCCATTTTCAGAGAAATAATGTTTTGTGCTGTTATGCTCATGGCGGTATGCTTCTACAAGCCCGCTGTTTCTCAAATCAGCAAGGGTGATGTCGAGGAAAGTGACTGTTATCTTATCCTTTTTTCCATGGGCGAATAAATAGCCGGGTTCAGTTTTTATGATACGATCTTCAAATGCCTTGATGATCCGGATTTCGAAGTTATGCAAACTGCGATGAGATGACTCCAGGTGTGCCTTTTCTTTTGCTGCGTGAATCCTGGCAAAGTCAGGCTCCATGTAGAATCCATTTGGCACAGAATGGTCCATATTCAAAGCGTTAAAGGCTCGTTTAAGATTAAGAAATCCCTTGGCATTATCGGGTCTGATACGAATTTTTTTGTGAGGGAATGGTGTGCTGAGTAAAAATTGACGGAACAGCTCCACAGAATTTAAACTGCTCTCAGAGAAGTACGTATCAAGAACAAACATATGCCGTGAACCGGTGTCATAGAACTCAATCACATTTGGTTTCTGCCAATGTCCCTTGTCGTTTTTGATTTTAAAATAGCGAAAAACACACCCATCCATCTGAATCAGATCAAATACAGGTTCCGGTGTGAAGCAGTATTTCTCAGGGAGATCCTCCTCAAAGTCTGGTTTGTTCAGATATGACTGAAGCTTTTCCCGTTTGGCACAACGCCTGAGTGCAACAAGAGAAATTGGTCGCCCGAACTCACTCTCCAACCAGTGATGATAATTTTTTATCGTTCTCGCCTTACGGGTAATAAAAATGAACCCCTGACTTCCGTGATCACAGGAATCTTTGACCATTTCTACAAACCTTTTTTGTATCGGTGCAGTGAGAGACCTGGGGCGACCACTGCATTTCCTGCCCTCCATAATGCCTTTTTCTGCAAGTAGTAACGGGCCGGGGATAATTCCTGTTTTTTGATATCGATCTTTGTAATATTTTTTTAACCGTCGCTTTGCTGAACCTTTTTTGTCCATAATCTTTTTATGCAGCAACAGGTAAAAGCGTTCATCGAGTGTCATCTGTCCGCCTCCCTGGATACTATTTTTTCCTGTATAACCCGATTCCACAGTAAGGCAGCTTGACGTGACGTCTGTTGCCACTGATCATTTTGTGCATATTGAACCTGGGTCAGCATGTTCTGCACAGCAGTCATGTACTCATCGCCTATCTGATCAATAAGATCAGAGTCTGATTTGTTCTTTTTTACCTTACGTTCATTGATAAATTTCTGAATATTATGTGCCGTTACTTCTAATTTTGTCCCCAGGAACTCCTTCCATATTTTCCGTTGTTCAGGTGGAGATAATGGCACCAGGGGCCGGGTCTGTGTTTCATTGCCGGGTAATCTGTCCCCGATTGGGGACAGATTTTTAATAACGTTATAGGCATCTATGAGCCTGTAAACCTGGGAGCGGCCTATATCCCAACGCGATCTTGCATATGCTTCAAAGCTGGTGAAAAGAGCTTGTTTATAAAGACGTGAATCCCGGATTTCCAACAAGGCCTGGCCAATCTCGTAAAAACGATATTGATTTTTGGCAATGATTGTTTCCAGATGCTTCAACCGGTCTTGCTGCATTATTGCATATCCCCAAGTAGCTGTTTTAAGAACACAACACTCTCCCTAAACCCACACCCCTGGTTCTCCATGACAAGATCAATGGCATTAAAATTCCTTTCGCATCGAAAACATCTAACCAGATTTACGTTTGGGTTTATTCCGGTCTGGAATTCATTGCATATCGGGCAAAGAAAACGAAAAATCCCTTCACTGGTTTTGCAGGGAACCCGCAATATGTTTTGAATCAGGCTCTCAACGGGGATAGCATTTCGGAGTTCAAATAATTCATTGGACGAAAATTTTTTCATGGCTTACCTCATGATGTTTATGAACAGTATTTTCTTTTCGCTGTTGAAAAGAAATGAAGCTCAAATTTATACTGAAGCCTGAAAAAAAATCTATTGCGTCTTAAAATGACATGATGAGTACTTGTCCCGAATGTCCTGTAATTACCAGAAGTTAACTATATCAATGTGTCTTGAACTAACCATGTAAGGAGTCGTCTTGAATCTCTTTTAATTACAATGCTTTAATATGCATGATGCGTCTTAAACTGCTAATGTGAGTAGTTTCCCCACTGTACCTCCTTAGAGGAATAGGCAACTATGGAATTCCGCGATTCTGGCATTGAGAAATAATTTTCCTTACCAGGTGATGGATAATGATCATATTCCTCGCTCCATATTCTCTGGTGATGATTTCAACAGGTAAAACAAAAGGAGAAGTCGGCAGGAGTATTTTGACAACTTCTGGGTGAATTGGATCTGGTGGAGGCTTTTTACTGTCCTCTTTTACTGTTTTCGGTTCGACCTGCTCTAATTTTTTTTCTAGATAATTGTTGGCAAATTCCTCTTTATTGCGCTTGTTCCAGTCATCACAATTTCTGCGGTGCAGTTCTTTTTGGCATTTCGAACATCCACACGTTTTCTGCCTATCTTTTTGCCGAACATCAGGTTGGAACCATTTGCGACAAATAGAACATGGACGCTTCCCGTATGATTTCTTCGCCATTGTTCATTCTCCAAAATTTAACTCCTCGTAAATTCGTTTGAGAATGCAAAGATAGAAAAAATGAATGCGTTGACAACCGGCTTGATAGGCTGGGTAGTAAATAAAATATTTATGGGCAGGATAGAGCGGCAGAATGAGCGGGATATTTGGATTGCAATAAGCGGGAAAGCGGGAGCGTTACACTATTTTGTTATTATTTGCGGGGTCAGGCGATACACTATTTGCATCTTAGCA
>JAERTG010000101.1 GCA_016845065.1 Fidelibacterota bacterium | reverse complement strand
CTTGGTGAAATGGGCAAACCGCATCAATCTCCGAAATCAAGAGAAACGAAAACCGCCAAAAGGGTTCTCGTGGTTGAAGACAATCAGACGGCCATGATTCAAATCAGGACAGTTTTGGAAAGCGAAGGGTTCCTGGTGGATACAGCCGGCGGTGGTCAGGAGGCGATTGATTATGTGAAGGATACGATTCCGGATGGCATTATCCTGGACCTGATGATGCCGAAAGTGGACGGTTTTGCAGTGCTCAACAGTATCCGTGCTGATGAAAGCACGCAAAAAATTCCGGTATTGATCCTCACGGCCAAAGATCTGACAAAGGAAGATCTTAAGGAACTGAAGTGCAATAACGTACAGCAGCTGGTTCAAAAAGGAGACGTGCCCCGTGAAACTTTGATACACAAAACCAGGCTGATGCTGGGTGAATTAACGAAGATAACGCCGGTAAAAAAAACCAGAGCCCCTGAAATTCTAAAGGAAAAATACCTGAAAAAAGCCCCATCGGAAGGAAAACCGACCATCCTGGTGGTTGAAGACAGTCCTGACAACATGCTTACGGTGAGAGCTGTTTTGCATAATGACTATACCATCCTGGAAGCCACAGATGGTGAAAAAGGTCTGCATATGGCTTTAACAGAACGACCCGACTTGATCCTTCTGGATATGTCCCTGCCTAAAATGGACGGTTTTACGGTGGTAGGCAAGGTGAAGGAAGACAAAAAGACGCACCACATCCCTGTGATTGCCCTGACTGCCAGGGCCATGAAGGGGGAACGGGAAGAGATTATTGAGGCTGGATGTGACGACTATATATCCAAGCCCATTGAACCTGAAGAAGTATTACAAAAAATCAGGGAGTGGCTGGAGAAGTAAGGGAACTGGAAGAAAATAATATACGCATATCGTGCAGAAGTTTTGTTCGTATTCAAGGCGTGATAATATGTGCATAGTGAGCTATGTGCCTGTTGTCACAACGTAGAAGACGGGCAAAAGGGCAAGCAGGATGCGCAGATTATTTTTTGGAAGTTCCCTAAGGCCGCTTCAGGATTGTATGCAGCGTGATGGAGGCCCCATGCCAAAAATATTAGCGATTGATGATAAACAGGATAATTTAATTACACTGTCCGCCATACTGAAGAATCTTATTCCCGAGTGCAATGTGATAACCGCGCAATCGGGATCGGAAGGTCTTAAAAAGGCAAAGATTCATTCCCCTGATACGATTTTGCTCGATATCAAGATGCCGGGTATGGACGGGTACGAGGTATGCAAAAGACTCAAGGAAGATGAAAATACCCAGCCTATTCCGGTTATTCTGATTTCAGCGGTCATGAATGAGTCAAAAGATCTTGTGAAAGGGTTGGATTCCGGCGCGGATGCCTATCTGACTAAACCCATTAACGAACTTGTTTTAGCAGCACAAATCAAGACAGCTTTGCGCTTGAAAGCGGCAGAAAATTATTTGCGCATGCAAAAAGGATTGATGGAAGACATGCTTCAGGCGGCCATGGATAATTCACAGGCAGGCATTGCCATCGCCGACGCGCCAGGCGGGAAATTGCGATATGTAAACGACGCGGCATTGCTTATTCGCGGCAAAGGTAAAGAGGAGATCGTCAATGGTGTGGGCATCACGGAGTATGTAGCCAGTTGGCAGATTTTCCATTTAGATGGCACACCCTATAAAGAAGATGAAGTACCCCTGGCCCGGGCTGTTTTGTATGGAGAGACATGCAGCGAAGAATTTATCGTTCGCCGGGCGGATGAAGTAGACCGTGTTGTTTGGGCCAACGCCGCGCCTATCAGGGACGCACAGGATGAGGTCGTCGCAGGCATTGTTGTGTTCTTGGACGTTACCGAAAAGAAACAGGCTGAAGCGGAACACGAAAAATTGCATGCTCAGCTGTTTCAGGCCCAGAAGATGGAATCGGTGGGCAGGCTGGCCGGGGGTGTCGCCCATGATTTCAACAACAAACTGACGGTGATCCTGGGGCGTGTGCAGATGTTACTCCAGGACATGACGCCGGAAAATCCCATTTATGGGGATCTTGAAGAGATCCAGGAGGCGGCCCAGGGTTCAGCGGACCTGACCCGGCAGCTTCTGGCCTTTGCCCGAAAGCAAACCATTTCACCACGGAAACTGGACCTGAATGAAACCGTTGGGGGAATGCTCAGGATGCTGGGGCGTTTGATCGGTGAAGACCTCGACCTGGCATGGCATCCTCACAAGGGTTTGTGGCTGGTAAAAATGGACCCGGCCCAGATCGACCAGATACTGGCCAACCTGGCCGTGAATGCCCGAGACGCTATTGACGGTGTGGGGAAGATCACCATCGAGACGAAAAACGCGGTTCTGGACGATGCCTACTGTGCCGAAAACCTGGGTTCCGTGCCCGGTGAATTTGTCGTGCTGACGGTAAGCGACAATGGTTTCGGCATGGATACAGTTACCCTGGATCAGATATTTGAACCATTCTTCAGCACCAAGGAGGTTGGGAAAGGGACGGGCCTGGGGCTTTCAACGGTCTACGGTATCGTCAAACAGAACGATGGTTTCGTCAGCGTTTACAGTGAACCGGGAAAAGGGACCACCTTCAAGATTTACATGCCCCGCTATGAAGGCGAAACCTCCCTGGAAACTTCAAACCGATCTGAAGAAGTCCTCAGGGGTAATGGGGAGACGATCCTCCTGGTGGAGGACGATCCGGGTATCTTGAGGATCACCAAGATGATGCTGGAAAGGCTCGGATACTCGCTGCTCACGACAAGCAGCCCTCACGAGGCCATGCAATTGGCCCGGGAACACACTCACAGAATCCATTTACTCATGACCGATGTGGTCATGCCCCGGATGAACGGAAAAGACCTGGCAGAGCAAGTCACGAAGATTCTGCCTGAAATCAGAACCCTTTTCATGTCCGGCTATACGGTCAATGTCATCGCCCGACACGGCATTCTGGATGAAAGGGTTAACTTCATCGAAAAGCCCTTTATGTCTGACAGCCTGGCTCGGAAGGTGAGAGACGTGCTTGACAGGACAAAAATTTGATTCAGTATTCCGCTTACCAGTTTAAAGGAGGGAAGAAATCCTTTACCATGAGACCAAACAAATATATTCAAATGATAGTTTTACTCACCGTTTTTTCTTTCTCATCCTTATGCTTTGCCCATGAGGAACAAAAAAAACCGTCTATGATAACAATCGGGATTTTCCCTTATCTTAATCCTGCAACCCTGTTCAAATTGTGGGATCCGATGCGGGTCTACCTGGAAAAAAAGCTAAAACAAAAAGTTATTTTTCAGACCGCCCCGGATTATAAGACTTTTGTCCAAAGAACCCATAAGGGACAATACCATTATATTATTACCGCATGCCATTTTTCCAGGCTTAACCAGAAGGATTCGGGGTATCATCCTTTACTGGCGCCAAAAGCGAAGCTGTACGGCATATTCGTTGTCAAAGAGGACAGCCCTATCCACAGTCTGGCAGATCTGAAAGGGAAAACCATTGCGACACCGGACCCACTGGCAGTCATCACTTTCGGAGGGGTTGAAACCCTTAAAAAACGCGGGATTCCTGATGAGGATTACTCTATAAAATCTTTTTCATCCCATAATTCGGCCATTATGTCAGTTCAACGCAATCAGTCTGACGCCGGCCTTTGCTCTGTAAGAGCTTTCAATGTCATGCGGCAAAATACAACAGGCTCTCAACATCCTCTCTCAAAAAATGGACATCTACGCACATGCCCGCAATTACGGGGGTGAGGGGCGAATTCTCATTCGGACAGGCTTTCCATTTCGTGTCAGACCCATTTGACCACATTCTTCACATTTGACCCTTGCAAAGCCATTGTGCAGGATGCCGCAGTCCAAATAGCGGTAGATGACCTGTTTGATGTACGGCCGGAAGAAACCGTATTTCTTTGCGAACTCGTCGTCATAGACCTGCTCCAAATGTTCAAAATTGTCTTCGACACACTGATAGTATTGGGATTCCTGGGGTTTTCGGGGATGGTAAACAGAGGATATATTGGGCATCTTCCGCTCTCTTCCAGAAAGATTATCCAAAAACAGATACTGTAAGTTATGCTGTAAGTCAAGGCTGAAGAGCCAGGGAATTCGCCTTACGATTCTCCTCAAGGCGTGGCTGAAGGTTCCGATTGCTCATGGCCATCCAGGATTGTGCCTTCCTGGCCATGATGGACAAAGACGTTTCCCTTCCGGATGTCACCGGCGGTCATGACGGAAACCACCCATGGCGGTGATGAATCGCCACCCTCTTTGTAAAATCCTGGAATTCGGGTTTATTTTTTTGAAAATGTTGATCAGCTTTTGATACGAAAAAGGTTGTTCTGGATACTGCAACGTACTGAAAGAATCTGTCTGAAATTGTGACTGAGAGCGCTGTGCAAAGATGATCTGTTGCAGTTGGAGAGCACCAGGGTGCACAGAAATTACCCGCGGCAGGCGATGTGGTAAGCGTAAATCACCGTGCAAGTCCTGAGGGTTATGTTATGAGTAAAACATCTTTTCTCGTCAGCCCTGGCGTTCATGGTGGCCATCGTCATTCCCACAACAGACGCGGCCGCATCACCCAAATACAAAATGACCACCCAGGTTCCGGCCAATGTGCTCATACCCGATAAGGTTGAAACCCGCCTGGGAACCCTGACATTCTTTGACGGTGTGCCCACCGAAGAAACGGCAGAAAAGGTCTGGGATCAGCTCGATTTTCAGCGTGCCGTGGAATGCATGATCCTGACAACGCCGGCGGCTTCATTGAGCGGTTTTCGCAGAGGCA
>JAERTG010000100.1 GCA_016845065.1 Fidelibacterota bacterium | reverse complement strand
GTTGATTTCAGAGGTCTGGTCTTACATACAAATTTTCAATATAGACCTCGGGATTGGCTGAGCGTCGTCACTCCGTTCCTCCCTCGCCTTACTTCGGGAATAAATTCCCTCCGTTTTTAAGTCCCTTGTGTCTACCCCTGGCGCTTTTCACAGAAAAGCGATGTTTCTCCACCACCCGGGCCAAACGGTACCATAATCGCTTTCTATCCTTCGAGAGCACTTCGATGAACTCAGTGACCTCCTCAGGAAGACGAAAGCCTAAAACTGATATGTCAAAATTGAGGCGTGGGTCGGATTCGAACCGGCGAATGATGGTTTTGCAAACCACTCCCTTAGACCAACTTGGGCACCACGCCATATAAAAAGCCGCGCAATATAGTTTAGTGAATACGCGAGGTCAATATCAGTGAATAGGAATTAGACGGGATTTGAATTTAACAGAGTTGATTGTAAAAATTAAACGAAAACAAATAACATGTTTGGCAGAAAGAACACTTCGACAGGCTCAGTGTCCAAAAAAAAGACCGGCCAATTGACCGGTCTTCTTGTAAAGCAGTTGTGGGGGAGGCTTACATCATGCCGCCCATGCCACCCATTCCGCCCATACCACCCATGCCCGGATCCATCGGAGGACCACCAGCGGCAGCAGGTTCAGGCTTATCTGTAATGGCACATTCCGTGGTCAGCAAGAGACCAGCAATTGAAGCTGCATTCTCAAGGGCAGTACGGGCAACCTTGGTTGGATCAAGGATACCAGCTTTGAGAAGATTCTTGAAATCCTCTGCACGGGCATCAAAACCAAAGTCATCTTTACCATCTTTAACTTTTTGAACAACAATTGAATCTTCCCAGCCAGAATTCTTGGAGATTTGGCGGATAGGTTCTTCAAGTGATCGGCGGAGGATATCAATACCCAATTGCTGATCACCTTCAAGGGTCATATCGAGTACCTGTGAAGCACGGAGCAGGGCCACACCACCACCAGGAATGATACCTTCTGCAACAGCCGCACGGGTAGCGTGGAGTGCATCTTCAACTCTGGCTTTCTTCTCCTTCATCTCAACCTCAGTGGCAGCACCAACATTCAGCACAGCTACACCCCCAGCTAACTTGGCCAGACGCTCCTGAAGTTTTTCACGATCATAATCAGAAGTAGTGTTCTCAACCTGTACCTTAATCTCGTTGATACGGGCCGTCAGTTTCTCTTTGTCACCAGCGCCATCAACGATGGTGGTGTTGTCTTTATCAATGATAACGGTCTTGGCAGTTCCTAGATACTCCAGAGTCGCATTCTCAAGCTTGTAGCCCTGTTCTTCAGAGACTACGGTAGCGCCAGTGAGGATGGCGATGTCTTCAAGCATGGCTTTACGACGATCACCAAAACCAGGAGCTTTGACAGCTGCGATTTTGAGGGTCCCACGGAGACGGTTCACAACCAGTGTTGCCAGAGCTTCACCATCAACATCTTCAGCGATGATGAGGAGTGGACGACCAGTCTGTGATGATTTCTCGAGGATTGGCAGTAGATCTTTCATGGTGCTGATCTTTTTGTCGTGGATCAGGATGAGAGCATCTTCAAGAAGTGCTTCCATATTCTCTGCATTTGTTACAAAGTAAGGGGAGAGGTATCCACGATCAAACTGCATACCCTCTACAGTTTCAAGGTGGGTGTCCATGGTTTTGGACTCTTCAACTGTGATCACACCATCTTTGCCAACTTTGTCCATGGCTTCAGCAATCAAATCACCGATAGCTTTGTCATTGTTTGCGGAAATGGTTCCAACCTGGGCGATCTCTTCATTACTCTTCACATCTTTACTGAGTGTCTGGAGATAATCAACAACCTTGGTTACACCAGCATCGATTCCTCTTTTGATCTCCATTGGGTTGGCACCGGCAGTCACATTTTTCAAACCCTGGGTTACGATGGCCTGGGCAAGAACTGTTGCAGTTGTGGTACCATCACCGGCGATATCAGAAGTTTTAGATGCAACTTCGCGAACCATCTGAGCACCCATATTTTCACGCGGATCTTCAAGTTCGATCTCTTTCGCAACGGTTACACCATCTTTGGTGATAGTTGGTGCACCAAACTTTTTGTCGATAACAACATTACGTCCCTTGGGGCCGAGTGTTACTTTTACAGCGTTTGCCAGAACATCCACACCTGTTTTCAGCTTGGAGCGAGCTTCCTGATCAAATTCGATGTATTTTGCCATTTTTCTGTTATTCCTCTCGTTTCTTTTAAAGGATTGTCAGTAGTAACTGACGTATATAATTCAAATAATATGCTCTATTAGCACTCAGACCTTTAGAGCGCCAAATTATATTCAGGTTACAATGTGACATCAAGTAAAATTCACGATGAATAGAAGGGCGGCAGGACACTCATAAACTATTAAATAACAGCCCTATAAGTTGAATGACTGTATTTATCATTTTCAGGGAATCTATGAAAATATTCAGAAAATATTTAGGTGGAAGGAGGCGATCATATTCGTTCTAGGTCATGCGAGGAGCAGAGCGACGTAGGTATAATGGATTCGAATAGACAGATGGTTTTGAGATCGCTTCGTTACTCTCGCGAAGACTGATAGCTATTTAACCGAAGAGAACCACATGTTAAGTCATTGCGAAGGTCGAAGACCTATGGCAATCTCCGGAATAGACCAGTCGAATGGATTTGAGATCACTTCCTTACGCTCGTGAAGACTTTGTCTAGCTACCCGTACTCCCAAAGCCACCAGTTCCGCGTGTGGTGTCGCTGAGCTCGTCAACCAGTTCGAAGGTGATTGAGGAACCATCCATGGCGACTAATTGGAACAAACGATCGCCAGCAGACACCTGGTAATCTTCAGACTTGATGTTGTCAACCATCCCGATGATTTCTCCCCGGTATCCACCATCAATCAATCCTATTGAGTTTGACATCCGTAAAGGGGTCTTAGAGATACTTGAACGTGGGATGAGATAGTAGGGCTGGCCTGAGCTTGTCTCGCAGGATATTTGTAGTTTCAGCGGGGCTGTTTCACCAGCACCAATGGTTTGATCTTCCATAATAAACAGATCAAGACCTGCGTCACCAACATGGTAATGACCGTGTTGTTCATATTGTTTGCGACTGGCGTCGTTGTGAGGTCTAATTTTTACGTGCATTTTTTCTCCGCTAATTTTTCTTTTAACAAATTTTCACTTGAAGTCATTGCGAGGATCGAAGAACCGTGGCAATCTCGAAACCTAGATTGCCGCGCATTGCTCGCGAAGACAGGTCAAAAAACTACTAATGAAATAATTTATACCACCAGGAGTTTCGTCGTTTCTCTTCTCTCACCCAACGATCTCGCCACTCTAAACCCTCAGTGATCTCGGAATAACCCAAACTTTCATATACTGAGGCGTGCACCCGCTGTCTCCAATCAAAATAATTGGGATACTTATAGCTTCGATCGGGGTGGACGGCATTGGTGAGCAATATAACAAACATCTGATTGTCAGGGTCAATCCAAATGGAGGTTCCAGTGAATCCCGTATGGCCAAAGCTGTTACTGCTTAAATAGACACCGCCTGAACTGTTTTCTGAGGGGCTGTCCCATCCTAAACAACGTGAGTTATCGTCATCAAGCATATTGGCCCGTCGCGTAAACAATTCAATGGTCTGAGGCTTGAAAATCACTGTATCGCCAAGCGTACCCTTGTTCAGCATCATCTGTGAGAATCGTGCCAGATCAATTGCCGTAGCGAAAAGACCGGCATGTCCGGTAATTCCACCCAGAGAATGTGAGTTTTCATCATGGACAAATCCATGTACAAGCATGCTATCCAGATCACTGATCTCTGTAGGGACAATTCTATCGAGTTGCTGATCCGGCAGATAACCCGTGGCATGCATGGCAAGGGGTTCGAATATGACGCTATCAGTAAAAACCTTCAAATCCGCCCCTGCCAATTTCTCTATCACTTTACCCAGGGTGATTAGGCCGATATCCGAATACTTATATTTCGTCCCTGGAAGTGTATCCAGTTCTGCTTCAAAGACACTATCTATCAACGTTTCCATGCTGGGCGGTTCCATCAAATAAAAACGTTTAAAAGGTTTCATCCCTGCAGTATGAGTCAATAGATTTTTGATGGTGATAGTTTGTTTAAGTGAGTCATTCAGTGAATCTGATCCGGCAAATTCAGGAAGGTAGGTAACTACTGTCGTATCCAAGTGGAGTTTACCTTCCTCATAAAGTTTCATTGCCGCTGAGGTTGTAGCGATGACTTTGGTGACTGAAGCAAGATCAAAAATATCCCCACGGTAGGTTTGTCGATCTGAATCATAAGTATGGTCACCAAAATATTCATGGATAAAAATTTTGCCGTCCTTGGCAGCCAGGAGTACTCCACCTGGCCAGGCATTTTCTGCCAGAGCTTGATTCACATGGGGCATGATTTTACCAGGATCAGCCCCTATATCCTCCGGTGCGACATGTTGTAGAATGGTCGGCTGTAGGCTGGGTTTAACCATGGTTTTCACAGTGGCCATGGGCCGTCCACTTCTTGTCAAACCATCACCGCGACTGGCAATATCTGGAATCGTTATGGGTAGCTTACCGGTGATGTTGGATTTCCCCAGGAGTGCTTGAGCCAGAGCTCGCTGCATAACTGTTTGACTGCTATAGGTCACGAGGTAGGTTGGGATATCTGGAAAGGCTCTGATCAAATAGGGTGTTCCCAGGCTGGTCACAAGCATATGTGGTGTCTTACGTGAGAGTGAATCAACGAAATCACTCTGCAATGCTGGAAGCAGTACCCTGTCTTTGTTCATCTTGACTCGACTAAAGATATTTAATATCACCTTAGCAGAATCCGGAATGCTGGACAGGACATTGTCATAGGTGGAAGCGAGATCAGAATTATCCAGGATCCAACTCGAAGAATTGATAAGGGATCTTTGGAGTTCGGTTTGAACCGTTGAACGGTCATGATCATTGGCCCAGTCGCGGATGTCTATGATATAAACATGTTGCGAATCTGTCATGCTCATGGGGACCAGATCATAATTATCTCTCACCAAGGTGATGGCCTTGCTCATAATCTCCTGAGACACAGCCTTATTGTACTGAGTACCAAGTCTTGCCTGCATATCAGATAGACTTAAGGTTTTCTTTTTATCCAAACCAAGCTTCTGCTTGAGGGTCAGAATTCGTACTACGGACTCATCAATCCGACTTTCGCTGATCAATCCATCTTTCACTGCTTCTTCAACCCAGTCAACTGAACCCTTATAATTGCGATTCTGAATAATGATATCTGATCCAGCCTTGATCGTCTGGATCAGGGCATAACGATCAGGGAAGTTTCTCGTAATACCACCCATTGCCATGGCATCGGTGATGATAGCTCCCTTAAATCCTTGTCTCTTCCTTAAAATCTCCTGTAACCAATAAGGAGAAAGACTTGAGGGAATACCAGGTTCTCTTTGAAATTCTCCTGCATCAAGATGACCCACCATTACCAGATCAACACCGGCATCTATTATCGCTTGAAAAGGTTTAAGCTCAACATCCCAGAGACGGGTAGAATCAGAAGGGATCTGTGCCAGTGAAATGTGAGAATCTGTCTGAGTATCACCATGACCTGGATAATGCTTGGCAGTAGCCAACATACCCTGAGAGTGAAGTCCTCGCATAAAACTGATTGCGTACTTCGAGACCTCATCGGGATCCTCACTAAAAGCCCGTGTGTTGATGATGGGGTTGGAAGGATTGTTATTCACGTCAACCACAGGGGCGAGAGCAAGGTGAACACCGAGTGCACGACCTTCTTCTGCAGTAATTCGACCTGCTTCAAATGCAAGTTTAGGATCTCCAGTGGCAGCCAGAGCCATAGGCCAGGGGATCTGTGTTCCTGCGCCAAATCGTTTCTGAAGCCCATATTCCAGATCAGCTTCAATCATTATAGGAACCTTGGATCGCGACTGCATCTCATTGAGCAGTGTGAGGGCGGAAGCTGTTTCACCACCCCAGACATGAATAAATCCGATACCGTCAGTATTGAGAAGGTCCTCAATTTCCTGCCATCGGGCTGATTCGGCAGGTAAATAGCTCAGACTCATTGAATAGACCATCATCTGAGATATTTTTTGACGCAGAGTTAGTTTTTTAAGTGTTGCCCGAACCCATGGTGATGAATCAATAGCAGCCGGCTGGCTACTACAGGTGACAAGTACCAATACTGCGAGAGTCGCAGCAGACAGTTTAGTAAACCGAGAGTAATTCATGAGTGTCCTGTGAAATATGAAATGGTTCTAGAAATGAATAAACGGTGTGTGATCTTCAGCTAGATCCCTGAACAATTTAATCTGTATTTCAGACAGAGTTAAACTGCGACGCTTCATCATGATGTCAGCTGTTTGGATAGCTTTTTCAAGCTCATGGGTTCCATTTCCCCAGGAAAAGGAGGGAATGGCACGTGGTGGAAAATCAGCTTGAAAAACATTGCAAAAAGCTCCGATCAGGGTACCAGTATTTAAGCGAACTCCGATGGCAGTCTTGACATGATCACCGAGGAGGGATCCAAGAAATTGTCGACCACTATCATAATTATTGCCATCCCACGAAACGCGGATTTGCTGATAATTGTTTTTCATATTGCTGGTAATGGTTCCTGCCCCCAGGTTGATCCACGATCCTAGAATAGAATCACCTAAAAATCCATCGTGGCTTTTATTGGAATAGGGATGAATAATACTGCCCTTGATCTCACCACCGAGATTGCACACATCGCCAACCACAGATTGTCGAATCGATGTAGATGGTTTTAAAGAACTTCGTTTGCCCAGATAAACAGGGCCGACTATGGAACTAAAGGGACTGATCTTACTATCCTGGTCAATTACAATGGGACCGTTGCTGGCATCAAGATGGACATATTTGCTAACCTGTGCTGTACTATGGATAAAAATGTTGCGATCTGTGAGGGTAGATAGATCACTTGGAATCCTGTCAAGGATGTTGTTTTGATCAACCCAGATTTTCGCATCAAATTCCATAGCTGGTGCGATATAATCCAGATAATCCCATATCCAATTGGGATGTTTCTCGCATATCTCTTCGTCACATACAACTTTCTGTAGATTTTCAAATGATGCGTGAAAATCAGGAGTGAATTTTGTTGGGGATCCGAGTCGGGCCGCGATTACCTGATTGTCAATCACAACTGCAGATGATTCTGATTCATTGAGCGTTGCGACGGCTGTTGGGTATAACCAGGCTGGTGTAGACGCATTTAGGAATATTGTGTCCTGTTCAGCATGTCTGTTGATGCGTATATCCGGATACTTCTCTGCATGGTCCTCGGCCATGACGGGCCTTACCCACAAATCGACTTTTTCTTTTGAAAAAATATGCTGCGCTCGCTCTAAATTGGAATAAATACCATATCTTAGCTCACCAACAGAACGCAGGAGAGTCAGTGGTCCAAAGGGGGATAAGTTCTCAGGTTCATAAAGGATGTATGAGCTCATGTTACTTTCCTAATTTGTGATTTTAATTGAAGCACCAAGTCTATCGATAGAAATGAGATCCCTTCTACACAGATCTGCACATAAAAACTAGAGAATATTGCCTTGGAATTGCATTCAGTTGAATCTAAGCCTGCTCTTTGTTGAATCAATACACAAAGCGATAGCATTAGTAAGTAAAAGAGATTAACTTACTGACCTGGCAATACAAACTAAAAATGAAGATTGTAAAGTAGACCTCAACAAACTAATGAATCCAATGTGATGTGAGACTAGCGGTTGAGCTCTGGAGATAGCTTATGAAAAAATCGAACTTCCATTTCGTCCGTCAAATTAATGAAATATCAGTTTTGCGAATTGTCCGTGATGAAGGCCCCATTTCCAGATCAGAAGTTGCCCGTCGTATGGGTGTCTCAAAAGTAATCATTGGTGGCATCGTCCGTCGTCTCTTGGGAACAAACATTCTATACGAAATTGGCAAGGGGGAATCTACTGTCCAGGGTGGTAGACGACCTGTGATGCTAGAGTTTAATGCAGACGCCGGATTGGCCATTGGAGTAGAAGTTCATTTACATAGCGCTACCATTCTCATCACAAATATGAATGCCGAAATTTTGCATGAGGGTGTGGTGAATTTCAACGATAACACTAACCCCAAAGCCATTCTCACGCGAATTACTAAATCAATTGAAAAAATGGTTGGTGATGAAGAGAAGATGAACTCGATTCTAGGTGTTGGTATCGCTTTACCGGGATTAATCGATTATGAAGGTGGTTCGATCCTATCCACGCACTCCTTGAAAGATTGGGAAGGCTTCCCAATTAAAAATTTCCTTGAGGATTCCCTGGACACCAAGGTCTATATGGAGAATGATGTGAAGGCCATCACTCTCGGTGAATACCACTGGGGTGCAGGTCAACATGCCAAGAATGTAGTCTATATCTGGCTAGGAGAGGGGATTGGAGCAGGGATCATTATTAATGGTGATATCTATCGTGGAATTACTGCTTCAGCTGGAGAAGTTGGCTACACTGAAATATCTGCCCGTGGAATTAATCGTGGAAAATATCCAATACTCTATCAGGATCAGCAGCGTTTTGGTGAAATTCTCACAACACCCCACCTGGAACATTCAATGCAACAAGCTGTAAGTGCCAACGGGAGAATGACTGTCCTAAAAGAGACCGAAATCAATCTTCAGAAAATAGCCTCTGCAGCCAAAAACAAGGATGAACTGGCTCTGGATGCCCTCAATGAGTTTGGAGAGATTCTGGGGATACTCACCATCGGTGTTATCAACCTCTTCAATCCAGAATTAATCATCATGGGTGGTCCCGTGATTGACAAATGTCCCATGGTTCTAGATTCTGCCACACGAAGTGCCAAAGCAGATGTTTTATCTATTCCTGCTGAAGTTGTTGAGATTAAAGCAGGTGCACTTAAGAATCGCGCGGGTACTCTTGGAGCGGTTGGAATGGTCCTTCAGGACTTATTTAAACCACCAATCGTAAATCTGGCGACTTACCGATCACTTATTCTACCTGAATAATTTGTAATTTCTAGAGGTGTTACTTAGAAGTGCGAGCTATCTGGTCGCGCAGGAGAGCTGCTTCTTCGTAATTTTCAGATAGCAAAGCCATCTGCAGTTCAATTTCAAGCTTTTCCTGAGCAGGCAACTCTGAGGGGACACCATCGTCGGTAATGCGGTGCTGCAATTCGCGTAACTGAAAAATTTCCGGACTCAAGTCAGGTTGGGGATCATCAAGAACATTTTTGTAGATATGTTTTATCTGACGTACGCCTGCTTTTAGAATCCTTAAGGCCTCACTCTTGTCGTCAGCCTCGAGTTTGAGCATGGTTTTGGCTGAAGTATTCATCATCATCACGTAAGGTCGATGTTGTTGACTGGTAATATTCTCAACGGCGCCAGCATAATTTGCGATGACATTCAGAATATCAAGATTGTGGCGAGTGTCACGAATAACGCCCTGGTAGTCCTTCAGCTGATGCAGGCTGAGATAGCGATGGTAATACTGCATCCCTTCCTGTCGCAGGTTAAAAGATTGGCGTGGATCCAGGCTAAATTCTTTATCGTTGGCAGACAGGGAACGATAGTAGTCCAGGTAAGATTCAAAGCCTTCAGGACGATAACCATCAGGTCTCCCCGTGTATTCCATCTGTATAAGGCCAAGGTCTACCCGCATTTGGACCAGCTGTCTACCATCTTCAGCCTTGATTATTCTAGCACTTACTGTAAGGGGATCAAAAGGCCATTCGCTTAATATTTTACTTATATCCATCGCACTTAATTAAATCGGAATCACCTTGATCTACAATGTTTAGATAGGAGTGAATTGAAATTGTTTCGATGGGCATCACCGAAGAGAAGTTACTTTCTCTCAGGAACAATCGAGCTATCTTGATCCCATGAATGCACATTTACATAATCGAGAAATAATATTGTTGGGGTTAGCCCCGGTGACTGATGAAGTTCAGGGGATGTGGCATAAAGGTTATCCTGTACACCAGGGTGAAACAGAGTCGAGCATGAATTTTGCCACACTTTTTGCCCAGGAGCATGGTATTATTCCTGACCAGAACCTGCTACGGAAGGAATGGCTCAATTTTGTGGATACCCTCTTAACTGCGGGGTTTCACCTTCATATTGTTCCCTTTCCTGATGAATTGAATAGACCAGATAGTCTTTACCACGATGCTGTATTTATCAGAGATGGTGGATTGATCTTCCGAGGTATCTGGATAAAAAGTCGTTTTAGTGTAAAAGACCGAATTTATGAAGGTGAATTTCATACCAAATTAGTGGAATCAAAACTTGGCAAAACCGTGGTTACACTTCCCGAGGGTGCCCTCCTTGAAGGAGGTGATATCAACTATCTTGAAACCAGCCACGGAAGCTACTATTTCGGTGGTCTCTCACGCTCAAACAAGGCTGGGCATGATTTTGTGCGGAGTATCATTCGTCCAGATCACTACATTCTGGTCGAATCAGAAGGATATCATCTGGACACAGTCTTTACACCAGTTGTTACTGTGGAGAATGAAATGAAGGCGGTTATTGTGACAGCCAACATGCTCAGTGAAAAAAGTATGCGTCAAATTCGTTCACTTGGTGTCAAGGTTATGGAAGTCTCCAGATTGGATTCCTCTGGTGAGGAAGATGAATTAGGTGACTATGCTGTGAATGCTCTCATTGCCCCGGGGATTATGGTCAATAGCAGCAAATTTGTCACCCCAGGTATTGAAGAGAATCTGGCTGAATTGGGTATCCAGAGATACGTAACCCCCTTAACCAGCTTTCGCTATGCTGGTGGCTCTGTTCACTGTTTGACCAACGAAGTTTATTAGCGTTTATCTATGGAGGGTCAGACCTTCGTAAGGCCTTCTTCCGAGAATACACCAGCACATTTCGAGAACCTCTAGGTCCGTCTATCTGTTAGTTTATCTGATTTGTTACAAAAAAAAGACCCCGACGTTACGGGGTCTCAATGATGCTATAGTCGAAGGGACTATAAAATGCAGAAAAGCGTATTACGAAAAGCTAGCCATATGTTTGGCAACACGTGATTTCTGATTTGCAGCTTTGTTTTTATGGATGATTCCATTTGCAGCAACTTTATCGATAATAACGATGGCAGAACGTCCAAGAGTAGTTGCGTTCTCGGCATTATCTGCGGCCATGGCTTTTTTGATAGCGCTTTTCATCATTGTACTATAATGCTTATTCCGTATACGGGCTTTTTCAGCTTGTCTGATACGTTTCGCGATGGTCTTTTTTACAGGCATATTTTTTCTTTCTCCTCAAAAATGCCCGCGAATATAGATGCGCACCATACCTCTGTCAACGCTTTAAGTGGAAATAAAAATCAAGCAGTTGCATGTGCTGACCTTCATGCTCAGGACGGGTTAAATATTTTTTAAATGTGCATTTTCTGTTTTTGCTTTGCCTCATTTCCGCCTACTTTAACAAATATTTAATAATGTTATTCTAAAAATGAGTTTTAAATATCACAGATTTAAACTCGCAGTATTCGACGATATTGTCACCAGGAGGAGAGCAAGATGAGTGATAGGTTAGAAGAAATCAAAGATTCCCTGAGGTTAGTGCCTCTATTTTCGGATCTAAATGACAAAGTTCTTTCTCATCTCGCTGACGTCTGCCAGGAGAAATCCTATGATAAGGATCAACATATCCTTCATCAGGAACAATCCGGTGATAATTTTTTTATTATTGAAACAGGATCGGTGAAAGTAACGCGATTGGCTGAAGATGGGCGTGAAGCTGTCCTGGCTTTCCTTCGGGAAGGTGATTTCTTCGGCGAATTGGCCATTCTTGATGGTGAAACCAGATCAGCAAATGTCATCACCTTAACAGAATGCAAAATCCAGACGATCAATCGTAGGGAATTCCTGGATTTATTGGATCATCACCCTTCAGTAGCCACCGCTTTGCTCATGGAATTAGCCCTGCGTCTTCGCAAAACTGACATGCACCTTGAATATTTGACCCTCAGCGATGCTGAGGGCAAGATCGCCTCTATACTAATTGGGCTTGCTGAAGAGAACGGAACCTACAAAATGGGTGATGTCACGTTGGGAAATATGCCCATGCAGCAGGACATCGCCAATATGGCTGGAACCACTCGCGAAACGGTTTCCCGCATGATGAAAAAATTGGAAGAGAAGAATTGGCTCACCCGTGATGGCCAGAAGGTGATAATCCGTAAATACAGTAAGTTTAAGGAAATATATCAGCTCAAATTCTGATCCCATCACCATGGATATTGATTTAAATGGAATATTAAATTCCAAGCGCCTGGCCATCTCCCGGGCGCTTTCATTTGTAGAGAATACTGACAATCTAGATATGGAGCTTACTGATGCGTTGTTTAAGCATCTTGGTCGAGCCTATCGAATAGGTGTGACTGGTCCACCAGGTGCTGGCAAAAGTTCCCTGGTTGATCGAATCATTACCTATTGGCGTGATCAAGGCAAACGTATTGCTGTTATATCGGTGGATCCTACCAGTCCTTTCACCGGTGGAGCCATTCTCGGCGATCGCGTCCGTATGGGACGACACTACGCTGACAAGGGTGTATTTATCCGATCTATGGCTACACGGGGTAGTCACGGAGGTCTGGCACTCAGAGCACAGGATGCTGCAGATATTTTTGATGCAGCAGGTTACGATATTATCGTTTATGAGACGGTCGGTGTTGGGCAAGTTGAACTTGATGTAGCCAAGGCAGCAGATACCACTCTGGTTGTGCTCGTTCCAGAATCCGGCGATGATATTCAGGCCATGAAAGCGGGTCTCATGGAAATCGCTGATCTGTTCGTGATTAATAAAGCGGACAGACAGGGAGCCAATCAGGCATTTGCACAGATTCAATCCATGTTGGAAATGAGACATCCTGAAAAAGGATTGTGGCCACCTCAAGTAATTAAAACCAGCGCACTGCAGGATGAGGGGATTACCGATTTAACAACAGCCTTGATTGAGCATCGTCAATTCTTAGATGAACATGGAATCATCCGTCAGAATTTCAGAGACAGAATCCAATTCAAAATACAATCTCACATTGATGAGAACGTTTTGCACTCATTTTGGACTCAGGGCAGAGCCAGGCAATTGGATCAAGCCATGGCCACTGAAAAAGTTAGGAATATTTTGCCAGGAAAAATTGTGGCCGCTCTTTTGAACGATGAAACGAAGTAGTTATCGGATAGGGGTTAGACAAGCTTTATTGCGAGTTGGATCAAACTTATTCATCAACATTAACATCCCAGTCTTGAAATTCACCATCCTGGTTGAGGGATCGATGTAAGTCCATCACTTCTCCTCTATGGACTCCAATGAGGTAAATCTCACCACCTCCCTGGTAGTAGTAGGACATTTCAGTAAAACTGTTGCCATCTAATTCACCAGGTTGAATATCATGCCAATCCTGATTCATAATTTGGCCCAATTCTTCGGTGGGGTATACACCCCACTCACCGTAATAGGCTCTAACCTCATTACGTATTGCACCCAGAGCTGCTTCCCCTTCAGCTCTCACAGCTTTTTGAATACCTCCGCGATATATGGGTACAGCAACTGCTGCCAGTACACCAATAATGAGAATTACTATCATGAGTTCGACTAAACTGAAGCCTGTCATGGTCCTGTTTCTGATCCCCGTTTGACTTGGGAAAGGTTGTGTTGACTTCTGTTTATACAGTTGATTCATAGTTAGCAAATAGTATATAACGCAATGAGTGAGATTTCAAATTCAATATTTTCAAATATTAATAGCTCAGGAAGCTGGAATTTAAACTCATGTAGTCCATTTATTTGCCTTAGCCGTTGGTGAGTAGTAGAGGAGTTTGGATTTTCTAGAATTGTGCACATCACTATTCAATTGAGGTTTTTCTCACCTCTAATCCTTTTATCTTAATCGACTATGTCAAAAGTTAGTAATACTGAAATGCCACTGTTGGATCACCTCGAAGAGTTGAGGTGGAGAGTAATTAAAGCTTTTAGCAGCATTCTACTGTTTGCCATTGTTGGCTTTATTTTTTCGAACCAACTCATCTACATTCTTAGTCTCCCTATTGAACAAACCGAGCCAAAACTTGATCTTTTAAATACAACTATCCTGGGTGTATTTCTGGCAAAAATGAGGGTGGCAGTTGTTCTTGGTATTGTGTTCTCCTTGCCAGTCATTATCCATCAGATATGGAAGTTTATCGCTCCCGGACTTCTTGATGATGAGAGAACCTTTGCTCCAATGCTCATCATAACCACCATAGTAAGTTTTGTCATCGGAGGGCTCTTTTCATACTTCGTTATGATCCCGTGGTCTTTGAAATTTTTTGCAGTATTAAATTATGGACTCGAGGGCTTGGTCAATTACGTAACTATCACAGACTACCTTAATTACATCACCATACTCATACTTTTTACCGGAATGGCTTTTGAGCTTCCAGTTATTGTGTTCATCCTGGCCAAGATCGGAATTGTTACACCAAATATTCTAAGGAAAATACGTCGGTTTGCCTATCTGGGCATCCTTATGGTGTCGGCGATTTTCACACCAGCAGATCCGTTTACCATGGTTGGAGTTGCCATGCCCATGGTTCTTTTATATGAGGTCAGTATCTTTGTTGCCAAGCTAGTAAAGCAAAAAAAGCAGGAGCAAACCGATATGGATGAGGTTGATTCTGAGGGAATAAATAAAGAGGACGAGTTGCTTGAAGATTTCCTTGGATGATCTCCTCCGGCCTATACAGGCTGAGTTGAATAGTTTTCAACATTATTTTGAGAATTCTCTCAAATCCCATGTCTTCCTGATCAACCAGGTGATGAAATATGTGATTGCCCAGAAGGGCAAAAAGATGCGACCCATGCTGCTCTTACTTTCGGCCAGACTTAGCGGTGAATGTACTGAGCAAACTTATTCTGCTGCTACTCTTGTAGAGGTTTTGCATACAGCAACACTTGTTCATGATGATGTTGTAGATGAGGCAGAAACCAGACGTGGTCTCCCCAGTATCAATTCTATCTGGCGCAATAAAATCAGTGTGCTCATCGGTGATTACCTTTTCTCCAAGGCACTGGTAAAAATGGTGGCTCTTAGACATCCTGAGATGTTAGAGCTCCTGGCAAATACTGCAGATAAACTGGTAACCGGGGAAATAGATCAGATTGATCGTGCTCGCTCTGATACGATGACTGAAGACGCCTATTATGACATGATAGAGGATAAAACGGCCTCACTCCTCGCCACAGGATGTAAACTGGGAGCAATGACCACCTCGGATGACGAAAAGGTGTGGGATGCCCTCTATGAATACGGACGAAATTTTGGTATTGCCTTTCAAATCAAAGATGATTTGTTCGATTTTGAAGGTCGTGCTTCATCTGTAGGAAAGCCCATTGGTCTGGACGTCAAACACAATATGGTAACCTTGCCCTTGATTCATGCTCTGCAGCAATGCAATAAACAGCAAATTCGAGACTTCAAACGCATGACCAAAAAAGGGAGCGACCGCGTTATCCAACAGAATGTCCTTGAGTTTATCAATCGCTATGGCGGTCTGGAATATACCAAGCAAAAGCTACAGGAGTATTCTGATAAGGCCAAAACTGCTTTGAACGATTTTCCCGAATCAGCTGCAAAACACTCCATGATTCAATTCATCGATTATAATATTCAACGCGAGAAGTAAACCATGCAGTGCCACATTCAGGTTAACAATCTGGCACTTTCCTATCGCTGGAAAACATTTCAAAAAACTATTTTTCAGGACTTAAGTCTGTGTATCCCTCAAGGATCATTTGTAACTGTTATTGGTGGAAATGGGACAGGGAAAAGCAGCCTGGTGAAGCTAATTCTGGGCTTGGAAACCCCGGATGATGGTGAAATACTCTTAAACAATACCAGGGTGAGAGCCGGATATCCTGAAGGTGTTAGATCCAATCGCATTGCCTATTTAACTCAGCAGATCGAAGATCTCTTTTTCTCAGAAACAGTTGCTGATGAATTGAGCTATCAGGGAGGGAGACTGGCAGATCCTGACATCCAGGATATACAAAAGAAACTGGGTCTGGATCTTTTGATGAATCGAAATGTTGAAAGTCTGTCCGGGGGAGAACGTCAATCCCTTGCTTTGGCTCAGTTCATGATCCAGGATGCTCCCTTGCTAATCCTGGATGAGCCGAGCTCGTATCTTGATCATTTTAAAGCGTCTATACTTAAAGGGTTTCTACAGACTGCACATCAAGCTGGAAAAACAATACTGCATATTACCCAATTCGAGACAGAAATAGAGTGGGGAACCCATGTAATCGATCTGGACCAAGCAAATGTGAGCGTGGTTGCCCTATGAGTCACATACTTCCAGCTCTAACTAAGAGATATGGAGCTTCCACAGATTTTTATCTGGATACGCCTGAGACATCAATCAGCGCTGAAGGATACGCATGCATCATTGGAGAAAATGGCTCGGGAAAGAGTACTTATGGGCAAATGCTTGCAGAGAAATCATCCAATGATCCAGCTAATAAATGGTACTATTTACCTCAACATCTCGACAGATTTCTCTTTGCAGAGAATGTAAGTGATCAACTCGGCACCTTGCTTTCCCAGGATATAAACCAGACCAAATTGCTTAAGCTGATAGCGGAACTTGGATTCTCCGATCCAGAAGAAATGCTTGATTTTCCATTCTTGCTGCTATCTGGAGGAGAACGTCGTCGAATGGCGTTGGTCTGCGTGTTCTATCTGGAACCGGATCGTTTGATTCTCGATGAACCAGAGATTGGAGTAACTGCAAAAGAAAACATGGTGCTTCTATCAAAAATACATAATTTGACTGCCACCAATACGAGAATTATTGTTATCTCGCATAGTGATTCATTTGTAAGGCAATCATCGGATTTAATCTGTCTTATTAAAGGAAAAATTGATAGAAGGGGTCGGACTCGGGAACTTATATCCGACCCCAACTTTGAATTAGATAAATACGGAGTTAGGTTTAATCATTAAATGGCAAACTACGCAACCATAAGAAAGTTTTTAACTGCCGCCAATCTGACTTCATTGGCCAGAGCATTTATGGTATTCCCTCTGGTATATCTGTTGAACAAATGGGAGGGGGGCGTAGCAGACTTTCCCTTGTGGGCTGTTTTCTGGATAATCCTGGCCATGTTCTCAGACTATCTGGATGGTTGGTTCGCCCGCTCGTATCATGAGGTGAGTCGGTTTGGCAAATTCCTTGATCCCATGGCTGATAAAATAGTTGTTTTTGGTGTGTTGTTTTTTGCAAAACCTGTAGCCAGAGTCATACCTGGATGGTTTGTTGCCTTTATCATCATTAGAGAGTTGTTAATATTTGGGTTAGGGTATTACGTCAGTAAGGATTCAAAACGTGACATGCAGGCTAATCGGACTGGAAAGTGGTCCATTTTTCTGACCAGTATTACCTTTATTCTCATGATATTTGAACTTCATCCCTGGGCTGATTATTTGCTCTATCTTACTGTTTCGATTGGTATTATATCCTTGTTTTTTTATCTGAAACGTTACTACCATCTATATCAGGTTGATGTCAAGAAACCCTCTTAGTACCTGATTTTTAATCTTTAAGTAAAGTGTTTTGAAATGATATTCTCCTCTGCCTTTAATCGACTTAAACAAGGTTTAAGCCGTTCTCGTACACAGTTTAATAACCGTATTAGCAAACTTTTTACAGGGTCAGTTCCCCTCACCGACGAGTTATTGGAAGAGATTGAAGAAATTCTTATTTCAGCTGATATTGGCGTGGAACTCTCCATTGAGATCATTGAGGACTTACGCCAGAACTTTCCTCTCAATCAGGTCGTGGAAATGAATTCTGTAGTAGAATTTCTAAAATCTGATCTCATGCGACGAATGGAAGTCAAACCGAGTCAAGCTGCGTACAATGAAAAACCACATGTTGTTCTCGTAGTTGGCGTAAATGGCACGGGGAAAACAACCTCAATTGGAAAATTAGCTTATCATTACACCAGTCAGGGTAAAAAGGTGCTCCTGGTTGCTGGAGATACCTTTCGAGCTGCAGCTATCGAGCAACTGGAAGTATGGTCTGAGCGGAGTGGCGCAGAACTAACCAAAAAGGAAGCAGCAGATCCCAGTGCCGTAGTCTATGATGCATTGCAAAGTGCGAATCAACGGGGGATTGATGTGGTTCTTATTGATACAGCAGGGCGTTTGCACACTCAGAAGAATTTGATGATCGAGCTTGACAAAATTCAACGTGTGGTTAAAAAAGTCATTCCAAGTGCACCACATGAAACCGTCTTGACAATCGATGCCACCACGGGGCAGAACGGTCTGATTCAAGCTCGTCAGTTTTCAGAGGTCACACCAGTAGATCATCTATTTCTCACAAAATTGGATGGGACAGCCAAGGGAGGAATAGCCATCGCTATTCATCATAATCTTGATATCCCTGTGAAGTATATAGGCATTGGGGAACAGAAAGACGATATCCAGGATTTTGATGCTGCAAGTTATGTACAGGCTCTATTTGAAGTCAGTCCTTAACAGGTCTAAAATAAATATGTACGCGCTTAGCACCCAGAACCATTCGAGAAATTAGAATAAACTGGATTCAATAATTATGCAAAATGTGAATAAAAAAGTCCACATAATCAGCCTGGGTTGCGTGAAGAATACTGTTGATAGCGAGATCATCGCTGGGGGTCTGGAATCTGCAGGAATCGAGTTGGTCGATGAAGCTCAGGATGCCAGTACCATCATCATAAACACATGTGGTTTTATTGGAGATGCCAAGGAAGAATCAGTAGAAGTCATCCTGGATGCTGCCCAGCTAAAAACCGATGGTGAACTTAAAGAGTTGCTTGTAGCAGGCTGTCTATCAGCACGTTACAAGAAAGAGCTCACGCGAGAAATGCCTGAGGTAGATAAGTTCTTTGTCACTGAAGATTTTCGAAACATTTTTGAATATATTGCCGCAAAACCACATCTGGCAGATGATCCTGATCATCGAAGAAAGCTACTGACCCCTCGTCATTATGCTTATCTCAAAATCAGTGAAGGTTGTGATAATGTATGTAGTTTCTGCGCTATACCACTTATGAGAGGTAAGCAACGCAGCCGGGAAATTGATTCGCTAGTCGGTGAAGCTCAATCACTGGTGGCTCGTGGTGTCAGAGAAATGATGGTGATCGGACAGGATACCACTACCTATGGTTGGGACCTGCGACCTAAACGCTATCTCCATGAGTTGTTGGCTGAATTGGATGAAATCAAAGGTCTGGATTGGATACGTTTGCACTATGCACACCCTTCCCATTTTTCCAGGAAGCTTATTCCCATCTTCAAAAAGGCCAAGCGGATACTGCCTTATCTTGATATTCCGGTGCAGCATGCTTCTACAAATATGTTGACTTCCATGAAGCGTGGACTTGATGCCGATGGTCTACGTCGGCTGTTGCTAGAACTTCGACGGGAGATACCTCAACTGAAATTGCGTACTTCTGTCATCGTCGGATTCCCTGGTGAAACGGATGAAGATTTCGATACCCTGCTTAATTTCCTTGAAGAGATTCAATTTGACCGCCTCGGGGTATTCATGTATTCTGAGGAAGAAGATACCAGTGGTGCAGATCTTGAAGATGATGTTCCCCAGGAGGTAAAGATCCAGAGAATGGATGCCGTTATGGATCTCCAGCATAGTATCGCATATAACAATAATCAGGCTCTAATTGGCCAGGATCTTGATATCATAATCGATAGTCCCGATCCAGATGATGATCAGCAAATGTTGGGACGTACCATTTGGGATGCTCCTGAAATTGATCAGCAGGTAATTGTAAGTGGTGTTTACGAGGTGGGAAGTATTGTCAGATTAAAAGTTGATGATGCTGGACCATATGAACTTTATGCTTCAGGTAAATCTGAAAATTTCATCCCTCTGGATAATCTCAGCTAACCACCCTATCGCAACCGGTAAGCTGGTAATTCATACTGGCATAAACAGGTGGAAATGCTTATATCTTGGCAAATTCAACCATAAGCAGGATATCCCATGAACGATAAAAAATCCAAAGTAATATATTTAATAGATGGCTCAGCACTGGTTTATAGATCTCATTTTGCCTTTATCAGAAATCCCCTGATCAACTCCAAGGGGCAATTGGTGAGTGCGATTTATGGGTTTATGAATGCCATGCTGAGACTCATGACTCGGGAGAATCCAGAATATTTGGCTGTGGTTATGGACACCAAGGAAAAGACATTCCGCCATAAGCAATACCCAGAATATAAGGCCACACGTGAGAAAATGCCTGACGAGTTAGCCGCTCAATTGCCCGTTATAGATGACGTGGTAACCAAATTGAACATTCCCTATTTGAAACGTGAGGGTTTTGAGGCAGACGACATTATTGGAACTATTTCCAAGCTTGGGGCTAATCAGGGTTTCGAAGTAAAAGTTCTGTCAGGTGATAAAGATTTTGCCCAACTGGTTAATGACAATGTGCAAATTGTGAATCCAAAGGATAATAAAGTTTGGACCTCTGCCTTCGTTGAAGAAAAGTGGGGTGTTCCACCTGAGAAGATCATCGATTTACTGGGACTCATGGGTGACGCATCGGATAATGTACCAGGCGTGCCCGGTGTGGGTCCCAAAACGGCTGTAAAACTGATTAATGAGCATGGATCCATGCTTGAGCTCTATGAGAAGCTGGATGATGTTAAAAACCCAAAATTGAAGCTTAAACTTGAAGAAAATAGAGAAAAGGCACTTCTATCCCGTGAATTGGTCACCATAAAAACCGATATGGACGATATGCCAAGCTGGGAAGAGATTCGTATTGAATCCATGGATATTGATGCGGCACGCAGTGTGTTTCAGGAGTTTGAGCTCTTCAATCTCATGAAACCCCTCGATGATGTCCGTGCACTTTATGCCACAGGTGATGAGCCTGTTCGTAAAGAGAGATCACGTAATTATACGGTAGTTAAACACATCCCTGAGCTTATTGAATTGATTGAAACCCTGAAGACCAAGGAGATGGTCGCATTTGACCTGGAAACCACCAGTCTTGATGTGCTTACCACGGAAATTGTAGGATTGTCCTTTGCCTGGGAGGCCAATAATGCGGTCTATATTGCTGTGAAATATCCAAATCCACCAGATGGCTGTTTTACATCGGATGATATAGATATTGTTCTTCGGGAGCTCAAACCATTTTGGGCTTCAGAATCAATCAAAAAAACAGGTCACAATCTCAAGTTTGATCTATCTGTGCTGAAAAGCTATGGCATTGATGTCGCTGGAGTGAGTTTTGATTCACAAATCGCAGGGTATCTGGTGAATCCAGGTGGTCGTGGGTATGGCATGAATGACCTGAGCGTCCAATATCTTGGTATTGATCCTATCCATATCGAAGAACTCATCGGCAAGGGTAAAGATCAGATTACAATGGATCTGGTGACACTTGATGTAATCAGTGAATATGCAGCCGAAGATGCTGATATTTCGTTTCAGTTATATGAAATCCTCGCAGATAAAATTGAGAAGGATCAGCTCAATTCTGTGCTAGATGACATTGATCTCCCGTTGATGCCTGTACTTTTGGATATGGAGCGTGAGGGAACCTATGTGGATGCTAAGATTCTGAATGATATGTCGGAGAGCCTGGGCAAGGAGTTAGTCAGGCTTGAAAAGGCTATTTTTGAAGAAGCAGGAGAAGAATTTAATGTAGCTTCGCCACGTCAGGTCGCTGAGATTCTTTTTGAGAAGAAAGGGATCAAGCCTATTCGAAAGACCAAAACGGGTTATTCAACAGATGTGAATGTTCTACAGATTCTGGCCAAAGAGCATGCCATCCCACGCTATATGCTGGATTACAGGCAGGTTGCTAAACTAAAATCCACTTACACGGATACCTTGCCACTGTTGATCCACGAAAAAACCAACCGGATTCACTCCAATTTTAACCAGACCATTGCTGCGACAGGTCGTTTGAGTTCAACCAATCCTAATTTTCAGAACATTCCCGTTAGAACTGAACTAGGTCGGGATATTCGCAAGGCATTCAGGCCTCAATCCAGCGGATGGAAAATTCTGGCAGCAGATTATTCACAAATAGAACTCAGACTTATGGCTCAATACTCAAAGGATGAGCGTCTCATCGAAGCCTTTAAAAATGGTGAAGATATCCATACTGCAACGGCTGCACATGTATTTGGTACTGATCTCTTTGGTGTAAATGAGGATCAACGTCGACGAGCCAAGGTGGTTAACTTTGGTATTATGTATGGAGCGGGTCCATTTCGCATGTCCAATGAACTGGAGATTTCCAGGGGCGAAGCTGCTGAATTGATCAGTGAATATTTTAACACCTACCCCGGGATTAGAAATTACCTGGACGAGACCATCGAATTTGCTCGTGAGCATAAATATGTCCAGACCCTCTTTGGTAGGAAGAGACCAGTTCCCGATATTGATGCTTCCAATCGAATGAGCAGGGAGGGGGCAGAACGCATTGCCACCAATATGCCAATTCAGGGAACTGCTGCAGACATCATTAAACTGGCCATGATTCAAGTTCACAGGCGATTAAAGGATGGAGATCTCAAGAGCAAGATGATCTTACAGGTGCATGATGAATTGGTGTTCGAAGTACCGGATGATGAAATTGATAGGCTGACTTCTCTAGTGAAAGAGACCATGGAACACGCTGTTGATCTGGATATTCCACTGACGGTGGATATTGGGGTAGGTGACAATTGGTTAGAGGCTCATTGATTTAATCCTTATTAAGCACGATAATTTTACTCAATACGCTGGAAAAATTACCCCTATATATCTTCAATACAGATTCCCTAGTATTATAATAAACATAATGATAAGGGAGGTTTAGGCACTCTATTGTTTCAGTTAATAAATAATTAGTATTAACTAAAGGAATCCCTATATTTTCAGGATTAAAAATTTATGGGGATACACACCAATGTGTTTGTCAAGGTTTAACAATCTTGTCTACTTTTCTGCTCTTGATTTCAATGGGTCAGACCAATAATTATATGATTGTTAATACAAAATATATTATCCGGAATTTGATGGGTTCTTTTTTAACTCATCATGAGAATTTCACAGCTTGAGGTAAGATATATGAGAAAAGCTAGTCTATTCCTTATCATGTTAGTCCTGGCATCCACCATTATGGCAGCAACAACAGGAAAAATTTCAGGGGAGGTGGTGGAAAAAACCACTGGGGAGGCGATGATTGGAGTGAACATCATCGTTGAAGGAACCCGTCTTGGGGCCGTTACTGATATCACAGGTTATTACGTCATACTGAATGTGCCACCAGGATACCAAACCTTAAAAGCAAGTATGATTGGTTATGCTGAAACCACGATTGAGGATGTCCGGGTTGAAATTGATAGAACCCAGACCGTTAATATTGAGATGGGAGAGCAGGTCCTTGAGGGTGAATCAGTAGTAATTGTAGCTGAACGTAAAGTTATCAAGATGGATGTAGCAGCCAGCCAACGGAGTGTCACTTCTGAGGGAATTGAAGAATTACCTGTCACCAGCGTATCAGAGGTCCTGACGCTTCAAGCTGGAGTAAGTGGTTTTTCTGTCAGGGGTGGAGGGACAGAAGAAACATCCCTCATGATCGATGGAATTGAGTTGAAGGATGAGAGAACCAATAAGCCAATTACTGGTATTCCACTCAGTTCGGTTCAGGAGATTTCTGTTCAAACTGGAGGTTTCAGTGCAGAATACGGAAATGTTCGATCAGGTGTGGTTAATGTGGTGACAAAAGATGGTAGTGGCGGGTACAGCGGAACCCTTACTATCAAGCACAGCGCTGCAGAACCAAAACATTTTGGAATATCACCCTATGACGAAGATTCCTTTTATATGAGACCTTATCTCGACGATGCTGTGGCATGGACTGGAACTGAAGTTGGCGAAACCTATACTGATGCAAATGGGAATGGGTATTGGGATGAGGGAGAGGTCTACACAGATTATAACGAAGATGGAGAATACACTACCTGGGATAAATATACTCAACGTCAATATCCTTCTTTTGTAGGATGGGATGCTGTATCAGAAGCTACCCTGGCAAATGACGATCCCAGTGATGATTTGACGCCTCAAGCCGCTAAAAGATTATTTGAATGGCAATACCGTAAACCAGGCAACATCGTTAATCCTGATATAAACATCGACGGTGGTTTTGGAGGTCCAGTGCCCATGATTGGTGAAAATCTGGGCAATTTGAGGTTCTTTCTTTCCTATCGTCAAGAAAACAACGAGTATTTATATCCTGTGTCAGAGAGTGGTACTCTGTCAAAGACAACCCTCCTGCGTCTAACTTCAGATATTGACCCTTCTAAGAAACTGAATTTCACGTACATGGCTGGAAATCTCACAGCCACAACGTCATCCAGAGGTGGTCTGACCGGCTATATGTCATCGGTCTGGGATCTGGCATCACAGGTGAATCGGGCAGGTTTTACCATGCCCTGGAGATTGTATTCGAACCAATACTGGGCACCAACTGCTGTTGAACATGCGACCTATTCAGCGAAATTTACACATCTCCTTAGCTCTTCATCCTACTATGAGTTTATTGTCAAACATATCAAAAAGAAATATGACACAGGTCCGGGAGCGGACAGGGACCTTGCCCAGGTCTATGAGATATTCGATGGCTATTTTGTGGATGAAGCTCCTGAGGGTTTTTATGGCACACCAGTCAGTACTATTGATGGTAATATGAATATGGGTGGTGCAGTAAGCACCTCTCGTGATCAGTCAATTGTCAAAACTACCTCTTTTAGTGGAGACTATGTAAATCAGGTGAACCCAAACAATCAGATTAAGGCTGGGTTTGATTTCGTTTACGATGATCTCGAAATGGAGTTTGGCTCATTGAATTACTTCTTACCAGAGGGAAACTATTGGTCACGGATGTATTACACGCCGTATAGATTTACAGCATACCTGCAGGATAAGATGGAGTTTGAAGGATTTATTGCTTCTCTGGGTCTGAATGCAGAACTCATCAGTCCCAATACTTCATGGTACAAGGTAGATCCTTATGACGAGAGCTTTTATTCCTCGAGCTATAGTCAATCTGTAGAAGATACATTTGAAAAAGAAGATGTGAAGCCACGGTTTTATCTAAGTCCCAGATTGGCTATCTCACATCCTATCACAATCAACTCAAAACTGTATTTCAACTATGGTCATTATCGTCAGGTACCAACCACGGAAAGCCTCTTCAGAGTACAGCGTAAAGTGGTTCTAAATGGTGATCGGGAAATTGAGGACCTCACTCAACTCTCCGTAATCGGGGATCCCAACCTTGATCAAGCCAGAACCATTTCATATGAATTGGGTTATGATCATGCCTTATTCGATACCTATCTGCTTCATCTGGCTGCTTATTACAAGGATATTACGGATCAGCAGGATTGGACGAGATATATAAGTGCCAGTGGTCAAGTGAACTATAGCCACCTTACTGCTAACAGTTATGAGGATATCAGAGGATTTGAAGCAGATATCTCCAAAATGGTGGGGGATTGGATTACTGGAAATGTCAACTTTGAATACCGGGTGAATACATCCGGCTATTTTGGCGTCAAGCAATACTATCAAAACCCAAGTGAGCAGAGAGATTACCTGAGGAATAACTCAGTTCAGAGTAAACCGAGACCAACCCCTCGGGTGAAATCAGTCATTGATTTTCATACACCCCGCAACTTTGGACCAACCATCTTCAGTCAGAAGCCTTTGGCCGAATGGCATCTCAACGTGTTGAGCAGTTGGAGAGCCGGATCCTGGTTCGAATACAATCCCAGAGGGATAGAGGGCATTGGTTACAATTTCAGATGGCAGGATTCGAAGTCTGTGGACTTGAAGATCTCAAAAATATTCAAGGCTGGGAATATGAGTATCAAGTTTTTCGCTGATATCAATAATGCCCTGAATCTGAAAACCTTCAGCAGATACGGTTTTGAGGATATTCATGATTATGACTTCTATTTGGGATCATTATTACTTCCTGAAGACAAGTTGGAAGCCATTGGAGAGCCCGTATTCCCGGGTATTGAGCACAATGACAATCCTGGTGATGTGAGACCGGATGATGTGGCCTTTGTACCCATCGAGTGGATTGCCGACATTGAAAAACTGTCAGATGATGCACGGAGTGAGCGGGGTATTTACTATGATGCAGTCACTGAGACTTATCTGCAATACGATCATGTCAGCGGTTGGGAAGAGGTAGAATCCAGCTACTTGAACGAGGTAGTTGAGAGTAAAGCTTATATCGATATGCCCAATCAGGGTTCATTCATTTTTCTTTCACCCCAGGACATTTTTCTGGGTTTAAATATTTCTTATGATTTCTAGAAGAATGCAGATGCATGAATAAGGAAAATACATTTATGATGGCAAATAAAATGAAAAGTAAAATTTATTGGCGCACCCTGAGTCTATGCCTCGGGATCATTCTGCTACTAAGTAATATTTCTGCCGCTGAGAGCAAGTGGATTGCTGTAGGTAATTTGCATAACTGGTATTCAGAAGAGGGCAGCGAGGTTGAGGTCGGACGCACAGGACAGATACGAGACCAGCAAGATGGTCTCCGGTGGCCAGCACAATTCAGCTTTCAAGATGCACAGGCTGCCAAAGCTTTATGGATAGGTACAAGCAATTTCTTTGATCCTCAGGTGAACAGCGAATTTGATTATAAAGTGGCTCATGTGGGTCCTCGTGGTCCTGTGGACACCAAAACTGAGATACTGATTCAAACTTTCAAAATGTATGGTAAATATGATCATCCCGCTGTGTTTGTCGATGGTGATCCTGCCAGCACGCTACAGTATCTGGATATCGTAGATAGTGTTGATGCCAACATGATAGAGGATCGCAAAATCGTAAATATTGTCAATACCTCCACCGGTATTACTATGACTCGCACGATTCGAGGATTCTCTAATCAAAACCATGATAATTATCATGTCTTTGATTATGTGTTTGAGAATACGGGTATTTATGATGTCGCTGGAAACTCATTTAGTGAAACACTCACTGGCGTTTATTTCGGTTTACAATATCGCTATGCTCCTACTAGAGAGAGTGGCCCCTATGGTGCAGGTGGATACTGGGCTCCTCAAAATACAGCCTGGGGTGCGAATACCATGAATGAGGTAATTGGTGAAAATCCGGCAGACGATGAAATAAGAGCTCTCTATTCCTGGCATGGGTTGCATTCTCAAGCAGCTGATGGTCATGATAACCTCGGCTCCCCGTACTATGGTGATGGCGGAGATGGTCACCTCAGTGCTCAGCAATTCGTTGGAGTGGTTACTATTCATGCTGATAAATCCACCACCGATCAAACCGATGATTTATCTCAACCATCTACGACCTTATATACAGGTTCAGATGAACCTATCACCCAGAGCAATGATCAATTCAATCCTGTTAAAATGCAGGAACGATATCTGCATATGGCGGCGGGACATCCCCCGGAATCACATGCTGAAGCTGTGGGAGGCAGTTATGCTGACACCTGGGGTACGGATCCTGGTGGTTATTCACAACTCCACGCCTTTGGACCATATGACATCGCTCCCGGTGAGAAAATTCATATTGTTCTGGCTGAAGCTGCAGCAGGAATCAATCGGGATATGTGCTATGAAGTAGGTGGGAATTGGTTTGATGGAAGTGTCGCTGTTGGAGACTTATTGAATCCTGATGGATCTGTGCCTGCTAACAAAGATGAATATAAGAATAACTGGATATTTACTGGCGAGGATTCACTTTTTCAGACCTTTCACCGCGCAATAGATACCTATGATTCTGATTATGCGGTCCCGGAACCTCCCCCTCCACCAGCTGAATTTACAGTTACCTCAGGAGGAGATCAGATCGGTCTTTCCTGGGATTCAAATGCTGAGACCCATCCAGGATTTATGGGTTACAAGGTCTTCAGGGCGATTCATAAACCTGATACGACTTATGAGGAAATATTCTCCTGCGATGTGGATGATCTTACCAATGAGTACGCAGATGTTAAGGCGAAACGCGGCTTCAAGTATTTCTACTATGTTGTTTCCTATGATGATGGCAATACCAATCAGGTATCTCCTGGAGCACCGCTCTACAGCAGTAAATTCTATACAATGACAAACAAAGGAGCCTCGCTTAAACGACCAGCTGGGGATCATCTCAGCAAGATCCGCGTGGTTCCTAATCCTTATAATATTAAGTCTAAAGACCTGCAATTCAGTGAGTCTGGTGTTGACCGATTGTATTTTTATGATATTCCAGGTGTTTGCACAATTCGCATTTACACAGAACGTGGCGACTTAATTAAAACCATTGAGCACAATGATAATAGCGGTGATGAATCCTGGGATTCAATTACCAAATATAGACAGGTTGTGTCCAGCGGGATTTACGTTGCCCATTTTGAAACTCCTGAAGGTCAATCAACTTTTCGAAAATTTATTGTTATCCGATAAGGGGAGCACTTATGACATACTTAAATAGAAAAACGAGAGTCGCTCTGGTCTTCCTGTTCACGGTGGCAGCGCTGCTCATTTCATGTGAGGGTTTTGAAGAAGAAACCTATGCAATGACTGAAATTGAAGAATCCGCCTGCGCCTTGTTGAATGATACGTTAGAAGTAACATTGGACACCTATGATATGGCTCATATCAGTCCAGCCTGGTCCGGATATGACATCTCAGCAGCACTTACAACAAATGAGCGAATTGGTAGCAGCTGGTTCGATGTTGATCATCTTATTATCAATGATACCTATGTTTTCCTTGCGGATGCCGATACGCTGGCAGCCCTTCAGTTCAAGGCGCTGGTATATGATGAAACGACCAATACGGTTGACAGTGTTGAAGTTGAATATTTATACAATGCAGGAGGTAGTCCAGATTTTACAGCTGCGGTGGCTGACACAATTCTGGTCACCGGCATTAATAGTTCTTCAGCATATCTGAATTTTGAATCGGGTTTGGTAACCTCTGCAGATGTCTGGCACATACAATTTGATGGAGGGACGATAAAACAAAACGATGACCTCAAGGTGAATCGGGTAGTCGGGCAGAGTCTTTCCACATTCTCAAGTGCTCCAAGTGGAAATTATTTTTCCGAGGGCTCAGGCTATGACATTGCTTTGGAAAAATTGATGACTGATTCCCTCTATTTGCAGTATCCCGACTCATTAAACTACCTGAACCTATCGAATGCCCTTGACGCAGGATTCATCTTATGGGATCGAACTGGTCAGAGGAACAAGACATTAGTTTTTAATCTGGATGAATATGTCTCAATCTTTATCTGGGATTCTGAAGGCACAATGATTGCGCCAAAAGACAATTCAATATCCATGGAAACAATATCCTACTGTAGCGCAGTGAAAGTCCGTGAGGTCTTTGATCTACAAGAAGAATTGTATCTATTACGATTCCGACCTCATGAATCTGCCGTCGATTGGAATCACCATCTAGCTATTGTGGAGGGAGAATAACATGAAGCGTAAAAGGAATTCACAATTGATTTACGCCCTGGTCACGCTGCTATTGCTCCTGAGTAGTGGCACAACGGTTTTCTCGCAGGTGAAATTGGCACAATCGGGTGCTCAATTCCTCAGTGTTGACTCTGACGCAAAAGCTGGCGGTATGGCTGGAGCATTGACTACTGTGGAGTCAAACTCTGCCTCAATATTCTTTAACCCGGCTGGAATGGCCAGAATGGTCCCACACATAGATTTAATGGCCAGTCAGAACCAATGGTTTGCAGATATTGCATACAATTCTTTTTCTGCTGCATTTAAGCCAGGAAGTGGAGAGTTGGGTGTGTTCGGACTCTCATTTGTCTCAGTTGATTATGGAGAAATTCAAGGGACACAACGCTGGGACAATGATTTAGGCTATATAGATACAGAGATTCTTACACCATCAGCATTTGCAGCCGGATTTGGTTATGCCAAGTCACTAAACGACAAATTCTCAGTTGGTGCTCATCTCAAGTACATCGGCCTTAATTATGGAAAAAGTATCTATCCTGATGATGCTGGTAATCCAGATACTGTCAAGTCTCATCTTGCTTTTGCCAATGCATTTGACTTCGGAACCATATATAAGACTGGGTGGAAGACCCTGGCTTTTGGAATGTCTGTGAAAAATTTCTCCAATGAACTGGTCTTCGAAAAAGAAGGCTTCCAATTACCCCTGACTTTTACCCTCGGCATTTCAATGGATGCCTTTGAATTGATCCGTGAAACCATGGGCCAGCAAATCATGCTGGTAAGCCTGGATGTACTCCATTATCGCTCACATGCTGAGCAACTCAGAATTGGGTTGGAGTACAAGCCAATTGATATGCTGGCACTGAGAGCTGGTTACATGTCCGCCAATGATGAAAACGATATTTCCTTTGGTCTCGGTGTCCAACAATTTGGTCTTGTCTTTGATTATGCCTATGAACCATTTGGCCGTTTAGGTGATGTACAACGGATGACAGTCAGATTCTCGTTGTAATGTGATTTTTGGGGAAGTATGACTAAACAGTTAACACGTCGCGTGTTATTGCTGTTCATCCTGATGAACACAATATTTTCCGCAACTACAGGTAAAATTAGTGGTTATGTCACTGATACTGAAAGCGGTGAACCACTGATTGGTGTGAATATTTTCATTTCCGATCTTGGGACAGGGGCTGCCACTGATATTCACGGCTACTTCGCAATTCTCAATGTTCGGCCTGGTAAACATGAGCTTCGGGCTTCAATGATTGGATATACCCCGCTTATTATGCAGGATGTAGATGTGGTGATGGGACTGACCTCATCAATTGATTTGTCCATGTCTTCCGAAATTTTGGGAATGGAAACTGTAACGGTTGTCAGTGAGCGACCCATCGTCGCCAAGGATTTATCTGGTAGTCAATTAAATGTCGATTCAGAATCCATCGAACAATGGCCTATCTCATCTATTACAGCGGTGCTGGGTGTCCAGGCTGGTGTTGACAATATGCAGGTTAGGGGAGGGTCTGTCTCCCAAACCGCCGTTATGGTTGATGGCTTTTTATCAAATGACAGTCGATCAAATGGCCCAGTGACGACCTTAAGTTTAAGCTCAGTGGAGGAAATTCAGGTTCAATCTGGTGGTTTCAATGCTGAGTATGGCAATATTCGCTCTGGTATCGTCAATATTGTAACAGCTGAGGGTTCAGCAGATCACTATTCTGGATCCTTTTACTATCAGAATAGCCCTGCAGCACCTAAACACTATGGTATATCACCCTTTGATGAGGATTCATACTTCTTGCGTCCATATCTTGATGATGCTGTGGCCTGGACTGGAACTGGTAGTGGTGGCTGGGATGCACATACCCAGGATCAATACCCCAGCTTTGAGGGATGGAATTCATATAACAATCCTGAAACAGGTATGACAGCCACTGCTGCCCAACAAGAATGGATTTATGAACACCGTCGTACTGGTGAAATTACCAAACCGGATCAAACCCTTGATTTGGGGTTTGGTGGTCCCTTTCCTGGAGTATCAAAACTTAGGTTTTATCTCTCGCTAAGAAGTGAGGACGAACAGTTTATTGTCCCTTTGTCCAGAGATGGGTACAGCTCCAACTCCAGTAGACTCAAATTGAATTATGATTTGAGTGTAAATCAGAAACTGATAGCCACACTACTCTATTCAGAAGAACATTCTGTAAACCGATACAATTGGACCACTGTACCAGAGGGAAATCTCTTACGCGGTACCTATAGCGTAGCCAACCTGGTTACGTCTGCAGGGCTGTTTACACCTGCCTATTATAGCCCCTACTCAATATTCAGGGGACGATTTGATGTGAGTTACAATCACATGCTGAGTTCTGATTCCTACTTTGAGATAGTCTTCCAACATGGCCAAACTCAATACCAGACTTATGAGATGGAGGCCCGCGATACCACCAAGCTAGAAATTTTTCCAGGATATTTCCATGATGAGGCGCCTTATGGCTATAATTCTGCTGACTGGATGAGTCTTGGACGAGATACCAGTCATACCAGTTCTACTCTTCTCAAGGCGGAATATACCGACCAGATAAATTCAAGCAATCAGATCAAAATGGGTGTCCAGCTTAACTTTTATGATCTGCAAATCAGATCATACACTGAAAGCGATAAGGATACCTGGTCCAGGACCATGAATTATGACGTCGTGCCAGTGAGGATCAGTGGCTATGTCCAGGATAAACTTGAGTTTGAAGGGTTTATTGCCAATCTGGGGCTTCGAGCAGAGTATTCATCAGCCAACACCGATGTCTATGAATTAGATGCATATGATGATCTTTTTAAACAGGGCCTGGGGAATAATCTTGAGGAGTTGGCTGAAAAGCAAGATGCAAAACCCACCTTCACACTGAGTCCACGGTTGGGTATATCTCATCCAATAACTGATCACTCCAAATTATACTTCAATTATGGACATTTTTATTCAGAAGCTGGTTCAACTTATCGGTTCAGACTCCAGAGAGAGTCCAATGGATTAGTTACAAATCTTGGTAACCCGGAACTTGAACAAGAGAGAACCATTGCTTATGAGTTGGGGTACTCTCATGGGATTAGCAACACCTACATTCTTGATTTAGCTACTTACTATAAGGATATCACCCAGCAACCTGGGTGGGTAATTTATAAAAATGCCACTGGGTCTGTTAATTATCGTAAAGCTGAAAGTAATAATTATCAAGATATTCGTGGTATAGAAGTCACCCTGAGTAAACCTAAGGGTCGCATTTTTTCAGGTTTTGTAAACTATACATATATGGTAAAAACCAGTGGATATTTTGGGCTCTTGCGTCAGTTCCAGAATCCTCAGGAGCAGCGAGATTATGAAAACCATAATGTCGTGGACAGTAAACCAAGAGCGCAGCCATATTTTAGAGCCAATCTCTCCATGAGAACTCCTGACAAGTTCGGTCCCTCAGTAGCTGGAATGCATCCCGCTGAAGGATTTGAGCTCAGCTTCCTGGCCAGTAATAAAACAGGCAGTCAGTTTATCTACAACTCGCCGGAAGCTGGTGATGTCTTTGTCCAATGGGTGTCTCAATGGGATGTTGACTTACGCGTCCAGAAATCTATTTCTGTTGGTGGTGTGTCTCTCGTTGCATTCTGTGATATAGCCAACCTGCTGGATAATAAATATCTAAGCTATAGTGGATTTTCAGATCAGTTTGACTATGCAGATTATCTTAGCTCACTCAACTTCTCTTTTGAGGAGGGAATTGATCATGGCGATGATTATGTAGGCGCATATCGTGAGGATGATGTGGCATATGACCCGCTCGTCCCAAACCCTGACAATGATCCTCAGATTGCCGCAGATAATGAGCGCCGTCGCGAAACTAAATCCTACATCGATATGCCAAACTATCGATCACTTACTTTTTTAAATCCCCGTAAATTCACATTCGGGTTGAGGTTTAACTTCTAATGAACCGATCTCTTACTAAAAGTCTAATACTTTTGGCAGTCATGGCGATGTTTGCTGCTAATGTACATGCACAGGTTGATGCTGCTACCAAGCGGTATGTGAGGGTTGGAAGTCTGCAAAGTCACTTCTCAGCATATGGAGCTGAGAGGGCCTGGAATAATTCCTACTATGAGGGTCTCATCTGGCCAGCGGATTATCCGTATCAGGACAATGCTGTAATCAAACGTGCTTGGGCTGCAGTTGAGGATTTCAGTGATCCAAGGGGTGTACATTGGCCTTATTATGGCATCTACTATACTCTGGCTGCCTCTGAAACTGGATTATTCCCCATGGAGCTGACCCAGACCGCCAAATTTACACCACCGAATGTATTTGTTGATGGTAATGATTTACGTGTCATCTATGCAGGTGAAATTGATAATATTGACCCAGATCTGGTAGCAGATCGTGTGATTACCAATGTTGTCAATTCTTCCATGGGTTTAACAATGACACGAAAGGTCTATGCCTTCAGTCAACAGTATCACGACAACTATTTTATAAAAGAATTTACCTTCACCAATACAGGTAACACGAATTGGGATGATGTCATTGAATTGAATGATACCCTCAGGGGTGTGCGCTTTGGTTGGGGAACGCGTTATTCAGGTGGTCGGGAAGCTAGTTGGACCATTGGTGATGGTCAAAGTTGGGGTAAGCATTCATGGGTGACACGCCGAGGTGAAAATTATCCACAGCATTACACTGAGGAAATAACTCCTGCCAATCCCATTGTAGATTGGTTGAGAGCGGGATTTTCATGGGCTGGCCAGGGTGAAAACAATGCCTTCGATAATCTCGGGGGTCCGGATATGACAGCTACTGGACGCCTAACTTCGCCACACCATGTTGGTTCAGTGGCCATTCATGTAGATAGATCTGCCTCAGATAGTCAGGATTGGATCTATCAACCCTCGTTCTTGGGATGGCATGCAGGGGATACGTATCCAGATGTTGGTGATCAACGCACGATTGATGCTCCAGAAATGAAAAATCTATACGATATGCTGAGCGGTATTCCATTTGGTGCTAATAAAGGTGGTCAGTCCAGAATGGATGAAGTCTTTGGACCCTTTTTTGAAGATGCCTACAAGGTCCACAACGATGGGGGAGGCACCAATGTAATGATGACCTATGGTCCCTATGATCTTGGACCGGGCGAAAGTATCACCATTGTGGAAGCTGAAGGAATCAATGGCCTGGATCGTCAGATGTGCGAGGTGGTAGGCGAACGCTGGAAATTGGCGTACGATACGCCTGGTGACACTGGTCCATTCCTATTACCCGATGGTACCGAGACCAGTAATCTTGACCACTACAAAAATTCCTGGGTTGAGACAGGCAAAGATTCAATCATGTTGACCTTTGGTAGAGCCAAAAGAAATTGGGATGCTAATTTTCAGATTCCACAACCACCATTACCACCAAGTAGCTTTTCTGTTGAATCCGGAGGAGATAGAATTTATACCAGTTGGTTAGCCAGTCCCTCAGAATCAGAGCCGGATTTTGGTGGCTACCGCCTCTATCGAGCCATAGGTAGACCAGATACGACATTCGAAGAAATATATGCTTGCGGTTTTGGAACTGATAAACCACTCAGCTACTACTACGACGATATATCCCCTGTCAGGGGACAGGAGTATTACTATTACCTCGTGGCATTTGATGATGGCAGCGAGAATAATACTAATCTCAATCCGTCAGGATCTCTTCACAGTAGCCGTTTTTACACCAAAACCACAGAAGGAGCTACACTCCAAAGGAAACCAGGTGCACTTGATGATATCAGGATAGTACCGAACCCATTTAATATCCAGGATGAAACTTTTATAGGTACTCCTGATAAACTGGCGTTTTTTGATGTTCCAGGTTATTGTACGATTCGGATATATACGGAGCGGGGAGATTTGATCAAAACCATAGAGCATACAAACGGAAGTGGGACGGAATTCTGGTTTATGAACACAGATCAACGGCAGGTTGTGGTAAGTGGAATTTATATCGCGCATTTTGAGACCAGAGAAGGCCAATCTGCGTTTAAGAAATTTATAGTTGTACGTTAGTCAGCGGAGGTAACGTATTATGCAAAATACAGGACACAGTCATATGAAATTATTTAAAAGTTTTATCCAACCACTTGTGTTATCGGGTGCAGCCTTGCTCCTACTTCTAGCTTGCGAGGAGGAACCGAAGAGTATCTATGATCCGGATGTCGTTGGCAACCCGGATCCAATCATTTCGACCGTGGTGCCTGATAGTAATTTTAGTAGCAGTAATGTCGTTTTTGCCGGTATTGGGGTAGTGGTCATCAATGGCGAAAATTTTTCTGCTACCAGAGACTACAATAATGTCTTTTTTGACGGAATACCTGGTATCATTCTTACTGCGAGTACTACCTCATTGAGGGTACAGGTTCCAAACATTACTGGAGATAGTGTTCAGGTCCGTGTCGCAGTCAGAGGTGCATACTATTTTGGTGACTATGCATCACCTCTGCCCATCATATCAGCAGTTCGTGAAGTAGGTGGTTTTATTGATAGTGATCCATATATCTCAACGGTTTCATGCGACAATTCAGGAAACATTTATGTGAATGGCGACAAGGATATCTATATCGTTCAACCTGATAGTGTAAAAGCTCTGTACAATTCTACACTTCTAACTGGTATAGGAAAAATGAAAATGGGGCCTGCCGGGAACAATTACTTCATTATTTCCTCGGCTATCTCCAGAATAACCCCTCCCGATGTAACTGAAGGACTCTGGTTTAAGGCCCTGCCAGAAGCCTTGCTTGATTTTGATTTCAATGTGACCGGCTCAATTTACCTCGCCGGTGTATCCGGGTTGATATTCGCCTTCGACGTCGATACCAAAGCATTCGAAGTGGATTCGACCTACTATGGAGTCAACATACGGGCTCTGAGAGTGTTTGATGGTGATCTATACGTAGTCGGGGACGTTCTTGATACTCTGGGAGCAATCGTCCAGAAGGGAATATGGTCCAGTGAAATTGTTGGTGATGAGCTTGTGGGTATGGATTTGGTTGCTGATCTTGGAAATATTGACTCAGATGGTTCACTCACCGTAACATCAATAGCTATTTCAGCCTCAGGATCCATATATCTGGGAAACATGAATGATCCACCACTAATCGTTTATGAAAATGGTCAATTCTCTCCCTTTCATGAACCCATCCTATCGTCACCAGTTGGTGCCCTCTCATGGGGAAGTGGTGACTATTTGTATATAGTGAGGCAGGCCCGGGGTGATGTTACCCAGAGAGTATTAGAGCTGGATATGGGACAGGCAGGTGCGGTGTATCACGGCCGAGATTAGTATAAAATGTTAAACTTAAAATGGTGTGCTAAAAAGCAAGGAATGTGACTTAACATAAATTATCTTTAGGCACAAAAAAGAAGACACAACAAGAAGGAGAAAAAGATGAAGAAAACGCTATCCGTATTAATTGCTGTTCTCGCGTTGAGCAGTGTTTTATTCGGTGGATGGGAGTTTGATCAGGTACTGGTGGACTATCCAGAACTTGAAGTTTCAAATTCCTGGGGTATGCATAGTGTAGTTGTCGATGATGCTGGCAACATCTGGTACACAATGTATGGAATCGCAACAAACACATATTATCCAACAGCAACTGATACCGTGGAAGCTATTGGAATTCACGCTGTCAATGCTGCTGGTGAACCCCTTTCATTTTCACCAATTGATTTTGTTACAGTTGGTGGTGTGACAGATACATTGACTGTATCCTGTCGCGGCATGGCCAAAGCCCATGATGGAAACATCCTGTTTGCACTTGGTAACGGTGCACTATATAAGATTAGTGCTACCGATGGTTCAGGTATTGCCAAATATGAGCATCCAGATGGAGCTTCCTTGACCAAGCCTGCTGTTGATGACGCTGGTAACATTTATATCGGTCGTGTAAGTTCAGGCTATCCAGTTAAAATGTTGAATTCTGATCTTATTTATCAGACCGATGTTGTGACTGCATTTCCAAAAATCAATCGCGCTATTATCGTCTCTGGTGATGGTACCGATCTGTATTTTGGAAGTACCTGGACAGGCGGAGGTATCTACAAGTATCATAGTGATGCACCTGGAATCCTACCTCACGAGCCAGATCTGACAGTCCCTGTTTTTGGTAACTGGGAGCCAGAAGGTGTTATGGACACAACCATCACAGTTTCCAATGATACAACTATTATTGGTACTGATACCACAATCGTTGTTGTGAGTGATACAAGTATCACACAGCATGTCGATTACATGTGGCCAGAAGATGTAAGTTTTGGTCCTGATGGTAACATCTATGCTGCCAATACTCAGGTTGATTTTAGTGGTGATGAAGAACACGGTGGCAAATGGTACGTTTTCGATACAGATGGAAACGAATTGTACTCATTTGGCAACGCTGGCGGTGACTATACGGCCGGTGGTACCTTTAATGGTCGTGGAGCTGCATGGAGTGCTGATGGAGCAACAATGTATGTTGCAGAATTTGGATATAATTGTATCACAATCTGGAACCAGGTTCCAGACGGTGTTGACCGTGTGATCACCCTACCAAATGCTTTCACATTAGCACAGAACTATCCCAACCCATTCAATCCTTCAACCAGTATTCCTTTCGAACTACATCAGAACGGTTTAGTTGAGTTGACAGTATTTGATGTAAATGGTAGGGAAGTAGCTACGCTTCTGAATGAAGAGCTAAATGCTGGAAACCACACTGCACGCTTTAATGGATCAGAGCTGAGCTCAGGTCTATACATCTATCAATTGTCCTTTAATGGAGAAGTGAGTGCAAAGAATATGTTGCTTGTAAAATAAGAGCAATTTATTGATTCAAAAAAGGGCGAGTATTACTCGCCCTTTTTTTTGCCCCATTCGCCAAAATAAATTCAGTTCACCATCAGTTAGTATGCGAAATTTACTTACTATGAGAACAATCATGCTTATCTTCAAGGAGTCTTAACAATAGGGAGGAAGACATGCGGTTAACATCAATGGGAATTGTGTTGCTACTGTTGGTTTCACTGGTTTGGGCACAGACAGATAACGAAGAATTTCGAGCAACCTGGGTAATCACCTGGGAATATATCAGTGCGGGGAATAGTGTTGAACAAACTCAGTCAAACATAAGAACAATTTTAGATCATCATGTTACTGCCAATATGAGTAGTGTTCTGTTCCAGGTACGGCAGTCTGGAACCGCTTATTACAATTCATCTTATGAGCCATGGGGATCACGCACAGGTGGAAGTTATCCAGGATTTGATCCACTGGAATATGCTGTGGAACAGGCTCATTTGAGAGGTTTGGAACTTCATGCCTGGTTCAATACCTTTCAAGCAGCCTCTACTGAACCAGGAGCACCGGCAGCAGAACATCCTGAGTGGGTATGTAGGGATGGAGCAGGTAATCCTATGCCAAGAAAGAGGGCACTTAGTCCTGGACTAGCAGAAGTTCGCGACTATACCGTCGATGTTGCCATGGAGATTGTAAACAATTACGACATTGATGGACTTCATCTAGACTATGTACGATGGAACGAATACAACACAACCAACATATGGGATAACCTCTTAAGATCACCCGAAGAAGATGAGTTCTTATTGGATGGACGGATATCCGAGGAAATCAATAGCCTGGGAAGACTGATTGATTCAGACGAATATCTCTATGATGTTGAACATCCCTACAATGGGGGAATCCCTGAAGGATATGAGAGCTGGGCAGAATTCTGGAGATCTTCAGTTACAACATTTGTTCAGACGCTTCACGACTCAATACAAACTCAAAAACCATGGGTGAGACTGTCTGCTGCAGCATTAGGAAAATATAATTGGAGTGGCTGGAACGGATACCACGAAGTTTATCAGGATGCTGCCTTATGGTTTAATGAAGGCTATATCGATCAGTTGACTCCCATGCACTATCACTGGACAACTTCATCAGGTTTTTTAGGGATGCTGGTTGAAGACAGCCCATATTGCTGGGGTGACTATATTCAACCTGGAATAAATGCGGGTCGATTATTTTCAGTGGGTCCTGGATCCTATGTACTTGATCAGAATAATGTCTGGAATAGACATGCAAGTATTGTCAATATCTCTCGCTCAGTCAGTTGGGTTGACGGATTTCAATTTTTTTCCTATGGTCGTTGGCAGGACTATCAATATTGGCCAACGGCTGGAAATAGCTTTTTTGCTAGAAAAACAAAAATTCGAGGGAATGGACTTTTTGTCGATGAAACACCTCCCACGCCGACCATTGCTCTAAACATAGTCGATTCGTTAACCTTTGATCTGACCATCACACCTGAAGCGACAGCATCAGGTGACTACTGGTGGGCTCTTTATAGATCTACGGCGGACGACATTGATGTAGCCTCAAGTCATATTGTGGGTGTCTATTTTGGTTCTGATGCATTCACGGTAACTGAGGAATTTGATGGTACTCAAGATGAAAATACCAGTTATTTCTATAGCGCTACCATGTTGGATCGCTACTGGAATGAATCCGAATTGGCAGCATCGGTTGAAACAAGCCCCCTACCATCATTACCACCTGTTTTGACCAGTGTTTATCCTGCCCAGGATGATACGGTTGAAGTGAGTACGCTGCTTACCATGCAATTCTCAAAGACCATGGATGTTGCCTCAGTTGAAGCATCTCTCAGCTTTAGCCCTGACATTGCAATTGAACGCTATGTCTGGACTGAGGGTGATCATCGAATAATAATTTACCCCGATACCAACTTTGCATATTTGACATCTTATACGATGACACTTACAGATGATGCCATGGATATCAATGGCTCAGCTCTGGATGGAGATGCTGATGGTTTAGCTGGGGGAGACATTGTCATCACCTTTCATACCAATGCTCTGGATGAAGCTGGTCCCACCGTGGTATATAGCGCACCAGAAGTTAATATTGGAACAGAGTCATTTGATGTAGATGGTCCGATTTCTTTAGTTTTTGATGAGATGCTGGATCCAGCCACTGTGAATCTGGAATCGATTCATTTGACGGAGGCTGGAACTCCCATCGAGGTTGATTTTCTGCTTTCAGGTGAGTATGGAAGATCAGTCCTTGATATCAAACCATATGAAAGGATTGGTGCAGCCAGTGATTACCTGCTCACTCTTGATACTACGCTTGCTGATGCATTGGGTAATAACATCGATGAACAGATTCTGATTCCTTTCTCAACTGCAAATGAGCACTATTCGGTTCTGAATTATATTGACAGTTTCACCTTCACAAATGACTGGTGGGATCCTGAAGGTAGTGGATCAACAGTTGGTACCATTGGCTCAACCACAAACTGGGGATATTCAACGTCGACTTATTTGCCAGGTACAAGTACAGTGCAGGCTCATAAACGGGCCGCCTATATCAACTATGAGTGGGATCTTTCCGCAGGTAGTCACCTGTTACGTGAATACATGCCAAGTGGTGCACCTAGAAATGTCATATTTGACAATACCTATATCATGCAGTGCTATGTCTACGGAGATGATAGCAATAATAAATTCAGATTTGCTATAGATGAGGGTGATGGGACTGATTGGCCTGCTCACGAAGTTTCTGTTTGGTTTGACATCGATTGGGAAGGATGGAGATTGCTTGAATGGGATTTTACAGATCCCTCTATGGTTGGCAACTGGATTGGCAACGGAGCTCTTGATGGCCAGGCCTATCGTGTTGATAGCTTTCAAATGACCTACAACTCTGAGTCAGGTGCAGCTTCGGGTCGCATCTATTTGGACAATTTTCGAGTTGTCAAGAAGATGCCTGGAGTCTCAATAGAAAATGATCTACCTGAGCTTCCACAACAGGTGAGCTTACATCAAAATTATCCCAACCCTTTTAACCCTGAAACTGTGATAAGCTTTGACTTGCCTTCAAACATGCAGGCAGAAATCTCAGTCTTTGATATAAGGGGTCGCCAACTGGAAAATCTGTTGAACGAGCGTTTACCTGCTGGTAGACATACCTTACAATTCAATGGGAGTAGATATCCTGCAGGCGTATATATGGTTGTGCTGGAAACAAAATTTGGCACACAGGCCAAACGTATGCTGCTTCTTAAGTAAGGGATAAGCAAAATAGTAATAAAAAAGGCCACCGATGGTGGCCTTTTTTATTGTCAAACATTGCTCATTAAATATCAAAGCATAAGCAAATATAGTGAAACAAAGATTAACCCGCCAGACAACGAACCAGCGACGTTTACCCAATCATTATCCAGCCATAAAATGCCAGAAACGTGTGTGGTTTCCTCATGACAATGAGCCACTCGCTCAGTGGATTTTCCACAGACTTCACATTTAAATTTCGCCTGGATACTGGCTCCAAGGATACTATCAATTATGCTCCCAAGAAATCCGGAAAAAACTATCACGATGATAAGCATTACATCCCATTGAATAAATTCCATTAGTGCTGCGATGAACACTATGGTTGCAGCTCCTAGCACACCGCCTGATGTTCCCAGAAGTGATACCCCACCTGAATAACCCTTTGGTACTCTTTTCCACGTAAGAATATTAATTGGCAGCGATTTGCTGAAACTGCCGATCTCCGTTTCCCATGTGTCAGCAGTAGCACTGGCCAGAGAGGCCAGAAAGGCCCAATAAAGCCAATCAATTGAGAAGTCACTAAGATACCATGCTATAGTAAAAATGAGGGGTATACCGCCATTTGCGTATACTTGGACAATATCTCGTTGTGAACCTTTTGATGAAATGATATCCTTTTTGGATTGTCGATCTGCAATTTTTGACAAAAGACTGGAAAGTACGAAAAAACCAATAAGAGGTAGCATCGTGTGCCAGCTACCCATGCCAAACATAAAAACTCCCAGCAGGAAGGCACCAAATCCACCGCTAACACTAAGTGATTTGAGCTTGAAGGCTCCATAACCCAAAATCATGGATGCCGCAAACCAGCCTCCCATGTATGGAATCGTACCAGAATGCATGGAGGAAATATATAAATCCATACCCAGGGCAGCTGTCAGAGTGAGTGTCAGGTTGTCGCTACCGCGTTTGGAAACGGCTTCTCCCACAGTAGAGACAAGAGCCGTGAAAACAGCCATGGTTAGCAAATGATGTAGAGGGAGAGGCGGGTAACCAATAATATTGGAATAAATGGGATAGGCTCCTACAACCACAATGAGGGTCATGACAAAAAACGCGATACTGCCAGGCCAGCTTTTTTTATCATGCCACAGAATAAATTTATGTTTTGAATTAATCCGCTCTCCAATCACGGTTGCAGCAGTATCAGAGAAGGCAAGTATTAACATGGCAACAATAAAGAGAACGATGTTTCGATCCCAAAACATGATTACCAACAGCGTAAAAGCAATTGGGAAATAGACCGTCCCGAAAGACACACGCTCTGTGGTGTGCATACCTTTGAGACTATCTTTTCGAAGAGCAATATGGTTGAGGATTGTGAAGATCACTCCCAGCAGGATAACAGGTGTTTTTGATTGAAGGAAGAAGGGTGCCAGAGAAACCAGTATTCCAACCATTACATGGACAAATTTCCTTGAAAGTTCAGGTGATAGCTTTAGTACATTCCTGGCAATTTCAGCAATCCCTATAAAAAAAATAATGATGGAAAAAAATACAAGAAAGGCAATCCATTCGTTGGGAAAATCAAAGAAAATTGGCACGAGCAAGTCCTCTCATTCAGAATTGTTCCAGTTCATACAAAAACACCACAAAGATTGCGCCAAGCTTTTAAGAATTGGTGATTGTGAGGGTGGAAATTAATACTTTATTGTTGCTGGAGTATCAAAAAAAAGGCCTCCCGAAGGAGGCCTTTTCATAAAACTAGACTCTCAAATTACTTGATGAGGGTCATCTTAGCTGTTTTGGAAACATTTCCTGAACGAAGTTCATAAATGTATACACCAGCTGCTGCAGGTGTTCCGTTTGCTGTCAGACTGTTCCAGGAAACACTGTGTGTTCCAGGACCGTATGAAGCATTGTCAGCTAAACGAACAACTTCTTGTCCAAGCATGTTATAGATGGTCAGATTCACATTGTCTTTCGCCAATGGAAGTGTGAACTCTATAGTTGTTGTTGGATTGAAGGGGTTTGGATAGTTCTGTGCCAATTGATAGTCTTCTGGATGAATAATAGTCCATTTACTATCAACATCAACTGCTCCACCAAATTCGCTTACGGCGAAAGTATACCGATATGGATTTGCAGTATTGAGTGAATCATCATTAGCAAAAATGTAAGATGGTTCAATAAATGCACAGACAACTTCTGGGTAACTATCGCCATCAAGATCTGGAACATATTCAAGATCAAAACCACCCATGACTGCGTCCCAATTGCTGACAACACCCATATCCCAGGAAGTTCCGTTCATATCCCATTGATAAATCCGTCCGTGTGAATAATCTACAGAAAAGATCTCTGCTTCAGCATCATCGTCCACATTACCACCGGTGATACCCCATGATGCTCCAAAGTCACTAATTTCAGTGATGTTGCCATTGGCATAGCTAATGTCAGCTACATCACTTCCACCGGTTACTTTGAGAAGATTGCCAGGTAAGTTATTGTCATATAGACCAACATATAGCTCATCGGCTCCATCTGCATCCAAGTCTGAGACAAATGCAGTTCCGTAGTTTGCTCTATCAATGCTAGCTGAGTCCAGCTGAACCACAGTTTGGAGTTCATAGTCATCGGTACCAATGGCCTCAACAATGAGAAGTTTTGCATGATCCCAGGCAAAAAATAGTGCTTCCATATCGCCATCGCCATCTAGATCACCATAGTTTGGCTGACCCCATGGTGAGCCGTTGAAATCTCCACTAACAGTACGGACATTAGAATACTCAATGACCATATCATGAAATCCGGAAAAGTTTCCTTGGATAGAGGCGATAACAAATACATCGGATGAGTTATCACTTCCATTTACTGATACCAGGAGTTCCTCCTGACCATCAGCATCAACATCGGCGGTGATCATCGTTTTTTCCCCGTAATAGCGGTCAACTTCCACACCGTCAATAAGGATAGGTAGGACATGGCGGGTGTAATTATCGCTACCTACAACACCATCCCATTCCCAGACATTGACACCGTTATTACCCTCGGTAATACTTGTCATACCCATATATATTATTTCGCCTCGATCGTTATTATCGAGATCGCCAGTAATTACATGGCGGGGGGTATACCCATAAGATGTTGAGTCATCACGCATTGTGGCAACCCATTCCAAAGTATTATCACCAACTACCTCATATACATGAACACCATTCACTGCGTAATCGGTGATGATAACTTCGAGCATTCCATCTTGGTCAAGGTCACTTCCAGCTGTTAGCCCACGGGTTTGTGATTGCAGACTATCAGACAACGCCATCATAGGATATGTGGTTACGTTCGGTACCCAATTCCAGCCATCATGTTCATACACTTGGCATAAAACATCACGACGATTAACAGCAAAGATTTCATCCAAGCCATCATAATCAAAATCTCCAAGGACAACATCCTGCCACTCACCTGGAGAATCAGCGTTTGGTATTTCATACGCCGTCCAAGAATCTGCACTGGTTATATCACCAATACCATCATACTCTAAATCAATTAAAGTCGTTGAATCAGTGGTAATGATATAATCAATACCATCCCTGGAACCATGCCAAATGTCAGTATTCCCAATCTTGGCACCATTAAAGCCATAATCGTATTCAAAGATTTCATAGACGTCTAAATCAACATCAAAGTCATATAGATCTGTTCCCACATGGAACATAACCACAACACCAGCTGTAGAAGCTAAGTAAATCTCATCGTACCCATCAGCATCAGCATCAGCAACATCTAAGGAGCGTAGTGAACCGCCTCCGAATTCAGTTGGGTTATCAACCCACATGATTAATTCGTAGTCGTCCGCGCCATTTACTTCAAAAAAGCTGATGTCGTTTTGATCCCATTCAACCATAGCAAAGTTGTTTGTGCCATTAGCGTCAAAATCACCTGTTACGACTCCATATGCAGAATTAGTAAAGCTTGGGTCCGTGAACTCAAGAATCCAGTTAGGAAAACTAAATGTCGAGCTTGTATCTAGAGACATAATCTGAACCGAATATGTGCGCCCATCGTACAATAGAATTTCAGTTACACCATCATCATCCAAATCCCCGGCCCAAAGGGACTTCACTGATGTAGCAAATTCACCATCATCATCAGTGATTCCTGCAACTTCGGCAGGATTGACAGCAGCAACTTCAGTGAAGTACAAATCAGTTGATCCATCATAAGTGGTATCATACTCAAAGATGAATAGGGCATCGAGGGTACCATCACTGGAGCCAGAGCCGCCAACAAGGAATTCATCGTATCCGTTGCCGTCAAGGTCCGTTACTTGATCTGCAACCTCATAGCTATCTCCAGCATCAGCAATATCATGCATGAAGACTTCAACCCACATATCATCGCCTTGATTCTCGTACATATGTAAGGTGAGTCCACCTTCGTCAGAATAAGCGATTACTTCTGGAAAACCGTCGTCGTCAAAATCAAAAGGTCCAGAAACACCCCAATAAACATCAGTATCAGTTGCATGTGTTTCCGACCAACCTAGTGTGTAGCTGTTTACACCATTTTCGCCGGCCATGGCGAAAACTGCGAATGCAAGCATTAGCAGTGTAATTGACCATTTGGGTAAATTCATTCCCATTTTTGTCCTCCTTTGTTGATTAACAATGTTTACTCTCGACTAAATAAAAAGAATGGATACATCATACTGTTGATCCATTCGCTTGTTTACCATTTTGAAAGTGCCGTAAATCTAGAGGGAACTCCAAGGGTTGACAAGGGAAAAGGCCCTTTTTTTGCCAGTTAGTTAATAATAGTAAGCTAACTAACTAAGATGGTTGACTTGTCTGTGGAAGGCGACTATAATAGTCGATTAGAATTCTTTACTTTAGTAATGAAATAGAACCAGGGAGAGTGTATGAATTCAGTACTGGTAAATCTTCGTAGAACCTATCTATATGTATTTATCCTAGTCTTGACTACCAATAATCTGTTGGCAGGAACCACGGGAAAAATTTCCGGTCGAGTGATTGATGCAGAAACCGGTGAAGGTTTGCCCGGCGTAAATGTTATCATTGAAAATACCAGTATGGGGGCTTCAACTGATGGCGATGGAATATATTTTATAATCAATGTTCCAGTAGGTGTGTTCTCAGTACGCGCTGGTATGATTGGATATACAACTCAGATAATGACAGAAGTTTCTGTGCGTGGTGATTTGACCACTGAAATAAACTTTGATATGACAGTCCAGGTGCTGGAATCAGACCAGGAAGTGGTTGTTGTTGCTGAACGTCCCATGGTTCAAAAGGATTTAACCTCAGGCCGATCCATCGTCAGTGCCTCAGAAATAGCTGAAATGCCTGTAGAATCACTGGCTGGTGTTATTGGTACAAAGGCTGGAATCGTAAGCGATGCTGGGGGTGGCATTCATATTCGAGGTGGTCGCTCTAGTGAGGTTACCTATATGATTGATGGTGTACCTGTTACAAATCTTTCCTCCGGGGGTCTGGGTGTGGGTCTCGAGAATAGTGCTGTTCAGGAACTTCAGATTTTGAGTGGAACATTTAATGCGGAATATGGTCAAGCCATGTCTGGTATCATCAATATTGTTACTAAAGAAGGTGGGGAGAAGTATAAAGGGAATCTCAGTGCCTATATGGGTGATTATTACACCGAAGACACACGCTTTTTTGAATATGCCGATCAATTTGACCCCTCCAACATTAAGAACTTGGAAATCAGTCTTTCAGGTCCTGTCCCTGGATTTGGCAAGAGATTAAACTTTTTTGCTAATGGTCGCTTTTACGATTATGGCGGATTATATAGGGGAGTTCGTGAGTATATGCCCAATGATGTTAATTATCTCACCTCAAAGGCTGTTGAAGAACTACGCGATTCACCCTGGGGTCGGGCCGGATTGTTAAATTTTGCCGAGCCTTTTACAGATTTAAATGGAGATGGACAGCTGGAACCAGGTAGTGAATCATATTTTGATTTTGATGGAAATGGTTCATTTACTCTGGGTGAACCTTTCAGAGATATCAACGGTGATGGTCGCTATAATCACAATGTCGATTTTAACCAGAATGGATATATAGACTCTGAAGATTGGGAGTTTATTGATCTTAATGGCAATGGTGTTTTAGATGGAGATCCCTTTGTAGACGCGAATCACAATGGAATCCTTGATGGTGAACCCTACATTGACTTTAACGGCAATCATATGTGGGACAGTGGCGCATCAGGTGATTCCAGTATCGTTCGAATGAATACGTCCTCCCGCATAAATGGAATGCTTAAGTTAACCTGGCGTATTAATCCTAAAATGAAGCTCAATACTAGTATTATTCATAATACTGCCGAATCACAAAGCTATTCGATGTCTAACGGATTCGCATATAAGTACAATCCTTCCGGAAGACCAACAAATCAGTCAACCTCCACCTCCATCATTATGGATTTGAGACATTCACTAAACGAACGGATGTTTTACAATATTAAGGGATCATTTTACCAGACCACTGCCAAAACTTTTTACATAGATGTGGATCCGGAAGAGTTGAGTGAAGAAAAATCGCTCACCTATGCAAATGTCTCTCTATGGGCTGATTTTATGACAGAAGCCGCCGCAGATCCAGCTTCAGGAATCGGAATGGGTAGTTACTACGGATCGGTCATTGACTCCCTGCTCATATTAAAAAGTGATATGACTGTTTCTTTTTATGACAGTCTTACGGTTGGTGGTATCACCTTGTATGCCGAAGATATTTTTGGTCGTAATACCTGGTCATTTGGAATTACCAATACCTGGGAAGAAATGAATGGATCAGCCTGGGTAGAGGCTCTGACCTCACCTGAAGTTTCACCCTGGGTTCAACAGATTCAGTTTGATTTTGTCGTCAATGACCTCAAAAAAGCATTCTTCCTGCCAAATGAAATTTCAGAGCAACCTGTAAATGAGTATCTGGCTGGTGGGCACAGTCATAGCTACTCTGAAAGGATCAATAGAACCTATCTCATGAGTGGTGATCTCACCTGGCAGATGAACAACACCCATCAATTCAAGGCTGGTGTGGGTTACAAATCCCACTCGATGGGATATAAGGCATATACTGTATTTGTTCAGGAAAACCTAGATTGGATACCTACCATTAAGGACACTGAATCAAGTTTTTCAAATGATTCCTACGAGAACTGGCTGACCGACGCAGTTACCAAGCTTTCATTGAAAACGCGAACACCACGTGAAGCCTATGTTTATTTACAGGACAAGATCGAACTTACAGATATGATCGTAAACATCGGGTTACGCTATGACTTCTTTAATCCAAACTATTTTGTTCCCAGTGACTACCGTGACCCTGAAAATCCAAAATACTGGCTTTACACATTAGCCAATTCTGATTCAGCTAGAATCGATACCTTCTTCCAATTTGCAGGAGAGGTGACAGATTTTGATGAAATTCTGGATACACTGGATGCGAATGGCGAAGAATGGCGTGATTATAATGACTTTTACGAGAACACGGAACCCGTACACCAATTTTCTCCAAGGATAGGTGTAGCTTATCCTATTACAGATAGGGGTATCATCCACTTCAGTTATGGTCACTTTTTTCAGATTCCAACCTTTAGCTATCTTTATTCAAATCCTGAAATGGAGATTAGTACTGCCAGTAATGCCTCTCGATTGGGAAATGCTAATCTGAAACCACAAAAAACAGTTACTTATGAGATTGGTTTACAGCAGGAATTGACTTCAGACCTCGGTATCGAGATTATTGCCTTTTATAAGGATTTCTCAGGTCTTCTGAGTTTGGACCAGTATGAAAAATATAATACGGTTAGCTATATGGTTTACGCCAACAGAGATTATGGTGATACTCGAGGTATAACTTTCTCCATCAACAAACGCAGGACTGGATTGCTTTCTGCATCAGCTGATTACACATATTCGGTTGCCCAAGGAAATGCATCCAATCCACTAGCCCTATTTTACGCAAATCAAAGTGATCCCCCAGCCGAGGTCATAAAACAAGTATTACCCCTGGATTGGGATCAGACTCATACGATCAATGTTAATATATCTCTCGCTGAGCCACGCAAATGGGGTGTATCGATACTGACCAAGTATGGATCAGGCTTACCGTATACACCTACATATCAGGGAAGCTCACTTGATTCACCCAACTCTGACAGAAAACCTGATTATTTCAACGTCGATATAAACATGCACAAAGATGTAGTATTAGCCGGTCTGCACTGGACTGTCTTTGCTAAAATTTACAATGCACTTAATATCCAGAATGAAAGAAGTGTTTTCTCCGATACTGGACGTGCTACCTACTCATTAATCCCAACCTATACACCCGACAATGGAAACATTTACGGCAGACACTCGCTATCGGACTATTTGACCCGTCCTACCTACTTTAGCAGTCCTCGCCAGTTCCGCATCGGTTTCTCAACAAGTTTCTAGGAAGGTGTTGAATATGAATAAGAATATCACTCTTCTGCTCACCTTCATCACTTTAATCGGTGTGCTGAACGCTGGCTCTAATGCCAATAACCCTGTCCCTGAAAACAAACTTGATCGTGCAGCCTGGCTGAAATATTACAATACACTGGACCGACGCAATCATATGTCCAAAGCATCAGCGCTAAGTGACCGTAAAGCTGGTACCCACAACGGGAACCGAGTTCGCACGCTGTTCTACAATTATGGTTCCATTGGTCGTCCCAATACGGAGCCATCAATGGAATGGCCAATCGGTTCAGGTCGAGGATATGCCTTCGAATTTGGTGTAGTTGCAGGAGCTCGAATCACAACCCATGGAGGTGATTCGGATATTATTGTGAGTGATGGTCTCACCGTAGCCGGTGTTACTTATGACAATAGTGGATTTGACAACAATCCCGGTGATTGGCAGCCCTTACCGGGGTACCATGATCCCTTCCAATCATCTATCGCCATGAGTACCACTCTGGATGATAACCGTGATGGAAAACCGGATTCTTGGCCCAGCAATTGGTTCGATCCAGCCTTTAACGACTTCATGTGGCCTGGTGAATACGGTCAGGGTGTTACAACTGCCGATCAGGAATCATACTATGTCATGGACGACTTCTATATCAAGAGTCACAACACATATTGGCCTCAGCAGGGCTGGTCAGATTCTCTCAGAGATGATGAGTTTTACCCAGCATTTCCCATTGATACGGTAAGGGGTGGACTGGGTCTTGAAGTTGAGTCACGAGGCTATCAGTGGATCGCCACAAGAGCACAAAACGTCATTTTCTTCGTCTACGAATTGGAAAATGTAGGTAATGATACTCTAGACAACATGTATTTTGGTATGTACGGAGATCCCCACATTGGAGGAGCCTCTGATTACAACGATGATGATGCCTACTTCGACACCTTTATCGATATCGTTTACGGTTGGGATGACAATGCCATCGGTGACCCGGTTTTTGGAAATACTGTTCCCGGATTCTTTGGATATAAATTCCTTGAATCACCCGGTGAACCTCGAGATGGTATTGACAACGATGATGACGGAATGATTGATGAATCCATGCAGGATGGCATTGACAATGATGGTGATTGGCGCCCTTATTCAGACTGGAATCTGAGTAGTGAATGGGATCCCGGTGAACCAGTCAATGATGATTTAGGTACAGATGGAGTGGGACCAGATGATGCCCAGTATGTGGCACCGGATGCAGACGGTACTGAGGCCAATGGCTTGCCAGATCCAGGGGAGCCAAACTATGATGAAAAAGATCTTGATGAAGCTGATCAAATGGGTCTGACAGGTTTTATCGTTGATCAATATGATAACAGTACAGAGACTGAGGATTACTATTATTCCAGTCGGCTCACTGCACCTATTGATACAGCAGCTTTCCAGCAGAGGGCAGATAATATCTTTATGTATAGTTCTGGTCCCATCAAAATGGGTCCTGGAGATGTACGTCGTTTTTCTATTGCCATGCTTTTTGGTTACAATATCAATGCCGCAACAGGTGAATACCTGTATGAAGATCCTCATAATACGAGAGATTTGTACGCCACTGCAGAAATTATGCAGGAAATTTATGATGCAGGCTACCGGTTTGTGAAACCACCAAATAAACCTCGTGTTACTGCCATCCCTGGAGATGGTCAGGTGACCTTGTATTGGGATGAAGGGGCAGAGCTCTCTAGAGATCCCCTATATGGGAAGGATTTCGAAGGGTATGCCATTTATCGGGCAACTGATTTTGGATTTAATGAATCTCTGAATATCACCGACACCTATGGAAGTCCATATCTATGGAATCCCATCGCAAAATTTGATTTGGATAACGGACTATCCGGACCCCATGAAGTGGAACAGATTAAAAATTCTGGTCTGCATTTCGATATGGGAGCTAATACAGGTCTGGTTCATAGCTATGTAGATAAAAACCTGGTCAATGGTCAGCGCTATTTCTATGCAGTCTGTGCCTATGACTCAGGTTCCGCAATTGATACAATACCGCCTACCGAAACATCCAAAACGATTCAGGAGGATTTTACAGGCAATGTTACCCTTGATGTGAATACAGCTGTTGTGACTCCTCAGCCTCCTTCAGTTGGGTATCTGCCTCCTGAAATTAGTCCTGTTCCAGGAGACGAATTACCTGGTACGGGTTCCATTGAATTCAAGATCATTGATCCAACTCAGATTCCTGATGATCGGACTCTGGAACTGCGCTTTCTCGATTCAGGAATGGATGAAGTAGATAATGATGGTGATTGGGATTCATATGCCGATATGGATCAGCTACGAGACAACGGCATATATGTGGATATGATTGTCCCTGCCAGTGAGGATAGCATTGCTTATTCAAGTACATTGACTGAACGAGTTGTGGTTGAAGGAGCTGTGGGCAAGGTATTCGAACACAATGGGTTTGATTGGCAAATCAAGACCTGGTTGGAAGGACCAACACTTACAACAGATACAGTAATTATTTTTCCAGATGCCTTCGAAATTGCACCAACCATGGATGTTTGGGATCCAAGCATCGATGGGAGTGTGAATGATGATGTCGGTTCTGATGGTTGTTCCGATGAATATGAGTTGGGTGGAGGTAATTGCGCAGATGAGATTGTAGCCGCTCCAGGTGATGACCCCAACGGTGATAATTGGGATCCTGTGACCAATCCAGATGGAACCGAAGCAAATGGCAGACCCAATACAGGTGAGCCTGATATAGACTTTCGAGATTTTCAGGAATTGGTCATGGAAACAAAATCGTTCTCAATCGTGGATGTAACTGATCCTGCAAATGAAATTCCTTTTGTTGATACGCAATATGGGATTCATGGAGAGGATTACAATCAGATCAGTAATGGTATTCAGGTTTTTGTTGAAAATGATACGCTTCAGCTGGACTACAATCGTCTTGGTTGGACTTCTGGAGATTGTATTTGGTCTCCGAATGCTAGAGTTTATAGTGGCGGAACACCTGGAATAGCAATGCCTCTGGATTACCGCCTCGAATTTTTCGAAACTGTTGTTGATACTTCGTTAAGACTTGGTGCCTGGACGCGAACTCAGACTCCAATGACTTACAAAATCACCGATGTTCAAACAGGTATCCGCAGAAACGTCATTGTAACGAGTCCACAAGATTCCACCTTGCAGCCAACCAGTAAAATCACGCCATTTCAGTACACGAATGAAGAGCAAGTTGGCTCTGAAATCGGATCTGACCTTCTGCCAACGTGGGAATTTACTTTTCAATCACCAATCTCGAAGATTGAGAGCCTTTTGCCTCTTGAAGATGGAGTGATGATAGGAACTTCTGGTGACGGATTGGCAATTTATAACCAGGATACCAAGGGTTGGAAGTTTTGGAATTTTAGCAACTCTGGTGGTGGTTTGTTGTCAAGTGTTGGAATTAAGGATATCGTATATCACGAGGGTCACTACTGGGTGGCTACCAACAGAGGTCCATCTCTGTATGATGGAGAGATTTGGAAACATCATCTCCAACTGGAAACCGTTTTTGATGAATGGGAAGATGATAAGGATGCCACGCTGGAGAATCCTGATAATACCAAGGATTATGCGGCTTGTGTAGCCATTGATGTGGATAGTGAAGGTGCCATTTGGCTTGGATCTGACACACATGGGCTAATTCGCGTGAATACACGTGGTACTTATTTAACCAGTTTTGATGATATTATCGAATACTATCCTGGTCCTGACTCCTTGTCTGAATACCTGGAATCATTAACGGATACCGACCTAAATGATATCATGGTGGATGGTGATCTCGTCTGGCTAGCTACAAATAAAGGTGTCATCTCCTACAACTATGTTGATACAGTTTGGACCCATTATCCAAAGGACAATGTGAATGGGTTGTTAAATGATGATATCTATGCAATTGATAAATTGCCTGAATCACAAGGTGGAAATCTAGTCTTTGGTACTGCCAAGGGTGTGGCTTTCATGGTTGATGACGCTTTTGTAGTGTATGCCAAGTCCGATAGTACCATTGCACACAACAAGGTGTTCAGTCTGCACAATCGTGGTGTGAATGAATACTATCTTGGTACAGGTAGTGGATATTCAGTTATGGATTTGTCAAATGCTTCCAGTGATTTTACTTCTGGGATCACATTTGAGATCTTCAGAGCTAGTTGGGGTGATGCAACTATCTACTCTGAGAAAAATATCAAAGCCATCAACTTTTCTGGTGATATTGGATATTTTGGTACTGATACAGGTGTTGAGCAGAGATTAAGTGCTTCTGAGTGGAACACATTCTCTCCACAACCTGGCGATGTTTTGAATATTTATACCCGTAAGGAATTCAGCTCCCGGGATGTCTACAGATATGAGACCACAGCTGCAAAAGAAGATGCTGAAAAAGTTGCCAACGAGCTTCACAAAGTTTCCGTCGTGCCAAATCCCTATGTGGCAGCCGCCATCTGGGAACAAAAGCCATATTTGCAGTCAGGACGAGGAGAACGTAAGATCTATTTTATCAACCTCCCCACAGACTGTACAATCCGGATTTATACCATGGCTGGCGAGTTGGTTAGAAAATTGGAACACCATGAGTCTGTCTATAACGGTGCTCAATCCTGGGACCTATTGAACCTGGATAACCTGGAGGTTGCCTATGGTGTTTACATATATCACGTTGAAACCGATAACGCAGAAACCATCGGCAAATTTGCCGTGATTAAATAAGGAGATTGACCATGCAGAAGAAAATGATCATGCTCCTTGTAATCGCTGTTTCAATGAGCTTTGGACAATACAAGGGTGGTACGACTGCAGCACAATTTCTCAAAATAGGTATTGGTAGCCGAGCTACTGGTATGGGTGAGGCATATGTCGCCATGAGCCGCGATGCTTCAGGACTCTATTGGAACCCAGCTGGTATTGCTCAGGCTGGTGGTGGCGAGATCATGTTCCTTCGGAACAATTGGATTGCTGATGTGGCCATCAACTACATGGGTGTTATTTTTCCTCTATATGGGATTGGTACTGTTGGTCTGAGTGTTACCTCCTTAACAATGGATGATATGCCTGTGACAACTGAACTGGAACCCAACGGAACCGGTGAGGAATTTACTGCCAGCGATTTAGCGCTTCAGGTAACTCTGGCAAGATCACTCACAGATCGTTTTTCGATTGGATTTAATGGTAAATATATACAGCAGACCATCTGGCATAGCCGGGCTAGCGCTATGGCTGTAGATGTAGGTACCCTGTTCAGGACCCAGTTCAATGATATGCGTCTCGGAATGAGTATATCCAATTATGGATCGAGTTTAAGGATGTCCGGCCGGGATATTCTGGAACGTTATGACCCCGCACCTGGCTTTGAAGGCAATAATGATGCTATTCCAGTTGATTATGCACTGGATGACTGGGATTTACCACTCATCTTTCGTGTGGGTGTTGCCATGGATGTGATTGAAGTTGGCGTTACCAAATTGACATTGGCAGTAGATGCTATTCATCCAAATGACAATTATGAATCAATCAATATCGGTACTGAGCTCAATATATTGGATAAATACTTTCTAAGAGGGGGTTGGAAATCACCCTTTGTTGAGACCAACACCAGTCTTGCAGCCTCTGACCTTGAAGCTCGCGAGGAAGGTTTCACATTCGGAGCAGGATTTGATCTGCCCATATTTGGATCTGCCTCAGGATTACGATTTGACTATGCTTATGCTGATTTTGGGCGTCTGAACAATGTCCAAAGATTTAATCTAAGCTTGTATTTTTAATGCCTAAGGGGATTACCTCACTATAGGTAAGTAGTAGTCAAGGCATCTTTTAGGTATCCGCGGATATTGAAGAGGTGCCTTAATTATTTATATACGCTGCTAACAGTAACAACTAAGGCGAGACTAGTATGAAAAATCTATGTCGTATATCTCTAATTCTATTGATTGGGGCTCAATTTCTGTTCTCAGGAACTGCAGGAAAATTGACAGGTCGGGTTACCGATCTAAGTACAGGTGAGGCCCTAATTGGAGTAAATGTATTCTTGCCGGCTACCGGTCAGGGTGGAGCGACGGATATGGACGGTAATTTCTATATCCTGAATATCGCCCCTGGTGAGTATCAACTTCGCTGTTCCATGATTGGCTATTCAGAACAAGTGATTGATGGTATCCGCATCATGGTTGATTTGACCACGACCCAGGATGTCCAGATGACACTCAGTATTATCGAGGGAGATGTGGTTACTGTTACAGCGGATCGGTCCATGATACAAGCTGATATTACACATGCCCAGTCCAACATTAGTTCGGCAGAGCTAGAAGCATTACCCGTTGAATCATTCCAGGCTGCTGTCTCATTGCAAGCTGGTGTGGTTGTCGATGGCTCTGGGGCAATTCATATCCGCGGTGGACGATCCTCTGAAGTTGCTTACCTGATTGATGGTATCCCAGTCACAAACTCCTACGGTCAGAATATGGGTGTTGGTATTGAAAACAATGCCATCCAGGAACTACAGGTTATTTCAGGAACATTCAACGCTGAATATGGCCAGGCCATGTCAGGTATTATCAATATCATCACCAAGGATGGAAGTTTGAGTGATTATTCCGGTGAACTGAGCTATCGCTATGGTCGCTATATATCTCCAGATCCTGAAATATATCTTGGTATTATTCCTGGAGATCTGGCTTTAAAAGATGATCTCGACATTTCTAAAGTAGACATTTTTGGAACCAATCCTGATGTCTTTACGCCCCAGGGTAGACATGATTTCCAGTGGAGTATGAGTGGACCGGTGCCTGGACTGGCAAAGACGACATCATTTTTTACTTCAGGCAGGTATGAAGATCTGGCTGGTCGTCTATATGGTGTGCGACGATTTAATACTGATTCTTTTTACTGGGATAACACCAATTCCATGCCCATTGAAAATGGTGAATATTTCTCTGATTATATCGATTATGGTGAGGATGGTTGTCCCGATGAATATGAAAATGGAACAGGAGGCTGCTCCAGTGTACCCTTAAACCTGGGTGATGATCCCAATGGAGATAATTGGGACTTCTATCTCAATCCCAATGGTGGAGAAGGCAATAACATCAGAGATGGTGGTGAATCAGGAAACGGTCTATGGGATGGTGGTGATCGTGTTTATCCCATCGACCCAGATGTATTCCTCGATAATGCCACTGGCACCTGGTATCGAGATAACAATGGCAATGGAGAATGGGATTCAGACGTCGATACAGATGTTGGTTTTCCTGAGGTAACCTACGAAGATCTGGATGGCAATGGCGCTTTGAGTGGTGAATGGTACATAGATGGGGACCAGGACGGGGAATGGACGAATATGCGCGGTGACAACGCCGTAGTGCCACTATATAACTCAAAGAGTCTTAACCTTCAGGGAAAACTTACACATCGCTTCACACAACAATTAAAACTCTCTCTCAATGTTCTTTACGGAAGTTCAGAAACTTACAACAGTAGTTCGCTAAACTGGAAATATACGCCCGAGGGACGAGCGACTTCTTATGGGACCAATATGAATATAGGTCTTGTTCTACAACATACACTCAGCCCCGAGGCCTTCTATAGTGTCAAGGCGTCAATTCTTGGGAATTTGGGTCGATCCTATTATGAACCCATTTATGATGTCAATTGGAATCAGATATTTATGTCGAACATGTTCAATATCTCCGATTTTGATATGCCTGCAGATACTGCTTATGATTCCAACAATCTTGAGGACTATGAGAATGACAACAATATTCTTGATGCCTCAGTCGGTCAGAAATTCAACCTGGGTGGTATCTCTAAATACCACCTGTATCGGATGACACGTAGTCAATTGATCAAATTTGATATGACCAACCAGATAAATAAAATGCATCAGCTGCAAGGTGGTCTTGAATACAAATACACCAGCATCTTTCGAAGGGACTTTTCCATCATTTACGATCCAGCCGAAGGATATTTCACACCGCAAATTCTTACACCCGATGTAAGCCCCACAACACCAACATATAGTGAGATGGTCAAGAATCCTTCTGAGTTTGCAGTTTATCTCCAGGATAAGATCGAAGTTGTGGATATGATAGTGAATGCAGGGTTGAGATACGAAATATTTGATCCAGATGGTGTGACACCTTCGGATCCATCAGATCCTAATCCGAAATCACCCCTTAAATTGGTTAACAGATTTCATGATATAGACGGGAATGGTCAGATTTCAGAGGATGAAGCGGTTGATACTAACGCAAAAACTCTGGAAGATCGCATGGAGTACTGGTTCAAGGAGGCTTCCAAGAAGGTACAATTCAGTCCTCGACTGGCCATGGCCTATCCAATCACCGATAAGGGTGTCTTGCACTTCTCCTATGGCCACTTCTTCCAAATACCGAGTTATACCTATCTCTATATAAATCCTGATTTCGAAGTGCCGGCAGGAGGGAGCATTGCTTCTGCTACTATGGGTAATGCAGACCTGGAACCTCAAAAGACCGTCCAGTACGAGGTTGGGTTTCAGCAGCAGTTTGGAGAGGATATAGGTGTAGATGTAACTGGATTCTACAAGGATATCAGTAATTTATTGGGTTCAAAGATTGTCACGACCTACACTAATGAGGTATATGGAGTTTATGTCAACCGTGATTATGGAAACGTAAAGGGAATTACCGTTTCCTTGACAAAAAGACTCTCACAAGGATTTTCAGCTAACCTGGACTATACCTACAGTGTAGCTGAAGGTAATGCCTCTGACCCAAGATCTGCATTTTGGGATGCTCAGAATAATCGTGATACAGAGAAGCAATTAGTCTATCTGGATTGGGATCAACGGCACACACTCAATGGCTCTGTTTTGTTTAAACTACCATATAAGGTCAACCTCAGTTTCATTGGTGAGTATGGATCTGGATTACCTTATACCCCGACTTCATTGAATCTGGTGGGAGGTAGCTTCGAGAACAGCGGTCGTCGACCAACCCAAATCAACGTAGATATGAGAATCTCCAAGAAGTTTATGCTGCTAGGTCGAGAAATAGGATTTACGGCCAATGTTTATAACCTTCTCGATATAAGAAACGAAGTCTCTGTTTATTCGGATACAGGTCGCTCTGGGTATTCACTTATTCCAACCTATACTACCCAGGATCCTGGCTGGAATTACAATACGATTGAAGAATATTTAAACAGACCGAGCTACTATTCGTCTCCTAGACAGATTCGAATCGGTTTCTCAACTTCAATATGAGTCAAGGGCTAGCAATGAAAATCAATAAGACTATAATACTGATGGTGGTCTTCCTGGCAGTTCCCTTTGTCCTGGAAGCAGCGAGCTCAGATAAAAACATTCATCCCAAACCAAATATATTGAGAAAAGTGGGTACCCTGGGTACTGACGCCAATGGACATGGTAATCGCAGGCTTGGTGTACACAATGGCAATAAAATTCTCACGAGATTCACAAATTATGGATCCATCGCGGATTGGAGAAACTCACCAGGAAGATATGATTGTGGTATCTATCCTATTGGTAGCGGACGTTCATACCTTGCAGAATTCTCACCACTCGTGGCTGCAGAAACCCCAAATGCCAACGGTGCTCCACTGCATATTGTCAGTGAGGGAATGCCCTCAAGCTCCATCGACAAGCCAACATCAGATGACTATCTCTGGCAGTTTGAACCGAGACTGGGATATGCGAATACAAATGATTCACTCATAGCAATGAGTGACGATAGTCTTTCATGGCCCGATAGTTGGGCAAACCTTTCCTCTGAATGGGATAACAGATGGGCCGGTCAGTACGGTCAGTACAGTCGCGCAGATCAGGAAAGCTACTTCCACATGGATGACTTTAACAATGATGAATTTAAACACTATCCCATCCTGGTAGATACTGTGCTTCATTCTGGAAGTATTGTTCAATTGGCCAATTCTGACTCCAATGATTATGCTATCCTTACGGATATGAATACCACATTTGATGGTCTGGTACGGGATGTTGCTCGATCAGACGCAATTGATCCAAGAGATGGACGACGCCCGGATGTAGTTCGGGTTCTTGATGATAAGTGGTATGAAATCGAAGAAATTATAAACGATAACCAAATCCTGATCAAAACGTTTGCTGGTCGTGCCAACACTTCAGATCAGGATATGGACTATTACATCTATGATGGTCTTAAAAGAGGTCTCGGTGTAGATGTCTCTGCAAGAGGTTATCAATGGGCACATCCAGCTGCAGAAGATATTTTGATTTTTACCTACTGGATCCAGAATATCAGTTCCTGGGATTATCAAAAATTCATCTTTGGCATGTATGGGGATGCTGATGTTGGTGATGATGGAGATCAACGGGATGATGATGCCTGGTTTGATACCGTAAATGACATTGTTTATCAGTGGGATCATGACCTTTGGACCGTAAATGATGGTGGATATGTTCCAGCATATTTTGGTTGGAAATATCTCGAATCACCAGGAAACCCCCTGGATAGTCGTGATAATGATGAAGACGGAATGATTGACGAAAGTCAAGATGATGGGATTGACAATGATGGTGATTGGGACCCCTATGTGGATGATACAGGTTCTGATGGTGTTGGACCGAATTTCGGTGAATATCTAGGTCCTGATGCAGATGGAACCGAAGGAAATGGCGTACCCGATCCAGGTGAGCCAAATTTTGAATACACAGATAATGATGAATCTGACCAGATTGGTCTCACAAGTTTTACAGCCGGTCCATACCCGGGTATTGATCTTACCCGTGATGCAAATGCCTGGGAACAACTATCACCAGGGTCTTTTACAGATATTTCCCAAACTGTTGATCTAACCTTCATGTATGGATCAGCCTACTTTGAGCTTCCCCAGCAAGAGGAACGAAAATTTGCTGTAGCACTCATATTCGGAAATGATTATGAGGATATCTTGCGTAATTCTGAGACCATGCAGCAGATTTACAATAGTGACTATAATTTTGCTAAACCACCAAACCTCCCAAAACTCACCGTGGTTCCTGGAGATGGGCAGGTCACCCTATATTGGGATGATAAGGCCGAATACAGTCTGGATCCCATCTATGGAAATGATTTTGAGGGCTATCGCATATATCGTGCTACTGACCCAGCCTTCAATGAGGTCTGGAATATTACGGATACTTATGGCAATCAGACCTTTAACAAGCCCATTGCTCAATTTGACAAGGCAGATGGCCTGGTAGGTCCACATCCATATGGTCTGAACGGTATTCACCTGGATATGGGTACTGATACTGGTATAAGGCACTCCTGGACAGATACGACGGTTAACAACGGGCAAACATATTATTACGCAGTTGTAGCCTATGATTATGGGTTCGACTATGATTTTTATGATCGCGGGATTTCTGAAATTGAACTGAGACCACCCATTACACCTTCTGAGTGTACCAAGAAGATAGAGATCAATGCTTCTGGAATTCCCGTAAAATTCGGTATCAATACTGGTGTTGCAGTGCCAAACGCACCTGCAATGGCATATTTACCACCTGAAATTGTAGCTGATGCAGCCACAACGCTGGGAACAGGATCACTGGAAATTGAAGTGGTTGATCCATCCAAAATCAGAAATATGGATCAATACCAGATCACATTCAGGGATTGGTCTGAAGATGGTATCGACAATGATGGTGATTGGCGCACCTGGACTGATGACTCAACTACTATTACTCTGAATAGTACGCTGGAGATGATGATCCCCCCAAATTCTGATACCCTGATATTTACACTTCCCGGGGCTCATCTCTTTCAGGGGATTACCGAGAGTACGACTAATTTTATTTTTAACGGGTTCAATTTTATCACCTCATTCGTTGACACGCAGACCGTGACTGTGGACGATTCGACTTACCTCCAATATTTTGTGGAGATTCCAGATACGACCTTCACACTGTATCCAACATTGGGTTTATGGGATGGGTGGGAAGAAATCTATGATGATCTTGGATCTGATGGCTGTAATGATGCATTTGAAACAGGGGATCCATTGAATCCCTGCTCTGAAACGGAGCTAAATCTGGGTGGTGATCCCAACCAGGACAATTGGAACGAGTTGACAAATCCAAACGGAACACAGGCCAACGCCATGCCAGATGCAGGTGAGCCTCATTTTGATGCCAATGATGTTGATGAGGTTCCGCGCCACACAAGCTCTTATCAGCTTACAAACTTGACCACTGGTAATGTATTACTTTCAGACCAGACCAACTTTTCAGGAGAGGGACGAGGTATGGTCACAGAGGGATTCAAGATAAATGTTACCAATGATGTGATTGCATTGAATGAACAGGAAACTGGGTGGATGAGAACCGGTTTGAACTATGAAATCAATCTCTATCCGGAACGACATAATAACGTTGACCTCAAATTAGTTCCCTTTGATTATCAATTGACCATCAATCCGACAGTTACTGATACATCTATCTATCTGAACAAACGGATGGCATTCAGCATGAGAGATCTCACCAATGATCTTCCAGTGCGATTAATAGCTCAGACTCTGTCGGATACGACCCTCAGACCTGGTTCTGTGATTTATCCCACCATTTTAGCTGGTGGCGAAGATCGTGTGACCTGGAAAATGGTGAGTCAGTCCAAGGTTGGTAATGTGAATCGTATTGCTCAATGGGATGACTTTACTGTTTTTGCCACTGCAAGTCAGGGCCTTGGTTTATATGATGGAGAAACCTGGGGTAACATAAAAGATGATGCGGGTCTACTTACCAACAATGTTTTGGATATATCTTATAATATTTCTGGCAACATAATGGTGGGATCCACGGGAGGATTGAGTGTTCACAATCAATATGGTTGGCAGAATTACCAAATTGATCTTGTAGTTGATGCTGATAATTCTGAAGGTGTGAAGAATGAATATCTCCAATTTCATAGAGTTTTGGAGGACAAAAATGGCATTTTATGGTCCATTTCATCAAAAGGGATCTTTCGATGGGATTGGCACCAGACTCAAATAGGAGAGATTTGGGGTGTAAATGCAATCACCTCTGTCAATTTCAATAATGGGGAGTTCAATACCATTAGTGGAGACTCAGTAATGACAGGTGTATTACAAAATGCATCCACAGAATTGATTTCTCTGGATGATGGAACTATTGTTGTCGGTACCCAATCAGAAGGAATTGAGTTTTACCAACCATCCAATACTAGCTTCTGGTATTTAAACAAGACTAATTCTAACCTACCAACTGATAAAATTATTTCCCTCGCTACCAACCAGGCCGAACTATTTATTGGTACTAAGGACAAAGGGTTGGTAATCTACAACTTTGCCCTGGATAGTGTTACCTATGCAAATAAAGATAGCATACTAGATAGAAAAGTGAATGATCTCATAGTTGCCTCAGATGGAAAAGTCCATCTTGTTACCAAAAAAGGTTACAACGTAATTGACTTCAATGGTGTTGATACCGTCTACTCTGCCTATACCAAGGATGATGTAGCCGCATTTGGCACTAACCTTCTTCAGTGCATAAATCAAACTGACGATGGAGCGATTTGGATTGGTACTGAAAATTCAGTAGCAAGATTGAAGGATGGTGTATGGGATAACTGGGCTCCAGAACCTGGTGATCAATTCATCGTCAAGTCGAGAAAACCCTTCTCTGCTCATGATGTGCTGACCTTCTCTGCCACAGGTGGTGATATCGATGTGAACGCTCCCTCAAGCCTTCTGGAGGATATCTCAGTGGTACCAAATCCTTATGTGGTAACAGCCTCCTGGGAACCACAGCATCTTTATGATTCTGGACGGGGAGTGCGCAAGATAGACTTCATCAATTTGCCTCCGGAATGTACGATCAGTATTTATACCCTGAGTGGAAAGTTTGTGAATTCCATCAATCATAATGCTGAAATATGGGATGGTGCTGAATCCTGGAATCTCCTGTCTAGAGATGGATTGGAGATTGCCTATGGCGTGTATCTATACCACGTAGAAGCACCTGGAATTGGTAATCATGTCAGCAAATTTGCAGTGATTAAGTAGGAGGTTGACATGAAACTATCAAGAAACTCCATTCGTATCGCAATCATCTTCCTATTATTGGTCACAACCACACAGGCTGTCTCAAAACGGGGTACCACAGCTGCGTCATTCCTGGAAATTGGAATCGGAGCTCGGGGTACTTCTATGGGTAATGCGTATGTTGCTGTAGTTGATGATGTCCATTCATTGTACTGGAATCCAGGTGGCTTGGCTCTGATGAATAAGAGCGAAGTGAGTTTTATCCAGACCAATTGGCTGGCAGGTATTAGTTTTAACAATGTATCAGCTGCCTTCCCCATGGGTAATTTGGGTACTGTTGGTGTAGCCCTGACCAGTATCTCCATTGAAGAAATGGATGTCACCACGATTGACCAACCAGATGGTACTGGAGAACGCTTCGGAGCTACTGATCTATCGGCAACCCTAGGATGGGGCAGAAAGTTTACGGATCGATTTACTTTCGGCGCTAATGTGAAATATATTGAGGAACGTATCTGGCATATGAAAGCCAGCTCAGTAGCTGTGGATCTCGGAACCACCTTCAAAACTCAGTTCAGAGACCTGAGAGTTGGCATGAGCGTGTCAAACTTCGGTGGTAAAATGCAGTTGAAGGGGGATGACACACTGATCGAGGTTGATGTTGCTCCCGATCAGGAAGGTAACAATTCCCGCATCAATGCCCACCTCGACACAGACTACTGGTCACTTCCTCTAACTTTCAGGGTTGGTTTGGCGGCAGATGTAGTGAAAATACGTCACGGTAAGCTCACACTGGCTGTAGATGCTGCTCATCCCAACAACTATTCTGAGAGTGTTAGTATTGGTGGAGAATTCAATCTAATGGATTTGGCTTTCCTCAGAGCTGGTCAGACATTCTATCTTGATGATGTGGATGAAGATGGTAACACCCTTTCTCCAGAAGGGTTTAATGTTGGGGGAGGTGTAAATTTTCTTATCGCCCGCAACCTTCGTTTTAAACTGGATCTTGCCTATGGTGATTGGGGAATATTGAATGATACTCGTCGCTTTAGTATAAGTTTGGAATTTTAACCGGTGTTTCTCATATTCTGATAATCGAATTTGAAGGAGAGAAGGAAGCCAATGAAAATTAGCAATGCGTCTTTATTAGCTCTGTTGATAATGCTATCCGGGGGGGTATCTGCATTCCAGATAGATCAAATTATTGAAGTCGATGATGCCGCTATTTCATGGGTATCGGTGGATGGACGTCCACTATATTATACTTCAAGTAGTGCTAAGTATTCCATTGATAATCAATCGATTAGAAGAATATCTGCTTATGATCCAGAATCCACAATTACCCTCTCACCAAATGGGGAGTATCGACTTGTTTCACGCCTCCAGGATTTGGGTGAAATAAAAAACAACAAACGGTATTCAGACTATTTCGTGTTGGATGATCACTCCGAATTGCTTTATACAGTAAATCGAGGTTCTGATGCAGATCTCAAACCGCTGGTATCTGCAATATCTGATAAGGGCATCCTCGCCCTCGTGGATCCAGTAAAGGCTTTGATCTGGTTCTATGAATCTGGTAACCTCATCTCAGAAGGACAGTTGTATGAAGATGATGGGGAGATGAGTATGGAGCGCAATGTTCTCTTGCAGTGGATTGGGGATCAATGCTACATATTACTTGAACGACCTGGATTTAATGGTGGTCCAGCTGGAAAATCTCTGTTTATTCGCATAAACAGCAACGGTCGTGAACAGAAAACTGCTTATTTACCATTTACCTATTTGCAGAAATTGGTTTTTCAAAATCAACGCTTCTTCGTCAGTGGCTACGATTATTCCGCAGTTGATCAGGAAATGAAACCCATGATTGTTGAACTTACCAGTGATGGGAAGATGCTCTGGAATAATGAGAATTATGGTCATGAGCTTAAATTATCTGCCAATGGCCGCTATCTCGCAGTCCTTAGCAGTCATGAATACATTCAGCTGTTTGATCTGAACTTCAAACGAGTTGAAAAAATTAGATTTGACAACAATAATCGCATTTGTTTAGGATTGTCAGTTAACAACCGCGGTGAGGTAGCAATCATTCGTGTTGCCGCAGATTTCTTTGCCAAAAGAAATACACACTTCGCACAAATCTTTTTTCCTCAGTCTCTAGAAAACACCGATGTACAAATCGATCCCCGTTTTCCCAAACTATTTCAAGTTCAAAATGATGGTGACCGATTCTTCATAGGAACGAACTATGAATGGCTTGAGATAAGCCGGTAATGCCACTTAAAACTCTTCTTATTCTGCTGCCTCTGAGTCTTATGGCTCAGATAAACAACTTCCCATGGCCCATGGCACCCATGGATCAACAACATCGCATATCTGCTACATTTGATGAATGCCGAGAAGACAGGGACCATTTTCACAATGGTACCGATATGCCCTTAGCTCCTGGTGAAAATGCCCTGAGCATCATGGCTGGCACCGTGACTGGTATTGGGTCGGATTGGATTCGTGTCGAAGATTTTGCCTATGTCCATGTAATTCCTCTGGCAGGACTTCAAGTAGGAAATACCGTCGCTCAGGGAGCAGTGGTGGGTCATACAGACAGTTATGCTCATATTCATCTTAACTATGGGGGTGGTGCAAGCGGACACCCCACCGGTAACCCACTTTTACCGGGGAAACTCACACCTTTTGTGGATCCCTATCATCCCCGGTCTCCAATCATTCAATTTGTTAGAGATGGTAGCTCTGCAGCTTTTCCTGGAGTAACACTCAGCGGACATGTGGATATTATCGCACAGGCAGCTGACACAACAGATCTATGGTCCAGTATTGATATGAACAACGGCATCTACACTATTGGATGGGCATTACACTCATCAGACACGTCTGAAGTTTTACGTGGACCACATTTTTGGTTCGAAGCTGATGAGCTGTATTCCAATTCAAACATCAACCGAGTTTATGCGCCTGGCTCCAGTACGAGTATATACAGATATATTGTCACCAATCGAATCACAGCAAATGACTATCTCGACTGTACAATTTATGAACCAGGTCCCTATGTCATATCTGTCATGAGCTCAGATACTCGCGACAATTGGGATACGACCTATGTCCGTGTTCAACTCAGTGATGTTGACTTACTTCCACCCGGTCAACCCAACTTCACCTATGTAGGACCCAACGCAGATGGTCAGTTATATCTGGAATGGGAAGGCCCGAATGATCCTGATCTTGGTGGATACATTCTGGAATTCTCTTTTAATGGAACAACCTGGAGTTCGAATCACGGGCCGGATATTCTCACTTCGAATTTGACTAGTTTTACGGTAGAAGAATTTCCGGAAAACTCATATATCCAATTTCGATTATTGGCAGTGGATACTGCACCCATTCCGAATCGTAGTGGGTATTCAGACACATATGGGGCACGTCTTAGTGCCGCCCAACCTACAATTCTCATAGTAGATGGTTTTGATCGCACAAATGGTTCATGGACCTCGATCCAACATGATTTCGCAACATACTATTCGGAAGCAATTGTGAATAGCGGTTCAGATGCCGCAATAGCATCGGCTAGCAATGAATGGGTGACAGAAGCTCAGAGTCTCGAAGATTACTCATCAGTATTCTGGTTTCTAGGGGATGATAGCAGAACATCTGAAACATTTAGCTCATCTGAGCAAAATGTAATTTCTGAATATCTGGGTGGAGGTGGCTACTTGTTTGCGTCTGGAGCAGAGATTGGCTATGATCTCAGTGTTGGATCTCCTAGTGATATTGCTTTTTTGAACGAAACCTTGCACATAACCTACCTGGGTGATGATGGTAATCACCCCTCCGTGAATGGTGTAGGTCCTCACTTTTCTGATATCAGTTTTAATTATGGAACCAGTCCCTATGAAGAGGATTGGCCTGATCATTTTGGTGTATCATCAAATGGAGAAATAGCCCTTCAATATGGGAATGGCTTGAATGCAGCAGTGAGCTTTCTGGATAATAGCTCAGGAACGTTTGTCATGGGTTTGGCCTTCGAAACCATTGACACAGAGACTCAACGCGCTGAGCTGGTTGGCCGTGTCCTCCAGTACTTCGATGGAACCAGTGACCTGAGAGATACTCAAGTGCCGCAACAAATGTCCATATCTAGAATATATCCGAACCCATTTAACGCTTCAGTCAATATTGAGTACCATTTGAATCAGCACTCTGGTGCTAGAATACTCATTTATGATATCAGTGGTAGTCAGGTGGTTGATGCAAAATTGGGGAGTGATATACCTGGAAGTTATCATTGGACCTGGAATGCAAAAAATAATAATGGGATAAGTCTCCCTAGCGGCGCTTATTTTGTACAGCTGCTTCAAGGCGAAGCACACAGTAAGACACAAAAAATAGTTTTGCTTAAATAGGTGAGCCGTGATAATTAGGTATCTCGTATTTTTTTTAACTTTGCTACAACTTGCTAGAGCTGATGTCTTGCATATTGAGCCATATGCCCAATGGACATTTGACACCCCTCTTGAAGAGGTCATATTCAGGTCAAACACCAATGGTTTTCCCATCATGTATACCATCACCGAGAATCAGATTTCCTATTATGACAGTCTTGGCAACCATGTCATCCAAATCCACCGCACACCAAATGATAAGTTCAAAGTAAATCAGGATCTTTCCAGCTTTGTGTTGATTCAGGAGAACGAGTCAATCGATGCATTTAATCCCCAGAGACTCTACTCATTTCAGGTCTATGATTATCAGGGTAATCCAGACTACACACTGGTTCATGGTGTCCCTTTGGGCGAGGGAAAACTCAATTCAAAGCTCACGACTCACGGTACGATTCTACTCACACAGGAAGATCAACCCTGGATTCTCGAGCTGGGCAATGAGGACACGCTACTCTATTTGGAGAATGTAGTGCCCGGTGATCAAGATAAATGTGGAATAAATCTCAGGATGGCAAAGTTGATTAACCGGAATGAATTCATTACGGCTTCCTCTTGCCTAATGCCCGACGAGCCCGACTCCATGTCAATTGTCGATATTCACCTCTGGAATCATGACAAATTGCTGACGAACCCTGTAAGTGTCCCGGGACGACTTGTTGGTCTTGAACCTGTGCCAGGCACAGATTATTACTTTCTGGAGATTCATGACGGTTTTGAGTCGAACCTGACTCTATTTAATAGAGAACGAATCATGGCCCAGTTCCCCTGGAAGACCTGGGAGATTAGTTCACTTGGACGAGAGATGGCATTTGTTGTCTCCGAAAAAGACTTGAATGTTGTTAATCTTGGAGACGGTTCGCTTATTTCAAGTTACCACCCCATTGATTTATCTACCATCAGTGATGCTGACTATCTCGCCAACTGGGGTTTGTTCCTCTATATACGTTATGAACCTTTTTTTACTGAGAGTGGGGTACAGGCCTACCGAAATTTCGAGCTGGAAGGTGTGAGTAAAACGGGACAGATCGCCCATCGCAGCTCATTTGGGAGCTGGACAACTACATTACCAAAATTATCTCAAATTGGAAAAGATCTATTTGCAATTCATATTCACAATGCTGTTCTTTTGTATCGTGTTGAATTGGAAGAGAAATAGGTTTTTTCAGATTCACAAAAAAACAAAATCAGGAGTGTAAATTGAAAATAAAGTTTAGCGTATTATTGGTGCTGAGTGTGGCAATGATTAGCTGTACCACACAGCAGGAACTCGTTGTTGAGGAAAAGCCATTTGGGCTTTCCAACGTAGAGCAATTGACCTTCAAGGGTGACAATGGAGAAGCATATTGGGGACCTTACGGTCAGCAGATTATCTTTCAGAGCAAGCGCGATGGGAATGGTTGTGATAAAATCTATGTCATGAATGCAGACGGCAGTGATCAGCATATGGTGAGTCCCGAGCTTGGTGCAAATACTTGTTCCTACTATAGCATGGAGAAGGACAGAATAATTTTTGCGTCTACCTTTGGTATCGTGGACAGTTGCCCACCCAGACCCAGGCCCCAGGGCAATAAATACCTCTGGCCACTATTTCCCTATGATATCTATTCAGCCAATCCAGATGGAACTGATCTGGTACGAATCAGGGAGAATGCTGGCTATGACGCTGAGCCAACCGTTTCCTTTCTAACAGGCAGGGTAATCTTCACCTCTGAAATTGACAATGACCTCGAATTGTTCACAATGAATATGGATGGATCAGATGTCCAACGAGTCACAAATCACCTTGGTTACGATGGAGGACCTTATTTTAGCCCTGATGCAAAAAAGATAGTCTGGCGTGCCTGGTATCCTGAAAATGCTGAAGATACCTTACGATGGCAGGAAAATATGGCTCTGAACCAGGTTGAGGCTGTACCTTTATCAATTTATACAATGGATGTCGATGGTCAGAACAAAGTACGATTGACGGACAATGGAGCCACTAACTGGGCACCGTCCTGGCATCCTGATGGGAAGCATGTTGTTTTCTCATCCAATATGGATGACTGGAATGAAGAGGCAGGTGCCTTCGGTCATAATTTTGAATTATACATGGTGGCGATTGATGGTACGGGTCTAAAAAGACTCACCAACAATACATATTTTGATAGTTTTCCCATGTTTAGCCCAGATGGAAAATATATGGCATTTGCTTCTAATCGTGACGCAGATAATCCCAGAGCCACACATATTTTCAAAGCGGAGTGGAACGATTAATTAGTCAAACCAGATCTGCTTTTTCATAGAAATGGTGTCTCACTCAATCTGCTGTGTGAGATACCATTTTTTGGATTGAACCAATTAGCTAGAATTTATGAACAAACTACTCCTCACTTATTTACCATATGGTGCCATAGACCTGCTGTTGGGTATTGCCATTATCAGCGAAATTCTGAACAAGCGATATGACCTGCTCTGGGCAAACCTGCCAATCCTAATCTGGGGTTTAGTGTCACTCAACAAGCAGGTAAGAAAGATGCAAGATGATCTGGTTGATTGAAATCAGCATTCTCCTGGTCACAGTCCTTCTGGTGATCCACGCCAGGAGCGTATACAATATTTCATTTGTGAAAGTATTTTGGATTGCAGGGATGATTTTAGGATTTCTGCGCGAATACGCACTCAGTGATATCATGAATATTTATGCCTATGGTGATTTTCATATCACCCTTTTGGGTATACCACTCATGTACGCGTTTTTCTGGACCAATATTGCCTATATAGGCTTGATCTGGAGTAACAATTTCCTTGAAAGAGAATACTTAAAGGCCAAACCCATGGATTATCATCTACCTCTCATATTTTTAACCATGGTATTGATCTCGTTCTTCTTTGAAGCCCTACTCTCACAATATGGTTTACTTGTTTGGAAGCTTGACTCCAATTCAAAGCTCTGGGGAAATACACCAATACTGGCACCCTTTGCATACGGCTGGACCTCAGTGCTATTTGTAAAAGGTCTGAAAATTCTATCCACAGAGCAGCCGCAAAACTGGCAAGTTCTGGTGCTTAAGTTGAGTCTTGCTCAACCTCTGGTGGTTCTAATGCTAGCCGGTTTACTACTCCTTTCAAACTTGGTTATTATTCTTGTTTTTTCCTGATTGACAGAGGTTGGGAGGGGGATTACATTAGCCCGCTTTTTCAAGACCTGACAACGCCAGAGTGATGAGTGAAGTCAGAGATGCCCGGGTGGCGGAATTGGTAGACGCGCTAGGTTCAGGTCCTAGTGCACTCTTTTGTGCGTGCTGGTTCGACTCCAGTCTCGGGCACGGATTGATTTAAGTTTTAAGATTTGAGATTAAAGATAGGCCATCGCTCTATGTGGTGGCTTTTTTTAATCGTATAAATTTGAATTAACGGTTCCAAGGCCCTACTACAATTTTCGAACGTTCAGGAATAAAGAAGCGCGTCCTCCTGGGACTATTGAAGGATACCTACTTACTTTTCACCAGAGATCCATCAGATTATAATCTTCATTATATTTTAAAAACAATCAGATGTAATCGATGATGCTTCTCATTAGTTTGTATGCAATCTTTTGAGGAGAACAGTAGTGATGGTCGATTATAAACAGCTTAAGAATGCCATCCCCATTGAATTCGGAAAACAATTCATCTCATTTATTACTGGTGAGCATAATGATGAACGCATCTCATTAAAATATCACTTCAATGAAGGCAGCGGGTGGTTTTATGCTGAGGTCAGGTTTGGAAAACTGGCTCAGGGACCTCCAGGGTATACACATGGCGGTGCTATCTCAGCAGTTTTTGATGAGCTCATGGGAGCCTGCTGCTGGGTGAATGGATATCCTGCAATGACAGCTCAGTATACAACACGATATTTCGAACCATTGCCGCTGGAAAAGGATGTCTTGTATTGTGCTAAAATTAGGGAGGTTGATGGTAATAAAATCAGTCTTAAAGCTAAATTGATTGATGAGACTGAAAATAGATATGCCAGTGCAAGGGGACTTTTCATCCTACAGGATATTGAGAAATTTAAGCAAATGAACCTGGAGACAGGAGATAAGCTGTCGTCGCTGGTTCAGACACACCAATTATAAATTGTCGAGAAAAGGAGTATAGAATGGCCTGGACATTCAAATTTGAACTGGATAAGTATGAAGTTGAGGATCTAAAAATCGTTCTTGAAAAGCTGAAAAAGAAAGATGTCCGAAAAGTGGAAGTTTCAGTCAATGGAGATGTTCGGAAACTGGCCACCAATATGCTGAAAGCAGTTTATGATCAGGAAGATTTCTTTAAGGATGATCGGTGGTAGCTTTAGTTAGGGTGAGTAAGTGAAAAAATCATGTACACTGGAGGTGTCTGATCGAAAATAAGAAGGGCATAATCCCTCGGTGGGAGTGGCGGGCTTTTGATGAAAGCATCCAATCTTATCGGAAGTTATTTGCAAATTTTCAGTCTTCTTATCAAAAACAGAGCGAAGAGTTGTATTTCCTTGTCCCACAAGCAGAACTTAATCTAAAAATCAGACAACACATATTTGATGTGAAAAAGAGACTATCAGTCAATTCGTCTGGAATGGAGCAATGGTTCCCCATGATGAAATTTGAATATCCACTTGCAGAAGTCTCGCTCACCCAGGTATCCGAACTGCTGGGATTATCTATAACACAATTTGATAAGCCAATTGAAGAGTCAGACTTCACTACTTTTCTACAGTCCCAGCCAGAAATTGCGACAGTATCCTTGAAAAAAATCAGGAATATTTATGATATCCAGGGTTTGAAGGCTGAGTTTACCCAAATTCATCTAAACACTAGAAAAATATTTACGATTGCCCTCGAATCGGAAGACCCGGAGAAAATATCTGATGTGAAGCATTTGATGGGCTTTGATAATTTGGAGAACGAAAATTATCCAGATGTGCTTAAACGAATGAGCGGATACAAAGGGGCTTAGGCTATGGGTGTTGAGATTGAGCGAAAATATTTAGTTCTCACAGATATATTTATAAAAAATTTAGAGGGCGAGTTGTATGAACAGGGTTATCTGAATAGTGATAAAAAGAGAGTGGTTCGAGTCCGTCTCAGTGCTGAAGGGGCCTTTATCACTATCAAAGGGTTGCCCAAAGGCTTGATTAGACCGGAGTATGAGTATGAAATACCCGAAGATGATGCCAGGTTTTTGCTGGACAATATCTGTGAGCAACCCATTATTGTGAAAACTCGCTACAAACTCCAATTTGATAAACACATCTGGGAGGTTGATAAATTTCATGGTGAAAATGATGGGCTGGTTGTCGCAGAAATTGAGCTAGAGCGTATTGATGAAACTTTCCAAAAACCTGAGTGGGTTGGTGAAGAAGTGAGTAATGACTGGCGCTACTTCAATTCCAATCTTTTGATTAATCCTTTTCGTAAATGGGACCAAAATAAATAGTGAACTCAATTTTGAAGAGTACCACGAGCATGAAACTGACAATGATACTCCTATTGTCTCCAGCCTTTTCGTTTGCTAGTGGACGTATTCCCTCAGATATCCAGTGGAGCGTATTGATGATGACGCTGTTAGGTGGTCTGGCTCTTTTCCTGTATGGCATGGAAAAAATGAGCCTGGGGATGAAAAAGGCAGCAGGGGACAGTCTTCGCTCTATTCTATCAGCGCTCACCAAGAATAAATTTGTAGCTATGTCAGTGGGTGCTTTCGTGACCATGGTCGTTCAGTCGAGTAGTGCTACGACAGTGATGCTGGTGAGCTTTGTACAATCTCAACTCATGACATTTTCCCAGAGTCTGGGGGTTATTCTCGGTGCGGATATTGGTACAACCATTACAGCTCAACTCATTGCATTCAAGTTGACAGATTACGCTTTATTGCTGATCGCGGTTGGTTTTGCTTTGCTCATGTTTGGCAAAACTGACAGACAGAAATACTTTGGGGAATCACTCCTTGGGTTTGGCATCCTTTTCTATGGGATGAAATTGATGTCTGAAGCGATGAAACCTATGAGAAGCTTTGAGCCATTTATACAGATTCTACATAATTTGGAAAATCCTTTTTTAGGTATTCTGGTTGGAGCGGCATTTACAGCGCTAATTCAAAGTAGCAGCGCTTTTACCGGTATAATTATCGTTCTTGCACAACAAGGACTGGTCACACTTGAAGCAGGGATTCCACTCCTCCTGGGCGCGAATATAGGCACTTGCATCACAGCTGGCCTGGCGAGTATAGGAACTAGCCAAGATGCGAAGCGAGTGGCTCTTGCGCATGTTGGCTTTAAAATAATCGGTGTGGTTATCATCCTTCCTTTTATTCCATGGTTTGCAGATTTGGTTCGCATGATCTCGCCCGCTAATAGTAGTCCAGATCTCATGGTTCAAGCGGCAGATACACCGCGCCAGATAGCTAATGCACATACGATTTTCAATGTCGGGCTTGGCCTTCTATTTTTGCCATTTACTGGATATTTTTCAAATTTGATATATAAAATATTGCCCGATAACAAGGAACAACTTGCTCTCAATCCTGTTGTCTGGCATCTCGATGACCAAAGTATCAAAACACCTTCCATGGCACTTGATCTGGCGCGTGCTGAAATTGCCCGAATGGCTAAAATTCTTGGTAGAATGCTCGAGGCGGTCATTACCCCGTTTTTTGATAACTCGCCAGCGAAAGACAAGATTCATCCTAGTATTTCACTGATTGAAGGCATAGAAATAAGAGAAAAAAAGATAAACTATCTACGTGTTAAAATCGCGGATTATATCCAAAAAATAGGTCAGGAAGAGTTATCAGATGATCAGGTATCTGAAGTTTTTGCAATGATGTCAATCGTGAGTTACATGGAGAATATCGGGGATATTATCCAGCGCAGTGTCATGCCAATGATTGCCAAAAAAAGAGCATTGTCGCTTACCTTTTCAGAACAGGGCCAGGAAGAGTTGATCCACTATCATACTAAGGTTTGTAAACAGATCAGCCGCCTCCATGATGTTTTTGTGGAGATGGATCTTCAAAAAGCCAAGAATATTATGCGTAAGGAAGAAAAATATCTGGATCTTGAATCAAAATATCGAGTATATCACCTCGAAAGAATTCATGCTGCCAAAGAGGAATCGGTTCAGACCCATGATATTCACATGGAATTATTAGATCTCCTCAAACGAATTACTGTGTATACTGGCGATATTGCTAAAACACTGCTATCCATGGAAAAAATTGGTAACTAGTCAGACGCATATGCGCAAGCATTGTGATAAGGACCATAAAATGAAAAACACAATAAATTGGATTGTCGTACTGCTCCTTTTTAACCTGATTGCCTGTGAGACCAAGGAGCCCACCACCCCAGATGGGGGTGATCTGGGAGCTTTGGTCATCAATGAGTTTCTGGCTAGCAATGATTCAACCAATCTTGACGAATTTGATGAATCCGATGATTGGGTCGAGTTGTATAATGGAACAAGCGATATCATGGATGTAGGCGGCATGTATATTACTGACGACCCTCTGGATTTGAATCCCTGGATGATTCCAGAAACAGATCCAAGTGAGACCTCAATTCCACCCAAGGGCTTTTTGCTACTCTGGTGCGACAAAGATCCTGAGCAAGGTGTCAGACATGTTGATATCAAACTTTCTGCCCGTGGGGAGCATATTATCCTGCTGGGGAAGGACATGGCTACTATAATTGATAGCATTCAATTTGGGACTATGACCACAGATATTTCATATGGGCGTGAGACAGATGGGGGTGATCTCTGGACGTTATTTGCTACTCCCACTCCTGGAGCCACTAATTAAACGAACCCTTACATTGAGATATTTTCTTCCTTTTTGTGCATTGGTTCTCATGGGGTGTGGTCTCTTTGATACTGTTGAGAAGATTCCAGAACTCATTCTGGTGTCTGAAGCAGATATTCTAGTTCCTGAGCCCTCCGGTCTTACGCTGGATGCGGAGGGTGGCTTCCTATTCTGCGTTAGCGATCCACCTTCCAATCAAGTCCATAAGCTCGATTTAAGTGGACATATCTTAAACACCCTCACCTTTGTTGGAGATGATCTGGAGGGGATTAGTTTTGATCCTCGGGATGAGACACTCTGGGTGGTAGATGAACTTCAATCCGACATTATCCATCTTTCCACACACGGAGTGGAAATTTCTAGAACAAAAGTGAACCATTCAATACCAGATCCAGGGGAAGGACTGGAGGGGATCGTTTTCAATCAAGCCGACAACGACTTTTTTACCATCAAACAGAAAAATCCAGCTGCCATTATATATATTGATTCTAACTTGGTCACTCAAAACTCGAAAACACTGGATCTGACAGTAGATATCACTGGTATTTGTCAGGGTCCCAGTGAGGACGAATATTTCTTAATCAGTGCTGGTGAAAAGCGTTTATGGACGTGGTCCTGGGATGGAGGTTTCAAGGATAGCTACCGTTTTGACGTTAAACAGGCAGAAGGGGTCGCCTACAATCCAATAAATGAGCTCGTCTATATTGTTTGTGACTCAGAATCTATTCTCTACACATTTCGTTTTCCGGAGTAAAAATTGACAAAAAACATTCTCATCTCAGCTTGTCTTTTGGGCGAACCCTGCCGCTTCGATGGTCGTGGTAAATTGAACAATGAACTATTGGATGCCCTCGGTGACAAAATCCTTATTCCAGTTTGTCCTGAGGTTGAAGGAGGATTACCCATTCCGAGACCGCCTGCAGAAATAAAGGGAGCGGGAGTATTCCGAGAAAATGGCGAAGATGTGACCGAATCATTTCAGCGGGGAGCCTCATTATGTACTGCAAAAGCTGTATCCATCCATGCGAGCCACGCGATCCTTAAAAGTCGTAGCCCCGCCTGCGGATGTGGTAAGGTTTATGATGGTTCCTTTTCTAAAACCCTGGTTGAGGGTGATGGAGTATTCACCCAACACCTTAAAGCTGCCGGAATATACTGCAGCTCTGATGAGGATTTCCTCTCTCACAAATCATAGTACTTCTCAAACCATTTGATGTAGACAGATCGACTCGATTACCAGAAAATATAGAGTTTCTTCTGAACTCAGGCCTTCAACGAAACTGTCATACCACATTTTGTAACCAATATCCTGTCAATGCCTCAAAGACCTGTGAGTGAAAGAATTTTGACAACGAAATATTTATTAAACACGGTACTTGTGCAGGTATCATGAACGGGAGAAAAAATGACTGAGAATTTGACAAAACAAGATTTCCTTGATAAAATTTTTGATTACGAGAATGAACAGGAATGGAAATATAAAGGTGATACACCTTGTATTATTGATTTCTGGGCTGAATGGTGTGGACCATGTAAGGCCGTTGCCCCCGTTCTTGAAGAGCTCTCAACTGAGTATGAAGGCAAGGTTAAGGTTTACAAAGTAGATACAGAAACTGAACAGGAACTTGCTGGTGTATTCGGTATCCGCAGTATCCCATCTCTTCTGTTTGTACCCGTTGGCGATAAACCGCAGATGGCCGCCGGCGCACTACCAAAAGAGCAGTTTGTGCAGGCATTTCAGGATGTATTGGGTGTAGCTCCAATATCAGCTTAAGCTTTAAACACTTACCGACAAAGAAAAGCGCCACTTCATCGTGGCGTTTTTTTTATTTTTGGAGGTTGAGACCCTCGAGACCCAATCAATTTATAAGTATGCCATCTAGCAGGTCAGTCTTCCTTCATTTGCATATTTCTGGTTTCGAGTCATTCGAGAAATTCAAGGATCAGCTGCGGCATACACTCATAGAGGGCAGCTGATGTATTCAATTTCTCTTACATTTCTATCTTCTTACTCGTCATGAGTTAGTTGTGCTTCTAATCATCCCAACACTACCTATATTGACCGCAAATGGAAGCTGAAACGAGTTGAATTCAAAAGTAATAGCAGGAGTAGATGAAGCGGGTCGGGGGCCTTTAGCAGGACCTGTGGTCGCTTCTGCAGTGATACTAAATCCTGAAGCTATTCCTGTAGGATTGAAGGATTCTAAAAAACTTAGTGAAAAAAAGCGAATTGTCCTCGCGCAGGAAATCCGCTCCAAGGCACTCGCTGTTGGTGTTGGTATCGTACACGAACAGGATATTGACCGGAACAATATCCTGCAGGCAACTTTTGAGGCAATGCGTCAATCAATAGCAAAATTGAAAATTCAAGCCACCCTAGTGCAGGTAGATGGCAACCATAAGATTCCAGACCTAGAAATAGCTCAGGAGTGTATAATCGGGGGAGATGATTTGGTGCCTGGAATAAGTGCGGCAAGCATCATTGCGAAGACAACCAGGGATGCCATGATGATTTCCTATGACAAACTGTTTCCAGAGTACAGTTTTAAGTCTCACAAAGGTTATGGTTCCAAAGCACACATGGAAACTTTGAGAGAGTTAGGACGCACTCCCGTTCATCGGCGTAGCTTTCGACCGGTCGACTCATGTCCCAATAAGAAATATCAATATTATGGCCTGGATTCATCATATGGACGGATGGGTGAGATAATTGCTGGAATGTTTTTGATTCGGAATGGGTTTACGCTTCTCGAACATAGCTATCATGCTGGACGGGATGGTGAGATAGATTTGATTGCTACCGAAGCTGAAGAAGTCATCTTTGTCGAAGTGAAGAGCTTTGCAGGTGAATCAGATGACAGTCTGGCACTTGAACGCGTGACACCTGCAAAGCAAAAGCAAATTGCCAGAGTTGCTGAAATGTACCTTGAGAAGCATAGGATTGATCAACCCGAATGTAGATTTGACATCATAACTGTCAATTTCTCAGACCCTAAACCACAAATAAATCATTATAGCGACGCATTTTTACCGCTTTAAGGAAAACTCATGAAAATTAGATCTGCTCTTTTAGTCACAATCATTCTCTGCGCAACTGCAATGGCCACCCAACCAAGTATATATGGCGAGAACGGAGTGGTCGTCGCCCATGATCTTGAAGCTTGTGAAGCTGGTATTGAGATTCTAAAAAAGGGTGGCAACGCAGTAGATGCAGCTGTGGCAGTGAGTTATGCCCTGGCAGTTACTCATCCTCAAGCTGGAAATATTGGTGGTGGGGGATTTATGCTTATTCATATGGCGGACGGACAAAAAGTTGCCATTGATTATCGCGAAATGGCTCCTGGGGAAGCGCACAGAGATATGTTTCTGGATGACAGCGGGAGGGTAGTTTCCCAATTGAGTGTTCGTGGTGGCCTGGCAGTTGGTGTTCCTGGAACAGTAGCTGGCCTGCAGCTCGCATTGGATGAATTTGGTTCTATGACTCGAAAAAAAGTGATGAAACCTGCCATCAGGCTAGCCAAGAAAGGGTTTACAATACCATATGATTTGGCCTACTCCTTCGGTTGGTTAAACAAAGCTGCAGAAGGATTTGATGAAACCAGAAGAATTTTTTGCAGAGACGGTGAAATATATACGCCTGGAGAGATTTTCAAACAGCCTGACCTGGCGAAAACACTCAAAATGATCCAGAAAAAAGGTAATGATGGTTTCTATTCTGGAAAGGTAGCAGAAGCCCTTGTCAGGAGTAGTTCAAAATACGGTGGTAAAATCACAAGTCAGGACCTGAAGAACTATACTGCAAAAATCCGGAAACCAGTTGTGGGTACCTACCGTGGACTGGAAGTCATATCAATGCCGCCACCTAGTTCTGGAGGTATCGCACTTATTTCCATGCTCAATATGATGGAACCAATGATTTTTGATTCAGTGGGTTGGCATTCTGCACAACATATTCAGATGCTGGCTGAAGTAGAGAAGCGAGCCTATGCTGATAGAAGTGTTTGGCTGGGTGACTCTGACTTTTTTGAAGTTCCACAAGCAGAGCTGCTTTCTAAAGCTTATGCCAAACTACGAATGGTAGATTACGACAGCCTGTCCATAACACCAAGTGATTCTATTTATCCATTGAATGACAAGGACTTAGCTGGTATAGAACTCGCTGGTCATGAAAGCGAGGAGACCACCCATTTTTCAGTAGTAGACAAGTGGGGAAATGCAGTTAGTGTCACCACAACACTGAATTGGTCCTTTGGATCATATGTGACAGTAGATGGATTTGGCTTCCTGTTGAACAATGAGATGGATGACTTCAGCTCCAAACCTGGTGAGCCCAATTCTTTTGGACTTATTGGAAATGAAGCTAATGCAATTGAACCCAAAAAGCGTATGCTCTCTAGCATGACTCCCACCATTTTGGCCAGAGATGGCAAGGTTGTACTGGTTGTAGGCGCACCTGGGGGATCTACAATTATCACTACAGTCCTGCAGGTCATTCATAATATGGTTGATTTTGGAATGCCAGTCCAGGATGCTGTAAATGTGCCAAGATTTCATCATCAATGGCGTCCAGACGTTATCCACTACGGTCCAGGAGCAATAAGTCCTGATACCATGGTATTGCTTGAAACCATGGGCTATGAATTAAAACCACGTTATGGTTATGGGGAAGTGAATGCCATTTCGCGTGACAAAATATTTGGAGGTTGGATTGGGGCTCCTGATCTAAAAACTGCTTCCCATGGAGCTGCATATTAGATCATTCAAGTAATTAGAAAAATTCTGAACATTTTAATATTTATACCGTTGAAACAGGGTCACCGCATTAACATGGTAGGTAGCGAAGACCAGGAGATCGAAATTTGAGTGAAAAAGAAAAACAAGCGAAGCGATCCAGGAATAGCAGTGCCTTTAGGGGACTGATGCATATTATCGTTTCTGTGCTGATCCTGAGGGCTACAGTCATCGAAGCCTATAACGTCCCAACTGGCTCCATGGAGACTACGATCAAAATTGGCGACTTTATCCTTGGCAATAAGTTTGTCTATGGGATCAGAACACCTGATTGGATTGGAATCCCCTGGACAAACTTCGGGTTTTCAGTACCCTATTATCGTCTTCCTGGATTTGAGCAGCCCGAGACTGGTGATGTTGTCATCTTTAGATATCCAAATGACAAATGGCCAGGTTTACAAATTGGCCCACACGATCCAAGTTTGAATTACATCAAGCGTTGCATTGCTGGACCCGGTCAATCTCTGGAAATTATTGAAAAAGACGTTTATGTTGATGGAGTCCAGTTTGATTTACCAGAACACGGGCGTGCTTCCAAATTGAATGTATATGACGATGAGTATGCAGAGCGTATGATTTTCCCTCGAGGAATAGGGAATCGCGACTATTTCGGACCTCTAAAGATACCAGCAGCTGGAGATACACTGATCTTTAGTGAAGTGAACCTTGATCACGCTGTGAATGTGATTTCCCTTGAAGGTCATGAGGTTACGCCTGGCATCTCCGGACAACTAAAGATTGATGGAAAGAATGTGGAATCATACATTTGCGAGCAGAATCACTACTTTATGATGGGTGACAATCGCGATAATTCCCATGATAGCCGTTATTGGGGTCTGGTCCCAGAATCCAACATTATAGGTGAGGCCATTTTAACCTACCTTAGCTGGGAGCAAACCGAACCAAATCTTTTAAAACGTATATTCAAGGTACGTCCAGGCAGAATGTTTAGACTTATAGACTAATACCTTATCCAAAAACGGATATTACTAAAGCACTGTTAATAACAGTGCTTTTTTTTCATCATTCCCAACTCAAATGAATCACGTAAATATTATTTTTTGCTCATACTAAATAATTCAATTTCCATACTTCCATATTGGGGTGTTGCTAACTATAATAACGCGTTCTTTGCTAGGTAACTATTCACTATTTAAGTAGTATTGCTAACTCATTGAGGCACAATGACATCACAAGAAATTCGTAATCAGTTTATTCAGTTCTTTCAGGATAAAAATCATAAATATGTTCGTAGTGCAGGTGTGGTTCCCTTCGATGATCCTACCTTGTTATTCACCAATGCAGGAATGAATCAATTCAAGGGCATCTTTCTTGAAACAGAAACTGCAGATCATTCTCGAGCTGTAAACTCACAAAAATGCATCCGTGTTAGTGGAAAACACAATGATCTTGAAGAAGTGGGTCTCGATACTTATCACCACACGTTTTTTGAAATGTTGGGAAACTGGAGTTTTGGCGACTATTACAAGACAGAAGCAATTCAATGGGCCTGGGAGTTGTTTACTGAAGTATGGAAAATTCCAAAAGACAAGCTCTATGCAACTGTTTATAAAGATGATGATGAAGCTTTCGAACTCTGGGAAACCTTGACAGATATTCCACGAGATCATATTCTACGCTTCGGAGACAAGGACAACTTCTGGGAAATGGGAGAAACTGGTCCATGCGGTCCCTGTTCGGAGATTCACGTTGACATCGGTGGAGATCCTGCAATTCATGGGTCTCATCCTGAGTTAGGAGTCAATACGGACAATCCACGGTTCATGGAGTTGTGGAATCTGGTTTTTATTCAATACTTCCGCAACCAAAGTGGTGAATTATCAGAATTGCCGAATAAACATGTTGATACTGGCGCAGGGTTTGAGCGTGTGGTTGCCTATCTCCAGGGGAAAGACAGCAACTACGACACCGACCTATTTACTCCTATTCTTGATGAAATTACCAGTCTTGCAGGGGTACCTTACTCATCTGATGATAAGGGTAAGGCCCACAGAGTCATTGCCGATCATGCCCGCATGTTGACCTTCTCCATCTCTGACGGTGCTATACCCTCCAATGATGGTCGTGGGTATGTCTTGCGCCGCATATTGCGCAGAGCAGCCCGTTATGGCCGTAATTTGGGCATGAATGATGCCTTTCTCTATAAACTAGTACCCTTTGTTGTGGCAATAATGGGTGAAGCGTATCCTGAACTCAATGAACGGGTTGCATATATCCAGAAAGTCATAAAATCTGAGGAAGATTCTTTCAGCCAGACATTGGGACGAGGATTACAGATTTTCGACGGTATGGTCAAGGATGCAAAATCAGCTGGACAGACTTTACTTACCGGTGAAAACGTCTTTAAACTCTACGATACATTTGGTTTCCCTGTGGACCTTACAAGTCTTATGGCTGATGAAAAGGGCTTCAGTGTTGATATAGAAGGATTCGAGAATTTGATGAACTCTCAACGGGAAAAGGCACGTGAGGCTTCACAACTGAAACAAACCCATACCCAGGGGAGTGAATGGGAAATTGTAAGTCGTGGTGAGCATTCAGAGTTCCTGGGATATACACATCAAAAATTAGATACCTCAATTTCTCAGGTGATGAAGTCAGATAATGGATTGTATATCGTCTTGTCTCAAACACCTTTTTATGCTGAAAGTGGAGGTCAGGTAGGGGACACTGGTAGGATTTATAATGCCAACATGGATCTTGAGGTAATAGATACACAGCATGAGGGTGATTTCATCGTCCATGAGACAAAACTGGTCTCGGGCGAATTCAACACTGATCCCGTGATTGCTGTGATTGACACATCGCGACGTGAAGATATCATTAGAAATCACTCAGCAACTCATTTATTAAATGCTGCCCTGAGAAAAATCCTGGGTGACCATGTAAAACAGGCAGGTTCGCTTGTTGATGACAATCACCTACGCTTTGATTTTAACCACTTTGATAAAATGACTGTTGAGGAGATTAACGAAGTAGAACGTCTTGTGAATGCTGAAATTAGAAGCAATAACTCTGCTAGTATTCGAAACATGAGCTTTGACGAGGCTAGGACTGAAGGCGCTCTGGCATTCTTTGGAGAGAAATATGGTGATGAGGTTCGGACAGTAAAGTTTGGCGAATACAGCCACGAATTGTGTGGAGGAGTCCATGTCCAGGCTACTGGGGATATTGGGTTCTTCCGTATTGAATCAGAAGCAGCAATTGCTGCTGGGGTTCGCCGAATTGAAGCAGTAACGGGAAAAATCGCTGAAGAAAATGCCCGTGTTGAAAGGTCTACTATCAATCAGCTTCGTCATTTACTTACTTCAGATGTTGATGATCTGAGCGAAAAGACTCAACATTTAATGGATGAGAAAAAAGCCCTGGAAAAACAGGTTAAAGCACTGTCTTTTGATCAAGCTGCCTCAGTACTAACCGACATCTTAGCAAACTCACAGTCTGTCAAAGGTGTTAATGTGTTAAGTGAACTAGTGGAAGTATCTGACACAGAGGCACTTAAGGATCTTGGCTCAGAGCTCATTCGTCAAATGAAAAGTGGCCTGGGAGTCTTGGGTACAGTCATCGATGGAGCCCCATATATAGTTTGTGTTGTTTCAGACGATGTAATTGCTCAACATAAATTGAAGGCTGGTGATATTGTGCGTGAAATTGGCCAGAAATTAGGTGGTGGCGGTGGTGGAAAACCGCAAATGGCTACAGCAGGCGGTAAAGATGCTGCAGCTCTCGAGAAAGTGATAGCAGGAGTTTTTGATTTAATAGGAGATCGCCTGGGATGAAAGAAGCTCAATTAATCATCGAGAAATCTACGTCAGGACATGTGGCAACTTCGATACCTGCCTTGGATGTACCAGAAAAACCTTTGACAGAGCTGATTCCAGAAAAATATCTTCGAACTGAATCGCCTCGTCTTCCAGAAATATCTGAACCTGAACTGGTTCGACATTATATCGGCATTTCAACCCAGAATCATCATGTTGACAAAGATCTCTATCCCTTAGGGTCGTGTACTATGAAGTATAATCCCAAGATCAATGATTGGACAGCCTCCATTCTGGCTGAGGTCCATCCTTATCAACCTGAGGCTTTGAGTCAGGGCTTACTCGGCGTATACCATGAATTGGAACAACAATTGTGTGCCATAACGGGTATGAAGGCTTTTACGCTTCAACCTGCTGCAGGTTCTCAGGGTGAATTAGTCGGTGTCCTGCTCATGCGTAAGTATCATGAGCTCAAGGAGAATGATAAAGATGTCATCCTTATTCCAGACGCAGCTCACGGGACCAATCCTGCTTCTGTAGCCATGGCAGGCTACAAGGTGATTGAAGTAAAGAGTAATTCCAAGGGTCTGGTTGACCTAGACGATTTTGAATCCAAAATCAATGATCGTGTTGCTGGTTTTATGCTGACTAATCCCAACACCTTGGGTCTTTTTGAAGAAAATATTTGTAAAATTTCTGACTTGATTCATGGTGTCGATGGAATCATGTACATGGACGGCGCAAATATGAATGCTCTGCTGGGTATCGCTCGACCTGCGGATCTGGGATTTGACATTACGCATTTAAATCTGCACAAAACGTTCTCAACACCTCATGGTGGTGGTGGACCTGGAGCCGGTCCCATTGGTGTGACCGACAAGCTTGCAGAATTTCTTCCCAGGCCACGTGTAGAATTGAAGAATGAAAAATATCATCTAGAATATGGCTATGAGCATAGCATTGGGCGTGTACATGGATTTTATGGAAACTTTGGGATCCTTCTCCGCGCCTGGACCTATATCAGGATGCTGGGTCCAGATGGTCTCCGAAACATTTCTGAAATAGCCATTTCTAATGCCAATTACATGATGCATAAACTCAGGGATGTATTTGAATTGGCCTACGATAGAACCTGTATGCATGAATTTGTTCTTTCCGCTCAGAAGCAAAAAGAACAGGGCACCAACGCGCTGCACATTGCGAAACGTCTATTGGACTTTGGATTTCACTCACCAACCATGTATTTCCCGCTCATTGTGAAAGAGGCCCTTATGATTGAGCCGACTGAAAGTGAGAATAAGGAAACCATGGATCGCTTTATCTCAGTCATGAAGCAAATTGCTGAGGAAGTGGAATCAAATCCTGAATTAGTACATTCTGCACCACATTCTACACCAGTTGGAAAGGTTGATGAAACCTATGCCAACCGCAATCTGAACGTCCACTGGTAGAATGGCCTTCACCTATATAGATAAGCGTCTCCATTGTGATGGGGTTGATTTGCATGATGTTGCAGGTAAATATGGGACACCTGCCTATATATACTCAGAACAAATCCTCAGACGCAACGCCGATGTTTTAAAGAATGTATTCGTTGAACGCGGATTTAAGGTTTCTTACGCCATGAAGGCCAATGCCAACCCAACGATTCTGAATCTTTTTAAAAATAAGGGTTTGGGAGTCGATATTGTCTCTGAAGGTGAGCTGAGAATGGCCGAGCACTGTGGTTTTAAAGGCCCAGAGATCAATTTCGCTGGCGTGGGGAAGAGCATAAAGGAATTGGATCTAGCTTTGGAATTCAAAATTGATCATTTCAATGTTGAAAGCCGTTTTGAGTTAGAGCAGCTGGAAGAACGAGCTAAAAATGCAGGCAAAAAAGCATCGGTTCTGCTCAGATTGAATCCGGATATCGATCCTCAGACACATCCACACATCTCAACTGGTCTAAAACAGAATAAATTCGGAATGAGTCCAGAAAAAGTTAGGCATTTTCTTACACATACAGAAATGTATCCACATATTCGGTTTGACGGTATACATTGTCATATAGGCTCCCAGATTGTTCAACCACAACCATTTTACGATCTCATTGACTATTTGGAGGAATTTACATCCACTCTGCGCTCAGAAGGTGTGGAATTCAAGCATATCGATCTTGGTGGTGGTTTTGGTGTCAATTACAATGATCCATTTGAAGATATTCTTGAGACGACACCCTTTCTCGAATCAATTGCAGAACGGGCGAAGGAGAAACTACGGGATTACCAGCTTCACATCCAACCTGGTCGAGTTCTGGTTGCGAATGCCGGAATCCTACTCACCCGTGTTTTAGGCAACAAGGAGAATGGTGATCATCATTTTGTCATCGTTGATGGTGCCACCACAGATTTGATTCGACCTGCCTTGTATGATGCCTATCATTCCGTATACTCATACCAGAATGACCGTCCCACTCATGTGGCAGATGTGGTTGGTCCAGTCTGCGAAAGCTCTGATGCATTAGCCAGAAACAGAGAAATACCTGAGTTTGCTAAGGATGAACTAATGATTATCGGATCAGCAGGTGCTTACGCCAGCTCTATGGGATCCACCTATAATTTGCGACCCCTTTCACCAGAAATTCTTGTAGGAATATCAGGGGAGACTCAATTGATCCGCGATCGCCAGTCCTTTGATGAAATGATTTCACTATATCAGTAGAATTTTCGCTCTATTAATTCCTTTTTCCTTTCTAAAAGGGAAAGTTGACATTGACTAAAGCAGATGCTTACTTATATCACAGGCTTTCTGTGTCACAAAAAATGCTTGATGGTAATCTTGTAACTAACTGAGTAACAATTATATAATAGGATGTTATCATGAAGAATATTATTCGTACAGACGCTGCACCTGCGGCAATTGGACCCTATAACCAGGCCGTGGAGATTAATGGATTGATTTATACTGCAGGTCAGATTCCTTTGGATCCAGCAACTGGCAAATTGGTAGAAACATCCTTTGCTGATAGGGTGTATCAGGTGATGAATAACTTGAAAGCCATTTTGGAAGCTGCAGATAGTGATTTTTCAAGAGTTGTTAAGACTAATATTTATGTTACCGATTTAGGTCAATATGCCGAGTTGAACCACATTTATGGTGAATTCTTTCCAGGGGATGACGCCCCTGCCCGAGCTGCTGTTCAGGTCGCAGGGCTACCACTAGGAACTGATGTTGAAATCGAGATGGTTGCACATAAATAGAGATAATGAATCGTTCCTTGAAACATCTTTTCCTGATTATACTCACATTCGGCGTTTTGAGTGGTCAAACTCCGGTTGAGAATGCTGTGGACTCATCTAATGTCAAGAATCCTTCAAAAGCTCTTCTGTTTTCGGTTATTCCAGGAGGGGGACAACTTTATAATAGGCGTCCATTGAAAGCGATTTTGTTTGCAAGCGCTTTTGCCTACTATGGCTATGGATATTCAGTTGCTCAGGAGGAATACCAGGCTGATATTACCAGTGAATCCCTCCATAGGACCAGGAATGACAAGGTTTGGATGATGTCTCTGATATGGACTCTGAACATTCTCGATGCCTATGTCGATGCCCAACTTTGGGATTTTGGTAAGTATGAAATTGAAGATGAAGAAGTAATTACAGACGATAACATGATAAAACCGAAAGAGGTAGGACCAATAGATGACACAGAATAGAGAATCGTGGGGATCGAAATTTGGTTTCATACTGGCTGCTGCAGGTTCTGCGGTTGGTCTGGGAAATATCTGGAAATTCCCATATATCGCAGGTGAAAATGGTGGTGCAGCCTTCATCTTTGTCTACCTGATCTGTATAGGTATTATCGGTTTTCCAGTACTAATCGCTGAAGTTCTCATTGGAAGAACGACCCAAAGAAATCCTGTTGGTGCTTTTTCAGCACTTACTCCATCCAGGATGTGGTTGTCAGTTGGTTTTCTAGGTGTGCTGGCCGGATTTATGATTCTTTCCTTCTATAGTGTCATTGGTGGGTGGACAATTGGATATGTAATTGAAACCCTGAGAGGTTCATTAACCAATTTTCACTCCCCAGAGGAAGCTGGTGTGCTGTTTGGAACATTATCCGGTAATGCAACATGGACTTTAGGATATCATACTCTATTCTTTGCTATGACGATGTTTATCGTAGTCAGGGGCGTCCAAGGTGGTATCGAGAGATCCAGCAAAATTATGATGCCGATTCTGCTATCGATTCTGGTCATCCTTATGATACGTGGGACGACACTACCGGGTGCAGACGATGGACTGGCTTTTTTACTGGTTCCAGACTGGGCAAAAATAAATGGTCAATCCATTTTGATAGCATTGGGCCATGCTTTCTTTACCCTGAGCCTAGGCATGGGTGCAATGATGACATATGGTAGTTATATGTCTAAGAAGGACAGTGTCATCACCGCCTCAGCCCAGATTGTTTTTCTAGACACCCTCATTGCCATTATGGCTGGTGTAGCCATATTCACGGCAGTATTCGCATCAGGGCTTGATCCTGCAGCTGGTCCAGGACTAATTTTTCAAACGCTACCTGCAGTTTTTGCCGGTATGACTGGTGGGGTCTACTTTTCATTTCTATTTTTCCTCCTCCTGGCTATTGCAGCGCTAACATCGGCTATCTCACTTCTTGAAGTGGTTGTGGCTTATTTTGTTGATGAAAAGGGCTGGAATCGCAAGGGGGCGGTATTGGCTTTTGGTGGATCGATTTATCTACTGGGAATTCCCTCTGCACTGTCATTTAACATCATGTCAGATGTTACCCTGTTTGGGAAAACATTTTTCGATATTGTCGATTTCATAGCATCAAATGTCTTATTACCCTTCGGTGGATTGATGATTGCGATTTTCGTTGGTTGGGTGTGGACCCGACTTTCTGTCATGACAGCAGTAAAAGAGGGTGCAGAGCAATTGTTTGAATCATATCCATGGTTCGAAGGTGTATGGTTTGTATTTCTGCGATATGTAGCACCAGTTCTCATCACTTTGGTGCTGCTAAGCAGTTTGGGGATAGTCTAAAAAATACCGATCCAAATATCAAAGATGGACGTGAATTAACTGATACGTCCATCTTCCGGTGAACCAGTGCATTTAATCATTTAGAATGCATCTTTGATTCCTATTTTAACAGGTTAATACTGAACAGATCAACAATGGAGGTAAGGTTTCTCCTCGACGTTGATCGTGTATCTATAAAAGGGGTTTATCATGATCCTTGTAAAAGACAATCGGTGTGACTTTTGTGGTACTTGCGTGGCTGTATGTCCCGTGGATGCTATCGAGTTGCGCGAGGCTGATATATCAATCATTCACGACACCTGTATAGATTGTGATATTTGTATCTGGGTGTGTCCAATAGATGTGCTCTCTTCTGATCAAGAAAAAGAGGAGGCAAAGCATGACTGACTTTGATGTAATCGTAGTTGGCGGGGGACCTGCGGGATCCATGGCCGCTGAGGCTGCAGCCAAGGGAGGTGCGAAAACACTTCTTCTGGAGAAGGACAGAGATATTGGCTATCCCGTGAGATGTGGAGAAGGTGTGGGAGCTTCTGGGCTAAAACAATTCATCGATCCAGATCCACAATGGATAGCTGCAACCATTTCTAAGGTTCGAATGCGTTCCCCCGATAACACCAAAGTGGAATTTGGGATAAAAGATGCTGGCTACATACTACACAGAAGACTATTTGATTATGCACTAGCAAATCGTGCTGGAAATGCTGGGGCAGAAATTCAGACCAGAGCATATGTAGATGGATTGGTCGTTGAAGATGATGTGGTTCGGGGTGTCAAATATCAATATATGGGTGAAAATAGACAGCTGAGAGCTAAAGTTGTCATCGCGGCTGATGGAGTCGAATCCAGAGTCGGACGCTTGGCTGGATTGCGCACGGCTACAAAACTGAGAGATATGGATTCTGGCTACCAGGCAACCGTGGGCAACGTTGATGTTGATCAGGAACTTATTGATTTTTTTGTGGGAACTAACTGGGCACCAGGTGGATATCTCTGGATATTTCCCAAGGGCAATGGCATGGCAAACATTGGGTTGGGAATAAATGGTGCTTATGCAAAGGATTTTAGTGCCCACGATATTACACATCAGTTTTTAAAAGACCATTTCCCCAAAGCCACAGTTTTAACCAGTGTATGTGGCGGTATTCCCATTGCCAAAACTCTAAAAACTATCACGAAGGCAGGAATCATGCTCACTGGAGATGCTGCAAGAATGGTGAATCCTGTAACTGGTGGTGGCATTATCACCGGAATGGTAGGTGGTCGAATCGCTGGAGAGGTTGCCGCGGCTGCTCTGCAGACTGGAGATTTTACTCCCAATGGCTTTAAGGCTTATCCTGAAAGATGGCAAAAAGCTGAGGGCAAAACCCATGATGGACTACATCGCGTAGCAGATGCTATTTTTGATATCACCGATGAAAAATTGAATAAGATGGCTCATCGCTTGTCAAAAGTACCTGCTGATGAACTCTCGCTAATGAAGATATTTACAGCTGTCGCCAGACAAAAACCATCCATATTGATTGATGTGACGCGCGCCTTTGCTGGCGTTTGATCCATCATATTAGAAAGAATAGGGCGAATTGAATACTACTCACTCCATCACCATCTCGGGACATACCAGATGAGTTTTTCCGAATACTTGCAGGGAATAGGCTTAGGGTCATTTGTCTCATTTGACCTCGAGACCACTGGTTTAGATCCTAAAGTAGATTTTGTTATTGAGTTCGGAGCTGTCAAGGTTGTAAATGGCATTGCCACGGAACGCTATCAACAGTTTATAAAGCCTCCCGTTAGAATCCCGAAATTCATCACCAAACTAACGGGTATCACCAATGAAATGGTTGCGGATGCTCCAACATTCGAAGAAGTAGTAGATGATTTATACGATTTTCTGGGGAACCATCCGCTCGTAGCACATAATATTTACTTCGATCATAATTTTCTAAATGTTAAGCGTGAAGCCATTGATGGAATTCCCCTTAAGAATCAGCGCATCGATACACTAAGTTTGGTGCGCACCCTTCGATATGATATGATCAATCATAAACTGGGGACGGCAGCTGAATTCTATGGTTTATCCAAAGAAGGTGCACACCGAGCAGACTATGACGCTGACATGGTTGCGGACATCCTGCTTATCCTGATTTCGGAGATGAAGCGATTGTCACCTGACGTGATTAAGGCTTTAGTAGATGTTCTCCATGGCACTGATTTGCCAAACGAGGAATTGTATAAATCGATATTGGAATGGACAGCCTCTGGACGATCGTTGGAAGAGTTGGATGAGTATCCACGAATTCTTTTACCCCAAAAACCGAATATTCGCCATTCTACCACAGAAGGTGGCTTCCCTGATCTCGATCAAATATTTTCCGATGAAGGTTTACTTTCAAAACATCTCGAGGGATATGAACCTCGGGAAACACAAGTTACACTTGCTCAGGATATTCAATCCGCGATGAGGAATGATGAGTTTCTTATGGGTGAAGCGGGTACAGGTGTGGGGAAGAGTCTGGCTTATACTATCCCGGCCGTTTTGACAAGACATGAGCTCAAAGAGGACGAGCCCATTTTTATCAGTTGTAACACGAAGAATCTACAGGATCAGCTTTTCCACAAAGAAATTCCCTTTATCCAGGAAAAGCTTGGATTGCCGGTACGAGCACTCCTCTTGAAAGGCCGCAATAATTACATCTGTAAAACCAAATGGCAACGTGCCTTGCGGGATGTGAGTTGGCGTTTTAGCCGTCGCGAAAAGGAAGCCTTGCAGACTTTAGTGGTCTGGGCTCATGAAACACCTACTGGCGACATTGACGAGCATAACGGTTTTCATACTGTGGGAAATGCCTTGGTTTGGTCCAAGCTCAATAGTGAGCCGGGCTTCTGCACAACAAACGTATGTGCACATAATGATTTCTGTTATCTCGGGAAATTACGCCAGGAATCTGCAAAGGCCGATATTGTGGTAGTCAATCATTCGCTCCTTCTGGCAGATGCTGCGGCTGATCATGCTATCCTGCCTAGTTATCAGAGGCTTATTGTTGATGAGGCCCATCTGCTCGAGAAAACCGCCTATCAATTTTTTGCGGCAGAGTTTTCGTATAAGAGTCTACGGATTCAAATGGATCAGTTGTTTTATAAAGGCAGAAATAAGAGTGGAATGTCCATAGAGTTGCGTCACCTGCTTGTTCCAGTCGATGAAAAACAAAAAACAGGTCTTCTTTCGCAGCTTGATCAATTAGAGACAGATATTCAGGAATTTGATAAGACCCTCTTGGCCTTTTTTACTGAGTTCAAAGCAACCAGACAGCGTGATATTGAACGTGCCACTTTTACCTACAAAGAGTTATATACTGCAGAAAAGGATCCCTTCGCACCGGTCCGAGGAATATGGTACTCGGTGGTCACCAGTTTAACCTCCCTTAATAACCTGGTTAGGGATGTGGAAAAATCTCTGGATGAGCTTGATGATGATTCCCTACCAGGTCTATCGGAAATTAGGTCAAGGTTTCAGTCCTGGCGAGAAATGATGGTTCAAACTCTTTCAGTTATGGACAAACAGGCTGCAGCAGATAATCCCGAACTGATTTATTGGTTTGAAATTTTGCCGAAAAGTGAAGTTGTGGCAGTAAAATTTGTTCAGGTTCCGCTCGAGATAGGCAAGCAAATGCAGGATCGAGTATATGAAAATCTTGAATGTGCTATTTTCACTTCAGGTACTCTGAATATCGATGGCAGTTTTAGCTATCTCAAACAACGTTTGGGATTGAAAGGACACGATAGGCTCAAAGAAATGACCTATCCATCACCTTTCTACTATGAAGATCAGGCGAGAATCTTCGTACCCACTTTTATGGGGCCGCAAAATGCCGAGAATTATACAATAGAAGTCTTATTTCTGCTTGAAAAAATTTGGAAAACCCATCCTGTGGGTACGATGATCTTATTTACCAGCTATACCATGCTACTCAACTGGCAGGAAGAACTCGAGGATCGCATTAAAGGTTCTGGTCGACGGTTATTGGTTCAATCGAGTCGGGTCTCAAGAATGGATTTGATCAACCAGTTCCGGAAATACCCAGATAGCATTCTGTTGGCGACAGATAGCTTTTGGCAGGGTGTGGATATCCGCGGGGATGCCCTGCAATTACTGGTAATCGCTAAATTACCATTTTTGGTACCCTCGGACCCCATTGTCCGAGCAAACAGTGATGCATTAAAAGCAGCGGGAGAGAATGATTTCATGGGCTATAGCGTGCCTGAGGCGGCAATCAAGTACAAACAGGGAGTTGGCAGACTTATTCGTAGTACTTCAGATTTTGGTGCCATTCTTTCACTGGATGAGAGGATCTTTACAAAACGATATGGTGATTATTTTCGGAATTCCACTCCTATACCACATGTACCAGCAAATTCAGAGAGAGAACTCGTTGATTCAATCCGGGGATGGTATAGGTCTCACGGAATAGCAGACGCCAACACAAATTAAAGTGAGTAGAATATGATTCTAGATGGTAATTCGTTGACCCTGAAAGGGATATTTGAAGAGCTTGAAGTGCCAACTAAACTTTCTCTTTCCCCAGAATCTATGCAGCTAGTACGCAAATCCAGACAGGTCGTTGAAAATGTTCTAGAGACCGGTAGAAAAGTCTATGGTGTAAATACTGGCTTTGGCAAATTAGCCAATCAGAAAATATCAAGTGAAAATTTACGTCAACTGCAGGTGAATCTTCTGCGAAGTCATGCTGCCGGAACGGGGGCTTACCTACCTCAAAAAACAGTTCAATTGATTCTGCTGCTTAAGATCAACAGTTTACTCAGAGGGTATTCTGGAATTCGTCTTGAAGTCATCGAGGCATTGATGGCTTTGTACAATCATAATCTTACGCCAGCCATACGCGAGAGAGGCAGCGTGGGAGCTAGTGGCGACCTGGCACCCCTGGCCGATTTGGCATTGCCCCTCATCGGAGAAGGCGAATTTCTCAATCCGGATGGATCCGTGGTCCCAGCTTCGGATGTATTGGATCAATACAAACTTCCTAAAATGAAATTAAAAGAAAAAGAAGGTCTCTCTTTGATAAATGGTACACAGGTAAGTACAGCTTTTGCCATCGAATCATTGAAAAAGATCAGGGATTTATTCTTTACTATCTCAGCCACTGGTGCTTTCAGTACTGAGGTGATGCTCGGGACTGATACAGCCTTCAGGTCAGAAATCCAGGAGGCTCGCAATCAACCCGGACAGGTCTATGCTGGTAAATTATTGTATACACTGATGGCTGGGAGTGGGTATCGAGATGCTCATGTTGACTGCGACAGAGTACAGGACTTCTACAGTCTCAGATGCATGCCTCAGGTTCATGGGGCCTGGTATGATCTTATTGTTCACGCTGAACGAATACTCACTCAAGAAGCTAATAGCACGACTGATAACCCGGTTACTTTGATAGAGGAGAACATCATCGTCTCCGGTGGTAATTTCCATGCAGCCCCCATTGCTCATACTTTGGACTACCTCGCAATATCTCTTTCAGATGTCGCTGCCATGAGTGAGCGACGAATAGCCGCCTTTCAGGAGACTAGTCAGAGTAACCTGCCTATGTTCCTTATGAAGGAAGCCGGGTTGAATTCGGGATTCATGATAGCGCATGTTACAGCTGCGGCTCTTGCTAGTGAGAATAAAACCCTCAGTCATCCAGCTTCTGTAGATTCAATTCCAACATCTGCTAACCAGGAAGATCATGTGAGTATGGCTCCAAACGCAGGTCATCAACTAAAACAGATTATCTCAAATACTTCTAGAATAATTGCCATAGAGCTTATGTGTGGTGCTCAAGCCAGGGATTTGAATCCGCAGTACCAATTAGCACCATGTAGTGAGGCCATTTATCAGTTGATTCGTAGAGAAGTGCCATATCTGGAAGCTGATGGTCCATTAAGCGCACATATCGAAGCAATCCACAAAATGGTATCTTCGGGTGGAATTTCAAAAATAGTGCAAAATCAATTGGAGTCAGATGCATGAAAATACAGCATAAGGTTTCCCTGCTTATCATTCTAATGATTCTCATTATGGGATGTGCATCAAAGTCTGTAAAATATGACCTCCCTAGTGCAGGTACCAGCAAAGCACCGAAATGGGTAGATACGCACCGGGCTGTTCGTGACACTATTTTCATAGTCATTCATTTACCTGAGGAACACTCATTTGATTTGGAAGTATCCGTTCAGAAGGCTCAGTCTGAGCTGAACACACTTTTGATGAGTGAAATTGAAATCATTTTGCGCGACTATTGGGATGAGAAGCAAATTAATTACTCCGAGGCAGATGAATTCCAACTATTGTCTGGTCTTCCTTTAACACTAGAGCAAATCATGAATCATGTAGATGTTACAGACGGGTGGGAAAAAAATGGAGAGGTAACAATCCTATGTGCACTTGATTATGAAGAGGTAGCGGAGGTGCTCATCTACGATATGGAAATCGAAGATCGAGCCTTTCTCTCCTATTTGAAAAGAAGAATGGATGAGCTAGCGCAACGTTACCGCTAGGATAATAAATGAGATTCGTTGATTACGTTAAGATAAAGGTCATACCAGGTAAGGGAGGGGATGGTATTATCGCCTTTCGCCGGGAAAAATTTGTTCCCAAGGGAGGTCCTGCCGGTGGGAATGGAGGTAGAGGTGGCAGCATAATTCTCAAGGTAGACACGCAACTCCATACGCTTCAAGATATACGCTATCATCGCATTTATAAAGCGAATCGAGGAAAGCATGGAGAGGGTAGTCTTCGCCACGGTAAAAATGGGGATGATATAACTGTTAAAGTTCCTGCTGGTACGATTGTCAGGGATCTCCAAAATGGTGAGATCGTTGCAGACTTGCAAATAGATGGAGAATCCATTGTCGTGGCTCAGGGAGGTCGGGGAGGCAGGGGCAATGCCGAATTTGTCACACCAACCCATCAAGCTCCCCGAGAATTCGAATATGGTAGGGAAGGGCGAGAACGAGAGCTGGAATTAGAGTTGAAGGTCCTGGCAGATGTGGGACTTGTTGGTTTTCCCAACGCAGGCAAATCTACACTTTTGTCACGAGTATCAAGAGCCAAGCCCAAGATTGCAGATTACCCATTTACCACACTAACCCCAAATCTTGGCATCGTGAAGTCTGGTGCCTATTCCAGCTTTGTTATGGCTGATATTCCAGGTCTCATAGAAGGTGCACACGAAGGCAAGGGTTTAGGAATCCAGTTCCTCAAACATGTTGAACGATGTAGTGTGTTGTTGTTTCTCGTGGATGCAAACGATGAAGATCCAGCGGAATCATATCGACTTCTCTTCGAGGAAGTGAAGAAATACAGCCCAGGTCTTATTCAACGAAAACGTATACTTGCTGTTACTAAAATGGACTCATTTGTTGGCGTACCAAAGATGGCGACCTTCGAACCGGTTGACCTTTTTCCCATTTCATCGGTTTCTGGAGAAGGACTAGAGGATTTGATCAAAGCCCTCTCCACCAGTATTAGTGAATAAAAAAATATTTAATATCATTCGGATGCTTAGCATCCCTGGAGTGGGTCCTAGGAAAACATTAGACCTCATCACAGAATTTGGATTACTGGAGAATATTTTCACAGCTGGATACAAAGAGCTGACAAGAATTCCAGGTATAAAGGATAAAATTGCCAAATCAATTCTGTCTGATCCCGATGAAGATCTTATTTCTGGACAAGCCAAACTCATTGATAAATTTCAGGTTGAAATTGTCACACTTTGGGATGATTCTTATCCTGACCCGTTAAAGGAAATCTATGATCCACCCTTCGCTCTGTTTTGCAGGGGCGATATTAAATTATTGAAATCTGATAGTATCGCTATGGTTGGAACTCGTACTCCCAGTGGTTATGGCAAGGAAATATCAAAACAATTTAGCAGAGAGCTGGTAAATAAAGGACTGACGATAGTCTCAGGTGCTGCCAGAGGAGTTGACACTTACGCCCATGATGCTTGTTTAGCCGCAGGAGGTCAAACAATCGCTGTCCTTGGTAATGGAGTTGATAGAGTTTATCCTGCTGAAAACCGTGATATTTATGATGAGATATCTAAGAAGGGTCTGTTAATCTCAGAATTTCTCATGGGGAGCAAACCTGATGCTCAGAATTTCCCGCGCCGAAACCGAATTATTTCAGGACTCACTATGGGTACCATCGTAGTTGAGGCTGCTGAGAGAAGCGGCTCACTGATTACGGCATATTTTGCGCTCGATCAAAACAGAGAGGTCTTTTCTGTTCCAGGACCAGTAAATAGTAGACAGAGTCGTGGAACCAATCTTTTGATCAAACAGGGAGCAAAACTAGTTGAAAGTGTCGAGGATGTGTTGGAAGATATGGGTGGTAAGTATAAAATGGGACATTCACAGGGTCAGCAAGAACTTTTAATTGCCGCTGAACCCGCTGAAGCAAAAGTGCTTGAACATCTCTCCGATACTGAAGAAATCCATATAGATGATTTGTCCATTGTAGCAGGGCAAACCACCTTCGCACTTTTGGGGATATTGCTCCAACTCGAAATGAAGGGTCTCATTCAACAACTGCCAGGTAAGTACTTTAAACGAAAATATTGAGATAAAGGAAATCCAACATGTTAAAAAGTCTTATTGACTATTTAAACCAGAGCGTCACAGCCTATCATGCTGTTCTGACCGCAGAGAAAGCACTTAAATCAGCAGGATTTACTGAATTAGATGAGAAAGACGCCTGGGACCTGCGACCAAATTCAAAGTACTATGTTATCCGCAGTCAATCAGCATTGGCTGCCTGGCAGATGGGCAATGGTAAATCATCTGGAATACGCCTCGTTGGAGCTCACACAGATTCTCCCGGACTTCATTTAAAACCGAAGGCACAATACTCTAAGAGTGGCTATATCCAGCTTGGCGTAGAGGTTTATGGTGGCCCCCTCTTAGCAAGTTGGACAGATCGCGACTTATCATTGGCTGGTCGGGTTATTCTAAGGCAAAATGGGAAGTTGCGAGTTGTTCCTTTCAAATCTGATCGTGTTCTGCTTAGAGTTCCACAACTTGCGATTCACTTGAATAGGGAAGTGAATGAAAAAGGTTTGAAGCTGAATAAGCAAACTCATCTGCCTCCCATCCTTGCACTCGAAAGGTCAAATGGCGAGGTGGTAGATGCAAACTTGATTGAGGGTCTTATCGCTGATGCACTGAAGGTGGATCGCAATGAAATCGCCAGCTGGCAATTAGAGTGTTATGATACGCATGAGGCTACTTTTAGTGGACTGAATGATGAGTTCATAGTGAGTGGCAGGATTGACAATCTCACCATGTGTCACGCATCTTTTCAGGCACTGATATCAAAACCATTCACAGCTTCCCAAACTGCTATGATCGCCCTGTTTGACAATGAAGAGATTGGGAGCTCAACAGAGAATGGTGCTGCCTCGGCCTTTGTCCGTGATATTATCACAAGGGTAGTGGGATCGGATAACTCAGATTATCCCACCCAACGTGCACTAGCAAATAGTGCATGTATTTCTGCAGATGGAGCCCATGCTATTCATCCCAATTATGAAGGTTATCATGATCCTCAACATGCTGTCAAGATGAATAGAGGGCCCGTCATCAAGGTGAATGCAAATCATCGTTATGCGACCAGTGCTTTTACCTCAGCTATTTTTGAACAGTTGTGCAAAGAGGTGGATGTCCCGGTCCAACATTATGTTCATAAGACAGACTTACCTTGTGGATCGACCATTGGCCCCATAACAGCGACTGGATTGGGTATACCAGTAGTAGACGTTGGGAATGCTATGCTATCAATGCACTCAATCCGAGAAACTGCTGGTGCGAAAGATCATGAAATGATGATCAAGGTCCTGGAACGGTTCTTTACCAAAGCAGATTTGGTGTCAGTAGATTAGAGTAGCACATATATTTGCTGTTCACAGCGACTATGACATAGAATAATAAGATCAAATCAGACTTCCTTCACCTCTGATAATTGATACATTATTCTGCTTTTTTAATGAGTATTTAACATCGACTGATCTTGAAGATGCGTTGTGCTTTCAGGTCCTGCAATGAGAGCGAGCCGAACCCCGTCAGATCCGGAAGGAAGCAGCGGTAAGCATTGTAATCGTGTGTCGGAATTGCCTGGGGCACGCGCATCTTTGAGATCAGCTATTATTCAACCAACTGGAAAGTTCCATATCGTGGCTGATCAAGAATCTGTATACATAGTCTCCTCGCTAAAGTACCGACCACAGACATTTGAGGATGTGGTGGGTCAGGATCATGTTTCCAGAACGCTTCGAAATGCTCTTCTAAGACAACGACTGGCGAATGGGTACATATTTACTGGACCAAGAGGTGTTGGTAAAACCACTTCAGCTCGAATTCTGGCTAAGGCTATCAATTGTGAAAATCCCAACGATGGGAATCCCTGCAACACCTGCAACCATTGTATTGAGATTACGGCTGGGCGTAGCCTTGATGTCCTGGAAGTGGATGGAGCCTCTACCCGTGGTATCGATGCAATCAGGGAGCTACGCGAAGTTGTAAAATATCCGCCAGCAAATTCAAATTATCGTGTCTATATCATTGATGAAGTACATATGCTTACAAAAGAAGCCTTTAATGCGCTTCTGAAAACTCTGGAAGAACCACCACCTCAGGTGCTTTTTATTTTTGCCACAACTGAACCACAAAAAGTCCCCCTCACCATACTATCACGCTGCCAACGCTACGATTTTCGTATGATTTCAACGGAAACCATGGTAGCACGGCTAGCAATGATTAGTGAAAAAGAAGGGATTTCAATCTCGGAAGAAGGATTAGCCCTGATTGCCCGGAAGGCGGCAGGGAGTTTAAGAGATTCTTTGAGCTTGTTGGATCAGGTTTCCGCCTTTGCTGAGGATGAAGCTTCAATTGATCTTGTGAGACGGGTTTTGGGTGTCCTTGACGCCACAATCTATTTCGAACTGATGCACAATGTAGCAGGTCAGTCCGCTGAAAATCTCATGAACCAGGCCAATTTACTTTTCTCCAGAGGAATCAGCATTTCTGAATTTCTGCATGGTCTCAGTGAGCACATTAGAAATCTCCTCATTGTGAAGGTAGCTGGAATAACCGATTACCTTGATGTTTCCGATACAGATGCGAAAGCTCTTGAGGAACAAGCAACATCTTTTGAGGAGCGGGATCTGTTACGCATGCAAAATATTGTGCAGGAAACTGTCAGAGAACAACGCTTTGTGAGCAATCAATTGGTTTCAGTTGAACTCATGTTGTTAAAGCTGTCTCGAAGCACGCGTGCCCTAGACTTGGATGCGATTCTGACAGGGAGAAGTGTACCAGCAGTGACTCCTCCAAAGGCTGCACATGCAAAACCAACTCCACCACCTGTTATGGCCGATTCAGCTCCAAGTAAATCAGAATCTAAACCGAAACCAACTCCAAAACCTACACCAGAACCTGCTGTTACAGCCAAAGCCGTCATATCTGAACCAGTTGAAGAAGAAGTAATTGAGCCAATACCAGCCCCTGAACCGGAACGTGCTGAGGAAGTTGTATCCGACCCTGCGCCTGAACCAATTATTGAAAATGATAGTTCCCCAGCGGCAGAAAGCAACACTGTTGATGCTGACTCATCTGATGAATTAAAAATTGAGACACTCCTGCCACAATGGGAGAAATTTATCGAAAGTCTCGGAAAAATTAGCCGTTCTACCAGCGCTTTTATGAGTGAAGGGACTCCCGCCAGCTTTGAGAAAGGTTGTTTGACGGTCTCATTCGCTCCAGAACAAAAATATCACATTCAAACCCTCAATAAGAATACAGAAGATATTCATAAAATTGCTACAGATGTTTTTGGAACAAAAATGACTATTTTGCTATTAGAGGAAAATGGTCGTAAACCCAAACAACGTAAAGAAGATGAAATATTAGCTCATCCAACATCACAACATCTCCTGGATATTTTTGATGGAGAGATCATTGATGAGTAGAATATGAACACCAATAGGAGAGACCTCCAATGATGCCAAAAGGCGGAATGGGCAACCTTTTAAAACAAGCCCAAAAGATGCAAAAAGAAATGGAAATTGCTCAGAATGAGCTGGCTGCTATCGAAGTAGAAGGATCTGCTGGTGGTGGTATGGTAAATGTCAAAGCCAATGCCAAAATGCAGGTATTATCTATCAAAATCGAGCCAGATGTGCTGGAAGATGATGTTGATATGGTAGAAGACCTGGTACTGGCAGCAGTAAATCAAGCCCTAACAAATGCCCAGGATGCGGCCAATTCAAGAATGTCACAGGTTACTGGTGGTATGATGGGTGGAATGGGCGGACTTAATATTCCCGGACTTGGATGAAAATTCTGCCTGAAAGTTTGGAACGCATCACTGAGCAGTTCTCCAGGTTTCCAGGGATTGGAAAAAAAACTGCACAACGAATGGCTTTTCAGCTGATTGAATGGAATACCGAGGATGTTCAAAGGCTTGGTGATGTCATCATTCAGAGCAGCGAGAAATTGCGACAATGTTCCATTTGTAATCTGATCACAGAAACAGATCCATGTCCTGTATGTCTTGATACGCGGAGGGATGAATCAATACTCTGTGTAGTAGAAGATTCCAAGGACGTAGTAGCCATAGAAGAGACGAGTCGCTTTAGCGGCAAGTATCACATCCTCGGTGGTGTTCTCTCACCTCTGGAGGGTGTGGGACCTGACGAATTGAATATTCGGAATCTTATGACACGTTTGGAAGATATTACAGAAATTGTGATAGCCATGAATCCTAGTGTGGAAGGTGAAACAACTTCGTTGTATCTGGCACGACTATTAGAGGAAAAAGATATTAAAGTAACCCGACTTGCAAGAGGAATTCCCAGTGGAGGGGATCTTGAGTATATTGACGGAGTAACTTTAGGGAGAGCCCTGGACGACAGGCATGAATTGACATGATACATAATTTACCGAACATCCTGACTATTTTTCGAATTGTAATCACACCATTAATCGTATGGCTACTGATCGGTTTTGATGGTTTAGCGCTCCATGCCCTGGCTCTGGTGTTGTTTATCATCGCATCACTCACAGACTTGTTTGATGGAATAATTGCGCGGAAACTCCAGGTAGTTAGTGAGTTTGGTAAATTTATGGATCCACTTGCAGATAAGATTCTGGTGAACAGCACTTTTATTACGCTGAATATTTTAGATGTCATACCCATCTGGATTACAGCTGTCATTATTCTTAGAGATGGTCTTGTTACGCTATTACGCTGGGGGATGCTGGCTAACGGTGCTTCAATGAATACCAGTCGATTGGCCAAGTTAAAAACCGTTTTTCAGTATATCTCAATGTATGTGGGGTTGATCTTCATTCTTCTCGGGCACTTTGAATCGCTCGATTCAATGGTAGCTGTGATGGAAGAGTGGTTCGTCACCGAAACCATTTTTACTTTAACCGGCCTGGTTACAGCATATACTGGTTTAAATTACTTATGGATAAATCGCGCATTTCTGAAATCCCTCTTTTCGGAAAGCGAATGATTCAAGTTTTACGTGGATTCACCTCAGTAGGATATATAGGTCTTATACCCGGCGCGCCAGGTACCTACGGATCGCTGGTGACACTTCCCATCGCATATTTTTGGAGTACCATGGTGACCGATAATCCCATTATCACTATGGGTTTCATTGCTGTCTTGACGCTCATGGGTGTATATGCCTCAAATAAGGTTGGGGAATCCTTGGGGATTGAAGATCCAGGGGAAATTGTGATTGATGAACTTGTAGGGCAATGGATCGCTGTGCTCGCCATTCCTTCACATTGGGGTTTCTGGTTCGGAGCATTTATTCTTTTTAGAATATTCGATATATGGAAACCTGGACCTATAGATAAATCTCAACACTTACCCGGTGGACTTGGTGTAATGATGGATGATATTTTAGCCGGTATCCTGGTCCTGATAATTATTCAAGGGGTTGCTGCATTTATATGAAACGCTTAAAGGCTATAACGATATCCATTGGGGATGAATTATTATCCGGTAAGACCCTTGATTCAAACAATGCCTTCATTTCGCAGCAATTGGAAATGATTGGAATTCCAGTCAGAAAAAAATTGATTATTGGGGATATTGCACAAGACATCAAGGATGCATTGGACTTGGCATTCAGCCAGGCAGATGTGGTTACACTGACTGGTGGGCTGGGACCTACTCATGATGACATCACAAAATCGGTACTCTGTGAGTATTTTGATGTTGGGTTAAAGCTGTATCCTGAGATACTGGAAACTCTCAAGCATCGCTTTGTGCGCAGGGGGTTCAAGTTTTCTGAATCCAATAGGTCTCAAGCTGAATACCCAGAAAATGCTAGTCTGTTAGAGAATCCTTTTGGTACTGCACAGGGGATGCAAATCAATTATCAGGGAAAACACCTATTCGTGATGGCTGGTGTACCCCGTGAAATGGAGATCGTAACCACTGGTCAAATAATACCCTTTCTTACAGAATTAACGCAGTCTTCCATTGCCATAATTGACATACACTCAATAGGTGTACCAGAATCTGCTCTATATGAATTAACTAAGCCGGTTTTTAATGATTACTCTGATCTAAAAATTGCCTACTTACCCAAGCAAGGCATGGTAACAATTCGGGTTTCATTCCCTTCAATCTCTCCAGATGAAGATCAAAAACTGAAAAACGAGATTTTTACTAGAATACGAGATATAAAACCCAAGAATATTTATGGTCGTGATGATGAACTGCTACCTGTTCTCATCGGTGAACTCCTCCAAAAAAATAATGCCACTGTTGCCACTGCAGAGTCGTGTACTGGTGGGCTGGTCGCTAGCCTTATTACCGATATCAGTGGAAGCAGTGAATACTTCCAAACCGGTTATGTTACCTACGCCAATGAGACAAAAATGTCTATGTTGGATGTTCAGGAGCAAACGTTGATTGAACATGGGGCAGTCAGTGAGAACACAGTTTCAGAAATGCTATCAGGAACCTTGAAAAACAGCGGTGCTGATTATGCTGTGGCAATTTCAGGTGTAGCTGGTCCTACTGGGGGTTCGGAAGAGAAACCAGTTGGGACTGTGTTTATAGGTGTGGCTCATAAGGAACATCAAAATATCAGGCGATTCCAATTTGGGGGAAATCGTATCCTGAATAAGGAAATGAGTGCTTATTCATCGCTCAACATGCTCAGGCTTTTAATTGGGGAAACTACTCAGTGAACGAAATAAGGACCTTCCTGGCGTTCCCAGTTCCCAAGGAAATAAAAGACTATTTCAGGAACATGCTGGAACCGATCATTGATCGGCGAGATAAGGTAAATTGGGTAAAAAGTGAAAATATTCATATCACCTTGAATTATTTAGGTGAAACAGATTCAAATACAATTGAAGATCATGCCAGTCAAATTGAATCTGTTGTAAATGAGTTTCCACCTTTTAGCCTGGGAACGACTGATACAGGAATATATCCTCATGCAAATGATCCCAGAGTACTGTGGGTTGGATCGGTACCGCACGATCTTACTTTGGACTCGTTTAAGCGCAAATTGGATAGAGAATTAACCCATTTAGGATATAGACTTGATAATCGTCAATTTCAGCCACATATTACGCTTGCTCGCGTCAAAACAATCTCACGCAAAAGCTCTTTTATCCATGACTTTCTGACAACGGAAGTGCGTGAATTCAATTTTGAAGTTGATACTGTGGTGTGCATGAAGAGTACATTGACGCCGATGGGTGCGGAGTATGAGGAATTGAAAATATTTAATTTTAATAGTGGAGGTCAGTGATGAGCGCTGCTCAAGGGAAATCAAAAGATAAAGATAAAGCGATAGAATTAGCCGTCTCCCAAATTGAACGACAATTTGGTGCAGGAGCAGTTATGAGGTTAGGCGAAGAGCAGATGAACATCCAGGTAGAGGCTATTTCTACTGGTGCACTTTCGTTGGATGCCGCTCTCGGAGTTGGAGGTGTACCCAGGGGACGGATTATTGAGGTATATGGACCAGAATCTTCGGGTAAAACTACTCTTGCACTACATGTTGTTGCAAGTGCACAAAAAGATGGTGGTTATGCAGCATTTGTTGATGCTGAACATGCACTTGATCCCAAATACGCCGGCCAACTGGGTGTTGATGTCAAGAATTTGCTGATCTCTCAACCTGATTCAGGGGAACAGGCTCTGGAAATCACCGAAACACTTGTGCGAAGTAATGCGCTTGACGTCATAGTCATTGATTCCGTTGCTGCCCTGGTTCCACGCTCAGAATTAGAAGGTGAAATGGGGGACAGTCATGTTGGTCTACATGCACGGCTTATGTCGCAGGCACTTCGGAAATTGACTGGGGCTGTTTCCAAGTCAAACACATCAGTTATTTTTATCAATCAGATTCGTGAAAAAATTGGTGTCATGTTTGGCAGCCCAGAGACAACTACAGGTGGACGCGCCCTTAAATTTTATTCCTCAGTCCGATTGGATATCAGAAGAATTGGTGCACTCAAGGATGGTCAGGATAATATTGGTAATCGTGTCCGAGTAAAAATCGTGAAAAACAAAATGGCTCCACCTTTTCGCGAGACTGAGTTGGACATTATGTTCGGTCAGGGTTTCTCATTCGAGGGTGATATTCTTGACCTTGCATTGCAGGCCAATCTGGTACAGAAAAGTGGATCATGGTTTAGCTATGGGGATGATCGCCTGGGTCAAGGTAAGGAAAATGTCAAAAACTTCTTTATTGAAAATCCTGATCTTCTAGCCAAACTGGTCGGCGAGGTACGCCTATTTTTAGGAATGGATACCCCTGACGAAAAACCTGAATAATAAATGTAAACACAAAAATGATGGGCTTCCATAAAATCTATGGGAGCCCATTTTTTATATCATGCCCAAAATTACAAAAATCACTCAACAGAAAAAACTCCGAGAAAGGTTTAATTTGTTTATTGATGGTAAGTTTGAGTTAGGTGTAGATGGGTCACTTCTTCTCAAGTATGACATCAAAGTTGGTGATGAGTATACTGATGAACTTCGGCTAAATCTTGAAAACGATGATAGAATCGAGATGGCATATACAGGATTGCTCAATTTTATCGCCTTTCGTGAAAGATGTGAGCATGAAGTAAAGGAATGGCTTTTCAAAAAAAAGTATCAAGATCTGTCAGATGAATTGATTCCGAGGCTGAAAGAAAAAAACTACTTGAATGATGAAAGGTTTGCTCGTCTTTTTATTCGTGATCGTGTGAAGATAAAGGGTTATGGTCCAATAAGACTAAGACATGAGTTAAATTCGAAACGAATTTCTAAGAAAATTACTGAAACAGAAATTGAAGCTATCAGGGATGACTATGACTTCAACCAAATGGCTCTCGATCTAGTTGAACGGAAATTAAGAAACACCGATAAACCTACGTATAAAGATAAAAAGCGACTTTGGAGCTTTCTTCAAAGTCGCGGCTTTGAAGGACCAAGCATCACTTTTGCCCTTCAGGGCTACACTTTTGTCAGAGATGACAATCCCTCATGATCTGCTGATCATTTACCTCATAAAATATTTGGTGAATTGACTTTTGTCTCCTATGTTTGGATAACCCCAATCATGTAGGAAAGATGTATAAAAGTATCATGAATTTTGTGATGCCTAGACCAATGATATTGGTATCACTTCTTTTTATTTTAGGAATTTCGATTCAAACTAAACTCAATGTCCACATCGGACTTCTTGGCTTAATCGCATGTGTCTTATTAGTGGTAGCGGTGTTAAGCAAACACCCTCGCATATTATTATTGATAATCATAGTTTCCGCATGTCTCAGAGTAGCGGTTGATGAGATGATCCCGGATAGTCATATTTCACAGTTTAACGCAATAGTAGATTCTGTTTATGAAGTCAAGGCAGTTGTGGAAATTGTAGGTGAAACACGAAGGGGCACACCAAGATTTCAGTTAAAACCTGAGACAATTAAAGGGAAGACCATTTCAGGTGGATCAATTATTCTTTACTCTAAGGAATTAAAACAGAACATGCATCCAGGAGATACTCTCACTGGGATCATGCTGTTTAATAGACCACGTGGAAAACGCAACCCCCATGACTTTGATTATGGTCGCTATTTGAGGAACAAAGGTATCTATTTCGAGGCTTTTCTCGAAAACCCTGGAGAGGTCATCCTTCATCCCAGGAATTCCAACTCGGTATCCCTCATGTTTCTTGATGTACAGGCATTGATTTCCAGACAATTCCACAAGTATTTATCTCCACGTTCAGCAGGAATATTATCAGCATTAATTCTAGGAGAGAAAAGTGAGATTGAAGAGAGCACAAGATCAAATTTTGCTAATACAGGAGTCATCCATGTACTAGCTGTAAGTGGTCTTCATGTAGGCTATGTTTCTCTAATTCTGATCACCATTTTCGGTCTGCTCCGTTTACCTCATCATTTTCAAATGGGTAGTGTGATCGCGGGATTGCTATTTTATGTAGGTCTCACGGGTGCAGCTCCATCGGTTATGCGCGCCTCTATAATGGCTTCCTTAATGATTGTTGGTACGCTACTTGAAAGGAAGTCAGATATTTTAAACATTCTTGCTTCAGCTGCCTTCATCATATTGATTATCTCACCAGCACAATTATTCAATATTGGATTTCAGCTTTCCTTTTTGGCAGTAGTTAGCATTGTGGTACTGTTTCCTATCTTTAAAAATAAGGTCAGTAATCTTTCAATATCTCAAACGACTGTGTTTGGAAAATTATTACTTCCCATTTTTGATCTCTTTCTGGTTTCTCTGGCAGCTCAGTTGGGAACACTGGCCATAACCATCTTTTACTTCAACAAGATTCCTATCGTTAGCCTGTTGGCAAATATAGTGGTTGTACCGCTAATCGGGGTGATAGTGGCTACAGGTATGAGCTTTCTTATCATCGGATCTCTTTTTCCGACGCTGGCAAGATTGTGGGCGGCCACCATTGAAGGTGCTGTTGATTTCATGCTCTGGTTTGTTCAGAAATGTGCGCAGGTAGATTGGGCCTATATCACCGTGAGATCTATCCAACATTTCGAATTGATTTTTCTCTTAGCCAGTATTTTTGCAATCACAGTATTTGAATTCCGAAAGGTAATCAAACTTTGGATAATTCTTATAGTTCTTTGGGCTAGCATCCACACCTGGCGTTCCTTTCTGGCACCCCAGAACCTAGAATTAGTGGTTCTGGATGTGGGACAAGGTGACGCAACGCTTATTCATTCTCCAAATGGTAAAACGATGCTTATTGACGCAGGATTGAGATTTGGTGGGAAAGATATGGGGAAGGATGTGATATTGCCATATTTGAAACACCGTGATTGGTCAAAGATAGATCTTCTTGTTCTGACGCATCCCCATAATGATCACATTGGAGGTGCCCAGTATTTGATGGAGAATATCGATGTGGGAAAGATTATGATGCCTGCAATTGAATATGATTCCTATGGCTACAATGCGTTATGTGATGTTATTGACGCCATGGATATTCCCACTTCATCAGTTTTTGCGGGGCACATTGATTCGACATTAAAACCAATTTACTTCCGAGTTACCGGACCAAAGCAGTATGACAATGAGTCCCGTCCGTCTAACATCAATAATACATCAATAGTTATCCAGCTCTTTTATGGAGAATCGAGTGTGCTATTGACAGGTGACGGAGAGGAAATCATTGAGGAGGATCAACTTCACCTGGGAACCTTGCTAAATAGTGATATAATCAAAGCACCGCATCATGGGTCGAAAACAAGTTCAAGTGAGGACTATATCAATCTTGTGCGACCTCAGATTTGTCTGATGAGTCTTGGGAGGAAGAACAAATTTAGACACCCATCAAAAGTAACACTCGAAAAATATGAAGGGATTGGGACTGAAATACTCAGAACTGACCTGGAGGGGGCTCTGGTTTTCCGAAGTGATGGAAAGAGTTGGTTTAGACATGAATGGAAGGACAATTATTAGTTGATAAACGGTTTCGATATGAACTAGCATAAACGATATTAAAGGCCAACTAACTCACTACACGGAGCTATATATGTCTACCTCAATTCTCATTAAAAATGCCAGATGTGTCTCTTCAAAAGGTATTGTTCACCAGGACGTTCTTCTTAAAGGGAGTAAAATTGCTCAATTGGGAACAATTTCTGAATCAAATGCTGAACAGATTATAGACGGTACTCACCTCTATTTATTGCCTGGTGTTCTGGATCCTCAGGTTCATTTTCGTGATCCCGGCCTGACACATAAAGAGGATTTAAGAACAGGTTCCATGGCGGCGGCTTCAGGGGGAGTTACCAGCTTCTTTGATATGCCAAACACCAAACCATCTACTATTACGATTGAGGGCATGGAGGAACGCAAGCGTGTTGCTGCTAAAAAATGTGTCGTGAATTACAATTTTTTCATTGGGGCTACGAATACCAATCTTGATGTTCTAAATGGTGTCGAAAATGTACCTGGAATAAAAATATTTATGGGTTCCTCAACTGGTGATTTACTGGTGAGTGATACAAGGGACCTGGATAACATATTTGGCAATGGTTCTCGCCTCATAGCTGTACATGCAGAGGATGATGGAATTATTAATGCTGCACAGGAAGTTTATAGAAATTCAACCGATTTTAATCATCATCAATTCGTAAGACCTGCCGATGCTGCATTAAAAGCTACAACACTTGCTGTGGAACTCTCTATCAAATATCAGCGTCGTTTACATATTTTGCATTTGACGACATTGGATGAAGTGCGGTACCTGGAAATCCAGAAATCCAAAAGTCTCATTTCTGCAGAAGTGTGTCCACAGCATTTTCTTTTAAGCGCTCCCCATGTATATCAGAAGCTTGGTGCTTACGCCCAGATGAATCCACCTCTCCGTGATAAACAGCACGGTGAAGCCCTTTGGGAGGGACTGGTAAATGGAGTCATCGATTGTATAGCTACCGACCATGCACCGCACACCCACGAAGAGAAGGCCAAACCATTTGGACAAGCACCCTCAGGTATGCCTGGGGTAGAAACTTCCCTTCCAATGCTCCTGGACCGTGCGAACCGTGGTATGTGTAGAATTGAGGACGTAGTAAAATGGATGTGCGAGAAGCCAGTTGAACTATACAAGGTCAAAAATAAGGGTCACATCATCGAGGGTTATGATGCTGACCTTGTGCTGGTTGATATGGGTAAAAAACGAGCTATTGAGAATGGGAAGCTATGGACCAAGGTAAATTGGAGTCCTTATGATGGGTGGACTACCCAAGGTTGGCCAGTTATGACCATTGTCAATGGACATGTGGTTTATGAGGATGGAGAAATTGATGAGAGCGTTAAGGGTAAAGAAGTCCTAATCGATGCTTAGATTAGTCAAGGTGATCCTTTAGAAATTTGTATGCAGCACTGGCAATGAGTGCATGACCCGCTTTCTGAGGATGTATCTGATCCTCAGCCCACTCCCGAGCTGGTTTTTGTTCAACAGCCCAATCAAACACAGATTGAACATCAAGCACAGGAATATTGTACTTGAATCCCAGGGACTTAACTACCTCACAATACTTATACATCGTCAAATAAAATGTATCAGATTTCGAGTCAGAAATGAGATAAGGAGTAAAAAGAAAGAATTTTGTGACTGGTTGATCCACTTGCAGGGCCTGTAGAAGTTTATCGAGACTCATTGCATACATCTCTATATAGGAATTATCACCTCCAGATATGAAATCTTGATAAGCATCATTAATGCCAATTTTGATGACTATTCCTTCAGGTTTGTGGTCTAATACATCTCGTTGGTAGCGATTGAGTAAATCTCCAACCTTATTACCATTTACACCGGAGTTGATAATTTTTATCTGATTAAAATCAGCGTCAGCAATAAACATATCGTTTAGTATCGATACATAGCCATCACCAACAGGCTTGTAATGGTTTCTGCCTGCAGCAGTAATGCTATCGCCAAAAAAGACAAGATTAGATATCATATGTGCACCTAAAACAGGCTTGAGATATCCCGAAGACTTTTTTTATCAATATCCGGTACCTGAACTCCATCAGCAGGGTGGCCGACGACAAGGAGGAGGAAGGGTTTCTCACCTGCAGGTCTGTTCAATATCTTAGCGAGGAAATTCATAGGACTTGGTGTATGGGTAAGTGTGACAAGTCCTACATTGTGTAGCGCAGATATGAGCATACCTGTAGCAATCCCGACGGATTCCTTCGCATAATAGTGTTTGATCTTATCACCCTGATCATTGGTAGTATACTTTTGTTCAAAAATTGCGATAAGAACAGGTGCCTTCTCCAAAAAGGGTTTGTGGGCGTCCGTACCAAGTGGTTCTAGAACTTCCAGCCAAGTATCACCAGCGCGACCAGCATAAAAGTTTCTTTCCTCTTCCTCGGCTGCTTCCCGAATTTGTGCTTTTATTGAAGCGTCTCGAATGATGACAAAATGCCAGGGTTGCTGATTGGCACCACTTGGTGCTGTGCCAGCAGTCTCAAGGCAATTATTTATCACATCCTGTGAAACGTCTTCATCTGAAAACTCGCGAATAGTTCTTCTGGTTTTCATAAAATCATAAAACGCTTCGGATCTCCGAACCATTTCTGCGTGGGTAAGATCAATGGGTTTACTAAATGGTATGAACTTTTTCGTCATAAACACCCTATTGTGATATTAAAATTGTTCAAATAAAGTAATTATATGTCGTGTTGTAACCATGAACAAATTGGGAGGTTAAATGAAATATTTGAGATGTGTGAATGTTTGGATTCTCCGCATTACTTCAGGCAGAAGCAAAAAATAGAGCATGTGCTTCCGTGTTTCGAAGTCCAAAGGATTGTACCAGGGGGGGGAGTCGAACCCCCACAGTGTTGCCACCGGTGGATTTTGAGTCCACTGCGTCTACCAATTCCGCCACCCTGGCTGTTTCTAAAAGCGCGGCATGATACATTCTGTCAGCCTGTGTGTCAATAAAATGCTGTGCTTTTAAAAGAAAATGTTTATCATTGACGAAACTGATAAAAACCCCAAGAAGGAGGAGCTGTCGTGGAATTTAAGACGATTGCAGAAATGTTTCTTAATGTCACAAAAAGCCATGCTGAAGCAGAATTATTTACTGAAAAAGTCGATGGTGAATGGGTGGGAGATAAAGGTAAAGATATATATGAAATGGTAAAGAACGCATCGTATGGGATGGCATCTATAGGGATCCAGGCTAAGGATAATGTTGCGATTCTTTCAACCAACTGTCGTCGTTGGGCATATTCAGACTATGCTATCGCCACAAGAGGTGCCACTTCTGTTACAGTATATCCCACACTGATAGCAAGCCAGGTTCAATACATCGTTGCTCATTCTGACTCGAAACTCATTTTTGCTCAGGATGAAAGCCAGATGGAGAAGGTTCTACAAATAAAAGCTGATTGTCCTGAATTGAAGACAGTTGTCTACTTTGATGAATCATTGTCTTATGATGATCCAGATGTGATGTCATTTAATGAGCTAATGGAAAAGGGCAAGACATTTGCTTCATCTGATAATGTCTATGACTTTGAAGCTCAGGCACTTAGTGTCCAGCCAGAGGATGTGTTGACACTTATTTATACTAGTGGAACGACTGGAAATCCCAAGGGTGTCATGCTGAAGCACAGCAATCTTGTAAGCAACATATTATCTGCTAATGCACGTCTTGGCATCAGCGACAAGGATAAATTCTTATCCTTCTTGCCCTTGAGTCACAGTTTTGAGAGATTGGGAGACTATGTAGGCACGCATGTCGGCGCAAATATCACTTACGCTGAATCCATGGAACAGGTGATTTCTAACCTATCTGAAGTCAATCCTACGGTGGCAATGTCAGTACCAAGGCTATACGAGAAAATGTATGCTGGCGTTCAGGCGAAGTTCGCTGGTGGATCTTTCATTAAACGTAAAATTGCTGGCTGGGCCGTGAAAACAGGTTTTGAGTATGTTGATGCTCGTAATGCTGGAACCATTTCCCCCAAATTGGCCAAGAAGAAGAAACGCGCTGATAAGCTTGTATTTAGCAAGGTTCAGGCTCTTCTGGGCACACAGTTTAAACTGTTTGCAAGTGGTGGAGCTCCACTTGGTGCTGACATTGGACGATTTTTCGATGCTGCGGGTATTACCATCCTTGAAGGATATGGCCTTTCAGAGACATCGCCTGTAATCACATTGAATCCACCTCATGATTTTCGGTTTGGTACTGTAGGTCCAACTATCGACGGTGTAGAGGTCAAAATCGCTGATGATGGAGAGATTCTGTCTCGTGGTCCTCATATAATGAAAGGTTACTACAAAGATGAAGCTGGCACCAGAGAAGCCATCAACGAAGAAGGATGGTTCCACACTGGTGATATTGGTATCATCGAGGATGGGTATCTCAGAATAACAGACCGTAAAAAGAACATCATTGTGACTGCTGGTGGAAAGAATATTGCTCCAGCACCGATCGAGGGTGCTATTTGCATGTCTAAGTACTTTGAGCAAGCCCTTGTCCATGGTGATCGTAGGAAGTTTGTTTCGGCAATTCTCGTACCGAATTTTACCGAAGTAGGTGAATGGGCTGCAGAGAATGAGATTACAGATGTGACTCCCGAAGCATTATGCGAAAATCCTAAAGTCTATGAGATGTTGATGGGTGAAGTAGCAGGCATAATGGAAGACTTTAGTGGATATGAAGCAGTCAAAGAAGCTATTCTGCTTCCCAAAGAATTCAGTGTGGAAGATGGAACCCTTACTCCAACGCTGAAAATCAAAAAACGAGTCGTAGAAGAACGTTATAAGGCAAAGTTGGATGCCCTCTACGATTAAATCTTAAACTTATGTAAAAACGATAGGAGCTCCTGGTCAATGTCAGGAGCTCTTTATATTAGAGCGGGATTCAAACATGAAGATTGCAGTATTAGGATCTGGAAGTTGGGGCATGACATTGGCCATGCATTTGCTCAAAAATGGGCATGAAGTGGAGGTTTGGTTTTATCTTGAAAAGGATTTTAATCAAGCTCAAGAAACCAGAGAACTCCCTGATTATCTGCCAAACGTAAAATTGCCTCTTGAATTGCAGTTCACAATGGACATGAAGACCTGTGTCAGCAATAAAGATATAATTTTGGTTGCCATTCCATCTCATACTGTAGGTATGACGATCTCAAACCTGTCTCACTCCATATCTAAAGAATGCATATTAGTGAATGTTGCCAAGGGTATAGAAAACAATACACTAAGAACCATGAGCCAGGTCATATCCCACGCCCTCCCAAATCATCCTGTAGGTAATATTTCCAGCTTATATGGTCCAACTCATGCCGAGGAAGTTGTCCAAGAAATGCCCTCAACAATAGTTGCAGCATGTCCTGATGAAACGTCAGGAAAAATCGTGCAGAAGGCCTTCATGTCAGATAGTCTACGCGTTTACACGAATGTTGATATTTTAGGGGTTGAGTACGGAGGATCCCTAAAAAATGTCATTGCTATTGCAGCAGGAATTCTTGCTGGTATGGGGTATGGAGATAATACTTTGGCCGCGCTATTAACACGGGGTCTTTTTGAAATGACCCGCCTTGGTGTATATCTTGGAGCTCAAGAACAGACTTTTGCTGGACTGAGTGGCATGGGTGATCTTATTGTAACCTGTCTCAGTACGCATAGCAGAAACCGACATGTTGGATATGAACTTGGAAAGGGTCGAAAGCTAAAAGAAATCCTCGAGGAAATGAAAATGGTGGCGGAGGGTGTTAATACTTCAAGATCAGTACATCAACTCATTTCTAAAACCGGTGTTGAAATGCCAATCTCAGAGCAGATATTTCAAGTTCTATTTGAAGAAAAGGATCCACTTGTTGCTGTAGAAGAATTAATGGGTAGAGCTCCGAGAAAGGAGCGTCATTCACTAAACTGACTAGAGCAGGTACCGAAAGATATTCTCTGCAACATTGACAAAAGATTATCGAAACATTACTGCACATTTCTTTCTCTATTTTTCTGTTTTAACTACATACTAAAATTCCTTATACATCCCTATTTATATCATGAATGCAAAAGCTTGGTTTTTATTGATCTGGTTCCTGAATCGTTTGTATCTGGTAGGTTAACGAATATATTCAATGTTTCGGATTCGAGGGTAATTCGATGAAGTAAAAATGATGCTATTTTTTGAGGTACTTTTACATAAATGAGTGTTGATCAAACTGGGGAGCTGAGAAACTGGGAAGTCTTAAGGACTCTGTTGTCGGATAAGGACAAATTTATCTTCTCAACACATCTCCAACCGGATGCAGACGGTGTAGGTTCAGAGTTGGCGCTAGCCAGGTATTTAACATCCATAGGCAAGACAGTTCATATACTGAATCCATCACCTTTACGCGTCAACCTTGAATTTCTACCAAGCGATAATGAAATTCAGGTTTACGACCCCACCGAACACGCAAATCTTGTTGCTGAATCTGATGTGTTTATTGCTTTTGATATCGGTCACTATGACAGACTCATGGAGTTGGGGAAAGATCTTCAATCCAACGATATCACGAAAGTGAGTATTGATCATCATCCCGGTGACAAATCTCAGTTCGACATTACTTATGATTTTCCTTCGGCCAGTTCAACAGGTGTCCTCATCTATGATCTAATCAATTCCATAGATGGTCAGGTGAATTCCCGAAGCGATATTGCTATCCCAATCTATTCAGCCATGATGAGTGATACGGGTAATTTCAGGTTCAATAATACAGACCCTGAAACACTCCTGGCAGCGGCCAATTTGGTTTCTGCAGGAGTAAAACCATACGAATTATATGTTTACCTCTACGAAGACTTAAACACGCCTGGTAGACTTCAGGTTATTCAAAAGTTGCTCAGTGAGTTGAAATACGAGTGTGATGGTAGATTAGCCTGGTCCATCATTGATTTTGATGATATCAGCTCATTAGGAGCCGTCCCAGATGATATGAACTCTCTCTCGGATTTCATTCGATCCATCAAGGGAGTCGAAATAGGTATATCTATAACTAAAATGTCTGGCAAAAAGGTTGATGTAAGTTTTAGATCAAAAGGAAAAATCCCTGTAAATACTGTTGCCCAATCCTTTGGTGGTGGTGGACATGCTTTTGCAGCAGGCTGTCACGTAGATGGAAACCTCAATGAGGCTGCAACGTCAATCGTAAATATGACCATTGAAGCGATCCACAAGTGGGACAGCAATGCCTGAGCAATTAAAAGTTAGAGTTGCCAAGGATGCTGGTTTCTGTTTTGGTGTCAGAGATGCCATCCAGAAAGCAAGGGATGTTGCCGAGGAGCATGGAAAAGTATATCTGTTGGGTGATATCGTGCATAATGAGCGCGTAGTAAATGACCTCGCCCAAGAAAACGTTAAAGTCGTTGATTCTCTCGACGATGTGGTGGATGCACCAGTACTTTTCAGAGCTCATGGAACTGTCCCCGATTTATGGGCTGAAGCAGGGAGAAAGAACCTCACAATTGTTGATGCTACTTGCCCTCTGGTCCACGAGATTCATAACGAGATTAAAAAGCTGAATGCTGAGGGTAGAAAGCTGATCATCATTGGCGATCATGGTCATGATGAAGTTGTTGCAATCAGAGCTCAAGTCCCAGATGCAGTCATTATTGCATCCATTGCGGAAGCGGATGCACTACCCAGGATGAAAAAAGCGGGAGTCGTCTCGCAATCCACACAGATGATAGAGAATGTTCAGGAAATTATCGGTATCCTTTCTATGAAAATATTCGATCTAAGGTTTGTAAATACAGTTTGCTTCCCGACCAGAAGAAATCAGGGGCAGATAAAAGAGATTGCACCGATTTCCGATGTGATGATTATTGTAGGATCCTTTACCAGTGCCAATACAAAACGTCTGCATGAGGTTTCGCTCTCATTAAATCCCCGATCCTATATGGTTGAAAATGCAAATGACATCCAGGAAAGTTGGTTTGATACGGCTGAATCGGTAGGTGTTTCTGCAGGAGCTTCCTCGCCAGATGATCTTATTGAAGAAGTGGTTGAACATTTGAATAACTTGCACGTGGAATCACGTGTCTGAGTATTGATAATATTAGTTTTTGGAGATTATGAAAATGACAAAAGAGCTGTTTGAAGTAAAAACAGGATTAGCTGAAATGCTTAAGGGTGGTGTTATTATGGATGTCACCACACCTGAGCAGGCTAAGATCGCCGAGCAAGCTGGTGCAGTAGCTGTAATGGCACTTGAAAGAATTCCTGCCGATATCCGCAGAGATGGGGGAATCGCAAGAGCTTCAGATCCAAAAATGATTAAAGAAATCCAAGAGTCTGTGTCAATACCTGTGATGGCCAAGTGTCGCATTGGTCACTTTGCAGAAGCTCAAGTCCTCGAAGCACTCGAAATTGATTACATCGATGAGAGCGAGGTATTGACTCCTGCTGATGAAGCGAACCATATCTGGAAACATGACTTCAAAACCCCATTTGTATGTGGGGCCACAAACTTAGCCGAAGCTCTACGTCGAATTGGTGAGGGAGCAGCACTTATCAGGACCAAGGGTGAGCCAGGCACAGGAAACATTGTTGAAGCCGTCCGCCACATGCGCACGATTACAACTGAGATGGCTAATTTGAGCGTTTTGAGGACTGATGAACTCATGGCCGCAGCAAAAAACATGGGTGCACCTTTCCATCTGGTCGCACAAGTAGCTGAGACTGGTAAATTACCAGTTCCGAATTTTTCAGCAGGTGGAATTGCTACACCAGCCGATGCATCACTCATGATGCAGCTTGGTGCTGAAACCATTTTTGTTGGATCAGGTATCTTTAAATCTGAGGATTCTGAAGCCATGGCCAGAGCTATCGTACAGGCAGCAACTTTTTTCGATAAACCTGAGAAGCTAGCTGAGATTTCAGAAGGTTTGGGTAAGGCCATGAAGGGTCTTGATATGGTTGAAATCAACCCAGAAGATAGAATGCAAGATAGAGGTTGGTAGGGAGCAATTTTGACTGATCGACCAGAATATGATAATCTAACAATTGGCGTTGTAGCCCTCCAGGGCAGCTTCGCTAAACATGCATTCAGTATGGGAAAACTCGGCATTAAGTGTCGAGCTGTTCGTGAGCCTGAAGATTTGAAGCTTATAGATGCTTTGATTCTACCAGGTGGTGAATCAACTACCATGACCTTGCTTCTCGAAGAAGAAGGACTGTGGGAACCCATGAACGAGGTATTGAAAACAATGCCTGTATTTGGGACATGCGCCGGGGCTATTTTACTGGGGCAACAGATTGATGATGAGAGAGTGCATTGCTTTAATAGGATTGATTACAAGGCCGAACGCAACGCTTATGGTCGACAGATTGAATCTTTCAAGACATCCCTTATTATTCCATCTATGCTGGATCACGACTTCCACGCTATTTTTATTCGTGCTCCAAAGTTTCGAGAAATCAAGCCAACTGTGCAATCACTGGCAGTGTTTGGTGCTGATCCAGTTCTGATGCGGCAGGACAATGTATTAGTAGCATCTTTTCATCCTGAGCTCACTGAAGATCCAGGTATCCATAAATATTTTGTGGATGAAATCGTTTTAAAATCGAGGTAATCTATCCATGTCGGATAAATATAAATTATTAGAAACCATTGATTCTCCAGCTGATGTAAAGTCGTTGTCTGAAGAAAGTTTGCTTCAATTGTGCCAGGAAGTAAGAGACTACACTATTGAAGTTGTTTCTGAGACAGGTGGTCATCTAGCACCAACCCTTGGTGTCGTGGAACTATCGGTAGCCCTTCACAAGGTATTCGATTCACCAAATGACAAGATCATTTGGGATGTTGGGCATCAGGCATATGCGCACAAAATATTGACAGGTCGGCGGGAAGCCCTAAAAACTATTCGTCAATACGGTGGTATATCTGGCTTTTGTAAACCGATGGAAAGTGAGCATGATATTTATGGTGCAGGACATGCATCCACTTCCATTTCAGCAGGTGTGGGTTTTGCTGCAGCTCGAGACATCAAAGGTGAAAACCATCAGGTAATTTCTGTCATTGGTGATGGTGCGTTGACCGGTGGACTATCATTTGAAGGTCTGAATAATCTCGGCCATCTGAGAACTAAGATGATGATCATTCTCAATGACAACGAGATGTCTATTTCACCCAATGTAGGTGCCATGTCCAAGTACCTTTCAAAAATCACTACAAATCCTCTCTATAACAGGGTTCGTGACGAACTGTGGAACGTTACTGGGAAATTGCCCATTGGAAAAAACACCGTGAGAACGGGAATGAAAAAGGTCGAGGAAAGTCTCAAAAACCTATTGGTTCCAGGTGTGATTTTTGATGAGATGGGGATTAGGTATTTTGGTCCAATTGATGGGAATGATTTACCCCTCCTCATTTCTACTATGGAAAATATTAAGGATATCAATACCCCGGTTATTTTGCATATCATTACTAAAAAGGGTCTAGGTTTTGCCCAGGCTGAAGAAAATCCGGTAAAATTCCATGGAATCGGTCCAGCTGCGAAACCTGGAAAGCCAAATTCCAAGGAAGAAGTTCCACCATTTCTGAATGTATTCGGAGATGAACTCACCAGTTTGGCAAAGAAGGATAAACGTATCGTAGCAGTGACGGCTGCCATGCGAGATGGTACGGGACTCTCGGGTTTTGCAGATGAGCATCCTGATCGATTCTATGATGTTGGTATAGCTGAGGGTCATGCTGTTACTTTTGCAGCTGCATTAGCAGCTAGAGGGTTGAAACCCTTTGTAGCTATATATTCCACATTTTTACAACGTGCATATGACATGTTAGTACATGATATTGCTGTTCAGAAACTACCTGTCATCTTTATGCTTGATCGGGCTGGACTTGTTGGTGAAGATGGACCCACGCACCATGGTGTCCTGGATCTGTCATATCTATCCAGCATCCCTGGTGCTGTGGTTGCAGCTCCGCGAGATGGAGAGGAATTGCGTCACGTCATGCAAACCGCTCTCAACCATGATGACGGTCCCTTCTTCATCCGTTATCCAAAAGCGTCAGCTATTAAAAACAGAAAAACAATTAAGAGTAAGGCGATTGAACTCGGAAAATGGGAAATACTCTCAGAGGGTAAGGATATTGCCGTAGTTGCTGTAGGATCGATGAACCCGGTAGCTGAAGGAGCAGTTAAAATCCTCGCTGCTGAAGGCGTAAACGCCAGTTACATCGATGCTAAATTCATCAAGCCATTTGATGAGGATATGCTCTTGTCTTTGATGAAGACAAATAGGCATATCGTAGTCATCGAGGAGAACAATTACCCAGGAAGTCTGGCTCAGACCATAAAGGCATATGCTGAACCCGTAGAAAACTGCGCCAGGATACATTCACATACCCTTCCAGATAGATTTGTGACCCATGGTTCTCGGGCACAATTACTAGCCGAAGTGAAGCTGACATCGGAAGAAGTAGCCGCTTCTATTCTTGCTTTGACACCATAATTATCAGGAGTTGATACAATTATGTCTGATCAATCCTACCAGGATAGCCTAAAACGTTGGAAACAGAAGGTTTCTGAATCAAAAGAGCGTGAGTATGACTACGATACGGTTTCTGGACTACCCAATGATCTGCTATATCTTCCAGATGAAGAGAGCCAGGACTTGGAGCAGTATACAGAAAAGATTGGATTCCCTGGCGAATTTCCATTTACACGAGGTGTACATCCTAACATGTATCGTGGCCGATTATGGACGATGAGACAGTTTGCCGGATTTGGAACTCCTGAGGATACCAATAAAAGGTTCAAATTTTTACTTGAGCAGGGACAGACCGGATTGAGTGTCGCATTTGATATGCCAACCCTTATGGGATACGATTCAGATCATGCTCTATCACTCGGTGAGGTTGGACACTGTGGTGTTTCCATCAACTCTATTGATGATATGATGACCCTATTCGATGGAATACCCCTGGATCAGGTCTCGACTTCAATGACCATTAATGGTCCAGCCATCATTCTCCTCGCTATGTATGTTGTAGTTGGTGAAAGACAGGGTGTTTCGTCTGAAAAACTCCATGGGACGCTTCAGAACGACATTCTCAAAGAATACATTGCTCAAAAAGAGTTCATTTTTCCTCCTGAGCCCTCCATGCACATTATCACAGATATGATTGAATGGTGCACTGACCACATGCCTGCATACAACACGATATCAATATCCGGGTACCATATACGAGAAGCTGGTTCAACTGCTGCTCAGGAGTTGGCATTTACTCTCGCTGATGGGTTTGCTTATGTTGAAGCAGCCATTGAAAGAGGATTGGATGTAGACAAGTTTGCCCGTCGACTAAGTTTCTTTTTTAATTCTCATATTGATTTCTTTGAGGAAATTGGAAAGTTTCGTGCAGCCAGAAGAATCTATGCCAAGCGCATGAAGGAAAAATATGGCGCAAAGGATCCCCGTTCCTGGATGCTCCGATTTCATACGCAGACTGCAGGGCATAGTTTGACGGCTCCTCAACCAGAAAACAACATTGTGAGAACCGCCTATGAGGCGCTTGCAGGCGTATTAGGTGGGACCCAGTCCCTTCATACCAATTCAATGGATGAAGTTTTGGCTCTGCCAACAGAGAAGAGTGTGGAGATTGCTCTGAGGACTCAGCAGGTGATTGCTTATGAGACAGGGGTTGGATCAACAATTGACCCATTGGGTGGCTCTTATTATGTGGAAGCCATGACAGATAAAATGGAAGCTGAAGCAGAAAAATATTTTGAGACTATAGATGAGTTAGGTGGTGTGGTTGCAGCCATCGAAGTGGGTTACTTCCAACGTGAAATTGGAAAAGCCGCCTATGATGTCGCTCGCAAGTACGATGAGAAAAAACGAGTTATTGTTGGAGTGAATGCATTTATTCGTGAAAATGAGACAATTGATATCCCAGTTCTCAAAATTGATAAATCCGTAGAAGAAAATCAGGTTTCAAAGGTCAAATCTCTCAGAGCTAGCAGGACTCAAGCTAAAACCGAAAAAGCACTCGCCGATCTTTCGAAGGCATGTGAGTCGGGCGAAAATGTGATGCCACCTCTACTTGAAGCAGTACGGCAGTCAGCAACACTTGGCGAGATGGTTGAAGCAATGAAATCAGTTTATGGAACCTATACTGAAACACCAGTATTTTAAGAGGTCTGTATCTCCAAAATAGTAGATATTCATAATCACATGCTTCCAGCAGTAGATGATGGTGCCAAAAATGACGATATGGCACTATCTATGCTAAAAGAAGCAGTTAAGCAGGGCGTAGGACATCTTGTTTTAACCCCGCACTTATATGAAGCTGATATTATCAAGGGGACTGGAGAATGGAAAGCTAAGATTGAAAAGGGCACAAAAACGGTCATGGAGCTCATCAAAGCTCATGAACTTCCCGTTGAGGTTACTGTTGCAGCAGAAGTGCGATACCAGGACATGTTGCCCATCATTCTCGATGAACTTGAAGTCCTTATCGGTGGTAAATACCTCCTCCTTGAATTCTCATTTCATTCCGTTCCAAACAACCTTGAACGAATCATCTATGAGATCACACGCAAGGGGATTATTCCAATCATTGCCCATCCTGAGCGTATTAAGCCATGGCAAAGGGACCCCAAAAGGTTGGAAGAGTTAATCAATATGGGATGTCCTACACAGTTAGACATTGGCTCATTTATGGGTACTCTTGGACCAAATAGCGAGAAACTCGCAAATTTTCTGTTCGATAAAGATGCAGTGCATTTGGTTGGAAGCGATAGTCATAATATGCAGGCCAGGGCACTTTACTCAAAGCCGGGATATGACTGGTTATCAGATAGATACGGCGTTGATTACGCAGATCTTTTGCTAAAGGATAATCCGGGAAAGATTCTCAGAGGAGAGCATGTAGAAGTCTATCCTGTGCATCTTGAGCCCACGACATTGTCCTGGACAGAAAAAATTATGAATGTATTTAAATCATAAATAGGAGTGAAATCCATTGAATAGTAAGAAAATGAAATTTGTAATAGGTTCTTTAGTCATAATTGTCGCCGTGATTGTTCTGGCGATTCAAGGTATGAAAGAAGATACCACCATGTCTTACTCAAAAAGTGTGAGTGAAGTAAAGATGTTAGGATCCAGGGCTTATGCTATGACGCTCAAGGTTAATGGTGACCTGAAAAAGGGTAGCATTGTCAGAAACAACCTTGATTTGGATTTTGTTATCACTGAAGGGAATTCAGAATTAAGTATCCATTATATAGGAAAAGATCCTATTCCAGACACTTTCAATAATGATATGGACGCAGAAGTAATTGTTTCAGGTAAACTGCAGCAAGATGGCGTGTTCAACGCAGAACGTATACAGGCAAAATGCGCTTCGAAGTACGAAGCCGATTATTCTTCCCCTGAGATTTAAATATATACAGTTAGGATTTAGTTAAATGGCTGATTTAGGAAACATTCTTTTATTTTTTCTTTTCCCCGTAAGCGTGTTTACCGCACTTACAGCACTGGCGGCAGGTATAACCAAACGCAGAGGGTTATTAGAAGCCGCTAGAAGAGGAGCATACGCAGCTTTTGCAGTGACAACTCTAGCCGTACTGGCACTTGAATATCTATTGGTTACCAGTGATTTCTCCATCGAGTATGTTGCGAGTAATACGAATTTTGCGTTGCCCCTCTTTTATAAAATCGTTGCATTGTGGGCTGGACATAACGGTTCATTGTTATTGTGGACATGGATCGTGACCATATTCAGTGCTATCGTAGCTTATCAGCATCGTCATAAGAATAATGATCTGATGCCATATGTACTTTTTGTCATGGCAACGACCATGGTTTTCTTTTCAATCCTGAGTGTCTTTATCTCAAATCCATTTCAGACACTTTATCAGGACTTTGGTAATACCCTTCAGGAATTCACTGCACGTGATGGACATGGACTAAATCCATTATTACAACATCCTGCAATGGTAATTCATCCACCCGTCTTGTTTATCGGGTATGTTGGTTCAGTCGTTCCGTTCGCGTTCGCAATAGCAGCCCTGATTACTGGGAAACTGGGTTCAGGGTGGATTCATACTACCAGACGTTGGGCACTGACAACATGGGGGTTTCTGGCAGTAGGAATTATCCTCGGAGGTAAATGGGCCTATGTGGAGCTTGGTTGGGGTGGATACTGGGCTTGGGATCCAGTTGAGAACGCTTCCTTATTACCCTGGTTGACATCCACAGCGTATCTGCACTCCGTAATGATTCAAGAGCGGAAAGGCATGTTAAAAATTTGGAATATGGCTCTGGTAATTTCCACATATTTACTGGCCATCTTTGGTACTTTCCTGACTCGAAGTGGCATTGTGAGTTCAGTCCATGCTTTTGCCAATTCGGGATTAGGACCAGCATTCGCTGTCTTTTTGAGTATGGGTATCATCTTTAGCCTCAGCCTGCTCATTTACCGACGGAAAGATCTAAAGCCCGACGAAGAGATGGAATCTCTTGTTTCAAGAGAAAGTGGTTTCCTTTTCAATAACTTACTCTTTCTTCTCGCCACGATTGCTGTTCTATGGGGAACCATGTTTCCTGTAATCAGCGAACTCTTCACTGGGGACCAGATCACTGTAGGACCTCCCTGGTTCAATAATATCATGATTCCTATTGGTCTAGCGTTACTCCTTTTAACAGGTGCCGGTCCGCTGTTAGCCTGGCGTCATACATCGGTAGAGACCCTAAAGCGCAGTTTTGGATGGCCAACTCTGGGTAGTATCATTTTCATAGCAATTCTCTTTGCGTTTGGTATCCGTGATGGCTGGGCTTTGGGTTCATTTGCCATCTCATTTTTTGTAATGTGGACGATTGTCGTAGAATTCGTTAAAGGTGCAAATATCCGAAAGAAAAATTCTGGTGAGAATTTCTTCTTGGCCATGTACATGCTATCGCGAAAAAACACGCGTAGATATGGTGGCTATTTAATTCATGCTGCCATGGTCGTCATGTTTGTTGGATTCACTGGTAATGCCTTCAATACTGAAACACGAGCAGAGGTGGGTGAGGGTGACTCATTTCAGTTGGGACCTTACACCTTTAAAGCGCTAACAATTATTGACGAGCAGAACGACAACTATTCTTCCCAAACTCTGGAAATGGAAATGTATCGTGATAATCGGTTGATAGATACCATATCGCCCCAGAAGCGCTTTTATTTCGCCTCAGAACAACCTTCTACTGAGGTGGATATTTATTCAACAATACGGGAAGATATCTATGCTGTTCTGTCCGGTATGAATAATGATGGAACCAAAGTCATTGTACAGGTTTATCGCAATCCATTTGTCAGTATGGTATGGATTGGTGCATTCATCATGGGTATCGGGACTTTGTTCGCCATGCTGCCTAATCTTCGTGAATCCAAGGCAGGAGGCGAGTGATGAGCTATTTTGCATATCTTATAGGATTATCTTTCCTTGTATGGATTGTTCTGCCTCTTTTTAAGAAAGACAGTACCTGGATCTCCCTCTATATGGAAGCTGAAGAACTCGCTGATAAGAAGCAACGGGTTTATGGCAATATTGCAGATCTTGAATTTGATTTTGCCATGGGTCGGTTGAGTGAAGAGGATTTTAAGATCATTCGTCAATCATTTCTAAGTGAGGCTGGGCGGGTCATCGAGAAGCTTGAAAGTCAAAAATCCAGTAAACTCATGGATCGCATTAAAAACGACCTGGAACACTTGGGAAAGAAGAAGAAAAAAAAGAAGTCGAAAAAACGAACAGCTGTTTTTTGCACCGAATGTGGAACTGAGAATCTTACTGAAGCAAAATTTTGTATGAAATGTGGAAAGGAGTTGTCATGAAATCTCGACTAATGCAACAACTCCTGATACTACTGCTGGTAGTTGGAATTAGCTCTGCAGGTGATCTGAGAGTGAACATCACGAACGGAACGGCCAACCAGCCTGGTAAGGCAGATCGCGTTGTTCTCATGGATCTAACAGCCGGTATGGTGGAAGTTGCTTCGGCTACCAATGTCATTAAATCAACTACATTTAGTGATGTGGTCTCTAGTGGTCAAAGTCAATATTTGGTTCGAGCTACTCTGGGTAGTGTCAACTATTCAGCGATGTTTGTCCCAACACCTGGTGTGACAGCCTGGGAAACCTCCCTGACGGTGTACGATACAAAAGAATCAATACATGATGTGAATGTATCGGTACCATTCTTTGTGATTTATGGGTTTGAGGAAAAGCTATATATCCAAAAGCGAATAATTCTTGAAAATAATTCCATACCTCCTGTCACTTTTGCCGCTACTCCAGGTTTAGCAAAGGTGTATGTCCCGGAGAATGTATCAGAACTTGAAAATTTAACTTTTAAAAGTGGAACCATGCCCGTCAGAACAGGACCAATAGACTCTGAAAATGGGCAGGTCTTGCCAAACCCCATCAAACCCGGTGTTTCTGAAATTGATTTGTCATATTATACCGCCTATGACCCAAAAGGAACAACTCTTACCGAAATAGTCGGATATGATATTGACCATTTTCATATCTACACCATGCCTCTCGATCTTTCAATTTCAGCCCCGGGTCTATCAAGAGAAGGCACGGACAATGAGAATGGTCTTGCTATTTATGCAATTGAAGGTGTTAAAGCTGGGACCATGTTGGAATTTCAGATTTCTGGTAAAGGGATGTCGGAGTCCGGTACTGACGATCACAATCATACAGAGCAGCAAAGCACTGGAAAAATTGTTATTGAGAATAGAGTTGATACGGGTGTTGAGTTAGCAATCGCTGGTGTCTTAATCATGGCAATTCTGATTTCTCTCTTCGTTTCTGTGACACAGCAGAGCGAGGACCTAAAACACGAATCCATCGAGATGTTGAAAAAACAAAAAGCTGATCTCTTAAAACAGTATTCCAAATTGGGAGATTCATCATCTGAAGGAGATGATAAGGATAAACTTCTCTATCGTCTGGTGTCTGTCTATAAAACATTGGATCGGATCAAATAATTTGAGTGTTCCAGCTCTAGAAATTCTTGGAGTATCCAAAGATTTTGGTCGCATTATCGCACTTCGTGATGTGTCCTTCTCAGTCATGCCAGGAGAATTTGTTAGTATTCTCGGTCGTAATGGTGCTGGGAAAACAACACTTCTAAATATCGTAAGTGGTGTTTCACGCCCCAGTGAGGGTAAAGTTAATCTTTTTGGCACTGACCCAGGTGATCGTGAAAACAAGGCAAAACTCGCTGTCATATCACATGAGATGTTTCTCTATGGCAATTTAACAGCTATTGAAAACCTCGAGTATTACAGTCGAGTCTACAACGTTCCAGATGCAAAAAAACGCATCGATACTGTGCTGAGCGATGTTGAGCTTACACATCGTCGGTTTGATCTGGTAGCTACCTACAGCCGGGGCATGACGCAACGTTTAACCATTGCCAGAGCTTTATTACATGAACCATCTCTATTGCTACTGGATGAGCCTTTTACAGGTCTAGACCAGCATGCTATTGGAATGCTTATCGAACTATTAAAAAAGCAAAAAGATATGGATCGCACGATTCTCTTGACAACCCATGATCTCCATACTGCTGCAGAACTTTCTGATCGATATGTTGTACTTTCAAAGCATAAGATTATTAAGGATGGATATATAGCTGACACGACTCCAGATGCTATTCGCGAAAAATATTTCAGTGCAGAATCGCAGGGAGCAGAGGCATGATGCGCACTGCCATATCAATCCTGCAAAAAGATCTTAGGATGGAGTTCAGATCGAAAGAGAGTATTCTGGCAATGTGGATATTCTCCTTGCTGATTTTTGTCATTTTTAACTTTACATTTGAAGTTTCCAGACTGGTAATGCTGGAAATTGCACCGGGTCTACTTTGGGTAGCCTTTGTTTTTTCTGGTATGTTTGGTCTTAACCAGTCCTTTGCACTTGAGAAAGAAAACGGAAATCTCCGTGCCATGGCGCTCATGCCTGTGGATGGTGGTGAGATTTATGTTGGCAAATTCTTTAGTGTTACCCTCATCATGCTCATGTTCGAAGCATTGATATTTCCCATTTTCATCATTTTCTACGATCTGCAGCTATCGCTAGGGATGTTCAGGCTGATACCAGTATTATTGGCTGGTACTATTGGCTTCACAAGTCTAGGGACGATCCTTTCTGCAGTTGCCGTTCATACAAGAAACCAGCAAATACTTCTGTCACTTCTACTGTGGCCGCTGGTATCTCCAATTATTATTTGGTCGGTTACCCTCACAGGTATGATCTTGAGTGGAGAGGTAACAGAGGCTTTCTATCCGCTTCTTTTGAGGGTAGGAGCATTTGATGTGATTTTTTTCACGCTTTCCTATATGCTGTTTGATTTTATTCTAGAGGATTAGGGTGGACAAACCAAAAAAAGCCAAAGGTACTTCATGAGATCTAAAATCGATAAAATATTGCTCATTATACTCCTCATTGCTTTTTCAGTAAGCATCTATTTAATTTTTCAATGGGTACCACAGATAAAGGCTTCTAACCCTGCTGAACAAATTGCTCAAAGGATATTCTATTTTCATGTTCCAAGCGCGTGGCTTGGCTTTCTGGCATTCTTTGTCGTGTTTTGTGCCAGCATTGCCTATCTGGCAACCAGAGATCGCAAATACGAGCTAATATCAGTTGCTTCGGCAGAGATCGGCGTACTGTTTATCTCTCTGGTTTTGATTACTGGTCCCATCTGGGCTAAACCTGTATGGGGAATCTGGTGGACCTGGGATGTCCGTCTTACATCATCATTGATATTATGGCTTATCTACGTGGCATTTCTCATGTTGCGCCGCTATTTGCCAGATGGAAGTAAGCGAGCTAACCTTTCGGCAGTGGTTGGAATCATCGGATTCATCGATGTTCCCATCGTCTACTATTCTATTAGATGGTGGGAAACACAGCATCCAAAGGCTGTCATGGCTAGTAGCGAAGGAAGTTTAGCTGCTCCCATGTTTTTTGCATTTATGTTTTCACTGGCAACATTCACACTTCTATACGTGTATTTGATTCGCAAACGATATCAATTGTTGACGCTCGAAGACACTCTAAATAAGCAGTTCAAAGAAATGGAGATTTTATAAATGGACGCCTTTGTATATTTGTTTCTAGCCTACGGCTTTATCTGGATGGGGATCTTTGGTTTCATCTGGTATATGAATAAAAAAGTGGATCATTTAAATCAGGAGATGACACTCCTCAAAGAGTTGATTGACCAAAAAAAATAGGGGAAGTTCAAGATGTCAAAGAAGATTGTACACGTTGTAGGTACAGGCACAATTGGTGAGCCATTAATTGGATTACTATCTGATTATAAGGCCAGTCTGGGAATTGATGAAGTTACCTTTCACAAACGAACTCCGCTTAAAAGTGAACATGCTAAAGTTTTACGATTGCTAAAACGTGGGGCTCGTCTCGTAACGGATCAAGAAGCATTTGAGGGCTTCCAGGATATTGGTTTATCCCCAGCCTTCTCCACAGTTGAAGCAATTGATAGAGCTGCTGTAGTCATTGATTGCACACCCAAGGGTGTTGGTCACAAAAATAAAGTCAAGTACTACCATAATTTTGATCACAACACACTTGGATTTATCGCACAGGGAAGCGAGACTGGGTTTGGAAAACCTTATGCTCGTGGAATCAATGATGAGGCCCTTGTTCATGGTGAAGATCGCTTTCTGCAGGTTGTTTCATGCAATACCCACAATCTATCGTCACTTGTAAAGTCAATTGGATTGCACAATGGGGATCCTGATAATCTGCTTGATGGTCGCTTTGTGATGATTCGTAGAGCGAATGACCTGAGCCAGGCAAATGATTTTATACCGGCGCCAGAAGTTGGTCATCACAGCTCGGACCGATATGGAACTCATCATGCCAAGGATGCAGCGAATCTGTTTAAAACTCTGGGCCATGATTTAAATATTTTTTCATCTGCCATGAAACTGAATACTCAATACATGCACATTGTACATTTCAACATCAAGATGAGAGAAGCTATGACCATGTCACAGGTGATGGAGATATTTGAGGGTAACCCCTTGGTAGCCATTACAGAGAAGAAACTTTCCAGCCAGGTATTTTCATTTGGACGCGATCATGGGCATTATGGCCGCATTTTAAACCAGACCGTTGTTTCTACCCCTAGTCTGCAACTAATTGATGGCGGGAAAGAGTTGGTTGGGTTCTGCTTCACACCACAAGATGGTAACTCATTGCTCAGTTCAATCTCTGCAGCAACATGGTTTATGTACCCGAACTCTTATGAACAGAAAATTCAATCTTTAGCTGATTGGTTCTTCGACGAGGTTTAAACATCTCACAAAATATGAATCAAATCAAAGCGACTATATTGATCTAATAGAGTCGCTTTTTTGTAATGCTAAATAAAGAGACATTTCGCCAATACTGCCAATCATCTGACTGGTATGAACCCAATCTAAAAATATTGGTTGCTTGTTCAGGTGGAATCGATTCGACTGTACTTCTGCACCTACTTTGTGGAATTCCAGATCTTGAGATTAGTGTAGTCCATTTCGATCATCAGCTACGCGGATTAGAGAGTGATGGTGATTGCGAATTTATTGAAGACGTTGTTACTAAGCTTGGCTATCCAATACATGTGATCAGCGAAGATATTAAACTGTACGCCAAATTGAATGGAATGAGTCTAGAAGAGGCTGGTAGTGTGAGGCGTAGATTAGCTTTTTCACAGCTTAGGGAAAAGCTTGGTTATGATTACATAGCCACGGGACAGCATTTTGACGATCAAGTGGAAACGATTCTGTTGAATATTTATCAGGGGAGTGGTATTCAAGGTTTATCAGGAATTAGTGAAAGGAATGGTAGTTTTATCCGACCTTTACTAAAATTTACACGTGAAGACATCACCGATTATTCAATTAATCAGCACCTTGAATATCGTCTTGACAAATCAAACACAGATATATCGTTTCTAAGAAATAATATCAGGGCAAATGTTATACCTGAATTGAACAAGAATTATAATCACCGTCTCAGAACATCTATCCAGGGATTATTACGTGAGGGGCAGGCGTTAAATAGTTTGATTGAAGCAAGCATAGAAGATGTTGATATAAATGGGTTTAGGGCAGTTTATGCCCCGAAAATAGCATTAGGATTGGGTGCGCTCCCCGACTATTTTTCGCCGATCCAAAAGGCGATTTTTGACAGAGCTTTTCAATTAATTTCTTTGATGCCACAAGGAATCTCATCAAATCATTTCCATGCCTTGAAAGTATTATTTGATGATGATGCCATCGGGAAGGAAATTCAACTACCTGCTTCGGTTACAGCTTTCCGCAATAGAGAGGAAATCTTACTGTTCAAAAGATCGGACTATCTTTGGGCGGATACGCAACTGGCCCTCAGCAATGAGAATAAGTTTCCATTCTTCCTCATCGAATTTACCACATCATCCATGGAAGATCATATTCAGGATCCTTCATATTTATGGGTAGACACTGGTACGGACCTCTACAACATGCGTGCTGCGAGGAATGGTGATAAAATGGTGGTAGATGGCGCAGGCAAAACAATTTCTGTTTACAAGCTATTACAGTCAAGCCGTGTAGCTCCTTATCTGAAAGAATACTATCCGATTATTGAACGGAATGGTGAACTGATTTGGATACCTGGCATCCGTACGGCCTATTCTGCAATGGTTCCTGAGTACAAAATCAAAGACACTCAATTAAAGCACTGTATAAAGTTTCATTTTCAAAAGGGAACGTTTGAATGAATACGCGAGTTGTGGAAAATATGGGTAAATATACTGGTCAGGTACTGGAAGAAATCTATTCACGAGAAGTTATCGAGAAAAGAATTGATGAACTGGCCAAGCAGATATCCACTGACTACGCAGGCAAAGTACCGATTCTAATCGGTGTGCTAAATGGTTCTGTCTTCTTCCTGGCAGACCTGGCAAAAAGACTTGATATTGATTGTGAAATCGATTTTATCAAAGTCTCCTCATATCATTCAGGAACCCAATCATCTGGGACAGTCCGATTACTCAAGGATATTAGTTGCATAATCACAGATCGAGATGTGATTATTGTTGAAGATATTATCGATAGTGGACTGACTGCCCGATTTTTGAAGCACAGAATTCTAGAAAACCAACCAGCCTCAGTAGCCTTTGCATCACTCCTTTTTAAACCTGAATGTTTGAAGCTTGAATTTGAAGCAGAATATATTGGTTTTGAAGTAGCTGACCGGTTCCTCGTAGGATATGGATTAGATCTAGACCAGAAATTCAGGAACCTCCCATCGATTTGGGCATTTCCTGTAAATATGAATTTGTAAAAGGATAACATGAACGCAGATAATCAGTCAAATAAAAATCAGGATAGAGGTCCCAGAAATCAGGACAACTCTCCACGTCGGAACGATAGAAACTCAAACCAACGGCGCAGATCACCAAGAAAACCTTACAATAAAGCAGATAACCGCAACCAGCGGGACAATAGAGATAACAGAGGTAATCGCGATAAGAGAGATAATCGAGGGAAGCAGGATCACCGAGATTCGAGACATAAAAACAAGCGTCGACCTGAGTCTAAACCAGTAAAAAAATCAACAAATATCAAAATTACCCGTCCAGCTGAGGGGAATGAAAATTGGCAGAAGGGAATGAAAACGACGCTGTTATGGGTCGTGATTCTGATGTCGGTATTCGTGTTTGCACAAGTTCTGAAAACTGATACCGAACATGTTCAAAAGCTCGGCTATACGGAATACAGGGCTTTGCTCATAGACGGCAAAATTGAATCCGCAGTTTTGAAGAAGAATCAATTTCACGGTACATTGAAAGTTCCTGAAACGACCGTCATTAATGGTGTGAGTAAAGATTACATGAAATTCTGGGTAGTCCTGTCACCAACAATAGATAGCGACGTTACGGCTGAATGGGATTCTATGGGAATCGTTTATGAATTCCAGGATGAGACCCGAGACTGGGTAGACTACCTGTTTCAAATTTTACCCTGGTTCCTAATCATCTTTTTCTGGTTCTTCCTCATGCGCCGCATGCAGTCGGGTGGTGCCGGGACAAAAGGCATTTTTTCCTTCGGTAAGAGCAGGGCAAAGATTCTCGATCAGGAACAACCTGCTACGACCTTTAGAGATGTTGCTGGTTGTGAAGAAGCCAAGGATGAACTAAGAGAAATTGTTCAATACCTGAAACACCCCAAACGTTTCCAAAAACTTGGTGGGAGGATTCCCAAAGGTGCGCTTCTGGTAGGTCCTCCTGGAACAGGAAAAACCTTGTTGGCAAGAGCTGTTGCAGGTGAAGCGGGTGTACCTTTCTACAGTCTTAGTGGTGCAGATTTTGTTGAAATGTTTGTTGGAGTTGGCGCGAGCCGAGTTCGTGATTTATTTGAACAGAGTAAAAAGAATGCACCCTGTATCATATTCATCGATGAGTTAGATGCTGTAGGTCGTCAAAGAGGGGCTGGACTTGGTGGTGGCCACGATGAAAGAGAACAGACTCTGAATGCCCTGCTTGTGGAGATGGACGGTTTTGAAACAACTGATAATATAATATTGCTTGCAGCCACAAACCGACCTGATGTCTTAGACGCAGCCCTATTAAGACCTGGTCGATTCGATAGACAAATCACTGTGGATAATCCTGATGTTCGTGGACGTGAAGCCATCCTCAAGGTGCATTCTAAAAAGATTCCTCTGGCAAAAAATGTCCGCTTGGATATTATCGCAAAAGGAACGCCTGGTATGTCTGGTGCTGATCTTGCAAATCTCATTAATGAAGCTGCACTCCTTGCATCAAAGCATCGTAAACAACGTGTTGAAATGGTTGATATTGAGCATGCCAAGGATAAGGTGATGATGGGTTCCGAGCGTCGGAGCATGGTCATCAATGAGAAAGAAAAGAAAACCACAGCTGTCCATGAAGCTGGACATGCCCTGGTTGCCAGACTGACTGCTGGCACAGATCCGGTTCATAAGGTTACTATTATTCCACGTGGACGAGCGCTTGGTCTTACAGCACAATTGCCTGTAGATGATCGATACAATTTTTCCAGAGATTATATGGAGGGCATGCTTGCCATCCTCATGGGTGGTCGTGTCGCGGAGGAAGTGGTACTAAATCAGATGACAACTGGTGCCGGAAATGATATTGAGCGCGCTACATCTCTCGCCAGAAAAATGGTGACTGAGTGGGGAATGAGTGACAAGATGGGTCCAATGACCTACGGTCAAAAAAAGGAAGAAATTTTTATTGGTCGTGATTTAGGAATGCATCGTGACTTCAGTGAAGATATGGCCAAAAAGATCGATGCTGAAGTTCGGAAGATAATTGATACCGCCTATAAAAAAGCCAAAGATATCATCTCCAAGAATCAGGATAAATTAGAGCTTATAACGAATTTACTACTTGATAAAGAGAGTATCGATGGCCATCAACTTGATAGAATTCTCGGAGTAAAACACGAAGATTCAACTCAGACGAAAAAAAATCCAAACTCGCAGCGAGGACGGAGAAAAGCCAACAGCCCAAGGCAGCGTTCTGACAATCAAGGCAAAAAGCAGGAAGTCGTTGCTCCAAAAGTGGAGAAGGTAGAAGAGGCATCAGAAGTTGTTCCTGAATCTATCCCTCCTGAGAAAGAACCTGAATTTAAGGAAACTTCCTCAAAATCCGAGACAGAGGACTCAAAATCTGCACCTGTTAAGAAAAAAGCGCCTAGCAGACGAAAACCGGTTAAACCCAAGAAAACAGATGAGAAGGAGGGTCCTACAGAACCCACTTCGGAAGAACCAAAAGATTAAATTGTATCACCGCCTATGATCGAGGATAAAAACTCACATCAAATAGGTCACAATAATTGGTTGATTAAGGATCAGGAGTTTCATTTAAATACACCACGCATAATGGGTATTCTAAATGTGACTCCTGATTCATTTAGCGATGGTGGTCAGTTTATTGATCCCTTAAGGGCAGTCTCCCGAGCTCAAGACATGTTAAATGACGGAGCAGATATAATTGATGTAGGAGGTGAATCTACTCGTCCAGGATCTCTGCCGGTAAGCTCTGCAGACGAAAAGTCTCGTGTTCTCCCTGTCATCGAAGTACTGGCCTCACAAACGGATGCCATCATTTCCATAGATACCCAAAAGTCCAGCGTGGCCGAAGCTGCACTTGATGCTGGTGCGCACATTGTGAATGATGTATCCGCGGGGAATACTGATCGTGAAATGTTTAAATTAGTGAGTGACAGGAATGCTGGACTTATTCTTATGCATATGCTAGGCAAGCCGAAAAACATGCAAGATGATCCAGCTTATGTAGATGTTCTTGGCGAAGTTAATGAATTCTTTCAAGGACGGATCCAGACCGCCATTAATGCTGGGATTGACCCCAGACAGATTGTATTGGATCCTGGCATAGGCTTCGGGAAAACATTATCTGATAACCTCAAATTAATGGCAAATATGGATAACTTCGCAGGCTTGGGAAGACCCCTATTACTTGGTGCGTCCCGTAAATCATTCATAGGGATGATTGATCATTCAGCCACTGAAAATCGTATTGGTGGGTCGATGGCTGCTGTAATTTCAAGTTACCAGCAAGGGGTTCGGTTATTCAGGGTTCATGATGTTGCCGAAACACGACAACTTCTTGATATCTTCACTGCCATTCAAAAACATTCGGATTAAATTGCACAGTGCCTGATAAAAAAAATATTCTCTATATCATCCTCGGATTGCTGGTAGCAGCTGTCACTATCCATTTTTGGCGATATGAATTATTCTCACTGGCCTTTCTTTCAGTTCGGGTCTATGATGTTGTAGATATACTCGCCGTTTCATTTGTTTTGTTTTCTCTATACAAAATCTTCAAGGGGACTAGAGCCGCCCAATTATTATCAGGTATCCTCATCCTCATCCTGCTATCGGTTATTGTCCGCTGGGCAGAACTGCATGGTATGTCTTGGCTCCTTTCAAACCTGTCCACGGTCTGGGTTATTGCAGTTGTTATTTTGTTTCAACCTGAACTCAGGCGTATCCTGATTTATCTGGGGCAGATCCCTGTTGTACGCTACCTGTTTCGAGTGAAGAATCTTGCAATGGTAGCTGAAATATCAGATGCAGTTGTTTTATGTCAGGAGCGGAAATGGGGTATGTTAATCGTTATGGAAGGCGAGGTTGGACTAAAACACATTAAGGAAAAATCAGCCTCGATTAATGCTAGAGTCTCTGCAGAACTTCTCGTTTCTATTTTCAATCCATCATCACCATTACATGATGGGGCGGTAATCATCAGCCATGAAGTCATCGAGTCAGCCAAGTGTATACTTCCGTTATCAGAAGAGCCACAAGGGGCAAGAATGAAGCTAGGAACACGACATCTGGCAGCATTGGGTCTCTCTGAAGAGACAGATGCTCACATTCTCGTCGTTTCTGAAGAAACGGGTACGCTTTCCCATGTCCATAATGGCGTAATGAAACGTGGTCTTGACGAGATTCAATTGCGCAAAGTTCTGAACAACCTGATTATCTAATATGCGACAGACGCTGATATGGATTCTTATTCTGGGATCCTTTCTCTCAGCTGACTCCGTGCAGCATTCAGGCACTACGAGTAGTGCATCGACCCACGAAATCATTTGGACAGTAGACATCCCAGATATCAATGATATATCTCTAACTACAAACAGTCTGGAATACCCTGCCTGGAATCAAACAGTTCTAGATAATGGTTTTCAGATTCCAGTAAAATCAAAATTGGTGTATACAAGAAATGGTCCACCAACTATAGACTTCGAATTGGAGGAGGTGCGATCATTACCCTTACCTGAAGATCGGGTAATCAGTAGAGAACATGCAAAAGGGCTGGATTTACAGGCACTTCCTCGCATTCAAATGAACCACGATGTAGTCAAGATTAAACATATCAAAAGCGTAGATGGTTATCAGCTATGGGCTGTAAATGTCTTAGGCACAGTGTATAATGATACTCACAATCAATTGCTTATCCCTGCGAGAATTACAGTGCACGTTGGTACGGATATATCAACAGCAGCACAAGCTGAAAATATTGGTCTCTATCTAAATCGGTATATCCATCATTCAAATAGACCACTTGCTGTAAGTAATTCCGGCCTGGGACAGGGTAAACTAAAACTCCATGTCCTTAAAGATGGGATATACAGGGTCTACTATGATTCGCTTGCCCAAATGGATGATTTTCCACTAGATCAAATCGACAGTAGATCTCTGACTTTACGCGAACGTGGTGAAGAACAGGCGATTCATGTCAATGACCATGGTGATAACAGCTTTAATAGTGGTGATTATTTTGATTTTATTGGCAAGCAAAAATACTTTGATGGTGAAACTCAATTTTTCGATGCTTTCTCTGACATCAATGTTTATTGGCTGGATTGGGGGGGAGCAAATGGCTTGCGATTCGTTGAAGAATCGGGTGCTTTGGTCGATTTAACCCCAGTCAGACCTACAACCTTTTGGGACGAGATACATATAGAAGAGGACAATACGTTTCACAGGTTGGGTCAGGTGGATACTGATATGCCTAGCATTTCCAGGGATCATTACTTCTGGGAATCTGTGAATTCTGGAGTCACAAAAGAGGTTGAATATTTCCTACCCAATCCTTTTCGTGGTTCAAGTGAGAATTTACAGGTATCTCTGGGTCTCCACGGTCTTACCTACAGTGAAACAATCGGAGAGGTGAAGACCCATACGCTATATGCATTCATGAATGATCATTCTATCGGTGATGGTAGTTGGACACAGCAGGAAGAGTATATTCTGACTTCTCCGCCTGCTTTAAATCTTTCACACAATATTCTTGCTGCAGATGGTGACAATACCCTCGCCATTTTCGCACCGGTTAGCACGGAACCGGGGAATTATGATATGATAGTGTTTAATTGGATTGAAATTGGATATGAGCATCTGCTGAAAGCGCATGATGACCAATTAAGATTCCGAAAATCATTTATAAACCCATCCACCAACCTTGAATTTGAAATCCAGGGGTTTCAATCACATGAGCTGGTTCTATACAAAGAAGGATTGTCAAAAATTACAGGGTTTACAATTCGGGAAAATTGGGATGCAGTTGAGCCTGAGTACAGTCTGGTGTTTCAGGACAATGCTTCTGATGCTACACCTGACTATTGGGCTGCCAGTCATGACGGAATATTGCGACCGCTCAAAACAACCATGGATACCACTACTCAATTGAGAGAGCAAGATGCTGATTTAATTGTCATTACTATTCCGAAATTTATGGATCTTCTAGAGCCTTATCTAGAATTCAAAAGAAGTGAAGGATGGAATCCAATTGCAGTCTCGGTAGCAGATATATACGATGAATTTAACTGGGGTATTCATTCACCACTTGCCATCAAATCCTTTTTACGTTATGCGAACCGACAATGGTCTTCTCATCCTGAATATGCCATTCTGTTTGGAGATGCTATATCAAATCCACAGGAGACCAAACGGGACGTGCGAATTCAGAATATCCCTACTTTTTATATGCAGACATACGGGTGGGGGGCTGCTGAGGCAGATTATTGGTATAGTCTCATAAATGGTGATGATTATCTCCCTGATATCCATATAGGGCGAATCCCTTGTGATGATGCAGATGATCTGAGTACCTCACTTACAAAGCTCATCAACTATGGTTCAGGTCAAAATTTTGGTACCTGGCAAAACGAACTCATCACCATTGCTGGATTCGATACAACATTTAAAATTCAGAGTCAGTCGATCCTGAGGAATACCGTACCTCAAGCATACATGCCATCCAGGATATTTATTGATCGCGATTCAGAGGGTCAAATATTTTGGGGTGATACAGATTCACTCGTTGAACATTGGAATCGGGGTAAACTACTTATCAATTTCCTCGGGCATGGGGGTGGAGCTGTCTGGGCAGACAGGTCTCTTTTTGTAAGAGATGATATTAATTATCTGAATGAGGATACTCCACCAGCCTTTGTAACCAGTATGACCTGTTTTACTGCCTCCTTTGCCCAAACCAGGGGTCTGGGTGAGGTTGTGGTTTCTGAATCACCAACTGGTGCTATTGGCTGGTTTGGCTCATCAGGTGTTGGCTGGGTAATCAATGATTATCTCATGATTCAACCCCTGATGAGGCGATTGTTAGAGGATGATAAAACTGTGGGGGAAATAATCAATATTGCACGAATGGAATATTTCCTTGCCAATAGTGGTTACGATTACCTAAAACCTTCTATGTTATTCCAGTACAATTATTTAGGCGACCCTACGACGCGGCTACTCCGTCCTGAGTTTCAAGAGTATTTGTCATCAGAAAAGTCAATCTATGCAACCGCAGAACAACTAAGCCTGGATTATACAGGAATTGAAGATGGAGAAATCTATTTATTGCCTGTAAATGCTGAGAATCATCCATGGTGGACCCTACCTCAATCTTATCCAACACAACAAAATAGGAATTTCCTCATCTCTCAGGAAACATCAGCGCCCCTGGGAAGAGGAAGAACCATCTATACTCTGGATAGGGGATCAAATCAATCATCAGCACAGGGATACGCAGCATATTCTATTTCTTCTGATTGGTTTGAGCACCACCCACCGACTGCTGAAGAATTGTCACAATCTCCTGAAATACCAATTCGCGTGAAGTTTCACAGTTCTACGCTTCAAGCAGATAGCATGCTTCTGGTCCTATCTGGATCAAATGATGATCGCATCCCACTTCTCACCGATGGTGACTGGTGGTATCTACCGGATACTACACGTTTGCGTTCTGGATTAACCACTACATACTACTCATTTTCTGCGTTTGGAGGTGGAGCCCATATTGGGACATCAAACACATATACCCTCTACCTGCCTCGAGATATCAGTCTGAGTATCAATGAGTTAAGGTGTGGTGTTAAAGCAAATAATACTGGTATCCATCTCGATTATTCCCTGTTTGGGGAGCATACTGCTTCAGCCGCTTTACACATTGAAGCAGGATTGATTAGTGGGACTCAATTAATCGATTATACCATTGAAATCCATGAGGGACATAATTCAGTATTTACTCCATGGATATTCGGAATAGATAGTGTTGAATTAACCGCTTCGTTGAATATCCTCAGTGATCTGGACCTAAGCGACAACTCCCTCACAAAGGTGGTTGCATCTGAATATTATCAGCTCCTTCCTGGATTAGGTATCACTTTCGATGGTCAATCTTCAGATACATTAGAAATATGGTCAGGAGGAAGCATTATCGGGGATCGGGGAGACACAACATGGGTGAGAATCAGACCCTTTGAAGAGACCATTTCAGCTTTACCAGGGGTAACCCTGTATCAGGACTCAACGATTTATTTACTGGAAACCTTCTCTGATAACCTCAACTTCCAAATTGGTTCGAGTATTCAACTCTTTCGGATGGACCCCAATTTGCCAGTTTGGACACAAGTTGAATCGATTGCACCAAACATGTATTCGCTGAAACATCCTGGCTTAATCGCCATGGGGCAGAAAGGGGACTATCGTGGTCCTGATGTTTCCATGATGATTGAAGGGCAACTTTTCTTTGATGGCGATTATTTGCTGGAGTCAAGTCATCTTAATCTTCTCGGTGAAGATGAGAACGGATTTTCATGGGATGAAGCCAGCACCAAGGTTCTGGTTGACGGAAATGAAATGGAAACTCAATTGGGGGATACTACAAAGACCGGTCAAATTATGAGTGCAACAATTCAGCTAGACCTGGAAGTTGGTGAACACATTATTTCCTATCAAATGAGCGATGCGCTGGGCAACTGGTCCGAGGAAGTTTCCATTACGGGAGTAGTTGCCGGTGAGGCGGCAATATATGACTATGGTAACTTTCCTAATCCATTTGAAGGTGAAACCCTTATAATATATGAACTTACCCAGCCCCTAGATGATGTAGTCATTGAAATATTTACCCTTTCCGGTTACAAACTACACACCATTGATATGTTTAATGCCCGCGTGAGCATAGGTTTAGGTGCCATTGGTTATCATGAGGTTCCCTGGAATGGACGTGATCGATCAGATGATTTTGTTGCCAATGGAGTCTACTTTTATAGGATTAAAGGGCAATTGGAGAACGAAGTGATTCTAGGTCCTGTAGGAAAGATGGTGAAAAATCGATGAGGGTAGTATTGAAATACATCTTCCTGACTTTTCTCTGGGCTCAAATGCTATTTGCAGGTGAATATGCAGATGCCTTCCTCCTGGCAAGTCACTATCCACAAGTTCAATCTCTGGGTTATAGCGCAGTGGCTGTTAAAGTTGTATCAGGTCATGCCTTGAACAACCCTGCCGGATTCGCTACTACCAATGGATTTCCGCACTTGAGCCTTGTGTACCAGGACTTCCAGGGGCTATCGACCAACCTTGGGCTGGAGGCGAAATACAGGCTGAGTGATACATATGCGTTAGGTGTGACTGTGGTTCACAGCTCAGTTAATGACCTCTTTTCCAGACCAAACCTGTCAGGCTTAACACCAGGTGATCGACGTGATTCAGTTTTGACCTTAGGAGATACACCTTCATCTCTGATCAAATATCGAGAAGATGCTGTGTTTATAAGCATGGCAAGAGAGCTTGAGTTTGAGATCAATCTGGGTTGGAAATTTTTCAAAATTCCCTGTAGGATGCCCATTGGTATTTCCGCGAAATACATCGATAAAGTCCTGGTGGAGAACAGGGGGTTGGGATTCGGTATAGATATTGGAAGCCAACTTTTCTTTAGCCTTGCGGGGATGACTAAGGTATTAAGGAACACTGAGTTCGGATTAGGTATGTCTTTGAGTGATATTTTAAACTCTCCTGTGTATTGGACAACAAAACACCAGGATGCTATAAAACGAAGTCTAGTCATTGGTTTTTCAATTACTCAGGAATTACCAAAATATGACTCGCAGCTTACTCTAAGTACTTCAATCCAGGATAGGTATTCTGGGGTTGGACAATATGGGATTGGGGTCAGTATTAAAGATGTTATTTTTCTCCGAGGGGGACATGACGGATACACGCCTTCCTTAGGTCTTGGCATTGGCTTAAAAAAGTTTATTATTGATTACTCGTTTAGCCAGCATGAGTTGGCAAACATGCAAAAAATTGGAATTAATTACCATTTCTGATGGTGTTGAGAAAAATATGGGGCAAATAGTGCAAAAAAGACTAATCTGGATCTTAACTCTACTAGCGATGGTTTCTATGGCAATGGCACAGAATCCTGATCAAAGCAATGCAGATCCTCGATATATAATAGACCCTGAAACTGGAAAACTGAGTATGTCTATCCGCATTTGGGGTGAAGTGCGTACACCAGGTGTCAAATTAGTACCGAGTGATGCCGATCTCATTTCTATTTTGAGTTATGTTGGTGGACCAAGCAATATGGCTAAATTGGATAATATCAGGATTCTTCGATTTAATGAAACTAAAGGTGAAGACCGCGTAATAATTGCCAATGTTGAAAAATTCCTGGAAACTGGGGACAGTAAGTACATACCCAAAATATACCCCAATGATACGATCATTGTAAAAGGGACTGTCTGGAGTATTCTAAGTACTGCCATCCCATACATTAATCTGATGGTTACATTGATTAATGGCTACTATCTATTTACAAGAACGACTACATAGATGTTTGATGAAATCAGAGATGAAATGGGTGGACTTAAGCAGCGTCTCGATACGCTGAGGGGGCATCTTTGACCTTTCCGAGGTTCAATCAGAACTTGGTGAATTAAAACAGACATCCCTCAAAGATGATTTCTGGAGTGACCAGGCCACAGCTCAAGCAACTCTCAAAAAAATTAATCTACTAGAATCTCAGATAACGGATTGGGAGAATGTTGTAAACCACGAAGAAGATCTTGATATTCTAATGGAACTTGCTCTCGAAGATCAAGATGAGAGCCTGACTCCAGATCTCTCAAAATCCCTACGAAAGTTCCGCAAGACCCTAGAGGACTACGAGTTACGTCAACTCCTTTCAGGTGAGGATGATGTCCTAAATTGCATCGTGACCATCCATCCTGGAGCTGGAGGAACAGAATCTCAGGATTGGGCTGAGATGCTCTATCGTATGTACACTCGTATGTTTGACAATCGCGGGTGGAGCTGGAAGGCCCTGGATTATTTACCTGGTGATGAGGCCGGTCTCAAAGATGCCAGTATTGAAGTGAAGGGGGATTTTGCATTTGGGTATCTTAAAGCTGAGAATGGGATTCACCGTCTGGTAAGGATTAGTCCTTTTGACTCAAATTCACGTCGCCATACTTCCTTCGCATCTGTGTATGTGTACCCACTCTATGATACAGAAATTGAGATAACAATCGATATGAACGAAGTCAGAGTTGATACATACCGTGCTAGTGGTGCAGGTGGTCAACACATCAATAAAACTGATTCCGCAGTGAGGTTGACACATGGACCTACCGGAATTGTGGTTCAGTGTCAAAATGAAAGATCTCAGCACAAAAATAAAGAAACAGCCATGAAAATGCTCAAGGCCCGCCTCCATCAACTTGAGAAAGAAAAGGAACAGGCTAAAATGGATCAACTGGCCTCCTCCAAAACTGAAATTGGCTGGGGTAACCAGATTAGGTCATATGTGTTTCATCCATACACCATGGTCAAAGACCACCGTACAAAACATGAAACAGGAAACATTCAGGCCGTCATGAACGGTGAAATAGACGGTTTTATTAAAGCATTTTTATTGAATCAAATGGGAAAAGAATCTTCATGAGTGAACGCACATTACACGAAATCATCGACCAGCGAAAAGAGAAAATCAAAACTCTGCTAGCTGATGGTATCAATCCATATCCACATAATTATAGTCGAAGCCATCTGATTTCTGAAGCTTTAGAAACATTTGATGATCTACAGGAGAAAAAGGGGACACGGCTCGCAGGTAGACTAATGTCAAGACGGGTTATGGGGAAAGCAAGTTTTGCTAACATCATGGATGGTAGTGGCAAATTGCAGTTGTACATCGGTCGCGATGATGTTGGTGTAGATACCTACATGATGTTCAAACAGCTCGATATCGGAGATTTTGTAGGTGTAAGTGGTGAAATGATGACCACTCGAACGGGTGAAAAGACGCTTAAAGTTCATGAGCTGACTCTCCTCAGTAAAAATATTCGCCCACTTCCTAACGTTAAGGAAAAGGATGGCCTGCTATTTGACGGTTTTGAGGACAAAGAGCAGCGTTATAGAAAGCGCTATCTTGACCTTATTGTCAACCCTGATGTAAAAGAAACCTTTGTTAAACGTGCAAAGATTTATCGCAGTATCAGAAGTTTTTTTGATAATTCCGATTATCTGGAGGTAGAAACACCCATCCTCCAGCCCCTATATGGTGGTGCCTCTGCTAGGCCATTCAAAACACATCACAACGCTTTGGATATAGATCTATTCTTGCGTATAGCCGATGAACTTTATCTGAAACGTCTGATTATTGGTGGTTTTGAAAAGGTCTTTGAGTTTTCTCGGAATTTTAGAAATGAGGGAATGGATCGTACACATAACCCTGAATTTACTGCCATTGAATGGTATGAAGCCTATGTTGATTACTTTTACCTCATGGATCAGGTGGAATCACTTTTCAAACATCTCGCTACAGATCTGAATCAATCCAAATTTATATTTAACTACCATGAAATAGATCTGACCCAACCTTTCGATCGAGCGACCATGGCCGAACTTGTGCAAAAACATGCCAATGTTGATTTATCTAAAGCTGATGCTGCTGAATTGCTCAAGGTATGTCGTGAAAAAAAAATTGATGCAGCCAGTGATGCAAATTATGGTCAACTACTCGATGCACTCTTCGATGATTTGGTTCAACCTCACCTTATTCACCCCACATTTGTCACCGAATACCCCAAAGCCATTTCGCCCCTGGCTAAGAACAAACGCGAGAGTGATGGAACCTTTGTTGAGAGGTTTGAACTATTTATAGCGGGTAATGAATTTGCCAATGCTTTTACGGAGTTAAATGATCCTATTGATCAGCGTGAACGATTAGAAGCCCAGTCTGCACTTCGCGCTGCAGGAGATGAGGAAGCTCAATCCCTGGATGAAGATTTTCTACAAGCCATGGAATATGGAATGCCACCAACAGGTGGTGTTGGCATTGGTCTCGATCGATTGGTCATGTTGTTGACTGGCAATAGATCCATTCGGGACGTTCTGTTGTTCCCTCAGATGCGCCCAGAATCAAAAGGATAGGTTCAAAGCCCTAGTCGTGTCTTACACTGGCTATCTCGCAACTCGATATCTCTTCGGCAAGCACCGAGTTCCCTTTATAGCATTTATCTCTCGTACCACCATGATTGGTATGGCACTTGGCGTATCAACACTCGTACTCGCCCTTGGGGTGATGCGTGGCTTTGAATCTGTAGTTACTGATAAAATCATCGGTTTTGACACCCATATACGAATTGAGAAGCTCTTCGACTCCGGATTTGATCTGGATGATGAAAAACTTTCAGAAATTTCTTTAATCGAAGGTGTAGATCAAATTTTCAGGATAAACAAAGCAGAAGTCATGCTCAAAGCCAATAGCATCACAGAAGGTGCTCTTTTAGAGGTTATGCCTGAATCTGCGCTGAGTCAACTCTACTCTGTGAGTGCGAATTATACAACTGGAGAGAGCGACCAGTCCGGACTGATTATTGGAGCAGCATTGGCTGACCAGCTTGAGGTAGGCATTAATGATCAAATTCTAATCTATGATCTAGGCTCTCTTACGGACCAGATGGGATTGCCTGTGATCGCTGCAACCCAGGTTCAAGCCATTTATGAATCCGGGATGATAGATTATGACAAAAGTTACCTTTACTGTTCACCACAAACCATACAAACCTTATTTCCAGATAGTCCAGATACTGATGATTTTGGAGTCTTCCTTACCGATATTAGTCTAACAGATGAGGTGATGAGCCAGATCGATCAAATTCTTCCATATTCACATTTATCCATATCCTGGAGGGATCGCCATCAAACCCTTTTCAACTGGATGAAAACCCAGCAGTTGCCAATTTTCATTATCTTCAGTTTGATAATCATTGTAGCTCTTGTGAACATCGCCAGCACTCTCATTCTCATCATAATGGAGAAAAGGACTGAAATAGGTACTTTGAGAGCTCTAGGGACAAGCCGAAAAAGAATTCGTCGGATATTTGCACTGGAAGGTCTGATGATGGGTCTTCTGGGAACAATAGCGGGGATTGTCCTATCTATTGTTTTGGCGTGGTTACAGACGACTTTTGGCATCATTTCACTCCCTAGTGATGTCTATTTTATGGACAAGGTATCAATTCACATCGGATTGGAGGATGTGATCGGAATTTCAAGTGGTGTCATTCTCCTTGCAATTTTGTCTTCGCTCATTCCAGCCATGCAAGCCAGTCACCTCCAACCCGCTGATACATTGAGGGATGAATGAGCCAACTGAATTGGTATATGGCTCGGCGCTACTTCTTTACCAAGAGAAGCAACCGCTTCATTAGTCTGGTAGGGGGTATTTCGATTGTGGGAATTGCCCTGGGTGTGATTGCCTTGATTATTACTATGGCCATCCTAAATGGTTTTGAGGGGGAGGTCACACGGCGTATTGCAAATTTTATACCCCATGTCGTGCTTTCTTCTGACGCGGATATTGAGCAAATCCAAACTCTGGTTCCGGAAGCAAAGTCTATCTATGCCAGTACAGAACGAAAAGCGGTACTCGAAGTACTCGATGAAAAAATGGTACTCAATATTCATGCTATTGACCAGGAGCATTGGGAATACTTCTTAACTGACCAACCACATGAGCGAAACACTTCAGGTAGGCTAAAAAGAAATGATTTCGAATTACCTGGTATTGTCATTGGTGCGGGAATTGCGGATAAGTTTTTTCTCACGACCGGAGATACAATCGCGATTCAGAGTCCTCTTGATATCCGTCCTGGTTTATTCCGTATTCCGCAGAGACACTTTGTCGTAACTGGTGTTTTCCGTTCAGACATTTTTGATTTTGACAGAAATCTTGCCATCATAGACTATGTAGAGGGACGGAGGATGTTTAAATCTGTAGGAAAAGAATTCCTTCATCTTCAGTTGGCGGACTTTAATGATGCCAGGATGATCAAAGAGCGATTAAATCAGGAGTTACCACAATTACAGATTGAAACCTGGTATGATCAGCATAAGACCCTATTTGATGCCATGCGAATGGAAAAGTGGGGAAGTTTTATTGGTCTCAACATGATTATCCTGATTGCAGTATTTAATATTGTCAGCTCATTGATGATGATGGTTTTGGAGAAAACCGGGGATATCGGCATTCTTCGTGTCATGGGAGCCCAGTCCTCAGATATAAAGAAAATCTTTAACCTACAGGGACTTATAGTCGCCTTCCTTGGGGTTGTACTGGGAGTCGTGTTGGGAACTTTGCTTGTATTAAGTCAATCTCACTGGGGTTGGATAACACTTCCAGATGAGATTTATCTCATACCAGTATTACCAGTAAAAATGTACTGGAATGAAGTTGCATTGGTTGGCCTGGTAGCATTTGCCATTGTCCAGCTTTCCATTCGCTATCCCTCAAAAAAAGCGGCTAAACTGTTGCCTCTAGATGCAATCAATTATAAAAGATAGAGAAATCCGATAATGAATACTATCCTGCAAGTCATTGATATTAACAAAAGCTATAATGCAGTAGGTGAACATCTTAATGTGCTTCAGAATGTCAATCTGAGTATGGAAAGAGGTGAGATTGTAGCTATAAATGGACCCTCAGGGATAGGTAAAACCACCTTACTAAATATCATAGGTACTCTTGATACGGCTGATTCAGGAGAACTAATCATTTCCGGAAAATCTCCTTTTAAAATGAAAGATGAAACCTTGAGCACCTTTCGGGCCGAGAATTTAGGTTACATCTTTCAGTTTCATTATCTTCTTCCTGAGTTTACTGCCCTGGAAAATGTACTAATTCCTGCAAAGATTGTTGATCTTGATAAGGAAGTGGCTCATGAGAGAGCAAAAAGCCTCCTGGAAGCGGTTGGTGTGCATGAGAGACGTCATCACAAGCCTTCACAATTATCTGGCGGTGAGAGGCAGCGTGTCGCTGTTGCCAGGGCATTGATGAATAGACCAGAGTTGGTATTGGCCGATGAACCTACAGGAAATCTAGACCCAGATAATGGAAAGCGCTTGATAGAACTCATCCAATCTGTTAGAACTGAATTTGATCAATCTTTTCTCATTGCCACTCACAGTAGATCACTCTCTTCAGCTTGTGACAGAGTCATCTCCCTGACATAAACGAATTCTAATACACACATTGTTTTTATTCTGAGGTGTTCACGCCCTATATTGGCACCTGGTGAAACATGAATAATATTGAGGTTATAAATTGAAAGCAAATTTCCATAAAAAACTCCAGGCAGTAATTCAACTCTCAAAAGAGGAAGCTATCAGACTGGGGCACGCATATATCGGTTCAGAACATTTACTGTTAGGTATTTTCAGACAGGGTGACAATAAGGTTATTGATATTCTGCAATCGCTCAATATCGATCCTGCTGAAATAAAAAATCACATCGAAGAGCAAATCCGCACATCAGGCGGTACGATGATTCTCGGGACGCTCCCCTTCACAAAACGCGCTGAGAGAATACTGAAGAATACCTACCAGGAGGCAAGGGATCTAAATGCTGATGTTGTAGATGTGGAACATCTACTTCTGGCCATACTTCGTGAACAGGAAGGTATAGCTGCTGATATGCTGGCTCAATTCAGTATAGATTATGAAATCGTGCGTGACGAAATGGAATTCTCTCCTGAGGCAGGCGCTCGTGAAACTGACCCAGGAAAAGGAAAACCCCAGAGTAAAACACCTGCATTGGACCATTTCGGTCGGGATATGACTGCGTTGGCACGTGGTGGAAAGCTGGATCCTGTCATTGGAAGGGATAAAGAGATCGAGAGAGTTGCTCAAATTCTTTCCCGAAGGAAAAAGAATAATCCTGTGCTTATCGGTGAGCCTGGTGTTGGTAAGACTGCTATTGCTGAAGGTCTGGCACTGAGGATTATTGGTAAGAAGGTTCCTCGAATCCTTTTGAGTAAGCGCTTGGTCTCACTTGATCTCGCCGCTTTGATAGCTGGAACAAAATATCGTGGGCAATTTGAAGAAAGGATGAAGGCAGTTACGGCTGAACTAGAAAAGAATGATGATATCATCCTTTTTATTGATGAACTCCACACAATCGTGGGGGCTGGCGCAGCCAGTGGATCAATGGATGCCAGCAATATGTTCAAACCAGCCCTGGCCAGAGGAGATTTGCAATGTATCGGTGCCACCACATTAGATGAATTCAGGAAATATGTAGAAAAGGATGGGGCACTGGAGCGTCGCTTCCAAAAAGTTACAGTAGAACCTCCATCCAGGAAAGAAACGCTACAGATTCTGCATGGCTTGAAAGATCGCTATGAAGCGCATCATAATGTGCAGTACAGTGATGAAGCTCTCGAATCAGCTGTAACATATTCTAGTCGTTACATTCAGGACAAGTTTCATCCGGATAAGGCAATTGATGTTATGGACGAAGCAGGTGCTCGAGTGCATTTAGCTAATGTTGATATTCCTGATAATATCGTCCAATTAGAGGCTGACCTTGATAATCTTCGTATCAGGAAAGAAGATGTGGTTCGCAACCAGGAGTTCGAGCTGGCAGCATCTCTACGGGATGATGAAAGAAATCTCACTAAGAAATTGGATGAGGCCAATGAAGAGTGGAATACTGCCATGAAGATTGATCCACCTGTTGTAAAAATCGTGGATATTGCCTCTGTTGTTTCGCTTATGACTAGTATCCCCATTCAGGATGTTGCCGAGAGTGAAGCAGAAAGACTTCTGAAACTCGAATCTGAAATGACCAAGCATCTAGTGGGGCAGGAGCATGTCATCAAGGCTATGGCAAAAGCACTGCGACGTGCTCGCAGTGGGTTTCGCGATCCACGTAGACCCATTGGTTCATTTTTATTTTTAGGACCTACTGGTGTTGGAAAAACTGAGTTAGCCAAGGTACTGGCCAAATATATCTATCAAAATGAGAAGGCTCTTATCAAGATGGATATGTCAGAATATTCAGAACGTTTCAATGTCAGCCGCCTCATTGGAGCTCCTCCAGGTTACGTTGGTTACGAGGAAGGTGGAACACTTACTGAAGCTGTCCGTCGAAACCCTTATAGCGTCGTGCTTTTTGATGAAATCGAAAAAGCACATCCCGAAGTCTATAACATGCTATTACAGATTATGGATGAGGGACAATTGACCGATAGTTTGGGTCATACTGTAGATTTTAAAAACTGCATATTAATTATGACATCTAATTTAGGGATCAAGAATTTAACTCAGCCTGGAATCGGCTTTAACCGCAAAGATCATAAGGCTGTTCTTGATGATCAGCGTTCTAAGATCAATAAGGAGATGAAAGAGACTTTCAAACCAGAGTTTATCAATCGCCTGACTGACTCGTTTGTCTTTAATTCGCTGATCCGTAAGGATCTCATCCAAATCGTCGATTTAATTCTCGATGATGTGAGCAGCTACGCAAACGAAAAGAATGTTAAGATTAAGCTAAGCCCTGCAGCCAAGGCATTGATCGTTGATCAAGAGATTGAGGCTGAATATGGTGCTCGTCCACTGAGACGGATTATCCAAAACCTGATTGAGGATAAAATTGCGGAAATGACCTTGAAGGGTGAGGTAAAAACTGATTCAACAGTAGCTATTTCAGTGAAAAATAAGGTGCTGGCCTTTAAAGTTACCAAATCGACCAGGAAGAAATCATCCAAACCCGAGGCTTCGCTGAATCACGAGTGAGATCAGGATTACCCAAATTGAATCCAGTTATTATAATCCCGGTCTATAATGGCCGGGATTCTCTTTTACGACTGATTCAACAGATAAAGCAGACAGTTACCTATTCCATTATTGTGATTGATGATGGTTCGACCGATGGTATTGGACCCGATGATTTTGTGGATGTGGCTTATCTGAAACATACGGAGAATAGGGGAAAGGGTGCTGCTTTGAAAACGGGATTGGATCTGGCGAAAGAAGCAGGGTTTAATGCTGCGATCACTCTCGACGCTGATGGTCAACACGATCCTACTGAAATCTCCAACTTCATCGAGACTGCTGAAGCACATCCAGGTGGAATCGTTGTAGGTATGCGGAACCTGATTGCAGAGTCCATGCCCTTCCATCGCAAACTTTCAAACAATATTACTAGTTTGATCTTGTCGTTACGAACTTCGCTTAGAGTGAGAGATAGTCAGGTTGGTTATCGTTGTTATCCATTGAATGACAGTAGATTATGGGAATCTATTGAAGATGGTTTCCAATTTGAATCAGCAGTATTTTTTAATGTAGCAAAATTAAGAATCCCCTTAGTCTGGCGCCCCATCCCAGTTATATATGGATCGGAGGAGAGTCACATGCATCTTCTCAAAGATACATTGCGTTTTGTTAGAACATTTTTCAGGAGTTTTAAGTGGTAGAAGCAGTTCTTCATTTCTTTCAAGAGTTCATTCAGGATCCACGTTGGATTACCTTTCTGTTGGCTATGACACCAATTGGTGAGTTGAGAGTGGCATTACCATGGGGCATTACTTTTGGTGATATGCACTGGCGAGAGGCCTATATGTGGGCAGTAGCTGGAAATTTTGTTATTTCTATACCCATCGTCCTTATGTTAGGACCTATTTCAAAGTTCTTAATGAGATGGCCCATTGGTGATAGATTTTTCACCTGGTTATTTGCCAGAACCCGTCGTAAGGGGAAGATGATAGAGACCTGGGAATTTCTGGGTTTAGTGATTTTTGTTGGGATACCACTGCCTGTAACAGGTGCCTGGACAGGTGCTGCAGCGGCCTTTTTGTTTGGATTGTCTTACAGAAAATCATTTCTGGCCATCTTCGCTGGATTGATCATGAGTGCTACTATTGTCACGATTATCACAACCACGGGTGTGAAATTATTCGGATAGACTTCTGCTCTGGGGAATCTTCAATTATCCTTTTGCTAACGGGGATAGACAATGATATACTATCGCGCTTTTGGGGCATTTCGGGGTGTGGCGCAGCCCGGTAGCGCGCTTCGTTCGGGACGAAGAGGTCGGAGGTTCAAATCCTCTCACCCCGACAGGTGAAAATTTTGTAGCGCGGATTTAAGTCCGCGTTTTTTATTTAAAAAAGGAAGAGTATGGCTGATCGGTATCCATTTGATGAGATTGAAGCGAAGTGGCAGAAACACTGGTATGAGAACAAGACCTTTAAGGCATTTGATCACCATACTGATAAACCCAAATATTACATATTAGATATGTTTCCCTATCCATCAGGATCTGGACTTCATGTTGGTCATCCTGAAGGATATACGGCCACTGATATCCTTTCCAGATATAAGCGGATGAGGGGTTTTAATGTGCTTCACCCAATGGGGTGGGATGCATTTGGGTTACCTGCAGAGCAATACGCAATTGAGACTGGCACGCCTCCAGCGATAAAAACAGCGGAGAATATTGCCACCTTCAAGCGTCAGATCCAATCCCTTGGTTTTTCCTATGATTGGGACCGCGAGGTGAACACAACTGATGAAGCCTACTATAAATGGACCCAATGGATATTTCTTCAGCTGTACAAAAAGGGTTTAGCCTATGAAGCTGAAGTAGCTGTGAATTGGTGCCCAGAACTGGGTACTGTCCTTGCAAACGAAGAAGTCATTAATGGCAAATCCGAGCGAGGTGGTCATCCTGTTGTTCGGAAACCCATGCGCCAATGGATGTTAAAAATTACCGCGTACGCAGAACGCTTACTCTCAGATCTAGATGATCTTGATTGGTCTGAGTCCATCAAGGACATGCAGCGTAATTGGATTGGCAAAAGTGATGGGGCAGAAGTCAAGTTCCCTATTGATGGTCATGATTTGTCTCTGGAAGTATTTACCACACGCCCAGACACGCTGTTTGGAGCCACTTATATGGTTATGGCACCCGAACATCCATTCGTAAAGAAGATTACAGTTTCAGATCAAATGGGAGAAGTTGAGGCCTATGCCTTACAAGCTGGATATAAAAGCGACTTGGATCGAACCGAGCTGGCTAAGGAAAAATCAGGTGTATTTACAGGTGCGTATGCAATTAACCCGGTAAATGATGAGCTTATTCCTATTTGGGTTAGTGACTATGTATTAATGAGTTATGGAACTGGAGCTATTATGGCTGTTCCTGCTCATGATACACGTGATTATGAATTTGCCACCACATTTGACTTACCAATTCGAGAGGTTGTTTCTGGAGGAGATATCAGCAAAGAAGCATTTACACAGATCGAAGATGGATTTATGATTAATTCTGCTACAGCAGACGGAAGTTTCAGCATAAATGATCTTAAACCATCTGAAGCCATAGCCAAAACTGGTGAATGGCTGGAGTCAAGTGGTAAGGGAGAGGTAACTGTCAACTACAAATTGAGGGATTGGCTCTTTTCTAGACAGCGTTATTGGGGAGAACCCATCCCGATCTTACATGATGGTAGCGATGCTATCCCGCTGTCAGACAGCGACTTACCACTCACGCTTCCAGTGCTTGCTCGAATCAAGCCGTCGGGTACAGGGGAAAGTCCTTTGGCCAACGCTAAGGAATGGCTCAACGTTGTTGACCCGTCATCCGGTAAGGTTTATTTGAGAGAAACCAATACAATGCCTCAATGGGCAGGATCATGTTGGTACTATTTAAGATTCATTGATCCACACAACGACGATCAGGCCTGGGATTTAGAAAAAGAGAAATACTGGATGCCAGTTGATTTATATGTCGGTGGTGCTGAACACGCCGTTTTACACTTATTGTATGCAAGGTTTTGGCATAAGGTATTGTTTGATTTGGGTTATGTATCAACACGTGAACCATTTCAAAAATTGGTGAATCAGGGGATGATTTTGGGTATGGACGGTGAAAAGATGTCCAAATCCAGGGGAAATGTTATCAATCCGGATGAAGTCGTCGCTCAATACGGCGCTGACACCATGCGTCTTTATGAAATGTTTATGGGCCCATTGGAACGCTCTAAACCATGGAATACCAGTGGGATAGAAGGCGTGTACCGCTTCCTGAATCGCTTGTGGAGGCATTTTATCGATGATGATGGTCAAATTATTGAATTAAGCAATACACAGCCCTCCGATGAGACTTTGACTCTTATGCATGCAAGTATAAAAAAAGTTGGAAATGACCTTGAAGGGTTGGCTTTTAACACTGGGATATCACAGTTAATGGTTTTCTCAAACCATTTGCGTGGCTTGGATCAGGTACCGAGAGTTGCTCTTGAGGTATTTCTTAAGCTATTAAATCCATTTTCACCTCATGTTGCTGAAGAAATGTGGCAGCTTCTAGGTGAGAAGGATGAATTAGCATATACAGAATGGCCAGATTACGATGAAAAGCATCTTGTCAAGGATATGGTTAAATTAGCTGTACAAGTAAACGGTAAGGTGAGAGCTCAGATAGAGGTGGAGGTAGATTCTGATAAAGATGCAATCCTTAAGCTGGCCCATGAACAGAATTCTGTTAGGCAACATACAGATGGAAAGACATTAATAAAGGAAATCGTTGTTCCTAACAGGATAGTTAATATTGTGGTGAAGTAGCTAATTATAAACAGAATACGTAGGAAGGGTAGAGATGCCCTTTTTACATAATATTAACACTCGACATAATATATATTAACATGCTATAGTGATGTATCCTTGTTTGTAACCGTCTCTAGCCATTTCTGGTAATCTGGATCCACATCTCCAATTCGAGTCATGATGATTTCAGGCGTTTCATAACGATGAGAAGCTTTTATGTGTGACATGAGTTTTTTTGAACACGCACGCGTTGTTTTGAACTGTAGCATTAATTCCTGAGACTTTTCTATTTGACCCTGCCATTCATAATAGCTCGTAATACCAGGAATGATCTGAACACAAGCTGCCAATTGTTTAGAAATTGCTAGTTTTGCAATGGTACTGGCTTCTCCATCGCTTTCTACTGTTGTTGTGATGATACAACATGATTCACTCATAATATTTCCTCCAGGATATTCAACTGAGGTACTGTTCTATTTACAATTACATCTGTCGATGGATTCTGAACATTACAACGCCTTTTTTGATGGGAATATAATATTGCCATGACTTAGGCCGCTGTTTATATTCGCCGCGCTTTAAGCTTTTTGCCGGGTGGTGTAATGGTAACACTAAGGTCTCTGGTTCCTTCATTGGGGGTTCGAATCCTCCCCCGGCAACGTTTTTTGAATGTTTCTTGATTCCAGATAAAAATGTGAGAATAATGGGATCATGAGTATCGAATGTAAGTGCATACTCGATATTAAAGCATAATTTGGCGCGTTCGTCTAGTGGTCTAGGACGCTGGCCTCTCACGCCGGTAACAGGGGTTCGACTCCCCTACGCGCTACGAATATAAAGATCCTGATCTTTATTTGACATGCACCGGTAGCTCAATTGGATAGAGCGTTTGGCTACGGACCAGAAGGTTCCGGGTTCGACTCCTGGCCGGTGTACAAAAGACCCCTGTTTTTCAGGGGTCTTTTTTATTCTCTCTATTAGATCATCTTATCCAAGCGTAAAAAAAGACAATTTCCTTGAAGTCTCACTTGCACTTTGAATAACAAGTGTATAAAATCGTTGAACCATTTCCATTGAATTTCAATTCAAAGAGCACATATATGCTGCGACTATTAATTCTTGGCTTATCCCTGCTACCACTTTTGGTAGACTGTTCTATGACTGGTAGGGATAAAATCGATTTCTTATTTGAAGCTTATCAAGGTGATGTCCCTGGAGCGGCATTTATGGTCATTCATAAAGGGGAAATCCTCGATGAACGGTATTACGGTCTTGCCGATATCGAGCAAAAGACCAAAGTTTCTAGAACTACCAACTTCAGATTAGCATCCGTGTCAAAACAGTTCACCGCTATGGCCATTCTACAGCTTATGGATCAAGGTATAATCAAATTTTCTACAGGATTACAGCATGTATTTCCTGAGTTTCCCGAGTATGCTGAACACATAACCTATGGTCAACTTCTACACCACACATCCGGACTGATTAGCTACGAATACTTGATTCCTGATACTGCCATAATCCCAGTCAAAGATATTGATGTACTAGAACTTCTCCTTCAAGAAGACAGTACTTATTTTCCTCCAGGATCCGACTATAGATATAGTAATAGTGGCTATGCTCTGCTAGCGCTTACTGTGGAAAGACTCTCTGGCTCTAGTTTTTCTAAATATCTCGAGGAGAACATCTTTAAGCCAAGTAGAATGGAACAATCTGTCGCCTATGTGAACGGAGTTAACTCCGTTCCGGATCGCGCATTCGGATACCATGTCATCGACGAAGACATAGAATTCAGTGATCAGAGTATGACTTCATCAGTCCTAGGTGATGGTGGCATATATTCTTCTATAGCTGATTTATTTAATTGGGACCAGGAATTGTATAATACTGATCTCGTTTCAAAAGCCCTCTTAGATTCAGCCTATTCCCCCTGGCTAAAAAATTACGGCTGTGGCTGGCGTATTGAAGACTATAAAGGTTTGAAGCGGATTAGTCAGGTAGCACCTGTGGCTTTCGAACGGATTATCAAAGATTTCCGGACTCAGAGTTTTCTGTTATCATCCTGACAAATCGACGGGAACCAGGTGTCCAGTATTTAGCTGAAAAACTTACCGATATATATCTGCTAAAGGAATAGTGTTAATCTTCTGGGAACCGTTCTTCTAGTTCCACACCTAATCCATCTGCCATTCGATTGACAAAAGCAAAATAAGCTGTGATGGCACAGATATCGTGAAGACCACGATCATTCAGTCCATGTGATCGAAGTTGATTGACATCTTCTTCTGTTATGCGAGCTGGAGTTTGGGTCAGTTTATCGGCATACGCCAGAATCGCACGGTCTACTGGTTCAAGATAGTTAAAATCTCCCCTGCTCACCAAATCCACCAATAACGAATCTTGATCATGAATGGACATCTGCTTCGAAGTTAAGAGTCTACGGAGTCCCGCCCCGTGGTGTTCAATTCAGTAATGACACTCATTGATTGCAGAAACAACCACTGCAATCATCTCTCGCTGAATTCGCGTCAGGGGTCCCTTACTATACATGAGTTCCTTATATAAGGCATAGTGATGTACCATGACTTCGCTATGAACGCCATGAATGCGCAGAATGTGGTCAGTGTCATTAACACGGTTTTCTTCTGGGATTTCAATTGGATCTACATATTCAATATATGCCACAATAGCTCCAGTTTGTGTTTCATGGTTAGAGTTCCAATTTCAGTATAATGAGAATACTAAAAGAATGCAACAGGCGACAATTCATTATTTTGGTTAAGACGTTAAAAATCAATCCGACCCAAAGAATATCCCAGATGTATTAACAGCCAGCACGAGATATGGTGTTGGGTGAGAGCCATCCGGGAAACCATTTGATGAAGACCATGCAGCAACGGGAAATGCTATCCTTGCTTTCATGTGCTCCCAGTAAGGTCTTGATATTGCGATATCTATACCTGTCTCAACCGATCCCAAAGCCCGTGTCTCCCGCGTACCTGTCCAGATAGACGGAGGAGCAATAAGTTGTTCGGTTCTAAGTTGCATAAAAGGAGCTAAATATAAAGGAAACCAGGATTGGATCTCTGAAGACAGATGTATGGATGATTGATGATCGCTAAGAATATTGTCCTGTATGACAGTATTTTTTGAATAAAACCAACTCATGGAAAGAACGCTTAGGAAATTCGGGCTAAAGGTATTCCAGAGCATTGGTTTTGTATGTAGCAAAAGGATACTAATTGATTGCCCTTCTACAGACTCAAAGGGAAAATCATCATTAACATAATTCACCTTCCCCGGTTGTTTTAACTTTAGCTGAACGAAACTTCTCCCATGATTTCCCAAAGCAACCCTCATTCCCATGGAAAGACCGCTCGCATAGGATATGGTGGAGCTGTTTAGGAAGGTGACATTTTCAGCAAGGGAGCCAATTCCCGCATATCCATTCACAAAAAACACATTTTGAGGATAAATTGAGCGTGATAATTCTACAAACACATTTAATTGGGGACCATAGTTTATGTTTCCAGATGGTCCACTTTGTACAACCTGTGCACCTGACTTCCAATGCCAATAATCATCACTCATAAGCGTATTTGGCCAATGTGCTACCCAGTTATTCATTAGAGTGCCTCCACCGGCTTGTCCACTTCCCACAGGGGAACAGCACACCTGACCAAATGCATTAACAAGGCCAAGGATCCAGTACACAATTAATAATTTCACGATGAAATCAGCTCAACATCTGGGAAGAAAGCAGCAACGGAAAACCAATAAGCAATAAATGCATTAGCTGCTACCAATCGTTCTGAAGGTATGGGATTAGCAATTAATTGACCAGTAATATCCCATTCATTATCGGTACCTGTTTGATTAAGCCTAAGCTCACCGGCAAAAATATCCCAACTTGAAATATTAAGATTACGAGTTGTTTCAAAAGCTACAGCGATATTGTCATTCCCAGAGATCACCACCTTATATTGATTCGAGCCAACCTCAACTTCGATAATTTGAGGTTCAGGATAAGCCTCAAGATCAAGTGCTTTCACCTCGTCCCCATCAATGATTGTGAGAACACGATTTTTGGCTGGTAACTGATCATCTTTATTCGCCACTGGAAAATATATATAATCACCGCAAGCCAAATAATTGCATGTCCTGTATCTACCATAAGGATAATGATTGTAATTTCGTGAATAATCTGTGTCCGAATTTACGACTTTAGTATCTGGAAAAAGGGTTCTCCAGTTTAACCAGGTCGTTTCCACAAGATTATTCAGGTGTAATTCCCCACCTGAGCGATCACCGGCTGCCGATCTCAATAACATTTGAGGCCAAAAACTGTCTGTCTCTCGATCATACATGATGAGATTGCTGTTGTACAGAAGACCAGATACACCAAATTCCACAGTCGTATTTAAGTGGATAGCACTTCCCGTTAATGGACAATATGAAATGCTATACCCATCCTCATTGACTATTTCATGCCAATCAAGAATGGCATGTGGGTAAGCCACATGCTCAGAACCATTCCATATTCCAACTACCAGATCTTGATCTTCCAGAAAACCCAGATTCGAACCACCAACTGTAGACTTCTCAGGGGTTTCAAGACTTGGAATACAGTCTTTACCATCATAGCAACCTTGACGCATGTATTGCGTATCAATTGTCCAGCTCAATTCAGATATATCATCTGATACATTGGATTCCTGGCAACTAAAAATGAAAACGATCAGGGCTAAGGGAACTATGAATCTCATATGTACCTCCACAGTAATAATTTGAGGATCAACAGGGTTGATCTATTTATGACGAAATAACATACAATCATATCTGATTGACGAATGTCTTGTGAGTGACAGTTGGATTTAAAGAGAGACTGGGTACAATATAATACTACATGGTTTCCTTGATTCACAGATCGATTTCGCTATCTTGAGCTCTGTGGATAATTGTATTTATGAGGAGATATCGTGGAGTGGAGAGCAAGCCATATTCTGGTTAAAAACAAAAGTTTAGCTCAAGAGATATTTAATAGAATTCAAAAAGGTGCTCGATTTGAGCAACTCGCCAAAGAATACTCCACCTGCCCTAGTAAATCTAAGGGTGGTGACCTTGGATGGTTTGGAACAGGTCAAATGGTAAAACCTTTTGAAGAAGCGGTCAAGAAAATGGGTCGCGGAAGACCTGGTAAACCGGTTTCTACCCAGTTCGGATATCATATTATCAAGAAAACCGGGGAACGATGAGTAATAAAGTAGAAGCTTATCGACATAAGACACGTGCAGTCATATTTCTCATGTCTGCAGCCATTAAAGCTATATATGGGACGAAGAGCACACTTATCATCGACCACTCCTTTGGGGATGGGTACTACTGTGTACTAAAGGAGCAAAGACGCGTATCCAGTGATGAATTGAATACAATCAATGCGAAAATGCATGAATTACAGGCAAAGTTCAAGCATATCAAGATACGGGCTGCTAAACCTGAGGACTGGAAACACTTGTTAACACCCAGAATTAATACAATTCGTCCTCCAGTGCTGATGTTGGGAGATCATATTTCAGCATCCTATGAATTTACTAATCTTGATTTATCAGCTTTACCCCATTTCGAGCTACGACTATATGATAGGGGTTTCCTGCTGAGGATAAGCGAGAATGGTGATGAATTGGCAGCGTATTCTGATTCACCCAAACTCTTTGGCATGATGAAGGAGCATGAGAAGTGGGGACGTATTCTCAAGGTTTCTTCTATTCATGACTTAAACAAACAGATCATGGAAAAAGGCTTCAAGCAAGTGATATGGGTTGCTGAGGGACTTCAGGAAAAGCGAATAGCAGCCTTAGCGGATGACATCAGTGGAAAAATTGGTACGCGCGTCATTTTTGTGGCAGGTCCCTCCTCTTCGGGTAAAACAACTTTCACCAAACGCCTTGCCATTCATCTTGCTGTTAATGGGATTCAATCCAAATATCTCTCAATGGATAATTACTTTTTGGATAGGGATAAAATACCTCCTCAAGCTGATGGTACCCTAGATTTCGAAAATGTAAACTGTGTTGATCTTGACGCATTAAAGCTTGAATTGAGACAACTCATTGCAGGACACCCCGTTCAAAAACGTAGCTACAACTTTGTGGATGGCAAGCAAGAGGTCCTATCAGACACCCTTTCCATGAAGCAGAGTGAAGTACTCATTTTTGAAGGTATACATGGTTTAAATCCACTTATCCATGAAGGATTATCAACCAAAAGCTATTATAGGGTGTATATAAGTGCATTAACACAGCTTAACATTGATAATACGCATCCAGTGTCAACTTCAGATGGAAGACTTATCCGCCGTATTGTCAGAGATTTTAACTATCGCGGCTATAGCGCAGATGAAACAATTGGACGCTGGAATTCTGTTCGGCACGGGGAGTTAAGCAATATTTTTCCTTTCCAGGAACAGGCTGATACCATGTTTAATTCAGCACTCATCTACGAATTAGCTATTTTAAAAAGGTATGCTCTACCCCTACTCAAGTCGGCCTCAAAAAACACGGTTAGAGATAGACTAATAACTTTGTTGTCTCTATTTCACACTATTCCTGATAGACACGTCCCAGGTACATCAATCTTACGCGAGTTCATTGGGAATAGTTACTTTAAGTATTAATCAGATGAATGCTTTAATTGTACTAGCTGGAAATCCTCCCAGTAAAACTCTCCTTAAAACTGAAATGAAGGCAGCCGACCTGGTACTTGCCGTAGATGGTGGGTTCAATGTGTTCAAAGAACATGCTCTAGAACCAGACCTGGTTCTCGGTGATATGGATTCAGTAAATATGAACAACAGCAGTCCTGTTTCAGCAATTCCGCTAGTCGATCAAGACAGAACCGATCTTGAGAAGACCTTAAAATACGCAGTTGAATCACATCCTATAAGGTCACTGGTATTTCTGGGTGCTAGGGGTGACCGTGTTGATCATACACTACATAACCTTAAAATATGTGCCTCAATTGATCCTGAAATTGCCATCATTTTCAAGAATGAGATGTTAGAGGATGAAGAATTCTCCATTGAACTTATCCAAAGAATTACTGTGCATTGTGATTTCGACCTGCGGGTCAGTAAGGGTACTACACTCAGTATTCTACCAATTACTGAATATAAAGGTCTAAAATCCAAAGGTCTCAAGTGGGAAATCGATTGGTATAATCACTCCCTCGGGCAATTCAGTCAGAGCAATCTTATAAATAAGACCGACCTTTCGTTCATGCTTGATTCTGGGTGTGCATATGTAGCTGTGTATCAGTGAGTAACAAGATATACTTATGAATCTACATCTAGTTGATATTGCCCTTATTTTAAGCTACTTCCTTGCTGTTTTATTCCTTGGAGTCTACAACAATCGTACGTCCTCAGCATCTGAATACATGCTTATGGGGAGAAAACTCACATTGCCAGCCTTTGTGATGACTCTGGTATCTACCTGGTACGGTGGCATTCTTGGGGTCAGCGAATATAGTACCAGTTACGGAATTTCTAATTGGGTAGTTTTTGGACTTCCCTACTATGTGTTCGGAATTGCATTTGCATTATTCGTAGCGAAAAAAGCGCGTGCCTTGAAAGTTAATTCACTTCCGGAGATCCTGGTATCTGACTACGGAAAAAATGCTGGTAGGCTTGCTTCCGTATGGGTACTGTTATTAGCAAACCCCGCTCCTTACATTTTAACCTTAGGATTAATCCTCAATTATTTCCTGGGGATAAATCTGATTATTGCCATAATCCTGGGAGCACTATTCTCACTGATTTACATACTTAATGGTGGTTTTTCCTCAGTAATTAAAACTGACAAACTACAATTTATTCTCATGTTTGTTGGGTTTTTACTCATCTTGGTTTTTCTTAGTGGGTCCTACATGACTCCCTGGGAGCTATGGTCTTCAATGCCCGATTCACATACATCAATAACTGGCGGGCAAAGTTTTGCTTATATAATCGTATGGTTCTTTATTGGTTCCTGGACCATGGTTGATCCTGGGTTTCATCAGCGAGTTTATGCAACAACAACGCAAGGTGTAGCCAAACGCGGTATTCTGTGGGCGGTTTTATTTTGGTTTATTTTTGATATGATGACTACCCTCACAGGTCTTTATGCCTTCTCATATTTACCTCCAGATACTATCCCCTCACAAGCGTTCCTGGTATTAGGCCATGCAATACTTCCAATCGGTCTTCAAGGGTTGTTTTACATAGGGATTATGGCAACCGTTATGTCTACTCTAGATAGCAATACTCTCGTATCGGGGATCACTTTAGGGAAAGATATTCTTTTCACCATGCCAGCACTTAAAAGGTATTCTACCAGATTTCTCATAAAAGCGAGTATGATCTTTGTAATCACTGTTGGGATTTTCATGGCAATTTGGATTCCTTCGGTCATAGATCTGTGGTATACATTTGGAACCATTTGCATACCGGCACTGCTCATCCCTACATTATTCAGCATTTTCAGGAAGCCCCTTCCTCGACGCGCAGTTCTCCTGAATTTAACCATACCCCCACTGGTTTCATTTCTATGGTTCCTTTTTGGAAAGATAGATGAATGGAGTTACTTTTGGGGGCTTGAACCATTCTATCCCGGGTTGTTTTGTAGTTTACTCATTTTGATTCTATTTAGAAGCACACATAAGGAAGCAAGTCAGTGATAAATCATCTAATGAGTAAAACTATATTAATCACTGGTGCCAGTGCCGGAATTGGTGAAGCTTGTGCACACCTGTTTGCCCAACAAGGCTGTAATCTAGTTTTAACTGCAAGGCGCGAAGAGAAACTCAGCCAATTAGCAGCAGACCTCCAGAATAAACACAATATAGAGATTCTTTATAAAGCGCTTGATGTGAGAGATAATTCAGCAGTGAAGAACCTAATCACATCGTTGCCTCAAGACTTCAAGCAAATCGATGTCCTTTTGAACAATGCAGGACTAGTGCTTGGTGTAGAAAAAGCCCATGAAACACCCGAACCAGATGTGGATATCATGTTAGACACCAATGTGAAGGGCGTACTGAATGTGATTAGAGAGGTTGTGCCAGGCATGGTTGCGAGGAAAGAAGGACATGTTATTAATATCTCATCCATCGCAGGCCATGAGGCTTATCCGGGTGGAAGTGTATACTGTGCCAGTAAACACGCTGTGGATGCCCTCACAAAGAGTCTCAGAATGGATATTGTCACTACCCCGCTTCGGGTAACAGCCATTTCTCCCGGTCTTGTGGATACCGAGTTTAGTCTGGTGAGATTTAAAGGTGATGCCAGGAAGGCGGAAGCTGTTTATGAAGGACTAGAAGCACTCGTTGCTGAAGATATTGCCGAAGCAGTGTTGTTTGCAGCCTCCAGGCCTGCTCATGTCCAGATTGCTGATATGATTATTTTTCCGACTCAACAAGCATCTGCTACGGTAGTCCATAGGCATACTGAATAAGATGATATATCCATCTATACAGGTTGTTGGGTCATGAAAAAGAATGTATATCACATGCTTGAGAGCATGTGTTCAGGCTCAATTTGCAATAGCGTGTAAGAAATTATCTTCACGATGTAAATACCATTAACCTCGGAAGGGGAACGAAATGAAAAGAACTATTCTTAGACTCGCATTAATAATTTGTGGAACGATCTTATTCTTTACCAATTGCGAAGATATCAACAATGACAACGAGGTATCCCCTGAGGACTCTGCTGCAGCTACCGTTTTGGTTACCGATGCAAATGCGGCTCTATTACCCCTTCTGGGAGAATTGTTGGCTGTAGGTCCAGATTCAGCTCAGTCCATCCTTAATGGTATCGATTTTAACGAACCAAACGGGTTCTATGCTGAAGCATCTGAACTAGATTGGCGTAATAAGGATGCTCACTTTGGTCTCGGATTAACCAGTCTACTCATATTATCACAAAATACGATAACGGATGATATCTTTGGCCCAACGGTAGAAGTTTATGCGCCTTTTGGTGAGATGGGACTTCCATCAAATCCTGTTGGCTATGGTTTTGGACTGCCCTTATCTGTTTCTAGAACCAGGGGAATGATCGCTACATTTTTTGAAACACCACTGGCTTTTGCTCGTCTAGAATTTACCAGACTCGATGATTTTAATGATTTCCAGGCACGTGTGACTGACAATTATATCCCTATGGTAGAAGCAGGTCTTGCTGCCCTGGATTCAATCGATAATGATCCAGCATTCCTTTTTACCCTCGGTACTGATATTCATATTGATATGACTGATATCACTGCAATGGAATCCTCACTGTTCGGCATTCAAGGACTGTTAAAGAGCCTTGCTGCATATAATTATCAGCTGGATACTACAGATCCATCTGGGATCATCTCTGGATTATCACAGGGGTCAGCATTTGCTGCATTAAACAGCGATGGTGCAACTCTGCTAAGCGAAGCTCATGCATCGGCTCTGGCATCACTTGAGCGAGCCGAGGACGTCCTTGCATTGGTGAATGGCGAAGCAACCCAACTAAGTCATTTATTCGTTGAATTCAGTCAATCGGAATCATCTCAAATACAGACAAGTCTAGATGCACTCGAAAACACACTTTCAGCGGTGACATCTGTTGAATACGCATTTAGCAATGAAAGAGGAGCGTTCACTCTTGAGGGTAGTGCTTCCATAGATATTTCTCAATACTATCTCAATCCTGTAGTCGATTTAAAATCCTTGTTACCACTCTATACCATGAGTACAACCACTGCCTATAATTACAGCCAAGAGACATTGTCTGAGCATATTACATTCGAAGAATCTGAAGTAACATTGGCAGGGTTAAGCAATACTCCTATTTCTGTTAACATTCAATATAGTGAGAGCAACAGTGATACAACTGCAACGGTTTCACTGGGTTTCTTAACATTTAATTTGCTGACTGCAAACCAGAATGATTTGCCTACTGCCATCTGGGATCTATGGGCAGAATTTCTCACAACAATTGGAGACTATTCAGATGAGCTACATCAGTTCCCTGAAATCTCATTCCAATGGAGTGGAGTCATTTCCACAGGTACAGCGCTTACCATTGATGGTGATATTGCGATTGACTATCTGGAACGTACATCTTCATACACAGCTCCAGAAATTCTGTGGACAGCTTCATCTTACAATGATTGGCTGACCGGATGGAGTAACCCATCAGTAAACGGGTTGTTCCCAGATTTTATGGCCGAAGATTTAGCGCATTTATTTAGGATCAGCTGGGAATAGTTTATTCAATTATATTAAATAAAAGAGGACAGTTTAAGCTGTCCTCTTTTATTTTGGCAATTACCAAAGCTACGATGAAGTTGGTGAGGGATCAGGTAGTAATTCTGCTATTTCCTTTTTAAAACGATTCAATCCTGATTTGGAATATTCAAATATCTTATCATTATCACTTGCAGTCACCAGCAGCAGTGCTCCGTTTTCATCTTTTAGATAAAAAGTGAGTTCAAGTGAACCGCCATCCTCGAATCCAAGACTCAAACTTTGATAAAATGTATTTTCTGCGAGGATTTCATCAGCAAAATTGCTGGCCTTCATATTTTCCAGGGGGCGTATCATATTTACCACCTTCTCAAAATCGACCTGCTCCCCATCGTATGACCATACCGGACCTTCACGATGAAGACGGTAATTCAATTCTCCATTGAAGGTCAGCTGATTTAGCTGATTAATATCAAATTGAGTGATGGAGCGATCCCAAAAATCCTTCACAGTTTTACTCTTATACTGACTTAGATTACTTTTTACCGCATATACTTCATTCTCGGATTCAGCTCTCACAAATGTTTCCTGATAGTTCGCACCTTGTTTGCCAATTATCAATTGCAACAAGTCTTTTTCTCCACCATCACTTGCGCGGAATCTGCTACCTTGATCTGTTACTTCGTATTTTCGATGCTTATCGGGATTCATTGTAATCATGCGGTCAATACTTAAGTCAGAAAAGACATTCAGCAGCTGATTCATTCTAACTGTATCAACAGGGTAGCCCTCAAGACGCCATCCCGATTCATCTTTAGCGAATTCTATGATTGATCCATTACTGAACAGACTAACTGCTGCAACATCGCTCTTATCAAATTCAAAGAGATCTGAATCTATACTTTTAGTATCTACTGAACCTGTCTGGGTTAAATAATAGAGTAATGCCAATAGTCCAAGAATACCGGCAGCCAGAATAGTTTGATTATTTTTCATGATCCAACTCCTGCTAAGTTCTTCGCCTTATTCCGGATGTACCATCTGATCACACCAAACATCACAATTAGGAGTGGTGCCAGCAGGATATTTATCCACTTCAGAGCCTGACGTTTACCACCAGACATTTCATCGAGTTGTGATGGTTGTACATTCTTTGATCGAATAGATATCAAACCGTTTCGATCGTGTAACCAATCAACTGTATTCAAAAGGAAGGTCAGGCTCGCTGGGACCATAAACTGCTGAGACGTAAAAGTGGCATTGCCCAAAGTTGCCATTACGGTTGATGTGATGGATTCGGCCAAGTGCATCTCTGGAAAGTCGATTGAATCAGGTCTTGCACTTCCAAACCATGAAGTATGTTCACCTTCAAGAATGGCTGAGACCACTTTAGGTCCTTCACGATACATATAATCAGGGACTTGTTGACCAGCGGCGATATTGATGGATCTGGTACGCTGATCTGGCATGGCAAAACCAGTCATTTCAGAAGTATGCATTAGCGGTGTGAATGATACCATAGTGGTATCTCCCACTTGAGAAATTTCATTCACAAAGAAAAATCCCAGCTCATTCAAACGATTAACGATTGGGTTCTCTTCATTTAAGTTTGAAATTCGTGGTGCAAAGGGATAGTCCATTGCAACTGGGATCTGGAGGAAACCGAGATTTTGCATAGCCTGAACCTGATAATTGGTCTTATCAAGCAGAATTTGATCGCCCCACTTCACGCCGAAGTGTTCCAGAAAGAAAAAGATATTACTACTATTTTCCTGAACTGGCATGTACTGGTTTTGCATCTCAATAATTTTCTTATTGAGAAAGACTCCCAATCTACCACCTCTCAGGATGAACTGATCCAGCTTGTACAAATCCAGATCATCAAAATCAGCCGTAGCTCCAGCAAGAATGACGGTGTTGATATCCTGTGGGATTTGATCCTCAGAACTCAAGTTGATTTCAACTAATTCATAGTTCTTTTGAATCTCACCCGTCGCTCTGGCAACGCCCTCTTCACCAAGTGACTGCTCACCGTGACCTGTCAACCACCCAACTTTGGGTAGACTGCCAAGACTTAGCTTTTTAATCGCACCAGTCATATCATACTCGAGTTGTTCAATTTGCTGAGCAAATGGAATAACTTCCTTCTGATCACCGTAGAGGAAAACAATCCCCAGGTATATCCTCTGAACCTTGATCTCATCGCTTTCTGTGATGTTAGCTTGCACAGGTTGAACACCATATGACATAGCTTCTTGCTCAAGTTCCTGATTCTCACCAGAAATAGGTATAAATTCATACTCCAACGAGGATCCAGCATAGGCTCGATATTCGTTTAGCATGTCCAGGACATACTGCTTAACAGAAATTAACTGGCGGGGAAAATTTTCTGAGAAATAGACTTTTACGGTAATTGGTTCATCAATGCCAGCCAAAATATCACGGGTTACATCGCTAATTGAATAGCGTTGGTTTTCCGTCAGGTCTACGCGAACAAAAAATTGTTGGGCAAACAGATTGAGAACAAAGATGACACCGACAATTATAAGGGTAAAGGACCAGGTATTATTTGATTTCATAATCTGCTCCTCCCTATTTATTCTTTCGGCTTTCGAGAGCCGTACTACTTATGAGTAATGAAACAGAGATGAGGGAAATGAAGTATAGCAGATCCCGAGAATCCAGAACACCTCTAAAAAAGTTCTGGTAATGAAATCGAATACTCAGGTTCTCAAAAAGGGTTGCGATGAGTCCAGAACCATTTGCCATCCCATTCATCAGGAAAAATACAGCGATAATAACTATTCCAATAATGTAGGCAACGATCTGGTTGCGAGTAAAACTACTAGCTGCAAGACCCATTGCAAGATAGGTAGCACCAAGAAAGAAGAATCCAATATAGCTACTTATCACAATTCCAGAATCAAGGTCACCTACAAATGAGATGGATATGGGTGCTATCAGTGTTCCTCCAAGGATAATTGCAAAAATCACCAGGGTAGATAAATACTTTCCGATGATAATCTGCATATCTGTAATAGGCATGGTAACTAATAGTTCGAGAGTATCCTGGTGTTTTTCCTCAGAAATCAATCGCATGGATACAGCCGGAGCAATAAAGAGTAGAACAATCGCTCCATAATCAAATATCCCTCGGATATCAGCAATATTGATGGCAAAAAATGGATAGTCTCCATAATCAAAGAAAAGCCAGTTGGTGATAACCAGGAATGAGGATATAACGATGAAGGCAATAGGTGAATTGAAATATGTCTTCATCTCTTTTCTATATATAGCTAAAATTTCGGACATGAATACGGCCCCTTAATTGGTCAATTTTCTAAATACATCTTCAAGTGTGAAAGAAGATGGAGATGATTCAAGAATTTTCCATTGATTGCTAACTGCGAGATCAAATAACTGTTCGCGGAGATCTGTGCCAGCGTCAACCTTTAGCGCAGCTTCGATATCGCCATTCTTTTGAAGTTTGATATCTTCAAGGTGTATTTGTTCAATATTCTTGATAGCTTCAATGAATTTTGATTTATCAGCATTACGCAGAACCATATCAAGATGCATTTGCCCTGCGATACTGGCTTTAAGCTCCTCGGCGGTACCCTGAGCGGCGATCTTGCCTTGATCTATGATCAGTACCCGATCACTTGTTGCCTGGACCTCCTGCATGATATGGGTTGAAAAAATGACGGTCTTACTCTCACCTAGCTCACGGATGAGGTTTCTTATCTCAATAATTTGATTAGGATCCAAACCGGTCGTAGGTTCGTCCAACACCAGGATTTCTGGGTCATGAATGATAGCTTGTGCAAAGCCCACACGTTGACGATACCCCTTAGATAGTTCGTTGATATCCTTATGGATAACTTTTGTCAAACCGGTTACCGAAATAACACGATCCATAGCTCTTGTTCGGTCTGCACCTTTTACTTTGCGTACATCGGCGACAAAATTCAGATAATCCAGAACACCCATCTCCTCATAAAGAGGTGTTGATTCAGGTAAGTACCCTATTTTTTTTCTCACACCCATGGAATCTGTGAGAACATCAAGTCCATCTACAGATATCCTTCCCCCAGTTGGAGGCATATAGCAGGTGATCATTTTCATCATTGTGGTCTTTCCAGCACCATTAGGACCAAGAAAGCCAAGGATTTCTCCTTGCTCCACAGTGAAGGATACGTCTTTTACTGCTTCAAATGCCCCATAGGATTTGGTAACATTTTGTACATCTATCACGTGTTATCTCCTTGATTCGATTGAATCTTTGTTCGATTTACTAATTCAATAGCCTTATTTAATGCCTTACCAGATTCTAATTCATCACTGCTGGCTTTGGCAAACTTGATAAAATCAGCCTTTTCTAATAATTCATGCGTCTCGCTTATAAGTTCATTGTCAAACTCAACCATGGATTCCATCGTGTTACGAAACTCTGAAGTGGTTTGTTCTAGAGCATCAACTAGATATCTATTTTCGTAATATTGCTTCAGGATGTAGGTTAATTCTGAATAGAATTCTTTAAATTGCTCAAAGCGCACATATTTGGAACGTTTTAAAGATTCATATGCTCTAAGGGCGATAATATGCGCTTCTTCAGGTGGAACAATAACTTTCTCAAGATAAGCTGGTGTACTCGACGTCTTGAACCGCCTAATCAGATAAAAAATTAAATAAGCAAATACGAGGAGCAGCAAGACAATTACTACAATCATTAAATTAATTGGCATCCTGATATCATGAATACCTTTGATATCTCTAAATGTGGTATCAGCAGGTGTCAACACTGAAGCGATTTCAATATCAGGACCCCTGAGGAAGAGACTATCCATTCCATCTGCGTTTTCCAGATAAACGATGGAAGAAGGAAAGGTATATATACCTACTGAATCATAAATCGCCGCATTAAACAGCAAGCTTGATCCGTTTTCAGTATTAGTCAATTTTCTATCAAGTACTTCGATTCCTGTTCCTTCCAGGTCAATTTCGCTAAAAGTCAATTTAGACTGCTGGTCGTGCTGAATCTCCCACCCAAAAGTAAAGACATCTCCTAAATAACCCTTCAGGCTATCCCCTTGAAAATGAGCTTTAAATCCAAAGAGATTAGTCATAATCAGTGCAAATATGATTGCATGGAATCTCATCGTCTTCTGGATGCCCGCTTTCTGAAAAAGCTTATCAATGGGTCTACATATGGCAAATCAGTCCGTATGGGTAAATAGTCCAAGCCACTGGATTTGAAGAATGCCTGTAATTTCGCGATGCGTTCTTTTGACTTCTCCTCATATGTTTTTCGGAACGAAGAATTTCCAGTATTTATCAGGGAAGTCTCCCCTGTTTCACCATCATGGAGTTGGATCAAGCCAAGATCAGGTAGCTCAATTTCCCAGGGATCTTGTAAGTGAAATGAGAGCATATCATGTTTCCGACTAGCCTGTTTAATACTTTTTTCATAATCTTTGTCAAGAAAATCTGAGATCATAAACGTCACAGCTCTCTTCCGGATAACTCTACTCATGAATTCAAGAGCTGTATTTATACTCGTACCCTGATGTTCTGGTTCGTGATCCAGAACTTCTCGAATAACACGTAGTACGTGGGAACGACCCTTACGTGGTGGTATATATTTCTCAACACGATCCGTGAATATTATCAATCCCACTTTGTCGTTATTTTTTACGGCTGAGAAAGCCAGAACAGCAGACAGCTCAGCTGCCAGCGTCCTTTTCATCTGCACTTTTGTTCCAAAAGCTCCAGATGCAGATGCATCAACCAGAATCATAACTGTGAGTTCGCGCTCTTCCTCAAACAATTTGACAAAAGGAACACCTGTTCTTGCTGAAACATTCCAATCAATCGTACGGATATCGTCACCAGGAGTATATTCACGCACTTCGGCAAATTCCATACCCCTGCCCTTAAACACAGAGTGGTATTCTCCACCGAACACTTCATTTACCAAGTGCCGTGTACTTAACTCAATTTTCTTTACTTTTTTTAATAAATCGCGATTTAACAAAAGCCATTATTCCTTGCGAAATAATCTATTATTGGGTCGTTGCATTTATTTAAACAAAAAATTGGATCAGGGTACTTCTGTGACTTCAAATATCCTCTGAACAATATCCTCACTGGTCACTTCTTCAGCTTCGGCCTCGTAAGAAACAAGAACTCGATGCCGTAATACATCCATTCCTATCGCTCTGATATCATCTGGAGTGACATATCCTCTTTGATTAATAAAGGCATTAGCCTTGGCGGCTAGTGCCAGATTAATTGAGGCTCTTGGAGATGCACCATATTCTATGAGTGCCTCCATATCATTCAAGCCAGCCTTTACTGGATCACGGGTGGCCATAACCAGAGAAACAATATATTTGAATATTTTGTCATCTATATAAATCTCATCTACAACATTTCTTGCTTCCAGAATATCGGATTTTTTGATCACAGGTTTGATATCAAACTTGGGCTCTGGATGAGCCATGCGTTTTATGATTTCAAATTCTTCTTCATCAGTTGGGTAATCGACTTTTAGTTTCAACATGAAACGATCAACCTGAGCTTCGGGTAAGGGATAAGTCCCTTCCTGCTCGATTGGGTTCTGTGTGGCTAAAACAAGAAAAGGCTCTTCTAACTTGTACGTCGATTCACCTATCGTGATCTGTTTCTCTTGCATTGATTCAAGCAATGCTGCCTGTACTTTTGCAGGAGATCTATTGATTTCATCAGCAAGAATGATGTTACCAAACAGAGGTCCCTTTTTTACATTGAATTCACCGTTCTTTTGATTGTAGATCAAGGTACCCAGCAAATCAGCCGGCAAGAGGTCCGGGGTAAACTGGATACGGTTGAAACTTGTATCTATGAGTTCCGCAAGGGTCTTGATGGTTAGCGTCTTAGCTAAACCGGGAACACCTTCCAATAAAATATGTCCATTGGATAGCAATCCGATGAGTATGCGTCTTATCATTCCCCGTTGCCCTACAACAACTTTGGCAGCTTCTGCCTCAAGCGTTTTTAGGAATAGACTTTTATCCTTAATTTTTTCATTAAGCTGTGTAAGATCAAATGTCATACTTGAAAATCCTGTTAATTAAGAGGTCTTGCTGAGTAAATGTTGTAACTCAGGAATTTCTTCCAGTGATTTGCCGAGATATTTTAACTCAAATTCTACTGATGGAGCCATCTCATGATCTGGATAAGCTTCGATAAATTTCGAGTAGTACTTGGTCGCAGGTTCGTTTTCACCAAGCTCATTGGCATAGATGTAACCAATTGAGAATAAGGCTTTAGGAGCCTGTTCTGAATCAGGATATTGGTCAACAATTTCGCCATAAATTTCGATGGCTTTTTTAAGGTTGAGGATATTCTTGTGATATACTTCTGCGAACTCGTACTTTACCATCACTGCGTCCGCGTCGTCTGAATATTTATCTAGCCAAAGCATATACATTTTTACTGCAGATTCGTTTGCCTGTACTGCCAACGCCTGTTTTGCCAAGTCACGCAAATCACCTGCTGAATAATCATTGATATCTGCCAGTGTAGCCATGTAGAATGCATCTGCTTTAACTAAATCTTTTAAATAAGTGGCTGATAAATTCCCAGCCTCAATGTTGGCTGCGATCCTCTGCTCTGCTGTTTCAGCTTTATTGATGGCATTTATAAAGGATTCAAGAGAGGCTTCATAATCCTTTGAATCTTTCAATTCACTACCCTGTACAAGATATTCATCATACGATTTTCCACACGAGATGACGAGCATACTCAAGATGATAATTCCTAGAATAACTAATTTTTTCATTGATCAATTTCCTCTTGTTTCTTCTTCCCTTTGAAACGATTTATTTAGTAACAATTGAACAGCTAATTTCATTTACGGCATCTTTTACGTATGATGACAATCCATGTTCCCTGCATTATAATTTTTTTAAAAGGCGTATGCTATGGCAATGTGCGTTTGTCCGGTTTTATTAGCATGTTCAGCCCCCAGGGGAATTCCATAATCAATTCGAGCTGGTCCAATGGGAGTATCTATCGTAATTCCACCTCCCACAGCCATCTCAACATCAGAAATAGTTGCATCTTCGATTTCAGACCAGAGGTTTCCGATATCCAGAAATAGACTACCTCCCATGATGCTGTATATAGGGAAACGCAATTCAAAATTTGTGTAGAGTCTCAGATTGCCACCAAGAGGATCACTGTCGACCATGGGTCCAACCATTCTTTGATCAAAACCCCTGATACTGGAGTTACCTCCGAGAAAAAATCGTTTTGCATATGGTATATCAATATCTGGATCCCTTTGAAAAGCTATAGCCATATTCATATTATGGGCAAATACAACATCACCGAATAAATTCCAGAATGAACTGAATGACGACTGTAGCTGGACATAATTGTTCTCACCACCCAAGAAGTACCCCACCATTTCTGGTTCTAAAACAAATTTGAAACCATGATGCGGGTAGAAATAATTGTCACGTCTGTCCCAGGTGAACTTTAATCCAATTTTACGAGCTTCCTGATATAAATCCTCAACTTCAGTCGGGTCACCTGTACTTTTTGACTGGCTCCATTCAGCCAATGATTGGATTTTTATGCGTCTGAACCAGCGGTAAGTCATGACTGCCCGCAGTCCATATGCGAGATTATTGAATATTTCTTGAGTATCATCAACATAATCTACATACCAGAAAAATGGATTAATGGTGAGGGGGACTCTGAATTTGGAGAGCCATGGCTCCACATAAAAGAAATCAAAATTAAATCGCTGAGGAATAAAGATGACAGGGTATATGGAACTGATTTTTGTTTCAATACGAACTCTTCTACTCTGATCAAACAGATTATTATGATACCAGCTTCCTGAAACACCGACACTCAACTCAGGATCAGACTTCAGGGACTCTTCGGGTCTGCCCTGCCTAACTCCCATATTCATATCAAAAGCACGGAACTTGGCAGCTATCACTTCAACATCAATATCGATGGTCAGTGAATCAAGATTAACAGTACCCAATGATATATTCACACTATTAAACAGACTGGTTTCATAGAGGCGTCGTTTAGACTCCTCAATGTTTGCAAGATTGAATACTTCACCTTGATCTACGATTAGCTCCCTGGCAATGATATGTTTTGGTACTTGTTCAACTTCCTGGATGTTGATTTTCCCAATATTAAGTTTTGGTCCTTCTCTAACCTTGATATACAGACTTACAGAGTCAGCAACAACGACGCTATCCCTAATATTGATTAATGGGTACCCATTATTCTGGTATAGCGTGAGCATTTCTATAAGATTTTCACGAATTTTAAATGTATTGAAACTGGAACCGGCTTGAAATTCAATGAGCTCAAGATAGTCCTCTTCTGTGAAGACACTATTACCGGTCAGTGTCACATCTCTGAGGTAGTACTGCTTTCCCTCTTCAACCTGTAACACAATAATCACTGTTTCTTCACTGACTGAGAGAGAATCTGTAATCCGTGCATCCAGGAATCCGTTGAGAACGTAGTAATCTTCAAGTTTTTCTATTTCCCTGGCAAGATGATGTGGATTGTAAAAACTGCCCTTACTCACGAGCCTTTTTTCCTTGAGGTGGATTTGATTCAATAGGTCCTTACTGGTGAGGTTGATGTTACCGGTTATTTGAATATCAACAATTTCAGGAGCTTCCTGTGTTGATTGAGAAAAGAGGGAAAACGCAACCAGAAAGTTCAAGAGTAGGAATCGAAGGGAAACGGATCTCAATAGGTGAATTTTAGCCTCCCGTTCAATTCCACATCTCTATTCTGATTAATTTTTGTCGTAACTGAAACATTCTTGCTTATTTGATACTCAAAACCAAAATCATAATCAGTCTCACCATCAGTGGGTTGGATAGCACCTTCATAAGTAATCATCAGGTTCTTAGACAACCTCTGTCCGAGACGCAGCCTGGCATTGGCTGAGGAATCTGCGGCAAAATCTACACCGACAAGGTCTAATCCAATATATTCCCTACCCAACTTGGATATCTGTTTTTCTACAAATTGAATACTTAAATTCTCAACTGGATCAAGGGCTGATTCATCTAAACTAATATCCACCAACGTTTTATTAAGGGTGAGGTATGACAATACATCACTCTGAGAAAGTTTGGTGTCTTCCGCTTTGATCACCAGCTCCGGTTCATCAAGATCACCACTTAAAATGAGTTCTACGGTTTCACCTTCAATATCAATTTCAGCTTCCATGTTAATCTGTGGATTAAAATCTACAGAATTGAATATGATCTCTCCGGACATAAGGTTTAGCTCATTTCCGAGATAGTAGAATTTACCCCCATCAAGAACCGTGAGTGTCCCACTAAATCGCATGATATCATCACCATAATCCAGTAGCCATAACTCACCCTCGAACTCTGCTTCCATCTGATCATTTGATATAAGTAGGTCACTGGCAAATTGAGTGTTTAGGCTATACTTAAACAGGGTACTGTCTGTGCGACTGACGATTTCTTCATATGAAGTTTCAGATTCGAAATTTGCATAGTATCCAGCTCTTAGCACAGGTATGACTGCTTCAACATTTAACGTATCCTGACCTGCAAAGGTCAAATCCGCATCTGCAATGGCTTCAATGAGCCCGTCTGTACTTCGATAGTATACCTCATTTGCCTTTAACTGAATATCAAAACGAGGTTCAAAGAAGGATGTCAGATCAAGACCACCCGTTGCAGTTACATCTCCAGCATAGGTTTCCGTGGCGTTGACACCAATCAAATCTCCAGCTTTTTCAGCCATCCAACCAACTGCGCCCTGGGTGTTGAGATTTGAGCCTTCAGAGAAATTCATGCGACCGGAGAAATGATCAATGATTAAAGTATTATCGACTACAGTGATCTCAGCGTGAATGTCTGTAATAGGATTCCCCAATAGTGAAATTTCGAGCCTGGCATTGTGTCCCCGGATCTTGCCATTTCGGATCGGTGCTACGAGAGGTCCCGTAAATCCAAGAGTACCTATAAAATCTCCCTGTATGGCATCGATATATGGAAAATAGGAGGAGAAGAATGGCATCTCATTGAGATTAAATTCGAAATCTAGACCCATATCTCGGGAAGCAACAGACAATCTGTCCTCAGCTATGAGATCCAGAGAAACGGGCATGAATCCCGTTCCAGACCCATATCCCCAATTGCTGACCATAGATAAGGTATCAAAGGTTAGCAGGTTCCCTTCGTAGGACAACTCTGAGTAGCCCTGGGAAAATTTAAGTGTATCAAACGAAGCGTTAGACAGTGATAGTTGCGCATCTAGTTTTGTGTCCAAGGGTGTTCCACGGATCGAGAGTGATCCAGTTGCACGACCGGATATTGGCATGCCCACAAGGGATGTGAAGTTAAAATCTCTTAACCGGTAGTTTTCTGTAAGGATTGAGAAGTATTGAGGCACATCACCGATATCATCCCCTTTTATCTTATATCCCCATGGTAAATTGCCAACCAGATTCAATGAGCCTCCAGCAGTATAAGCATCTATGTTATTGCTTACTACTTCTGAGCTGGTGAGTCTTAGATCTACGCTGGCAGAGTCACTTGGATAGCCATGCGTTACACCGTCAACCAATATGAGCTTCGCGTCAATAATTGGATCCAATAAATTTCCACTTATCGTAGCTGCTCCAGAGGCTACACCACTAAAATCGACATCTACCCTGAAAAAATCCAGAACACGGGCAATATCTATCAATTCATATTCTGCGTTCAGGTCGTAACCATCTTCTTTTGAGAAATTACCTTGAAGAGATAGGCCGCCATTGTTAAAGGTGACAACACTTGATGGTATGTGGAACATATTTTGAGAATTTCCGATAACGATGACCGTATCTGCAAGTTTTAGCTGATTATCACCTTGAATCATGTTCAATTTATTAAGAATTATATTAGAGTAATCAAAACCACCACTGATTGATACCATATTGTTAATACCTTGCAGATGCATGTCCTCAATGAAATATCCCTCATCTGAAATGTTTGCCAGGATTGTATAGGATTGAAGGCTATCTCTAAAGAGGAAGCCACTTTCTCCCATAAGAGCAATATCTCCGCTAAGAGCTCTGTCATCTATAGAAAGATCGACTTTGCCTTCACCGGTTAAGGTAAGTTTGTTATCATAGGAAAGACTCTCAGGCAAGATGTCAGCCCTCACTCGCTGCTGATCAAAGTTGCCAGTCACCTTAAATTGACTTGATATGTCACCACTCATCCTGTTTTGAACACCCAGGGATTCCAGGAAGGAAAAATCTGAAAAACCAATGGACCCATCCAAATTGATTTCATCCGGAGCAAGTTTTCCATTGAATTGTAACCAATTATTATCCTGTGTGACCAGCCCAGTGAAAACATTCAGACCATTTTCTTCTGAAAAAGTGAAATCTGACTCAAAAGTGTCAAAGTGCATGTTGTTTACTGCAAATGATTCCAGGATAACATCGACAATATATTCACCAGATTGGCCGCGAACTGAAACTTTACCAATGGGCTCAGAAACACGAAATTCTGGAATGTCGATTAATTGTCCCACGTCAAAACGGAAGAAGTTGATATTTGCATTCTCATATCCATCAGCCGATCTATATGCATTAATTCTTACATTCTCAAGCTCAGTACCCAAGGATAAATCAAAATGATGAGCAGATGCACTGGACTCAAGTTGGTGCAGGTTGAATGGAATGTTTATCCCGTTTAATAAGGCCGTACCACTACCGGATAAAGCCAAACTATCTTTGCTCCTGTGCATATCCACCAAATAATTCAGACGGAGATCAGTGAGGTAACTGGGGAGAGTTATATTCTCGAGGGTACTCGGATCTAAATTGTCTCCGCTCATGTTCATGGAAACCTGATCCTGACCGTAAGCAGCATTAAGTTTAGTATTTTGGTTTGGAGTACTTAAGTCCAGATCGCGAACTTTAATTTTACCCTCGGCATCAATGCCAACCAATCCCTTTACGGAGAGCGTGTCAGCAGTAATTGAGGGAACCAGTGCAATAGCTGAATGTATTTTTGTATCGACAAATCCATCGATATACCATAAAGTGGAGTGAAGAGATGGAAGTTCGATGGTCTGTGTTGAGTCTGAACCAGCATATAATACCTGGCCATGTTCAGCTTTAATATTCTGAATGATTGTGGAGACTGGTAATGTTTTTTCTTCAAACAATATAGCACCATCCCCAGCATTCTGTGATTGAATGGAATATCCATCAATAAAGAGGTTCTGTAGTGTGAGTTCCTTTGTAGACCAGTCCCACTCCCAACCCAACAAGGTTATATCATCAGCAGTCATCAGTGAATTTCCTGTCTGATTCACCTTGATTAGCAACTGATTGAGCCCCATGGATTTTCTCAGGAGGCCTCCTTCAATATCTCCGTTTATGGATACCCCTGTTGGAGAAAGGATGTACTTATTGATTGAGTTCACAATAATTGTAGAGAATAGGTGAGTCTGGAATAGGATGAGGTAAATCAGGATGCTAATCGAACTTAGCAATCCACCACCTATCCATTGTGCTACTCTCCTTTTCACCTGCTCATCTGCCCTTTCATTTGGCCTTGAATTTATAGAGGTTTTTCCATATTTCTACCACTTAGAACCAGAATGGTTCACCAATTTACTTCTGATCTTTAAGAGAATATGAGCGAGTAACTCAAGGTATTAGAGCTTGTCTAAAAGAAAATGACCAGAATAACACGGAGTTATCTGATCATTTCCTTTTACTTAATTGATGTCGGAACAGCTGCTCCGCATCATTTGTCTACTTTTTTGGCTCGGCTTCGTCTACTACTTCAAAATCGGCTTCTTCTACTTCTTCTTCACCAGACGTATTTCCGCCAGCTTGTTCGGCACCTTCTGCCGCAGGCTGTTCAGCATCATCCTTAACAGCTTCATACATGGATCCAGAGGCCTGATTCCATATTTCAGTAAGGTCAGCAATGGCTTTGTCAATTGCATCCTTATCGGTTCCGCTGTTAGCAGATTTTAATGCTTCAACTTTTTCCTCTATCATGGCTCGCATTTCACCAGGAACTTTGTCGCCATACTCTTTGAGGTTCTTCTCGGTTGAGTAAATCATGGCATCTGCCTGATTTTTGGTATCAATGAGCTCCCTTGCTTTGGTATCTTCCTCAGCATGTTTCTCGGCATCATTGATCATTTCTTCCTTTTCAGCATCAGTTAACCCGCTCGATGCCTCGATCCGAATTGATTGTTCCTTACCGGATGCTTTGTCTTTCGCTGATACGTGCATGATACCATTCGCATCAATATCAAAAGTAACTTCAACCTGTGGCATCCCTCGTGGAGCAGGTGGAATACCATCTAAAATAAAGCGTCCCATCGATTTATTGTCAGCTGCCATCTGCCGTTCACCCTGTAAGATGTGGATTTCTACCTGAGTTTGATTGTCGGCGGCAGTTGAGAAAGTCTCACTCTTCTTGGTTGGGATTGTGGTATTTCTTTCGATTAGACGAGTACAAACACCACCGAGAGTTTCAATACCAACTGAAAGTGGCGTTACATCAAGTAGCAAGACATCAGAGACGGTTCCTGAAAGTACACCACCCTGGATAGCAGCACCCATGGCAACTACTTCATCAGGATTTACACCACGGTTTGGTTCTTTTCCAAATATGTCCTGTACGATTTCCTGTACTTTAGGAATACGAGTCGACCCACCAACGAGAATTACTTCATTAATTTCACTGGCTGCAAGTCCAGCATCCTTAATTGCATTTAAACATGGCTGTTTTAGTCGTTTAAAGAGATCCGCTGTCAAATCTTCAAATTTGGCTCGAGAAAGTGTGAGTACCAGGTGCTTTGGACCTGTTTGATCGGCTGTAATATATGGAAGATTGATCTCAGTCGAACTAGTACTTGAAAGCTCGACTTTAGCTTTCTCAGCAGCCTCTTTGAGTCTTTGCATGCCCATGGCATCTTTTGAAAGGTCAATACCTTCAGATTTCTTGAACTCACTCACAAGCCATTCAATGATAGCCTGATCCCAATCATCTCCACCAAGGTGAGTATCACCATTGGTAGACTTTACTTCGAAAACGCCATCACCTAGTTCCAGAATGGAAACATCAAAAGTTCCACCACCAAGGTCAAAGACAGCAATGGTTTCATCATTCTTTTTGTCTAGACCATATGCTAGTGCAGCTGCAGTTGGCTCGTTGATAATGCGTAATACATTTAAACCAGCAATTTTACCGGCATCTTTCGTAGCCTGACGCTGGGAATCATTGAAGTAGGCAGGCACAGTAACTACAGCATCATCCACTTTTTCACCGAGATATTCTTCAGCAGTTTGTTTCATCTTCTGAAGTACCATTGCTGAGATTTCCGGTGGCGAGTAGGAATCATCTCCTACCTGTATCTGGCTGCGGCCACCAGGACCACTTACAACCTGATAAGGGACTTCTTCGATTTCGCGTTCAACTTCACTAAACTTGCGACCCATAAATCTTTTTACAGAATAGATTGTGTTGGTAGGATTTGTGATGGCCTGTCGCTTAGCAGGCTGTCCTACAAGACGATTCCCCTCTTTTGTGAATGCAACAACAGAGGGAGTGGTTCTCCCTCCTTCAGCGTTCGTAATAACAACTGAGTCTTTCCCCTCGATTACGGAAACACAAGAATTAGTGGTACCTAAATCGATACCAATGACTTTACCCATTTTTCACCTCGTTTATATGTTTTCTGATATTTGTTTCACAATTCATATCGACACTACAATGACAAGTCCTGTGCCAACCCAGAATACATGCTATATTGGCGCATTTATCACAGAGAATACGCCGTTATGGCATATCATACTATAAAGATTTGGGTGTATTACTTATCTTGACGGTAGTGATTCACGATTGGCATACGTCGGCCGATGCCAAATGCTTTTGAGGATACGCGTATACCAGGGGGCATTTGCTGACGTTTATACTCATTGATTCGCACTTTATGCAACAATTCCTTCACAAGAGTTTCATCCCATCCCTTTGCAACAAGGGTAGCCAGGTCCGAATGTTCTTCAATAATTGCATTTACCAGGGGACCTACTACTTCATAATCAAAGGGGTCGACCTGGTTGTCCCGAAGTTCGGCACTGGGTTCTTTAGTGATGGTGTTTTCAGGTATTACAACGGTGCGTTTAATCTGGTTATAGAATTTAGCAAGTCGATAGACCATTCGTTTTCCAATATCGCTGATCACAGCCAACCCGCCAGACATATCTCCGTAGAGTGTACAATAGCCCAACGCAATTTCAGTTTTGTTCCCGGTTGTGAGGAGTAGACTACCATCTTTGTTAGAGAAACTCATGAGGATATTACCTCGAATACGTGCTTGTAAATTTTCTTCGGGTAATCCTGTTATGGGGGAACCAAGAGTTTGAGAATAGGTACTTTGAAATCCATCGAAAATGTTGTTAATAGGTACGTTTATGTAGTTCATACCAAGATTCTTAGCAAGGACTTCTGCATCGGTAACACTATGCTCAGATGAATACTTAGACGGCATAGCTATCCCTAGAACATTGTCTGCACCCAAAGCTTCCACGGCAATAGCAGCAGTAACAGCAGAATCGATTCCACCGGACAAGCCTAGTACTGCTCTGGAATGACCCGTTTTTGTGAAATAATCATGAACTCCAAGGACCAATCCCTTGAATACTTGTTCCTCCTTGGATATATCCGGTAGCTCAATGGTAGAATCTGAGCGAGATGAAGCTGGCAGAATCAGCTCAGATATGCTCTCATCAAATTGTGGGGAAATATGCACCCAGTCACCATTTTCATCAGCGACCATTGACATCCCATCGAATACCAGTTGATCCTGTCCACCAATTAAATTCACATAAATATATGGTTTATTGAAATTCTCTATCTTTCTGGTTATCAGTCGACTACGCTCAATATACTTATTTGTAACGAAAGGTGATGCAGATAGGTTTATAAAGAGATCAACTCCACTATCCCCCAATATATCACAAATCTTATAGTCAATATTTTCATCCCAAAGGTCTTCACAAATATGAATCCCGAGGCGCAATTTTTCTCCATTCCGGAAAGTTATTGCGACAGGCTTATTGTCGCGACCGGGTTTAAAGTAACGCCATTCATCAAATACATCATAGGTGGGTAGCAGCGACTTATGAACCCATTGGATCAGTTTACCATGCTGTAGCACTGCAACACCATTGAATGTATCAGTCCCATCATAATGAATTGCTCCAATAAGGGTCAGCATGTCACCTGAGGCAGCGGCCAGCTCGTCCACCATCTTTAGATTTTCCAGGATGAAATGTTTTTCAAGGATTAGATCTTGTGCAGGATAACCGGGGATGAACATTTCAGGAAAGACCAGTAAATCATTTCCTGATGATTCCATCTTCTCCATAATATCCAAAGCCTGTTCCGTATTCGCTCGTAAAGCACCAACAGTTGGGTTCACCTGGGCAATAGCCAGCTTGAGATCATTCTGCATCAATCAGATTTCCCAAGCAGGTCAAAAATCCTCTTCACAGCAATCTCAGGAGTACTTACGGACTCTAACCCCTTGATATCCCACGAATTATACCCAACAACTGGTTTGCCATACCCAAGGGTGTAGGCGATTTCTGAGAGTGTCCCAAAGGCCCCCTCTACTGCAATAGCAGCATGAACAGATCGGATGATGATTGCATTTCTGAGATCACCCATACCCGTCATAACAGGAACATCGATGTAACTATTGGCGTCAGTACCGTCTGAGCCTTTAAGAATACCTACAACGATACCATCAGCAGTTCTTGCCCCCTTGCTGGCTGCCTCCATTATGCCCAGGCCTCCGCCTGTATAAAGAATGACACCTTTCTCAGCCAGGAGTTTTCCCGTTTCGTAGGCGAATGTGATACCTTCAGGAGTTGCCTCCCTGGCACCAATAATGGCAATCCGTGTTTTAGGTGAAGGATTGGTCATGGGTTGAGACGTGATATGGTCCTTGGGAATGGAATGGTCTCACGAATATGCTGGAGACCGCATAACCAAGATACAACCCGTTCTACTCCCAGACCAAAGCCTGAGTGGGGAAAAGAACCATATCGACGCAGGTCAAGATACCAGCTGTAATCCTCTTCTGTGGCTCCATCCTCCTTAATTCTTGCAACCAGGGCTTCCATGTCATCTTCACGCTGTGATCCACCGATAATTTCTCCATACCCCTCAGGCGCAAGCATATCCAGAGCCATAGCCTGTTTATCATTTTCAGGATCTCGCTTCATGTAAAAAGCCTTAATCGCGGATGGATACCGATGTACCATCACTGGACTATCAAACTGGCTTGAGATAATTGTTTCATCCCCACCACCAAAATCATCACCCCATTTAAAATCAACACCGTTATCGTTCAAGATCTTCACCGCATCAGTGTAGGATATGCGTGGAAAGGGTGTCTGAATAGCCTCTAGTTTAGAAATGTCTCGTTCGAGTGTCTCCAATTCAGGCCTCCGATGTTCCAATACTTGAGATACAATGTAGGAAACAAAATCTTCAGCAACATCCATGTTCATATCCAGATCATAATAGGCCATTTCCGGCTCAACCATCCAGAATTCAGTGAGATGTCGGCGTGTTTTGGATTTTTCTGCTCTAAAGGTCGGTCCAAAGCAGTAGATTTTTCCAAAGGCTGCGGCACCAGCTTCCCCGTACAATTGTCCACTTTGAGTCAAGAATGCTTTCTCACCGAAATATTCAGTCTCAAAAAGTGTTGCAGTGCCTTCAGTAGCTGCCTGTTGGAAGATGGGAGTATCCACGAGCGTAAAATCACGATCATCGAAATAATCTCTAATAGCTTTGACAATCGTATGGCGAATGCGGATGATTGCATGCTGTCTTTTTGAACGCAGCCACAGGTGGCGATTATCCATTAAGTAGTCAGTTCCGTGCTCTTTCTTCGATATGGGATATTCATCAGCCACTGAGACCAATTCCATGGATTTCACCAGCATCTCATATCCACCTGGTGATCTTGGCTCTTCCTTGACCTCACCAGTAACCATTACTGATGATTCCTGGGTGATCAGGGTCTTTACATCGAATGAAGCCTCATCTGCATCAAATTTAGTCACCACACATTGCATAATGCCTGTACCATCTCTAAGTAGCAAGAACCATATTTTGCCACCTTTACGGATGTTGTAGGCCCATCCTTTTAGTGTGACTGTCTCTCCTACGAAATCTTTCGCATTTTGAATAAAATGCTCTTGGATATCTGTGTTTTGTTTTTCCATTTCTACCATTCTTCCGTCATCGATTCGATTATAAAATCAATTAGCTTTTCAATCGTTTCAGTATACGCATCTTCGCGCACGAGTTTTTCAGAGTCACTTCGATTGGCATTTTCATCCTCACTAAAGTAGGTTCCGAAAACCGTATAATTCTTTTTAAAAATCTCCGTCTCACGAATATGATCATACCAGATGACCTCTCCGCGGAATTCAAGACGATATTCTAAAATGTTTTCGTTCTCATCAAAGCTATTAGGCTTATCAGTGATGCTATTAATTTTGCCTTCAATATGAGAATCTGGTGATTCTTTTGAGGAGAGTGAAAGTAATTGCTCGTTCAGCATTCGTTCCGTCAGTGCTTCCTCTATATCTGTCTCCACGGCAAATTCAGTAGTCAAATTCTTAAAAGTGACCAGCTCAACATCATGAAGATGATCAGGGATACTACCTTTGAATGAATAGATCCCACACCCTGCGAGGAAAATGACTGAGAGCAGTACGGGACTAATTTTCTTTAACAATTTCATACTCTTTTATCTTTCTATAGAGTGTGCGTTCGGCCATTTGTAGTGCCTGAGCTGTTTTACGTTTGTTAAAATTAAATCGTTCCAGGCTCCTCGTGATGAGCTCTTTCTCAACCTGAGCAGCCGTAAGCGTGCCCAGCATCTGAGGGTTAAGAATGGTGACGTTTTCATCAGTGTGTACTTCATTTTGATGATCATCAGGTAGTACTTCAAGCGCAGGGTGATATTCATCACCATCACCTTCACTTGCTGGCCGGGGTGTCAACCCTTGATCAATCAGATCTTTCATCTCGGCAATTTCACGACGAAGCATAAAGAGTTGTTGGAGTATGAGTTCCCGCTCAGCCTGATCCACATTGCGATCCAACTTAACAGGCAGTAAGGGATTGAGCTCAGTTGGACTAGATTCAGCATTCAAATATCTATAAATCACTTCCGTCTTGATCACACCACCCTTTTCAAGAATAACCATACTTTCTATGAAATTCTTTAACTCGCGGATGTTTCCTGGCCAGCGATGCTGACTCATTACCTTCAAAGCCCCTTCTGAAAACCCTTTAAACAAGATTTGGTTTCGAATGGCACAATCGTTGGCAAATTTATTGGCTAGAATAGCGATGTCATCTCGTCTATCCCTGAGTGATGGTACGGTAATGGTGATTGCTTTAAGGCGATAGAACAAATCTTTTCTAAATGAGCCGGAATCCACCTCTTTTTCCAGATTTCTATTGGAAGCGGCTACTATCCGTACATCTACCTTCATTGAAGATGATGAGCCAACGGGTAGAAACTCACCTTGCTCAAGGACACGTAACAGCTTCACCTGTGTCTCTAGAGGTGTTTCACCTATTTCATCAAGAAATATGGTACCTCCATCAGCAGCCTGAAAATATCCCTTTCTATCACTCCCTGCACCGGTGAAAGCACCCTTCTTGTGTCCAAACAATTCACTTTCTATGATTCCCGCAGGAATTGCCCCACAATTAACAATGACAAATGGTTTATGTGATCTGCGAGAATGTTTATGAAGTGCAGAGGCAACCAATTCCTTTCCCGATCCACTCTCACCAGCAATCAGAACTGAGATATCTGTGGGAGCGACCTGTTCAATGGTTTCCAACATAGATTGGACCCCTGCAGACTTACCCAGAATCCCAAATTTCTGTTGTAGTGTGTCAGTACGATTATTTTCAAAATACATAGAATTGCTCATACTTTTAACGCTTCATCTCGTTTTCGACTTTTTTAATCTCATCCCGAATCATGGCAGCCTTTTCAAAGTCAAGTCCCTCCGCAGCTCTCAGCATATCTTGCCGCATCGTATCCAGAAGTTCACCAGTAACGTACTCAGTATCGTATTTCTTTAGACTTTCCTTGATAGCTTCTTCCTTACTTTGCATGGCATCAGCAACACTGGTAATCCCCATTATTTCTTCCTGGGTTTTATAGATAGTTTCAGGAACGATACCATGCTCATTATTGTACGCTATCTGTCGCTCGCGACGCTGTTGAGTCGTATCCAATAGGTATTGCATACTATCGGTGACCCTATCTGCATAAAGGATGACCTTTCCGCTGGCATGCCTGGCAGCCCGTCCAGCTATCTGCATGAGTGATGTTTTACTCCTCAGAAACCCCTCCTTATCAGCATCAATTATGGCAACCAGTGATACTTCTGGTAAATCCAAACCCTCTCGTAAGAGGTTGATACCCACCAGGACATCAAATTCACCTAGTCTAAGATCCCGGAGAATCGAGATACGCTTAATACTATCAATCTCTGAGTGAAGATATCGAACACGCAAATTATAGTTTGTCAGATAATCTGTGAGATCTTCTGACATTCGTTTGGTAAGAGTGACGACCAGAACACGCTCCTTGTTTGCAACACGTTCATTGATTTCTTCCATCAGATCGTCGATTTGTCCCTCACTCGATCGTAGATCGATTATCGGATCCAATAGTCCCGTAGGTCGAATTACTTGTTCAATCACTACGCCGTCGGATTTTTCCAGCTCATAGTCTGCAGGTGTTGCAGTCGTAAAAATGACCTGATTCATAGATTTCTCAAATTCGGGCAATTTGAGTGGTCGGTTGTCAAGAGCAGATGGAAGACGAAACCCATAATCCACCAGATTTCTTTTCCGTGAATAGTCCCCATTGTACATCCCCCTGAATTGAGGCAATGTTACATGGGACTCGTCAATGATCATCAGATAATCTTCGGGAAAGAAATCCAGAAGCGTGAAAGGTCTTTCACCTGGTTTGCGACCGGTTAAATGGCGACTATAATTTTCAATTCCTGAACAATGGCCTACTTCTCGGAGCATTTCCATGTCAAATTTGGTGCGCTGTTCTATTCTTTGGGCTTCAAGCAACTGGTTATTGATGCGAAACTCTGCTACCTGTTCCTTGAGTTCTTCTTCGATATGTCCCAGGGCTTTAGCAATATGCTCGTCGGATGTGACAAAGTGACGCGCCGGGTAGACAACACAGACATCATCTTCGGTCAGCACTTCACCGGTAAGGGGGTCAACTGTCATGATATCAGTTACCTGATTCCCCCAGAACTCAATACGAATTGCGTTTTCATTGTAGGCTGGAAATATTTCAAGCACATCCCCACGTACCCTGAATTTACCACGTATAAAGTTGATATCATTTCGCTCATAGTATATTTCAACCAGTTTTCGCATAATATCACGCTGATTGTAGCTCTTCCCCTTATTTATGATAACCAGAGACTTTTTGTATTCCTGGGGATCTCCCAAACCATAGATGCATGAAACAGAGGCGACTACAATCACATCCTTACGAGATAATAAGGCACTGGTTGCTTTCAAGCGCAGCTTGTCTATCTCTTCATTCATTGACATGTCTTTTTCAATAAATGTGTCCGTTACAGGTAGATAGGCCTCAGGCTGATAATAATCATAATAAGATATGAAGTACTCAACTGCATTCTCTGGGAAGAATGACTTGAATTCTCCGTATAACTGAGCTGCCAGCGTTTTATTGTGAGACACGATAAGCGTTGGTTTTTGTACTGATTGAATAACATTCGCCACAGTGTATGTCTTACCACTTCCTGTCACACCTAGCAATGTTTGAAAGGGAGAATCAGATCTAATTCCTGCGACAAGTTCATCAATCGCTTCAGGTTGATCGCCACTGGGTAAATATTCAGTTTTTAGTTTAAATTCTGCCATAATGACGTAAAATATACATATATGACAGAGATACAATACCCAAGAGCAGTAAATTGTATTATTTTCTTTTTAATATAACCTTCCATTTGCATTCACACCAACCTGCCCTAAAATGCTACCATGTTGGACACTCAAACTTTGATCTTCTTCACGATACTCACTGTATCAATTATCGCATTTATCAGAGAGTGGTTTCCCATTGAAGTCACCTCCCTGCTAGTTTTGGCTGCGTTATTACTCTCAGGTCTTATAGATAAACATCAGGCAATCAGTGGATTTTCAAATAAAGCCGTTATAACAATTGGTGCGATGTTCATCCTGAGTCATGCATTTACAAAAACCGGTTTTATCCGTGTGTTCACAATATGGCTGGAGAACAATGGACGTGGGAGAAACTGGCTGGTTACCACATTATTCTTGATATCGGTGAGCATATTCTCTGCTTTTATTAACAATACTGCGACGGTCGCCATTTTAATTCCTGTAGCAACTGACTTGTCCCACAGGTTGAAAATAAGTGCATCAAAAATAATGATGCCACTTTCATTTGCTGCCATAGTCGGTGGTACCTGTACTGTAATTGGAACATCAACTAATTTGATTGTGAATGATATTGCACTCCAGTCAGGATTCCATATAGGTGTATTTGAGTTGAGTAAATTGGGAGTCATCCTGGTGGTTGCTACACTTATATATATTCTGGCTGCCCAAAAATGGATTCTACCCTCTCGAGTCCCCGTGACTGGTTTGACAAAGAAATACCATCTGGGTACTTATCTGACTGAAGTAAAGATTCCAAAAGATTCACCCCTAAACGGACGGAAGTTTATGGATTTGAATTTGGGACAGATTTATGACTTGACGGTTTTAGAGATTATTCGACACGGTAATCATATCACTACCAATATGCGAAACATTGTTCTCAGAGAGGATGATATCCTCCTGGTTCAATGTTCTGTAGACAAATTACAAGTCTTTCGGTCTGATCAAAAACTCCTTCTTCTCACTGATATCAAGATGAACGATAGTGAACTAGCTGATAACGAGAATGTGTTATTGGAAGCTATGATATCTCCCAATTCAAGTCTTGCGGGATCCTCCTTAAAGGAAGTGGACTTTCGGAGACGCTATGGTTTGTTTGTTCTAGCACTTCGTCGTTATCGAGAGCTTATGCGAACAAAAGTGGCACATGTAAAACTCAAACATTTTGATACTTTGCTTATTTTTGGTTCTAGGACACGAATGGCAGCCTTAAATACTGATCCAAATTTTATAATATTGGAAGAATTGGATACGAAACTGCACAAAATCAAGTATTGGTGGCTAGCTGTTGCCATCATACCGATCGTTGTTGGTATTGCCGCGCTCAATCTATTATCAATCCTGGAGGCATCGCTCCTGGGGGCAATTCTGGTTATGGCTGCAGGAATTGTACCAGCCCAGGAAGCCTATAAATCCATAAACTGGTCAGTCATATTCCTAATTGCTGCTCTCATTCCATTGGGTGATGCCATGGAAACTATACACTTATCTGAGAGAATAAGTGGAATCATTACTGCAGCCAGTGGCAAATTTGGTCATGTGGGTCTTATTGGAATCTTGTTTTTTATAACCATGTTGATGACTTCCTTCCTGTCACACACGGCAACAGCTATTATTATGACACCACTGGCTATCAAGTCGGCGTGGTTTCTTGGTCTTGATCCCATGCCTTTTATCATGACCATCATGTTTGCCGCATCTCTATCATTTATGACACCAAACGGATATCAGACAAATACAATGGTGTTCACCCCTGGTGGATATAGATATATGGACTATATGCGTGCTGGGATCCCCCTACATTTCATTCTTGGCATTCTGGGGGTGATCCTGATACCTATCATTTGGCCACTATAATTCTCATACCCAATTGATCCATACAAAAACACCCGAATTGATTCGGGTGTTTTTAATTATGACAGTGATGCGGAGGTGGAGAGACTCGAACTCCCAAGTCCTCACGGACGGCGGTTTTCAAGACCGCTGACTTACCAATTAGCCTACACCTCCAGTGTAGAATTTTTCAATATTCAACCAGCTAAAAGTTAAATAATGCGGAGACGGTAGGATTCGAACCTACGGTACGCCAAAACGTACAACGGCTTAGCAAGCCGCCGCCTTAAGCCACTCGGCCACGTCTCCGTATTGAAAAAGCGCGCAAATATAAACCGACCCAATCTGAGGACAAATGAAAAGTGAGACTCCCCTATTTCAATTCGTGTTTTGGTCCAAATTTTTGGCTGAAATAGATGAATGGAGTGTCGATAAGTGCGACAATAATTTTGAGAATATATGTAGTTAGAACAATCTGCCAGACCACGGACATGGGTAACACACTTCCTGGATCCAGGAAGAGTCTTGGAAACACGGCAAAAGCTAGAATTGCAAAGGTAACTGAATCAATCAACTGGCTTGAAGCAGTTGATAAGTTGTTCCGTACCCAAAGTAACTTCCCTTCAAACTTCGATTTCCAAAAATGAAAGGCCCATACATCATGTAGTTGTGATACCAGGTACGCAATCACACTTGCCAGAACAATTCCCGGTGCAAAACTAAATATGGTATCCATCCCTGCAGATGCGCCCCAATCATTGGGACTGGCATCATATGAGATCATGAATTGAGACATCACGAGGTAAAATAAAGTTGCACCCAATCCAATAAAGACACCCTTACGAGCCGCCTCTTTACCGTAGTATTCTGAAAGAATATCAGTACTTAGAAAGATGGCACCATATAGCACATTTCCACCAGTTGCCTCAAATCCGAAGAGCGTGATGGTTTTGGTTACAAAGATGTTGGCCAGCACATAGTTGATGGCGATAAGTGCATATAACCAATTCTTCCCCATGCGAAATGCAAAGAGGACCATGGCAAGACCAATAATCGTTTGAATAAAAAATATTAACTCGTTGCCCATTAATCCGATACCCATTTCTCTTTGAGGACCTGCTTCAAAGAATCTGGCATCCGAGTAGGTCTTCCATTCACTTTAACAAACGCGTGTACAGTTTTACCACGATTCAATATTTTCTCAGGTTCTTCATCATTGACCAAGGTGTAAAGGATTTCCATTTTACCTTTTGGCCATTCAGTGACCTCTGTAATGCAAGTTAGATGGTCATCAAAACCTGGTCCGCCATAATAATCAGATTCACTATGAACTACTGGCATCATAATGCCTTCTGCCTCAAGTGCCTTATAGGTCAGACCCAGATCCCGCATCATGTCAGTCCGTGCTGCTTCAAAATATTCGTAATATCTTGAGTAGTACATCACTCCCATTTGATCAATATCTTTATACCGGACTTTGAAGTGGTAGTTGTAGCGGATCATTCGCCTTCCCAGGCACCCATATTCTCGATTTTATGAATTCGCTTCTCAATCATTTCATCGACCGAGATGTCTTTTATGGCAGAGAGCTCTTCGAGAATGACCTCTTTTAGAATTTTCGCAGTACCCTTGTAGTCGCGGTGAGCTCCACCAAGTGGTTCCTCTATGATTCTGTCCGCTAATCCCATATCCAAAAGGTCTGAGGCAGTTACACGCATTGCTTCAGCAGCCTTTTTCTTTTGCGTGGCATCCCTGTAAAGAATCGAGGCGCAACCTTCTGGTGAGATCACTGAATACCATGTATTTTCCAGCATGATGAGCCTATCACCTACTCCAATTCCCAATGCGCCCCCAGAAGCTCCTTCACCAATCACAATAACAATGATAGGTACAGATAAGTGGCTCATTTCAAAAAGATTCCTGGCAATTGCTTCTGCCTGACCACGTTCTTCCGCTTCCAAGCCCGGATAGGCACCAATCGTGTCCACCAATGTGACCACAGGTAATCCATATTTTTCAGCCAATTTCATGTGCCGCAAAGCCTTGCGGTAACCTTCAGGATAAGGCATTCCAAAATTACGGTAGAGATTATCCTTTGTGGATCGCCCTTTTTGCTGACCGATCATTACAATTCTTTGATCGTCTATGCGGGCAATACCACTAACTATAGCCTTGTCATCACCAAAAAGTCTATCTCCATGGAGTTCTACCCAGGAGTCACACATGAGTTCAATGAGGTCAAGTGCATGGGGACGATCTGCATGCCTGGCAAGTTCAACTCGTTGCCATCTCGAGAGATTCTTAGTGATTTTTTTTGATTGTTCGACAAGTTTTTTTCGGAGTTTTTTGATCTCTTTTTTCATGTCCACATCAGAATCACCGGACATAATTTCCATTTCAATGATCTTTTGCTCTAAATCATGAATTGGTTTTTCGAACTCTAATACTGTTTTACTCATATTACTTTCCTAAAAAAGCTTTGATAATAATTTCAAAATCGAGGAGGAGTGAATGATTGTGAAGATAATAATTCAATAATGAATACCTCTCTTCTTCACTGAGCTGAGAACCCCCTCGCACGGATTCGAGACTAAAAATACCTCGTTTAATATCCCATCCTTTGTCCATCAGATCAATCGGGGATCCGACAAGGCTCAACTTTCCCCGAATCACCAGGGGAAGCAAGCTTAAATTACTCCAAAATGACAACGATCCATCGGGCATGAGATAGGTGAAATATGTCTTACCATCGAATTCAAAAATGGTCGCTGTCATGTCTCTTGATTTTACCATGAGTGCCTGTAATGGTCGTAAGATGATGTAGAGAAATGGTGTTAGAAATACGTCTTCAAGCCGTTTTACAATCTTTGCTCCAGTATGGTAATACTTGAAATCCATATCGACGAATTGAACAGCTTGTAGATTCTCAACTGCAGATTTTCCAACGATAAAGGATAAATTACCAGGCACCAGTTTTATTTTCACTCCCTGCTGACTCAAGGCTGGTAAATAATCAAACACTTGACTTAATTCGATGTTATCCGAAGTAAAAATGACATCATCTATGCGGTGGTATTGAACCAGAGCCATCAAATCGTCTAGATGACCAACAATTCTATCATCAGAGTGTTCGCCACCATCGGTTGCAATTATACCCACTGGTGTATATCCCAAACCAAGGTTTGTCATTAATCTTGAATAGATATCGCTAGCGCTATGAAAATCACCAATTACCAGTGTTCGCTGTGTTCCCAACGCGAAATTTTCCGTTCTTCGCGAAGATGCAATGATTCTCCACCCAGATATCCAAAAAAGCGCTCCCAGATAGCTGATCAGCATCACGATGCGCGAGAATGCATAGTCTTTAAAGAAATACGTCAATGTAACATTTATTAAAAACCCCAGAGTTGCAGCCAATACTGACCTACTTACCGAATACTTATAACTCCGGTACAATCCTAGACTTGTAATAACTGCCAACCAACTTCCCAGGTAGACGGGAAGTACGTATATGTATTGACTCAGAACATCAAAAGTTCTGAATTTTATATATATGGCTATGAGGGTTAGTGTTAAAAGTCCAGATAGATCCAGAACATAGGCTGCAGCATTCTTACTAATCTTACTAAATATTGACAGTATGTAGCGTGCGAGAATTCCAAGTCGGAGTACCCAGTGTATTGGAAAACGACTGCTGGACTTGAAATGCTTTTTTGAAAAAATATCCATTGCGCGATAAAAGTGAGTATTGGTATCCCATAGAGCTACCTTAGAGGATTCACCCTTATAATGGATGATACTGGTTGCAGGTGTGTAATAGACCTTCCATCCGGATTGTCCAAACCTGTAACACCAGTCCAAATCCTCACCATACATAAAAAAGGTTTCGTCCAATGTTCCAACCTCTACCAAAGCCTTCCGACGAATAAACATGCAAGAACCACTGATGGCTTCAACTTCGTATGCTTCATCAGGATTCAGATGGGTCAGATTATAGCGACCAAACCATTTTGACTTAGGGAACATCTTCGCTAAACCAAGCAATTTGGTAAAGGCTACCCAGGGTGTGGGAAAGCTTCTACGGCAAGCCAATTGAAGGCTGCCATCATCATTGAGTATTTTGCATCCAAGCAGTCCAATTGACTCATCAGCTTCCATAACCTGAATAAGCTTCTCAGGTGTGTCTTCCTGGACCAGAGTATCCGGGTTTAGAACCCAGATGTATTCACCGGTAGCTTGTTTAATAGCCTGATTATTCGCCTTAGCAAAACCCAGGTTATTCTGATTCTGAATGAGTTTAACTTGTGGGAACTGTGACTGGAGCATGTCGATACTGCCATCTACAGAATGGTTATCTACAACGAATATTTCTGTATCAATGAACTGTGTGGATTTGAGGATACTTTCCAGAGCCTGCTGTAAAAAGGCTTTTACATTGTAATTGACAATAACAATGGAGAGCTTCATAAATTTAGGGTTTGAAGAAAGGACTTAAATTTTTCCCAATATCGCCATGAGTCGCAACCACCAGACCCGCCAGATTGCTTCCCGAACAATGGCTTTGGACATTTTGCTCTGTCCGACTGTTCGATCAACAAATAGGATAGGAACTTCTTTTACCCGATCTGGAGATTTTCTCCAGGCTCTGAAATTCATCTCGACCTGGAAGGAGTAGCCATTACTTCTCACCTTATCAAGATTGATTTGCTTCAGAAAGTCAACCCGCCAACATTTAAATCCGCCTGTCCCATCATTGACAGGCATGCGGGTAATCATTTGGATGTATTTACTTGCAAAATAACTCAGCATCAATCGCTGAAGTGGCCAGTTTACTACACTGATTCCATTTAGATACCTGGATCCGATGATGAGATCATTGGTTTCAATTTCTTTAAGAAAGGTTTCAATAACTTCAGGATCATGTGAAAAGTCACCATCCATCTGCACGACAGTATCATATTCATTCTCAATGGCATATTTAAAACCAGCGATATAGGCGGTGCCAAGTCCTAGTTTGCCAGATCTTTCCATGATATGCAATTCAGGCGTGTTCTTCTGGCGTTCTTTTACGATATCCGCTGTACCATCGGGAGATCCATCATCTACGATGAGAATGTCTGTTTTTACTTCCAGCGAGAGCACCTTTTCTATAACTAGAAGTATATTCTCTTTTTCGTTATAAGTCGGGATAATTGTTAAATTACGAGACATTCATTTCTTCCTTAAGCAGAGCCAGTTCTTCATCGATACTCATGATGTTGAAATCCAACTCATTTTTCAATTTTTCACAAATCAGACCGCTTCGTAATGGTCTTGGAGCCCTCTGATTTAGGTCAACCGTCGAAATTGCATTAATTAAAGCAGAGGACAACCCAAAAGTATCTGCAATTTTCAATGCAAAAGTATAACGCGAAACAACTTCTTTTGATCCAAAATGCCAGACGCCCCATGCCTTTTTCTCAAGAACTACACGAATTACAGAGGCTAGACGCAATGCATAGGTAGGATTATTGTACTGATCATCAACAATTCTTACTGATCTTTCAGCTCTCAGCTCTCCAAGTAACCAGGCTACAAAGCTGCTTTTGAGCTGTTCCCCATGACCATACATGACATTGGGACGAATCACTGCCACTTGAGCACCTGAGTTCAAAACAGCTTCTTCACCAGCAAGCTTGGACTCTGAGTATTTTCCCCTGGCGTCACAAACATCAGTCTCCTTGTAAGGACCAGAATCCCCACTGAACACATAGTCAGTTGATATGTGAACCAGCGGAATGTCCACTTTCATGCAAATAGCCGCAATTGAGGCTGGCACATGGCCATTCACCGCGAAGGCAATATCTGGTTCATCTTCTGCCCTGTCTACATTGGTATAGGCAGCAGTATGAATGACACTCTGAGGCTTAACAAGATTTACATACTCCTCCAAAGCCAGGTTATCATTTAGATCTATTTGCCTAACCTGGATATTATTTCGAGAGCCATAAATACTGGGAGTTAGGTCGAGGCCATAGATATCGTGATCCTCTGCAAATTCCCTGACAATATTTTGCCCCAGTAGTCCATTGATACCTGTAACCAGCACACTTTTATTCACGAAACAACCTTCCTCAATCAACTTCAAATATTTTAGTATCGAAGGTCCTGATAATGGTTTCCATTTGTCGAATATATGGCATTTTTGCTTTTTCAGGCGCATGCACAATTCCAGAAACCAGATATATACGATTCTTTACCGGTTCGTAAAATCCATATGCTATAAAAGGACCACCTTTCACCTCTGTTTTTGATTCCCAGAGACCATAGAATTTGAAGGCTGAATATTGTTTGAACCAGATTGACTCGGATGTCAAATAGTCCCTGTTCAATTTCACATCTCTAAGCTTTTTACCGAAGGTCTTATTGAGCAAATCATTTAATTGATACTCCAAAGTGGAATCTGTTGGTGCAGCCCACGAAACTGTAAGCCAACGGTATGGAAAATCGCGACCCAGCCAAAGTATCTTATCTTTGGGGCGATTTTCAATTTCTACATAATCATGCATCATACGAAGATAGAATCCATACTCATTGAAATATCGCTCTGCAAGTTCGAATTGTTCCCCTGATCGATAGATAAATGCAGTATTTCGTTCTAACATCTTCTCCTCAAAGAAATTGAAGATTTGATCTTGATTGATCTCCAGACGGTTTCGAAGATCTGCCAGCGTTTTCCCAATTACCACTACAAGGGCCTGCCCCGTTGCATAGGCATCACCTTGTTGATAATATCCTTTCGGGTTCTTGCGCATATCGCTAATGGTCGTATCCGGTAGCATGGAGCGAACCTGTGGGGTTACACCACTCTTTTCCTCTAGTCGTGTCAATATCATTAAGTTTTTGTTCAGGATATTGGTGTTTAGATCATTCGGACTGATCCTCTGAAAAGTATAAAGTGTCTCAGTAGGTGGAGTTTGATAGATCTTTCCAAGTGTCTGGACCAAAATCGGTTCACAGGCTTCCCAATTTCTCTCATCACAGACCACCGTTATAATATGGTCATACCCAATAGCTTTCTCCTTTGGTCTTTCACATGCACCAAAAGTTAGGGCAATGAGTAATGCCCACCCTGATATCCTCATAATCTGCAACTTTTTCATGGACCTCACTCCCCTGGAATTACATAAATATCGAAGCATAAATTTAGAACAGGCAAGAATCTCTCACAGCCTTTAATTATTGAGAATCTCAAAATCAGCCAAACCTTCAGAGATGGAGACTGAGGTAACTTTCACTCGCACAGGATCACCCAATCGATACATTTTTCGTGTCCGCCTGCCAGTGAGAGAAAAGTTATTCTCCTCATATTCATAATAATCATCTGCAAGACTACCAGCATGCACTAAACCATCAACAAAACTTTCTGCTAATTCAACAAAGAAACCAAAATTTAAGACGCCTGATATCACTCCGTCAAATTCCTGTCCGATTCTTTTGCTGAGATATTGGAGCTGTTTCATTTTCATATGGTCTCGTTCAGCTTCTATAGCGACTCTCTCCCTTTGTGAACAATGTTCTGCTAACTTTTCCAGCGTGGCCAGTGAAGGGTGATTTGAAGCATCCTGCTTGACATACTGCTTCAGGAGTCGATGAACTGTCAAATCCGGGTAACGTCTGATGGGTGAAGTAAAATGAGTATAAGATTTGAATGCCAATCCGAAATGACCTCTATTTTCCACAGAGTACTTAGCCTTCGTCATGGACCGAAGCGCTACCTTTTCGATAAAATGTCTATAGGGACTCTCTCTTACCGCTTCAACCAGGACTTGATAGTCTTTTGGTTTGACTGGTGTCTTGATCTTCTGGGGTATTTTTAAGCGATCCAGGATCATTTGAAGCTTACTCACGTCGTCCATGGAGGGTGTCTCATGGATACGGTACATTCCAGGCAGCTTTGCCTTGATAAATTTATCATCCAGATATTCTGCTGTAACACGATTTGCAGCCAACATGAATTCCTCTACCAAGCGATGAGCAGTAAGACGTTTAGATGGCTTGATATCGTGTGGGAAACCAGTATCATCTAATATCACAATCGGTTCTGGGAGGTCGAGATCAATACTCCCTTTGGACTTTCTCTCCCGAAACAGAACTTTTCTCAATTTCTCCATCGCATGGATTTGGCTTGAGTACTTATGCTTTTTGCCATGAATTATTTCTTCAACTTCCTCATACGAGAAGCGTTGATTGGAATGAATGACAGAGTTCAGAATCTTTGCTTTACCAAATTGACCATCTTTGCCAATTTCCATCATACACGTCATACTGAGTCTATCGATGTTTGGTTTCAGCGAGCATAAATTTGAGGCTAATTTTTCAGGCAACATATGAATTGCGGTACCAACAAGATAGACACTTGAGCCACGCTTTCTGGCACCTCTATCGATGGGACTACCAGGGGTTACATAGTGGGACACATCAGCGATGTGAACACCTAATTTCCAACCCTTCGATGTCTCCTCAATGGAGATCGCATCATCAAAATCCTGGGCAGTCTCCGGATCTATAGTAAAGCAAGTCAGATTTCTCAGATCGGTTCGATTCTCAATTTCATTTTGCACACTTGCTTCTGAAAAGGATTCGGCCTGAGAGATTGATTTGGCCGTCCATGTGGTGGGAAGATCGTGTTGCTGTACAATTAAGGCAATATCTACACCTGGATCTCCAGGATAGCCCAGAACGTCCTTTATTCTGACAAGTGGCTCTGGATGTCCTTGCTCCCATTGAATGAGCTCTACGGACACCATATGGCCGTCTCTGGCTCGACTCTTCTCACCTTCAAGTACTGCAAATCGAACTCTAATTCGTTTATCCTCTGGAACCACCCACTCACCAAAACGATCCTGGTGAAACACTCCTACAAATTCAGATTGATGCCTCTTAATCACCTCGATGATTTTCGCTTCTGGTTTATCACCTTTCTGCTCGGATAAAATTTGAACACGCACCAGATCTTTATGGAATGCGTGTTGCATGTGCTGAGCGCGAATGAATACTTCGCTACCATCTCTCAACTCAACAAAACCGAATCCTCTCGATGTGACAGCCAGGACACCTGTTTTTTGTTGTTGTTTGGGTTTATAGGCATATTGGTGTCGTCCCTTTTGATCAATGAGTCCATTGCGATACATCTCCAAAAGCAGAACTTTCAGCGTTCGATAATCACGTTCTTTGATGCGGGCAGCTTTCATAATGGCCCTATGCTTATACCAGCGACCGGGATTTCGTTTAAAGGTATCTAAAATTTTCTTTTCTATTAACGATCGATCCATGATATGCCTCCAGAATATTCAAGATGGAAAAAGCTATTACTCATTTTTACTCCCTTATGAGAAGCCAAAATGAGTCTAATGGGTCCTCTTCCGCTTCTTAATTGAATACCCAAACCATAGCCCTGGATATTTTCAATTGATTTTTCAGTATTATGCAGGCCAATATCATAAAACGCAAGAATTTGCGACTGCTTCCCAATCGTGTAATGGATAGTATTCTGAATGCTTACAGTATTTGGTGATCTGAGGTAAGCCTCTTCATATCCTCGGACACTATTGACTCCACCCAGTGGTTTGAGGATTGAAGGGTCAGACAATAAAACAGTATGGTTTTGAATCGTCGCATCGACTCGTTGGGATATGTATACATTGGTCAGAAGCAATAATTCAGCTTCAGATCGTAGCTCAAATTTCCTCACAGCCTGTGGCTCAAAATTCATTTCCTGAAATAGCGATGTTCGTAAAGACAGACCCCGGTGAGTTTGTGTATTCAAGGTCGTTTGCCTATAGCCCATACCAAGCATTCGCTTTTTATCCGCCAACCATTCCGGATAAAGTATTTTTCCTGCATGCGTGACAATCGACTCATCGCTTTCATATCCGAAGTGAATCGTACGCTCCCAATCTATATCCCACCCGAAGCCAACCTTAGTTTGGAGAACCTGATAGTTCCCCTCGATCACTTCCCTACCAAAACTAATGCTTCCCTCGATAGGCAATTGAAACAACCAGGGATAACTGAAGCCTAGATAGAATGATTCCGAATTAGACTTAAGTCGTTCCCAGGCGAAATCAATTGACTTCCCTTTTCCATCAAAATTAGGGATATTCACATTCACTTCCCCATACCAGGCCACTGTATCAGCCGTTGCACTTCTGTTAAAACTCGCCATGCCCTGTATTCTAAGCTCAGGATGGCTTTCAACCGTATAGCTCATGTGATATTCAGATTTGTCATCAATTGAGAGTTGCGAAACATCTGATAGGTGATACCCCATTCCAAATATTCTGCGCTTCGCCTTCGGTAGATCACTATTTCGGATAATCGGCTGATCCATTTTAAATTCTCGTTCCAGATATCTTGAATCCTTGGTTGAAAGCCCGGAAAAATGGATATGACTAAGATGCGAAATCTCCCCTTTGATGATATACGCAAAAATTATATCGGTTTCATCTTTTTCATCAGACAGCTCCACTCTAGCATCCCAATATCCGCTGGAAGCCATTGAGGATAACCTGAAATTCAATATCGAATCAATTTGAGTAGAGTGGACATAAAGCGTATCAGTGTCATCATCTGCACTGAGTACAAGTTTTATCTCTTGACCGTTAAGATTGAGACTTAGAAGAGAGTAAAAACTAATATTTGCTAACAGGCGTAACATTAGAAATGTGTTCGTCCTTCCAGACGCAAGTATTGCTCATTCGAATTATCCCCACGCTTTTGTATGCTGTAATTCATGGAAATTTGAAACATGCTTGAAAAAACGTATCGTCCATTTAGTGAGTACTTCCAATTGTCTCCAGGTTGTCTTCCAGAAAAAACAGAATATGGAATAGCATTCACATCTGCTTGGATCCTTGAGAGGTCTAATTTTTGGTCAATGCGCCCTCGTTTCTTTACCCTGAGATTATGATTTAATTGCATGAGCATCTCAGAATATGATTTGTCCAGGTGATTGTCATGTACACTAGAATATTGGATATTCAGGTCAAGCTTTTGTCGAGGTGAGTATTTGATGAGATGATTGATAAAAGGACGCGAGGATTGCCATTGCTCATGCGCCAAAGGATTATATTCTAAAACACGTTCACGAGTTTCAACCATGATACCTAGTTTAGATTGATGTCTCGGATTCCATAGGTAATTGCCATTAAAGTTATGGGAAATAAATTTATTCTCCTCAGCGCCATAGCTGTACAGTGTAGTGTTATTTTGATTTGATTTCCCTGAATAACTAATGTTTGTGATTTTTTTTGAAAAACCGGTTTGCAAATCAAAATTAAGACTCAGCATATTCTGGCTCTGGATGGTCATACTGGTTACAACTTCTTCTTTTAAGCGGATCTCATAACCAAGTCTCCCCTTAAATGCGATTTGGTCCAGTTTCCCAAACCCTTGAGACGTATATTCCAATCTGGATTTGTTGTCATATTTGCGAACCTGTTCCTCTCTGTCAGAAAAAAGTCTTTGTCGTATAAAGCGTCCACCACTGAGGGGTATATAATCTTGAATAGCTGGGTCAAAACTAAAATCGCCATACCCCGTGTCTACCTCGATATAATGATAATCATATTTTGGGATATGCTCCTCATCCAGAATGAAATATTCATGGAAGTTTAGCCGATTTTCCAGCTGGTTCCCAGAGATCTGAAACTTGCCTAGATAATAACGTTTTACCGCACCACTATCACTTGAGTGTTCACGGTATTTCAGGTTAATCTCACCTTTTGAGCCAAGAATTTCCTTAAACTTATAGTCAGTAATCCAATCCTGTCTTAAATCATTCCAGTTTTCTAGTTCCACTTGATTCAAAATACTGCTGGACTCACCCTCTCGTCGATAATCCAGCCTATGAGTGTAACTAATTCCCATCTGTTGGTTTTCTGAAAAGCTATAAGAAGCCTTTGCACCGGTCTCAAGATGATCGTTACCTACATGGAGTTCCGAGGACGAGCCATCCTCAAGGTTCAAAGATAATCCTGATGAAAATCTGCCGCGACTGTATCGAGTTTTAAATCCATGACTCTGACTTATGGTACTATCCAAATTTGTAAGTACACCTGAATATTCTGCTACCAGGGGTGCTGAAGGAGTAGAATTGCCCTGAACTTGAATCTGTTGCCCCACCAATACATCTGATCTATCCATCTGAGAGAAGGATGTACTCAAATAATGAGTATTTTGATTCCCTATTCTGAGATGCCCATAATTCAGGTGTTCAGCTTCGTTGAGTCTGGGAGCCAGATGCCATCTTCGATAATATTCTAATGATTCTATTGCATCATGACTCACATATCCAACTTCGATTTGCTTGTCACCTACACGAAGCTCCAACTTCGGAAGATTCAGACCCACATTCATGTCCCACGCTGCTCTTGATGAATGACTCTGAACATTGGCATATAAATTTTTATTATCTTGAGAAATACCGACATCGATATTTGCATCCAGTCCAGCCTTTTGGGCATGACCCGAAAATGAGAATACAGACAACGCCTGCGGGGCGATATACTGCTGGGATGGCAGATACTCGCCTAGTGCAGGGTCATATACATAATATGGTTCTAATACGTTTTGCTCCTTGCGATATTGACCCCGATCAAGTCCAACAAACCTAAAATCAACGGCGTAATCTCCGAGTTGTGCTCCTCGATAGTGTAATATTCCCGAAGCATCCTGATCATAACTGCCATTGATCGTATCCAGGACGATGGCGCTTAGCTCTGTCATGTTAGTATTGGTCCCCAAATCACCAAAAATTTCCTGTAACTGGTGACCTTCAATATTTCCCAGAGGGTTATTCTCATCATCTCGAATATCCTGCCAGGCTGCAGATAAAAATATGGGAGATTCTGATCTGTTACCCACAAACACTTCACCGCTAATGAGTTGTTTGCCAAATGAATACGACGCGAGATAAATATCCGGGACATACTCAAATTCAATACTAATCCTTGAATTGGCAGAGAGGATATGATTCTGCGTAAAATGGATTTCAGCAGCATTGTAATCGATTATGTAATCGTCCTCTTCTCCACGGATGAGAAGTTGATCATTTAGCTTAACCTTTTCAGAACCCGCTAGAACAATGATAAACTTTTCCCCATCCTTTCCAGACAATCTATATGGACCTTGTTTGCCATTTTTCCCCTGAATCTGCAGTAAATGGTAATTACCATAACTGAATCCAAGGGCTCCATGTAATCCTCCCTGGTTGGATTTTGCCTGCACACTAATTCCTTCGATATATCTGTCGAACTTTCCATATTTTCCATTATTGAGACGCAGGTCAATATCTCCGATGGACGCGTCCAGTGCAGGTCCACTAATTTGTATCATCACTCGCTCGAAGTCATTCAACCGTCTGGTGTTACCGATTGGTTGTAGTGGGGATGTTTTATCAGTGAGGACACCCTGAACTGAATAATTATCGCTCAAGTTGCCCTTGATCTTTAGATACATACTTGATTGTAGTGATACGGAAGCATTACTGGATACCTGGATGCCCCTGGTAATGCTACCGACAGCATCCAACTCACTTTCTGAGGTTTGAGGTGTCAATTTTATTCCTCTGGTATCTTCAATGGAATCTGTGTCAGGTATGTATTTTGGATGATCAATGGAGAATACTCTTTTAAATTTCAGAGTATCAGACCCTAGGCTGTAAGAAATTGAATCATTACTGGCAGATGTGGCCATTGCCGGGTGGACTATACCCCCCAGTGAGATGAGAAATAATGTAATTAACCAGTAGATGTTTTTACCGATTCTTAAGGATAATATTGAGATCAAATACGGGCATTGGTTTCTTCTGACCAATCTGGTAAACGATTGAATAAGTAATTTCGTTCCATTTATGTATAAGAAGCTGTGTTTACCAGGAATATGCCAATATGAGAATGTTATAAATAATATGGGCATAGACACTAATTCCGTAGCCTCTCAGGTAAAAAAGAGTTCCCAGGAGAATTCCTCCGAAGACGCGTTGAGAAAATACGGGGAAACTATACACCTCCATAAATAAATGAAAACTGGCAAATACGATGGCTGATAGCAGGATAGCTAATGGAACTGACACCCTTCGATCCAGGGCAATTCCCCGATCCAGAATGATGAGAATAGACCCAATCAAAACGAGTCGGAATATAAGTTCTTCAAAAATTCCTGCTCCGATGGCGAGATTGACGTTTAATAGTTTTTCCTGCATGGTAACAATTTGTAAAGGGAGCTGGGTAAATAATTGGAGGCAGATAAATACTAAGCTACCCCACAGCATGCTTTCCAATAGCATGTAAATGAAATAGTTTGCATGAATTCCAGGTTTTTTCTCAATTTTGTAGCCACGTACCATAATAACGATAAACAAGACTAGTAAGATCGAGGAAACAATAATAGGGTTGTTCAATCCAAGGTACTCAAAAAAACTACGGAGCAATATTTCTCCAGTATTTCTCAGTTCGAAGAAGGAGTCCTTGAATAAAAGCAGGATGCCAAATTCATAGATAGCCAATACTGGCAGTGTGAGTATCAGACTGTAGTGGAATGATTTTGAGCTATTTAAGTATTGGCTGAGGGCAGAGACTTTTTTTGCCATGAATCGCTTCGGGTACTATTCAAATATCCTAGTCATTTAGCTTCAATACGGCCAGAAACGCATCTTGTGGAACCTCAACGCGACCGACCTGTTTCATCCGTTTCTTTCCCGCCTTCTGTTTTTCAAGAAGTTTGCGCTTACGGGTGATATCGCCACCATAGCATTTGGCCGTAACATTCTTGCGTAGAGCCCTGACGGTCTCGCGGGCGATAATTTTCTGCCCGATGGAACCCTGTATTGGAACTTCAAATTGCTGTCGGGGAATCAATTCCTTCAATTTCGCACACAATCGACGGGAATGGTCATAGGCTTTTTCCCTGTGCACAATTTGTGATAGCGCATCTACCCTCTCTGCAGCAATTAGGATATCCAGTTTAACTAGATCACCCTTCCTGAAGTCAATAGGCTCATAGTCAAACGAGGCATAGCCCCTTGAGGTACTTTTGAGTTGATCGTAAAAATCAAAAATGATTTCAGACAGGGGAATTTCAAAATAGATCTGGACCTTAGATTCATCGAGATAGTGAGTGGATTTGTAAATACCCCGCTTATCAATAATCAGCTTCATTAAATTGCCAATGTAAGTTGGCGGAGTCAGGACTTCTGCAGTAACATAGGGTTCATCAATATGGTCGATATCGCCTGGGTCAGGTAAGTCACTAGGTTTATCAACCATGGTGTATGACCCATCCTTAAGAAATACCCTGAATTCCACGTTTGGTTGTGTGGTGATGAGATCAATCGCAAATTCTCGTTCAAGACGTTCCTGGACGATTTCCATATGCAGGAGACCTAGATATCCAACTCGAAATCCAAATCCCAGAGCACTTGAAGTTTCTGGTTCCCAGGTCAGTGCCGCATCATTTAGATTTAGCTTCTCTAATGCTGCCCTCAAATTCGCATAGTCATCGGATACAATAGGATAGACACCGGAATAAACCATGGGTTTGACTTCACGATAACCAGTTAGTGCCTCTGAAGCACCATGTTTGGCTGTAGTAACTGTGTCACCAACTCGGATTTCACTAATATCTTTGATATTGGCTATGATATACCCAACATCGCCTGCACGCAGAGACTCTCCTTTGAACTTCTTTAATTTGAAATAGCCAAGTTCAGCCACTTCGTATTCTTCCTTGCTGGCCATAAATCGAACAACTTCTCTAGCTTTCAGCTGGCCTTCCAGAACCCGGACGTAGGCAACAGCACCTCGATAGGCATCATAGGTGCTATCAAATACCAGAGCTCTGAGCGGTAATTCATCATTCCCCTCAGGCGGAGGTATTCTTTGAACGACGGCTTCCAATATTTCTTGAATACCTATATCTGCCTTAGCAGAGGCTTGAATGATTTCATCCTCATCACAACCCAGAAGATCAACGATCTGGGATTTGACATTCTCAATCTGTGCTGCCTGAAGATCTATTTTGTTGATGATAGGTACAATTTCTAACCCGCTCTCCACAGCCAGCATCGCATTACTTACTGTTTGGGCCTCAACACCCTGAGCCGCATCCACAAGGAGTAAGGCACCTTCACAGGCGTCCAGACTTCGGGATACTTCATAACTGAAGTCAACGTGACCGGGAGTGTCAATAAGATTGAGAACATATTCATTCCCATCTTCCGCAGAATATTTCACCTGGATGGGATGCGATTTGATGGTAATCCCTCGTTCACGTTCGAGGTCCATATCATCCAGAACTTGATTCATCATCTGTTTATCAGAAAGTGTGTGAGTTTCTTCCAACAGTCGGTCAGCCAGCGTAGATTTCCCATGATCAATATGGGCAATTATACAAAAATTTCGAACTTCAGATCTCATCATAGGCCGCAATATACGCTTGTTTAACTCGTATCAAACAGGAAGGCAAAATTGATTTAATTAGTAGATTGGGGTATTAGAGTTTTAAATAGAAACTGTTTCCACCTTGTGGTGAATCATCGATGCCAACGGTGGCATCATGGGCTGTGGCAATCCGCTTAACAATCGCCAGACCGAGACCCCTACCCTGCTTCTTTCCTTCAGCAAGTTGAACATTCCTCTCAAAGATTGCTTCCCTTAATTTTAGGGGAATCGGATCACCGGAATCCTCCACTTTGAGAATAACTGTTTCACCAGATTTCTTTAGGGAAACATGGATTGACCCACCTGGGGATGAATACTTGATGGCATTGCTTATGTAATTCTTTGGAATTTCTGATATGATGTGGTTTGCCTGGACAATGAGTGAACCTGGTAAGTCCATTTTCAGCGTCATGGTGGCAGTGGATAGCTGGGAGGCAAATTCGGACTCGATTTCTCTAAGAATTAGAACCAGATCCAGATCCTCTTTCGTGATGTTTTCACCAATACTCAGCTTGGAGAGAACAGTCGCATTTTCTATAACCTTCATCAAGCTATCAGCGCTACCCTGCAGGACCTCGAACATTTCATTGTTGCTGTCCTCAGCACTTAATAATTCAGTAATGGAGCTGATTACACCGGCAGGGTTTCTCAAGTCATGGGTAATCACATCCAATAGCAATTCCTTCATGCCATTGGCATTGGCTAATTCACCAGCTAACTCTTCCAGAGCCTTGGCCTTTCGGGCTCTGTCAATAGTGAGAGCGACTTGCCCGGCAGCTAGATCCAGGAGTCGGACATCTTCGTCATCATACTGTGTGAGACCGTCATATTCCTGCAAAACGAAGGCCCCTATAACCTCATCTTTCACTTTGAGAGGTATTCCCAACCAGACACTCGGAAGTTCACCTGCAATGATAACCTGTCCACTTTCAATCAGTTCCTGGATTTGGGTCTGTTTAATATGAAGTGTTTTTTGTTGAACAATGGTCCTGGCAGTTAACGATGTCTCTGGGTCACAGGGTATGCTGTCCGGCATCTCCGAATCATAGAGATCTCGTTCATAGGGGAAGTATATAGAGTTTTCATCTTTGTTCAGCATGGCGAGATAAAAATTACTGCTGGAGATGATCTCACTAATAAATTGATAGATCTTTTCATACAGACTTGATACATCTTTGGCCTTGATTGCAGCTGAAGTGATCGCATAAAGGACATCTCGCAGTTTTTGATCCTTTTGGGCTCGCACTTCTTCTTTTTTCTGTCGAGTTATGTCCTCGTTGAGCGCTACAAAGTGGGTAACCACACCATAAGAGTTTCGTATAGGTGAAATTGAGACCTTTCCCCAGGTTAATTCACCATTTCTCTTGCGATTAATTATCTCTCCTGTCCAAACAGTACCACTTTTGATGGTGTCCCACAAGTGTTTGTAATAAGCTTTTTCGTGTTCGCCTGATTTGTATAGCCTGGGATTTTGTCCGATTAGTTCCTCGAGAGAATAACCCATTAGTGATAAAAATTGACCGTTGACGTATTGGATATTCCCCTCCACATCAGTGATCACAGTCATTACGGGACTTTGTTCAACAGCCTGGCTTAGTTTTTTAAGTTCCAGATTTGCCAGGTTCTGGTCAGTAATATCAAGTGCATGCCCCACATTTTTAACATTTCCTTCACTATCAACAAATGAGTTTGCAGAGACAAGAATATCGCGCATCTCGCCATCAGGTATCATTATATCAAGTGAATACTCTGTGGGAGCAGCTTCTCCTGCCTGCCTGGCTTCATAATTCTGGATGACATTCATGCGAGAGGGCCCGAGGTGTTCAGCAAAATTGGATCCAATCAATTCTTCTCGAGGTCGATCAAATATTTCACACAGTCGATCATTCACATAAACGAATTTGGACTTGTTATCGATAATATATATACCAGTAGTGGACTGTTCTACAATGGCTTTAATATGGGCCTCTGAGTCAGCTACTTGTTTTTGAGTCTTCTCCTGCTCGTCCTTCAACTGGGAATTTTTGATGCTTTGGGAAATGAGTAGGGCTACATCCTTGATGACGGCAAATTCACTGCGAAAATTCGGGATGCTCAAATTCCATGTGAATCCAAACAATCCGACGACTTGTTCTTCTCCCCGAATCAATATGAGGAAGGAATCCTCATCCAGGATGGTGTTCATAAGCTCATCTGGAATCATCATCTTCTGATTTTCCAGGCTTTTCCTATCCCTTTTTTTTAAATAGCTGGAAAAGATTTTATCCGATATACCCTGCTTTTGGCTGGCGCTTATTTTGTCATCCTCACCCCACAAAACTATCCAGTATTTCTTGAAAATATTGGTATCTGAAAATGATTTGTGAAGTAGAGTCGCAATTTCTTCAATACTTCTGGTTGATCCCAATCCATTGTAAATGGAATCCTTCATCCCCAGCAGTTCATTAATTCTGAGCATCATCTGATCAGTAGCAAAGCGAGTGAGGGCAATTCTGATCATGGTATGGGCAGCCTGATGATCAATAGGTTTATGTAAAAATCCATAAGCATCTGCATCCTGCATTGCCTTGGAAATGTGGTCATCATCGCCATATGCAGTGGCAAATACTACCGGTACAGCATGTTTCTCGTGGATTTGTGTAGCAGCTTCAATCCCATTCATTTTGCCACGAAGTTTGATATCCATGAGAATGATATCAGGTTTGGTTGCTGCAGTCAATTTAAGTGCTTCAACACCTGTAATGGCAATACCTACAACTTCGAAATCATTATGGGTAAGACGAATGGAAAGATCCTCAGCAGCGAGTCTTTCATCTTCTACAATTAGAATGCGGATTTTGTGCTGTGATTTAATCATTGTGTTGAAATATTTGCTATAAATTTCAGTTGTTTGACTGAAATAATATAATTTTTCTAATACACCATAACAATTTTACACAAGGACTACTCTATTTCAGAGAAATATTTGGCTATTCTTTGACCAGCTTTGCCCTCCCACCCATCTATGGGAATGCCGTCAATTCTGTCCCCTTCGATCACTTCAACGATTTTTGTTTCAATAGCAGCCGTATCATATCCCATCAGTGTATTCGTTCCCTTGGCAAGTGTTACGGGGCGATTGGTTGAATGGCCAATGGTTAAACATTGTACCCCCAACACACTAGACTCCTCCTGGATTCCCTGGGAGTCAGTGACAACAACAGCAGTATATTTCAATAGTTTTAATAAGTCGTGATAATTCTGCGATGAAACAAATTGCAGGTTTACACCTGGATCCAACATGACCTCTGGCATATCCTCAAGAATCGAGAGGGTCTTAGGATGCAATACCATGCAGATTCTGAGTCTCTCTGATAGACGTTCTAACATCGTGAGAAAGGAAATGACGAATGTTCTGTTCTGGAGGATATGATCATGATGCAGAGTCAGCAGAATGTATCCCTCCTGCTCCAGACCATAGCGGTCTAAAACAATACTATCTTCAGCATATCCCAGGTTGGCAAAAACAGCATCTGCGCGAATACTCCCAACTTCAATAATATTACTATTGTCGTATCCCTCTCTTATGAGGTTGATGACAGGCTCTTCGTTTGATGTAAATAAATAGGTGGATAGTCTATCGATAAGCATGTCGTTCTGTTCTTCAATCATCCCGCCATCATATGCGCGTATTCCAGCTTCAATATGGGCAATTTGGATACGAAATCGAGATGCTACGAGTGAACAAGCCATTGCAGAATCTGAGTTACCAAGAACAATCACTATATCAGGAGGATCAATTTGAACCTGAGTCTCATATGACATCATGATGGAGGCCATCTTGCCTATCCCTTCCACAAGGTTGATGTCCAGAAAAGCATGGATAGGCGAAAGATTCAATTGATCAATGATATCCTGGTTCAGTTCCGGATCGTAATGTTGTCCAGTATGAATGAGTCGAACATCAAGCTTCTCTTCAAAATCCTGAAATGCAGTTTTCAGAGCAGCTGCACGGATAAAATCAGGTCGAATTCCAACTATCAAATCAAGCTTTTTCATGAGATCTCCATTTTCACCACACAACTTAGATCAAAGATGGAGGGTGGGGCCAAGTATTTCATGATCCGAATTTATACTTTACGGTAAGACCATAATGACGCGGATCTCCGTAAGTCATATATAGCTTCTCAGGATAATCAGGTGGCTCCAACCCAAAGTAGAATCCTCTCACAGCATAGTGTGCATCCAGCAGATTATCGACCCAGAGAGAGAGTTCTAATGAATTAGAGATATCATAATTTATACCAGAATTGACCAGGCTATAGGACTGGGACACTTGATCATGACTCTCGGAAAAGTAAAACTTGTCCTTCCCAGAGATGGAAGTCCGTAGCGCTATTGTTGGAGTTACACGGTAATCGAGACCAAGACGATATGAATATTTTGGTGCATGTGCGAAGGCTCGATCACCAAGCGATACAAACTGATCAGGTGCAACTTCGAAGGAGTATTGCTCAGTCTTTGATTCGAGCAGACCAAGATTTCCTGAAAGGTATACGGAGTGAGATATTTTTCGACGAAATTCCAGCTCAAGACCATAAACTTGTCCTTCAGAGGCATTTCCGATGTAATAGGTGAAACTATTTGGATCCATGGGATCTTGTTGGCTGGAAAGTGAGACCTGCTGATCCATCCGCTTGGTATAAAAAGCAAGTACTGAGACCATGCCTTTATTAGAAACACCACGATAGCCGATTTCGTAGTTGTTTACATATTCTGGTGAGAAGGGACGGTTGATATCAAGAATCCTGGGATGTTGATTTATTCCTCCTGCTTTGAAACCACGTGCCGCATTTATAAATGCTGATTTGCGACTATCAATTTTAACCAGTAGTGCAACCTTCCCCCCATTCAGATTATCAGCCATGCTAAATGATGTGGTCTTGTTGTCTTCATACTCAGTATTGCGACTGCCTAACCGCAGGTTGCTGGTCAGAGTTATTTTGTCTAAGGGATTATAGTCGATCTGTGCATAAACAGATTTATTACTCAATTGAAACTCGCTCTCAAGTTCTGATTCGTCCCCACCAAATAAGTAACCCTCAGCATCATCTTTCTCAACGAGGTTCTTATAGTAGACACCAGCTATTAGATGAAGAGTTCCAGGTTTGTTTGCATGAACCATGCGAATTTCTTGAGTCATGGTATTTCTATGACGAGCAACTTTATCGAAAAAGTCGTACCGCGAGCCCTCAACTGCAGGATCAAATGAATATGGCTCATCCGCCCAGTATTCATCATTACCCCAATCGCTGTCATAACTGTATATCATATCTGCAAAAGATAAAGTGGAAATTGAGTATAAATCTGTTCGTGGGGTGAGTGAATACTCTGCCTTGACGACAGCTGCATTAAGGGTCTGGCTGTCCTTACCAGGTTTATCGCTTTGGGTTGCAAAAGCAGAATTATCAGGAGTCCAGGCATCGTATCCATTATCCATGTAGACTGAAAGCAGGGTCGTTTTTAGATCAAGATTGGGGTTGACCGACCAAATCAGTTTAAGTCTGGCCATAGTTTCCGAACGTTCATTGGTAGTCCGCTCATCCAGATATTCATTGTGAACGAATCCATTGTTGTATCCTCTGTAAGCAGACAATCTCGCTCTAAACATCGATCCAGAGAACAGGTTGAACGCTGTACCCATGTTTAGGGTGTTGGCATTTCCAGCTGAAACAGAAACATAGTTGCTCTGATTTTGATCTGGATCATTGGATCTCAGTACAATAAATCCAGCGAGCGCATTGGGTCCATAAATTGATGATTGTGGTCCGCGAAATAATTCAACCCGGTTGACATCAAAAGTCAGACCTGACATACCGATGCCACTCAAATCAAGATCATCAATACTGAACCCTACGGAGTAATTTGGTGGCCCATCACCTGCAAATTGTGAGCGCTCCCCAATACCTCGAATCTGAAAAAAGCGAGGTCTGGAGCTACCTCCAGCCCAATTCAGGTTAGGAATATTATTAATGAGTGTCTGAAAATGAGGCTCACTGCTCTTATCTATATCCCGCTTAGTGATGATACTTATACCACCCTCAGATTCAAGCAAGGATTGCGTTCTGAGTGCCCCATAAACACTCACCTTCTCCCCCTGGAGTAAATTCGGGATGAGTGCTACTGTCTCAGTTACTTCCTTCATTTTCAAACTGACACGAGTATAGGCGATGTGTTGAAAAATGACTTCGGTTTCAGGATGTTCGGAGATTATGAAACTTCCAGTATTATCACTGATGGTACCTTTGGATCCGACAATAATTTCACAACCGACAATGGGATGCTTGGTTGATGCATCAATGACTTTACCAGAAATTCTCATTTCCTGGGCTGCTGATACAGAAACTATAGTTAGAATTAAAAGGATGAAGGTGGTAGTGCGGTACATATTTTCTCCCTACGCTGGCATGATCCAGATCAGGTTCTTAGGGTTTGATCTCAGCCCGTACTCCACGATGGAAGTCAACGGACACCCCGATATCGGCTGCAATATAGAGAGGTGTTGGTGGTTTTAGGTAAAAAAAATGTCACCCCAGGGGTGACATTTTAATAATTGTATGTTAAAGGAGATTAGCCGATGACTGCATCTACCTTAGCAGTGATCTGTGGTTTTGGGACAGCACCAACGAGCATCTGGGCCACTTCACCATTTTTAAAGATCAAAAGACTGGGGATACTACGAATACCGTACTTCTGAGCAACTTCTGGATTGCCATCAACATCCAGCTTACCAACTTTCAATTTACCGTTATAATCATTTGCTATTTCAGCAACGACCGGGGCAACCATTTTGCATGGCATGCACCATACAGCCCAAAAATCAACCAGGACTGGTACGTCCGACTCAATTACTTCAGCATTAAAGTTACTATCGGTAAATTCTATCACATTTTCAGCCATTATCTCTCCCTTGGCAATCAATTAACATTTAAAAACCTGAAGAAGATAAATGAAGCTTCAGGTATGTCAAGATATTCAATCCATCAAATCTGCTATGCTCGTAACCACCTATAAATTTCCGGTAAAGTGATACGTTTTCCATAAAGCAATATGCCTGTTCTGAAAACTTTTGCTGCAAGTCTGATACTGCCGCATACACTGACTACCATGACTATAATTGTGGAAACAACTTGAATCAGAGATGTTTCCCCCACTGCAATCTTAATCATCATAAAGAAGGGTGTGACCAGCGGTACATAACTCAACACATTTACCAAAGTTGAATTTGGGTTCTCGATTACTATTGTCCAGAGAACCATGGGGATAATGGCAACAAATGTTATAATCTGAATAGCCTGCTGGGCTTCCTGTTCGGAATCGAACAAGGCTCCCACACCAATATAAATACCAGCATACAACAAATAACCAAGTATGAAGTAGGTGAAATAGAGCAAACCAATAGTAGGTGTTATTATGGATAAGTCGTAATAGCTCCCGGCGAAGAAAGCACCAATGAGATAGATTCCAGATTGGGTGAGACCCAACATTCCCAGCCCTAAAATTTTGCCACCCATTAACTCATTGTAACTCACTGTCGATAGAAGTACTTCGATTACTCTGGACGATCTTTCCTCCAGGACAGCTCTCAACAGGAGTTGGCCACCGGTGAATATTCCCAGGAATAGGAGAAACATAAAGATAAAGGGTGCAATGTAGTCAGCGATGAGTTCCTCTGTCTCACGCTCTTCAGCTGAGCCAATATCAAAATGTGCCACATCCACATCAAAAAATATTTCCTCAAGGACTGCATCTGATAACTGAAGAGAATTTGCCTTCTGCTTTATCAGCAATTCTTTTAATTCAGATTCAATAATACCGCTGGACCGAAAGGCAGAACTTGATCTTGAGTAATTCCTGAGGATTGGCCTACTAAGAAAATCATGTGGAATAACAAAATATCCATCCAGGGTTTTATCATTTACCAATTCATCGAATTGAGATTGTAAGGATTCAAAACTGCCATTGGAAACTGCCAGGTTGAAGGGTGGGGTCTCTTTCTGAGCGAAGCGCTTGTCCAGAACGAAGGATAATTTTTCTCCATAGAAGGAGGTCTCATCAATCATACCAAAGGTTTTAGTCTCTATACCTGCACCTGAACCAGCCATGTATCCGGTTCCCAGGCTAATTGCTAGTATGAGAATGGGCATGCCGAATGTTCCGATGATGAACCATTTCGAGCGAATGCGTCGTCGATATTCAAACCATGCAATTTTCCATGCGTTCATGTCTTCGCCCCTTGCACGAGTTGAATAAATATATCTTCAAGACCCTGTTCAGCTACCTTCACTGATTTCAAATCGATTGCTGTATTCAGGGTTGCAATGATATCCTGTTTGGAATGACCATCAATTTCAATAAAAACTGAACCGTTGGAACGTTCCGAATTAAATGCAGAGAAACATTGGTGAGACAGATCTTCCCCATGAGTTGGAATAACCTGAAGCCGTTTAACGCCCTCAGACTGCAGGATGGTTTTCAAATTTCCAGCAATTACAAGTTTACCGTGATTTATTAAGGCGACATCATCACATAGTTTTTCTACTTGATCCATTTGATGAGAACTGAACAAGATGGTCTTGCCTGCTTGTTTAAGCTCCTCGAGAATTTCTTTTAAGAGGAGTTGGTTAACAGGATCAAGCCCTGAGAATGGCTCATCCAGAACAATGTATTGGGGGTCATGTAAAATCGTATTGATGAACTGGAGCTTTTGCTGATTGCCCTTTGAGAGTTCACTAACTTTTGACTGAAGTCTTGATCCAAGATCGAATCGTTGGAGGTATTCTTTAATCAAGTCATTAGGATGTGTGACGCTTCTGAGATGTGCGAAATATTGGAGAGTCTCGAAAACGCTAATTTTCTGATAGAGACCCCGTTCTTCTGGGAGGTAGCCTATCTGATTCGAGGGAGGTCTCTGGTCACTACCTTCAAAAAGGATATTACCTGAATCAGGGATGATAATGTTCATGAGCATACGGATGGCTGTTGTCTTTCCTGCCCCATTGGGTCCAAGGAATCCATAGATTCGACCAGGTTGTATGGTCATATCCAGATCGGCTACAGCGACAATATCATCGTATGTTTTCGAGATCTTTTTGATTTCGATCATAAGGCCACTTTCATGAGTGAAGGGGAGTTGAACTGGTGCTTTTAATTATGGATAATCCGCAAAAATTTTCGTTTGCCTGCTTTTATTACAAAGCTGCCTTTTGTATTAAAAGGAAGAAACTCATTCTGTACTTTTTCACCATCCACACTCACAGCATTCTGCTTGATAAGCCTGCGGATTTCCCCCTTGCTGGCAAACATACCGCTTTTATCGAGAAGAGACAGCAGGGTCTCGTCATTTGAATCCACAATTATCTCAGGCATATCATCAGGAATATCTTTTTTGATGAACAAATTATCAAATGCCTGCTGTGCTGCTATAGCAGCTTCATCGTCGTAATATACCGTTACCAATTCACGACCAAGTTGTCGCTTAAAGTCACGTGGGTTCTCACCGGCATTCATTTTATCTTGGACTTGCTTTACTTCATCCATAGGCAAATTGGTGGTAAGCGTAAGGTATTTGATGATCATATCATCTGGGATTGATAGGACTTTTCCAAACATTTCTTGAGGTGAATCTGATAATCCGATGTAATTATCGTAGCTTTTGGACATTTTTTCCACGCCATCAGTACCTTCCAGAAGTGGCAGAGTCATAATTACTTGTTGTGACTGATTGGATTTCTTCTGTAATTCTCGTCCCATGAGCAGATTGAATAATTGGTCTGTTCCACCCAACTCAACATCGGCATGCAAATGTACCGAATCCTGGGCTTGTGCCAGTGGATATAGAAATTCATGAACTGAGATTGGGGTTCCGCCTTTATATCTCTGTGAGAAGTCATCACGCTCAAGCATTTGCGCCACAGTTACCTGGGCTGCCAGCTTGATAACTTCAGAGAAATTCATCGTGTTGAGCCAGTCCGAATTGTGCACCACATCAAGCCTGTCAGTGTTAAGAATAATTGAAGCTTGCTCGAGGTACGACTTTCCATAATCACGGGCTTCATCAAGGGTTATGCTCGGTCTGGTCTTATTTCTACCTGTAGGATCACCTATTGAGGCTGTAAAATCACCAATAATCAGGATGGCCTGGTGACCGAGATCCTGAAACTGACGAAGCTTTCGCAAGACAACAGCATGACCTATATGCAAATCTGGACGACTTGGGTCAGCGCCTAACTTGATTTTCAGCGGTTGTCCTGATCCCAGCGAATTATCAAGTTTTTGTTCGAGTCCTTCAGGTGATACAAAATCCTCTACGCCACGCGAGAGTATATCTAATTGTTCTTTTACTGGTGGAAATTTCAAAATCATTCTCCGGTGTCTTAATGACTGAGTTTTCTGGCTCGTTCCATTTCACGATTGGCATCACGCTTTAATGAAGTCTGTCTTTTATCGCGGATATTTTTTCCTTTGGCCAGACCCAGCTCAACTTTCAATTTTCCTGCTTTAAAATAGAGTGAAAGTGGTAACAAGGTAAACCCCTTTGCCTCTATCTCGTGACTGAGTTTTCTAATTTCTTTTTTATGGAGCAACAAAAGTCTTGGTCGAGTTGGATCATGCTGGTCATAATCATTGGCTGTTTCCCAGGGTGAGATGTGCAAGTTCATCAGATAGATGCTTCCTTTGCGTGGTCTTGCATAAGAATCACCCATATTGAGTTTACCTGCTCGAATGGACTTCACTTCAGTCCCCTGTAATGAGATTCCTGCTTCCAGCTTCTCTACTATTTCATATTCGTAGTAAGCACGCTTATTGCGCATAACAAGCTTGATATGTTTATCGTCGTTCATGCAGAAAATTTATTCCTCCCATACCTGATAACAACCCTGCTTTTGCGAGAGCCACGCTTAAAGCAGAGCTTTAATTGATGGAATCAGGTCAGGATTTGCACTTTTTTAAATATACAAGTTAGTTTTAACGCCTATATAGCTTCAAACAGGATTCTAATATCTTTGTCGTGGATGATCGAAAAAAGGTGTTCATGACACTATTAAAGCCTTGATCATCGAATAATAAGCGATTATAATTAAAGTAATGGTTCAAGTGATTAACATAGATTAATGATAGAGTGAGCGGATTATGCCAAGGGAAGCCATCAAAAAATTATACTATTCAATCGGTGAAGTCAGTGAAGCAACCGACTTAAAGCAATACGTTCTACGCTATTGGGAGTCGGAATTTCCCCAGCTATCCCCTGCTAAAAACCGTGCTGGTAACCGGACGTATCGAGAAAAAGATATTGAGCTGGTGAATTTTATTAAAACACTCCTTTACGAAAAGAAATACACCATTGAGGGCGCAAGACAGAAGTTAAAAGAACTCCAGGACAACGGACAACCCCTCAACGTTCTAAGTCTTGAAGAACCACCACCTCCCCCTTCTGCTGCACCATCAAAACCCAAAGATCAACCTACTAGCTCAAAACCAAGTACTTCTCCACAAGGGGAAATAACTCCTGAGAGCTACAAGAAGTTTCTTACAAACCTGCGTACTGAGCTAAAGCAGCTTATCGAGTTAATCGACTCATAAACTTGCTTTCAGCGCTTAATGCTCCTTGATTCGGAGTGTTTCAATTCTTTAATTAGGCCGCTTCATAATAAGGTCATCCCCATGATCTTATTTGTTAGTAGATGAACCCGGAACGTGGCGCAGCCCGGTTAGCGCGCTTGACTGGGGGTCAAGAGGTCGGGAGTTCAAATCTCCCCGTTCCGACAAGAGAAGGACTGGTATCACCAGTCCTTTTTTTACACCCAAGAGGTCGGGAGTTCACCACGAACGTAGTGAGTAGAGGCGAGGGAGCGAAGGGACGCTCAGCCAAATCTCCCCGTTCCGACAAGAGAAAGACTGGTATCCCCAGTCCTTTTTTTATTGGGAGTTCATATCAAGTGCCGCTTATTGTTCCTTGTTTTCCAATCTTTTGGTCAGGAAATGGGTAGCATGACCCTTGGGATAATCAGACAGCGTTGCCATGAGGGAGTAACCGAGTTTCTCATAAAAGGACTTTGCCTGCCAGCTAGCTGACTCCAATAGCGAAAGTTCATACCCATGTTCAACAGCAAACGTTTCGGCTTCCTGCATAAGTTTGCTCCCTATGCCCTCTTTACGGTGTTTTTCTGAGATCCAGAGTAATTCAACATGAAGGGCATTCCAAAAACAGCTGGCTCGTAAACCTCCTATTATCTGATTCTTGTTATCACGCGCAAAAATAGAAAACTTGGTTTCTGGTTCTTCTGGTTCAAGCTCCACTATCTTTTCGTGATTAAATGTAACGAGTCCCTGGCTGATGAACTTTGCATCCTCAGGAACAGGTGATGTGGTTAGCTCAATTTTCATTTCTTGTCCATTGGGTGTTGCCCCATAGTTGTTGTCTGGGCATTATTAGGTCATTTCTGGGTTGATCAAACATATCAGAGTATTGGTCTCAGGAAGTTGTGGTTCTGGTACTGAAAGGGACACCACAAGACACATAATCAAAAGACACAATGAGATCGGTGTAAATACAATTCTCTCCCCTACACTTTGCGATGTTAGATTGCCCAGTGTATTGATGAAATGAAAACCGGTGATCACCCATGATAATATCAAAACCCAACCTGTCTGCTGCAGCTCATCCGGGAGCTCTGCGCGACGTCTGATTGTGTAGGCAAATATCAGTAGCAACAAAATCGCTCCCGCTATTTGAAGACCTGTGACTTTACTAGCTCGCCCCCCTCATCATAAACATTCCAAGTGCCACTCTTCTTTCCGTGTTCGAAATGACCTTCGTCCCAGAGTTGGCCATTGGCATGGTATCGCTTCCATAAGCCGTGCTTCTGCTCTTCATCATCGAAACCGCCTACCCCACGTGGTTCGCCAGTCTTGAAAAACCATTTCCAGCGACCAACGATCTTTCCGTCCTTGTATCTGCCTGAGGACTGCATCTGGCCATTGTTTAAAAAGTACTGCCACTTTCCTGATTTTTTTCCGTTGTTGAACTCACCCTGGCAAGATACAAGGCCATTCTTGAAGTACAGCTTAAAGGGGCCATTCTTTGGATTGCCATCTTCATCGATTCCTGGGACGTCTTTCATTTTTCTATGTCCATATTATTTGTTGATTCACTTAATATCCATCTCAAAGGAGCAACTAATTTATTCACATTCTTAAGGAATACGAAACGGGTAAGCTTCAGCCTGCTCAAGCGTTAGAAAATTATTCCTAATCACATTTGCTATGGCTCTAAATACAACAATTGCAAAAAATGCTATAAATCCTGTTCGATAACCAATTACTGGTGTGAATGCGAGTAAAATTGGAACCCAATATATGATATTGTAGGCAATAAATAAGAGGTTCAAAGGATCGGTTGCCCCAAGTTTAACTTGAGTACTGTTGTTAGATTTCTCTCTCTCCCAAGCGAACCGCTTGGCCGAATGAAATTCGACAACCGTTCAGTAAAATGCCCCCAAAAGAAACATACCTATAAACCCAGAAAAATCGGAAACAATGGTGGTTGACATAAAAATCACCGCGTATATCAATGTTGGGAGTCCAAAACCGAATGTTAACCAATTATTCCATCGTCGAGTTAATATCCTATCCTTATTCATCTGTCCATCCTTTCACAGTGTTTTTCCGCAATTCTAATTATTAAAGCTAACGGATCTGCGTTTGAGCAGGTTCTCAATGAAGCATCACTTCGTGATTTCCGTTCATCCATCTACATCATTTTTATTCTCCGCTCCCCTGCGGGTCGGAGATCCCGCTGAACCAAGCCATTGGAGGGCGACAGTTTGACGGATCCACAGATGAGTCCGCTCAAAGCCATTGATATACTGCACCAATCCCACCAATGTTATTCTTCTTCCCTCCACTCCGTCAAATTCTCAGGTGGCCAGACAGCCCTCTTCTCTCTCTTCTGTGTGAATCTAAAATCGCATATTGGAGCACCATGTGCTATAGTTGCAGTTCGTTTAAAACCTATACCAAAGGAGTCAAAAAGAGCATAGTCACCTAGACACATGTATTTATGATATTTCTTAAGATTATTGCTCTCAAACATCTCACATAATGCGCAAGTTGTGTAATTGTATCCAAATTTGAAATCGTCAGTTTCTGGTTCCACAACCTCAATTTTGAATTTAAAATCATACTTCAATTTTGAATCATGTTCAACTCGCTTTTTCATCCTTCGAATTGCGTATTTGGTTGATAGGATCTTCCCGATAATGACTCGAACCAATTTAGGTCTTGCTTCAAAGTATCCCTTAAATGAATCGAAAATGATCTTTCCTATTTCTCGTTCAGTCAATCCTTTATCCTCAAGGGGTTGGATTATTGAAATAATTATTCCTCCCATAATCACATTGATAGTTTCCCCATTTTCTTTTCCACCAATGTAGGGAAGCGTTGGGAATAGACTTCTGAAAAGTTCAATACTATCACGTTCAATATTTCTTACAGTAGAATTCGAAAAACGTCCTGCTAGAGAAGCTGCAGTCCATCTGAACACCAACCTATGTTCCCTCATCATTTTCGTTGAAATGGATGAATAATAATCCTGGTCTTTTACATGTTTTGGCAAATCATGTCCCCTGAAATGGAATAACAATATAATGCTTTAGGCTGTCCAAATGAAGTCTCGCTTCGTTCAATAATCTTATACATCCACATCATTTTCATTCTCCGCTCCCCAGCTTGAAGGAGATCCCGCTGAGCCAAGCCACAGGCGGGCGAGAGTTACGCGGAGCATCGTTGTGAGTCGACTCTAAGCCGTTATTATGTGGAGCGTTCATTTTGGTTCATGTCTTGTCGTTTAGGTTAAGAGGAAATGTGATGGGACTTCCTGCTACACTCTGCTCTGCTGAACCACAGAGATGAGATACTGCACCTCCCCAGTCTATGGTAGTGGGGACATCGTTACTCATCTTGAATCGGCGGTAAACCTTATCATCTTTCGACTCAACGATTTCATCCTTAATGCGCGAAAGAACAAATTCACCTACTACAGCTCCGCTGACCTCACTGATCTGTGTATATCTATATTCCTTATCACTCGCTCTGGGGAGTAACAGTGGGTAGGCACACCCAGGAAAATGATTAGGAGGTTGATCACTGAGGTTGACCCAGTCTGCTTCACCTTGTTTACTTGCAACAACACGTCCCATATCCAATTTGAGATGAAAAACATTTCTGTAAATATTGTTCGCCTCTATCTCGAATTCAGTATAACTAAGTAAAGTCGTATCAGTGACATTTAGGTAGGAGAAGCCCCGATTCTTTCCTGCTATCATGAAATTGTAAAATAATTCACTAGTCATATTAAAACTTCTGCATATCACACCATAGGTTGTTCAATGTTTGAGCTACTTCTCAAACAAACATCGCTTTGTAAGATCTCTGCATCCTTCCCCATCCTTTTCGTTTCGCACTCCCCTGCGTATCGGAGATCCCGCTGAGTCCCGCTACAAGTGGACGAAGGTAACGCGGAGAGTCTGGATGAGTCAGTTTGAAGCCTTTGTAAGGCAACTGGCTCAGTCCATTTCCCATGATTTAGAGATCAATTCAACTATTCCAAGACCCAAGACAAGGACACAATTTATCTAAAGACTTAACTCACCCCGAAATGGAAGATTAAAAGGTCTTAGAAGCAACCAATATAGAAGAGCACTTCCACCACAAATGTTGATAGCAATAGCGCCAGCAACTCCTAGCCCTTGCATTCCCTTGTGTTCGCCCAGCAATTCTACTAGCAAAGCAACACCTATTCCGAAGATCACACACCCAAGTATGGTCGTATAAAAGTAATTTTCTACAGAAGGGAGCCCTAAAATCCTCAACATGCCAAAAGGTGTTAGAATTAAAACTATACCCAGCAAAAGATTTACGATTGCATCAATGGTAAGTAATGCCACCTTCAGAGCTTATGAAAGAACTCAAACTTCTTACACGAGAACACTTGGCTCTCAAGGAACTCAGGACTGATGCAAAGAACCGTATCCATGCCAAAGCACACTCCTTCAAGCCTGGTAAAGACACCATCAAAAGGCTCAATCAGCAGGTTCGCCTCTATGACCGTCAGCTCAAGGAGATCGAATCCAACATCCAGAACTTACTCAAGAGCTGTCCGGAAACCTGGGCGAAGATCGAGAACATCCTCACTGTTAACAGTATCGGATTAATGACCATTGCCAAGGTCCTGGCTGAGACCAATGCCTTTGCCCTGATCCGAAATGGTAAGCAGTTAACCAGCTACGCAGGATTGGATGTGGTCCTCAAGGAATCAGGCAAACCGAAGAAGGCTGGGGTGGTTGCTATTGCCAGAAAACTGCTGCTCCTCATCTACTATCTCTGGACTAATGAAACTCAATATGATCCTGCTTATTCAGCTTGACTTTTACTACAGTACCTTTGTTAGACTCTGCTCGCTCAAAAGAAGTATTGAAAACCCCGTACTCCAGCTACAGCTCCAAGTACCGAGATCAAACTTAATGCAAGTAGTACTTTGTGCATTGTATGCAAGACCCGAAACGTTCTTTCAGAATCCATCTCAGCATGGTCATGAAACCATTTATGCAGAAATAATGGCTCCAGGATAAATAATACTACTGTAAATATTAACCATATCAAGGTCATTAAATGAACCCACCAGAAAGACAGGTTTAAATACCTTGACCACGCATCCAGGTAGTAAAGCATATATAGTCCAGACAATCCAGTGATCACCGTAGTTATCTTTGCCTGAAAGGAAAATCTTCCTTCTAGTGTTTCAAAAAGATCATATCTCTTATCTTGATCTGGCATTCTTCTCAATGCTGGTATCAAGACGGTTGTCACAAATGCTACACCACCAATCCAGAGCACAACTCCGATAATGTGAAATACTCGGGCTACTATGAAGATGTTAAAGTCTTTCATCTATATTCCTTTTCTCTAGCCCCCTTGCTTGAGTCTAACGCTTTAGGCTTTAGCTGCTTCCTTCAAAACAGTCAAAACATTGAGTAACATTGTATCCCGCCAATCATCTTTCAAAATCCCCCTAAACCGTTGTGAGTCCGCTCTAAGCCTCGTATAGTGTCATCAGTGCTGTTTGGACGGTTTAATTTGAAAGGAATGGCAAGGGAGAGGGAGAGAGATCTAAGCCTCGGTACATCTCGAATGATATCGTAACAAAGAAACATCTCCCCACTCCCCTTTT
>JAERTG010000099.1 GCA_016845065.1 Fidelibacterota bacterium | reverse complement strand
ATCGACAACCAGCTTGACATAATAATCTAAGGATGAGTCTGCGTATGCAACCAGACCACTATAGGCAGATGATCCAACCGGATCAGTGTAAACATACACATCTGCTTCAACAGTATAGTTGACATCGCTGGTGGTTCCTGTTAAGACATTTGCTATACCTGTATAGGATCCGTCAATGTCCTGAAGGTATCCAACCTTGTCATCACCACCAATTAATACAGCTGGTGCAGAGGTCATATCAACGACCTGGATGTTCTCTTCGTTAGCAAAAAAGGTCTGCCATTCACTGACATCACCATCTTCAAAATCTTCTGTATGGGCTTGTCCAAAAGCCAGACTGAAGGTCAAGACCATAAGGATAAGTGTATAAATAGTAGCTTTTCGTTGCATGTGACTAACTCCTCGTTTAGTTGTTTCTATTAAACAAAAGTTTTGGGATTTGCCTATGAGTCCAACCTGGTTATCCCAGTAGGTTACTCAGCATTTCCTCAATTTCATTTTCTGTTATTGTGTCACGGTCTTTACCCAGAAAGACCAAACCATGAAAAAGACCACCCATGGCCTTCATAATCAGACGGGGTTCCAGCTTGGGAAATTCTCCCTGTTGAATGCCTTCCTCAATAAGTTCCATTAATACCTTATACAGGCGATTCTGATAAGCCTTCCATTCGGAACGCTCATTTTCTTCCCGCGTGTAAGATTGTGGTGCTTGAAAAAGGAATTCATAGAGGGGGCGATCGGTATTCACTAGCTCGGCGATCTTTTTTAACAAGGAGATGAATGTAGCACGTGGGCTGTCACTACCCACGGCTATTTCTTCCAGTTCACGCCAGAGACTACGCCATCCATGGAGGAGGAGGGCGCTGAAAATTTCTTCCTTAGATGTGAAATAGTAATAGAGTGTCGCTTTTCCAAAACCAGATACGCGAGCGATCTCATCGATCTTTGCCCCCTCCAATCCTTTATCTTTAAATACGGTCAGGGCACCTTGTAGAATTAACTCTTGTCGAGCGGCTCTTTCGGCGGATTTTCGATTCATTGTCGCAGTATTTGTCATATTCCCTTAACCTTATATTCGATTATTCGAACTGTGGGTCGAATATTAGCAATACCGATGCCACAAAGAAAGGTTTTTAATAGCAAATATCGTCTTTTGATGATATTAAATCGATGAATTCAAACGGTTTTCAGGGAGTATTCATCCTAAATCAACCGTTCTAATATCACGTCTGGTCAAGCATTCCCATTTTTGAGGACTATCTGCAAAGCCCTTGAGAGAAAGGATTCCCTCTATTAAAGTTCTACTCTTAATGGGCTGGCAAGTGCTGGCCACTGACCCTTGGCTACATTTCGTGAACCCTTAAATACCAGGTATGAATATTTCCCATAGTGAGGGACCAGTTGACCGATGCGAGGCAATGACCCCAAATCATCTGAAATGACCACCAACATTTTTTCCGCGATCTCTTCTTCATCGGAACTCAACACAAAGGTATGGCCGGCCAGGGGAAAACTTTCACCATTTATAGTCAGACTGGTTTCGTTCATCTCGATTTGTTTTGAGAGCTCAGGGGGTAGTTGTGTAGGATTCAAGGCAATAATTGCATAGTTACCTTCTAATCCTGCAGTCATGTTGTCCACCGGGGAAGTCAACGTGACATCCTCTTCAGTAAGTGCATCCCCAAAAGCTTTAAATGCATCTTGCTGACCATCCACATAATACCAGAAATGCTTTTTCGGAGCACCCATGGCAGCTGCCACAATTGCTTCAATTTCCTGGGGGTAGAGATGTCGGAATAAATTGTAGTCTGGATCCAACTCAAAGGCAGTTGCCTGGCCATCTACTGTAAACTCAAGCGTCGCTTCTGATTCTGTAATACGCGCCACTCCATCTTGATCATCAACACCAACGAATTTCACTGGAACTTGAAGGTTATATAAATCATTACCGACCTGGGTGATCTTGAACTTGACCCTAGTTTGACCATTCTCGAACTCGGACTCCAGAAGCTCAACCTGGATTTGGGCTGCTCCAACCCTGTCAACCCACTGTGGAATGATATAACTCAGGTCCAGCCCTGACGATTTTTCATAGGCACCCAACCACTTCTCCCAGGACACCTGCTGACCCTTGTTCTCAGCATAGACATCGCGCCAGGCCTGAAAAAAAGCATCTTCACCAACAAGCTCTTCAATCATATGGAAGATCATCATGGTTTTATTGTAGCCAATGGTACGGCTTTCAGCATTGTGGCGCGCTTCAAATTCGCGGACTGGGAATTCATTCTCCTCGGTGACATAGCTTTTATACTGTTTTAAAATATCTTTGCGATAGTCCCGGGCACTCGCCTCTCCGCGTTTCAGTTTATAGCGATAGTCTGCACCGTAAACCGTCAAGCCCTCACACCAGTTACCATTCTCATAATCCACATATATGCTATTACCCCACCAATTGTGAAGCACTTCGTGTCCCAGAGAGGTCATCACAATAAACGGCAGACGTATTACCTGCTGTCCCAGGAGCGTCCAGGCTGGCATGCCGTAACCTGTAGGGAAAAAGTTTTCTGCTACAGTGAAGCGCTTATACGGATATTCACCAATTAACCCTGAGTACATGTTCATGTAATCGACAGTAGCTGGTAAGTAGGTTTCAAAAAGGCTGGTATCTTCTTCAAAAAAATAACAGAAAATATCTATTTCTCCTGCTTTGGCGTGTTTGACTCGAAAAGGTGCAGCCATAAACATGAGGCCATCAGATTCATATGGATTTTTCCAGCTCTGAATTTTTGTATCTCCAGCACTGACGCTGGCAATGCTATTTCCATCGGCAATGGATTCCCAGTTAGCGGGAATGGTGGCCGTTACTTCAAAGCTCATGAGACCGTCTTCACCGCGGGGGTAATAGAAAGCACCAGGGCTAAAATAAGCACCCTTGTCCAGGATGGTTGCAGTGACTTCTCGACCCACATTCTGGTTAGAAAATTTAACATCTGTTACATCGGCATCAAAAACTGCTGTGTATTCCAAGGAAAAGTTCGTTTCCATCGAGCTGTTTGACTCAAAAAGCACCCATAATGCGTCTTTTGGAGGGTCTAATGCCATAATTTTAGCAGTTAATTCAGAATCTTGCTCTGAAGCTCGGTTAGAATCAAGCAATACAAGATCAGGAGAGTCATTGCCAATAACCAATTTTGATATCAGGGCATTAGGTGCCAAATACAGTAGGTTTACCCCCTCAAATACCTGGATTTGCCCTGAGTCTGAGAAGCTTGCGCGATGGTTTTCGACGTTTACGCTAAAATCCAACTTGTGCGATTTAAAGACCACCTCCGATACGACCTGAGTTTGACAGGAGAGAATTATAAGTGCAAATAGTGAGACGACGCTTAAATGGGCAATTCTATGTGTTCTCATTTATGACCTCTTCTTTTGGTTCTAAAAAATCAAGTAACGATGGGTTCTGTCTCTCTGAGGTTCACGAATTGAGATCTTCGCGATAGCTAAATCTGTTTTGAGAGCCTCAACTTGAAGAGTCGATACTATTAACCTCTAATGGCTTGGTATTACCTCACTACAATTGATATCGCATTTTCTGCAGACAGGTATTTATCAGCTACCCTGTTGACATCTTCAAGGGTTACCGCCTTCAATGCATCCAGAAACGCCTCATCATGATTCATATCATTTTCGAAAAAGAGTGATGTTCCCAGGTAGTAAGCCTGATTGATGCTGGACAGGCGCCTGAACATCATACGTCCCAGATACATGTTGATGGTTTTCTGAACATCATCTTCACTGAGTTCGCCCAGTGATTGTTTACTCATGAGCGATTCAAACTGTGGCAGGAGAATTTCAGCGTTTTGAGGTCGCGTACCCAAACTGATATAGAACAGGGCTTTGTCATCACGCACTGCGGAGGTGGCTGTCATGCGATATGCCAGACCCTGCTTCTCGCGAACATCAAAAGTAATTTTGTCGGACAGGATCAACCCAAGTGCTTTTAGAGCTGGTTCATCACCACGATCAATATCCTTGATAAAACCCCAGAATAAATAGGTTCGCTCTCCACCGCCAGGTACATCCACATAGACTGGTGTCCCTGATTTTATATATGATTTATCCGTGAAGGGATAGGTTTTGGCTGGTGATCCTGATCCCGTCAACATCAGCCTGGAAACCAGCTTGGCAGGTTTTGGTGATACCACACTGACCAGACGATTTTCAGGGGCAAAATAGACCTGGGCAAACCTCACCAGGTTATCATAGGTCAACGCTTTATCGTTTTCCATGGCAACAGATCCATGTAGCGTTGAATCTACCAGCGTATTAAAGAGATCTTTTGCTTTGTCCTTCCCACCATGCATCATGGACTGGGAGAATTTTCCCTGGGCGATTTTGAATTCCTCAGGTGTGGGAGTAAATCCATTCATTTCAGTATTTAAAAACGTGATGGTTCCTGCCAGATCGTTGGCCAGGCCTTCTACCCGGATATACCCAAAGTCTGGGTGGAGATATATGTTATCCATGGGAATCCAGGGATTATCATTTACTGTAAACTTTAGTCCAAACTTTTGGCTTTTAGCCAGCTTCTCTGTGCTTTTCATGCGCTGCCCAAAACAATCGTGGAGATACTTGGCGGCCTCTTTGCCAAATTCAACTTCGTGGGCTGATTTGTACTTGAAAAGATAGTGAATAGCCAGCAATTCAGATCCGGGGTTCTGACGTACTATGAGCCCCATACCTTTCTCGGGAGATTGAACCAGGCTGGTCTTGATTTCACCAGAGGCCCCTGTTGATTCAGCACTTTGGGCGTGATGAAAAATGACCGAGGGCTCCATGTTCAGCTTGAAATACTTCAGAGCTGTGGCAGCTTGACTGAAGTCTTTTGCCGTTGGTAAATCAAGAACGCCATCAATCCCGGAAACAGCTAGATCAAAGGCATTGTATATCCCGAACATATGTGGTTTTTCAACATTCTGAAGAAATGCTGTCTTGGCTTTTGTAGACATGGAGGCCAGAGTAGTCGTAGCAATTTTAAATTTAGTTTTGCGAATGAGTTTGTTTAGTTGTTTGCTGATAGCTTTTGTATTAAGCTCATTTTTCAAGTTTAGCTTAAGCTCGACATAATTGGCGATTGGGCTGGTGTGTATTTGTACAGAAAGACCGTCTACTGATTCTGGCCACGCTTCTTTTAGTGTTGCTTCTATTTTGGGTTGGTTGTCTTTGAGGGCCATTTCCAACAATTGAAGAAAACCCTGGGGCTGGTTACCCTCAAGTTTATAAAGCTGGTGCAGCGTAGGCACCTCGCCACCATAATATCTTTCCAGCCATCTGGCATCTGCCATGGGGGATACATCTGGTTGGGTCATACCCGTTTTCAGAATCGAATCCGTGGGCCTGAAGATTGATCCTGGCGCAGCGGCACCATAAATTCGATTGATATCATCCAGCATGGTGGCAGAATCAAAATTTCCGATGGCACTTAATATCATATTATTGGGAAGGTAGGTTGAGTTGTAGTAATGATTCACTGCATCGCGGGTCATGTGTTCTATGGTAGCATAGGTACCCAGCGTTGGCAGGGAAAGTGAATGCCCCTCGTACAGTTCTGCCGAGAGGTTATATTCCATCTGGGTGGCTGGTTTGGACAGGCTCTGGGCAATTTCCTCTAATACGATACCTTTTTCCTTTTCAAATTTTTCTTCGGGGAGAATAGAATTAAACAACATATCAGCCTGAATTTCCATCCCGGCGATTTTGTGTTCTGCTGGCATAACCATCATAAAGTTGGTATAGAAGTCACCTGTATTGGCGTTGTTATAACCGCCAATCAAATCTGTAGCATCATAAAGTTCACGTTGAGTTCGGGTCGTCGTGCCATTGAAAAGTAGATGCTCAAGCATGTGGCTCATTCCACTTGTTTCATAGGTTTCATAGGCAGAACCTGTCTTAATAATCACATTTACACCAACCATGGGCAGGGCCTTGTTCTCAATAAGCAGGACATCCATACCATTGTTGAGCTTGTGAATGGAAACACCTGGTTGAGCGGCTGTGGCGATGACAGTCACGAGCATTGCCGTGATCAGGAAAATTATTTTTTTCATATATAGCTTCTTTCTGTTGTCTTTTATTTCCGTGAAATCAGGTTTTTTGCGTCCATATCAGGAGTCGGATTAATTCCTAGCAGATTGAGGATGGTAATACCAACATCAGATAAGCATCCATTCGATAATTCTATGTTTAGAAGTGATTCGTCTGCCATATATAGCAACTCTACAGGATTAAGGCTGTGACTGGTTCGCACCGCGCCGGTCTCATAATCAATCATCTGATCTACATTTCCATGGTCAGCAGTCATGAGAACCTGACCTTCATGCGCTAAAATGGCTGGGACAATCGTGGAAATACACTCATCCAGGACTTCTACGGCCTTCACTCCGGCCTCAAAATTACCAGTATGACCAACCATATCTCCATTGGCATAATTCACCATGATAAATTCATACTTATCTTCCTCGAGCTTCTCTAAAAACCTTTCTGTTACACGATAGGCTTCCATTTCAGGGTGGTCTGCAAAACTGGCGGGGTCAAAACGACCTTTCAATTCTTCTCGATCCTCGTTTTTATAGGGGGTCGTGAGCTTGCCATTAAAGAAACTTGTGACGTGGGGAAATTTTTGAGTCTCGGCCATGCGTAACTGATGCAGACCTTGCTCAGCAATGAGTTGACCAACAGTGACTGACGGTTCAGTGACTTCTCCGCCAGAAGCAGCCAGGAGAAAACTATCAAATCCATCATAATAAGCCGTCATGCCGGCATATATAATATCCAGTTTCGATTTAGGTGTGCCATCATAGTCTTTTGCTGTAAAGGCCAGGGTCAGCTGAGTTGCTCGATCCTGTCTATAATTTGTATGTAAAACCACATCTCCATCATGAATTCCTGAATATCCTTCCATGACAAAGGGTTGGATATATTCATCAAACATATCCTCACCAGCAGGGGTTTTATCTGTTTCCCAAGAAGCTTGAATGGCTTCTGCTGCGGAGGTCATGGGTCGTCCTTTAGCCGAAACAATACAGTCATAGCCTTGATCCGTGATTTCCCAGACCTTGCCACGATCCATGCCATAGTAACGCCCCATGATGGTACCAATGGAGACATTTTCTACTTCAGACATGACCTGCTCTAGTTTGCTTAAGTGCTCCAGGGAAGATCGAGGTGGCGTATCGCGGCCATCCAGAAAAGGATGAATGACGATTTCACCACTGGGGTTTTCAGCGCTAGCCTGGCGTATAAATTTAAAAAGATGGTCATAGTGAGCGTGGACACCTTCGTCCTGCAGCAAGCCTAGGAGGTGAAAGGTTGAGTTTTTTTCATGCCATTGTTTCATCATGCTCTTCCAGAGCCCGCTGGCATAGATCTGACCACTTTCCAATTGATCATTAATGCGCTTGAGCTCCTGAATCACAACCTTTCCAGCACCCATACTTAAATGGCCCACTTCACTGGATCCCTGAAAACCAGCAGGAAGTCCCACTGCTTCTCCAGAAGCCCCTAAAAGGCTACGAGGATATTTTTTTCGATATGAATCAAGGTGGGGGGTATTGGCAGCCAACACGGCGTTACCTTCTGTTCGCTCTGTGTAACCGACACCGTCGAGGACGATAAGTACGACTGGTTTCATATATTCAAGTCTTTCTTGTTATCACGTTTTATACTGGTGGGAATCTAACCCCCGACTGAAGCCTGGGGACAAAATTATGAACTATACAAGGCTTTCCTTGAGGGAGTGCAGGACAATATCCCAGGCTCTGTCGAAATAGGCATAGGTCTCATCCCATTTCTCGCCATCAAGCCAGCCGAGATGATCAAGGGACACTTCTGTTTTGCCCTTATCAACCTCATCAAGCTGAATCACAACCCAGGTTTTGTGTGCATGATTACGGACTTCAGGAATGCTAGGTGGAGCATTCCAGGTAAAGGACAACATCCTGTAGGGCAAAAAGCTAAGCACTTTATTGCCTTCACCGCCTCTTGTCCCTTCGGGGTTATCCAATAGAAAATAGATTTCATAGGGTCCGCCAGGAGTTAATTCCACCTTGTTATCCAGGCCAATAAAGGATTTTAATCCGATATGGGTGGTCCACTTCTCCCATATTGTTTTTGCGTCAGCATCAACCACTCTGCTTTTGTGGAGGCATTTCTGGTTCATGATCTCAGTCGATGTTATAGATAATTTTGTACTTATCCTCGAGATAATCCATAAAGGGCTGAGCTGATAGCTCCTGGCCTGTGATTTCCTTAACCAGCTCTTCAGCCTTGCGACCACGACCCACACTATGGATATGCTCCCTTAGCCAACCTAGGAGGCTTGAAAAATCACCTCGGGCACAGGATTCATCCAGACCAGGGAGATCCAGCTTTGCCTGATTATAGAATTGTACACTATACAGGTTGCCCAGAGTGTAGGTTGGGAAATAGCCGAAAGCGCCAAAAGACCAATGCACATCCTGGAGGACACCCTCAGAGTCGGTAGGTGGTGTCACTCCCAGATACTCCTCCATTTTTTCATTCCACAGTTGAGGAAGCTCAGCAACAGGGAAGTCCTCGTTGATAAGCATCTTCTCAATCTCAAAACGGAGCATGATATGTAGATTATAGGTCGCTTCGTCAGCTTCTACACGGATCAGGCTGGGTCTCACCCGATTCATGGCAGCATAGAACATTTCTTGGTCTGTATTCCTTAATTGGTCCGGAAATTTGGCTTGAAGTTTGGGATAGGCATAGCGCCAGAAGGAGGGGCTTAGCCCAACCAGGTTTTCCCACATTCTCGACTGACTCTCGTGGATACCCAGAGAAATGGACTGTCCCAGGGGATTTCCATACTCTTCTGCGGGCAGACCCTGTTCGTATAGGGCATGACCACCTTCGTGTAGCGTGCTGAGCAAGGCGGATTTCAGGTCATTTTCACGAAGTCGTGTAGTGGTCCGAACATCTGTAGGGTGGGTGCTGGTGGTAAATGGATGTGCAGAACGGTCCTGTCGACCCATATTACTGTTAAAACCAATGCCTTCCAGCATGGCGATACCAAAGTCCCATTGTTTGTCAACATCATATTCTTTGGTGAGCACACTACCATTCACCCGGTGCTTGACCTCACGAATGTTTTGGATCAGTGGAACAAGTCTCTCTCTAATTTCTGTAAAAAGACTGGCCACTTTCTCAGAGGTCATATCAGGCTCAAATTGATCCAGCAAGCTGTCATAGGGAGTAGTTCCAACTCCCAGGTAATTGGCTTTCTCCTTCTGGAGTTGGACCATTTCAGTCAGAAATGGTTCGAAAAAGGCAAAATCATTATCTTTTCTGGCCCTCACCCAGGCTTGCTGAGATACAGAGGCATGTTTAGCTAAATTTGTGACAAACTCTGTGGGTAGCAAAGATTCCTGACGATAATCACGCCAGATTTCCTTGAGTTGGCGTGTTTCCCGATCGCTGAGTGTCATAATCCTCAACTCACCGGTTTGAAGATCGATGAGTTCTTCCAAAGCGTTCTTGAGGGGGTCTCCCACAAGCTTTGAGTGCATCAAAGTGGTGATATAGGCAACTTGTTCGGATCTAGCCGCTCCTGCACCCTCTGGCATATATGTCTCTTGATCCCAGCCAAGCAGGGCTTCAATTCCCTGAAGATGACTGGCCTCAAGTAGTTCTTTTAAAATAATTTCGCGTGGTTCCATGTTTGACCCTTAAGGATTTTTATCTAGCTCTATTCTTCGGGAAATATGGACTAAAATAACTTTAAATTCAATTTTTGCCATGAATGAATTGGTTTTGAGGTTTGCAGATCAAAATCCTGAAACCAGCTAAGCGCACTAAACATCCAGTCGAAAGCTTTGTGAGTTTCCAGAACATTACCTGTTCTTCATTGGTTTACTCTTTCAAGGCTATAGTTTTGCCTTATTTTTCGCGCTATGGCAAACTCACAAAAACTCAAGGCCGGTTTAATCGGCGCAGGCCACATCGGCTGTTTTCACACCCGTCATCTTAGTCAACATCAGGACTGGGATTGTCAGGGTATTTTTGACACTGATTCAGACCGCGTACAGCAGGTTGCGAAGGAATTCGGAGTGCCTGTAGCCCAAGATCCTCAAGCCCTGATTAAATCCAGCGATGCGCTTTTTATTACTTGTCCAACTAAATTCCACTACTCCTATGCCAAGTCCGCCATTGAAGCCGGAAAACACGTCTTTATCGAAAAACCTATTTCGGTCACGCTGGAAGAGGGGGAAGAATTAGTGACCCTCGCCGAAAAACAGGGTGTTAACATTCAGGTTGGCCATGTCGAGCGCTTCAATCCTGCCCTAGCTGCACTGGATGATGTCGCTTTGGAGCCCCGCTTTATAGAAGCTCACCGACTTGTGAGTTTTGTGCCTCGAGGTATTGATAATCCTGTGGTTCATGAGAATATGATTCACGATATCGACATCATTTTATCGCTGGTAAAAAGTCCCGTCACTGACATTCAGGCCAATGGGCTAGCAGTCATTTCTGATCTGGCAGATATCGCCAATGCAAGGCTAACATTTGAAAATGGCTGCGTTGCTAATGTCACAGCCAGCAGGATATCCCTGAACCCCATGCGAAAAATGCGTATTTTTCAGCACGAGCACTATATCACCATTGATTTCCAGAAGGGGTCGACAGAGATGTATGCCCTGAAAAGCCCAGGTTCTGACATGACGGGGGATCGTATTATACCCATGGAGGGCTCAGAAAAGGCCATTGTATATAGTAATCGCGAGTTGCCTCAGCTGGATGCCATGTATGCTGAACAGGCGGCTTTTGCATCATCCATCAAGCTACAACAAGTGCCTGTAGTTAGTGGGCGAGATGGCCTGGAAGCCTTGCGAATTGCAGAACAGATTAACCAACAGCTCTTGGGTCAATAATAACTACCTCAGCCAAAAACTTTCTCATCGTCGCCGGTGAGGTCTCCGGTGATCATCATGCAGCCCCGCTCATGGCTGCCATGAAAGCACATAACCCAAATCATGAATTCTGGGGGCTTGGTGGAGATTTGATGGAAGCAGAGGGACTTGAAGCCCTGTACCATGCCCGGGATTTATCTGTCACGGGGTTTATTGAAGTCATCAAGCACCTCTCTTTTTTCAGATTGGTTATGACATCGGTTATCAATGAATGTGAAATTCGTAAGCCCGATGCTGCCATCCTACTGGACTATCCCGGTTTCAACATACGTTTAGGGGTTAAACTTAAAGCCCTTGGGATTCCCGTCTACTACTACATTTCACCTCAAGTGTGGGCCTGGAAGAAGGGTCGAGTTAAAACCATGCGACAATTTGTCAAGCGGATGTTTGTGATTTTCCCATTTGAGGAAGCCTTCTACAAGAAACAGGGAATCCCCGTCACTTTTACCGGGCACCCTGTTGTGGAAAAGGATTTCCAGCTCCCCGGACGTTCAGACTTTTACACTCAATATGGATTTGACGAGAGCAAGCCACTGGTGGCTCTATTACCTGGAAGTCGCCGCAATGAGATGGAAAGGCACACTCAGCCTCTCCTGGATGCCATAAGATTGCTCAGACAGAAACAGCCAGAGATTCAATTCGCAATTGCAGGTCTTTCAACACTTTCCAGCTCGTACTATGATCCCTTTACCGAATTTGATAATGTGAAAATTATCAGAGATGCGCCCTACCCATTGATGGCACATGCAGACGTGGCTATTGTAGCATCAGGGACTGCCACTCTGGAAACCGCGTTTTTGGGTACTCCCCTGGTGGTCATTTACAAGATTGCTCCTATTTCATACCTCATTGGAAAACTTCTGGTGGACATCGAACACATCGCCATGCCCAATTTGATCCTTGGTGAGCGGGCAGCACCTGAGCTCATCCAGAATGAGGCCCATGGCCAATCTATTGCTTTTGAGACCTTGAAGTTATTGACAGATCCCTCGGTCAACAAAGAGATGCTAAGCAAGTTGGCTCAGTTAAAAGATCTGTTAGGACAACCTGGTTGTGCTGAGATCATCGCCACTGAAATTGAACGGGATCTTGAGTAGAGTATGGGTCTCAGCCGAAAAAGCCAGTCACGCATCTCACGATTTGCCCGTCGCTTTGGGGGCAGCCTCGTAAACCTTATTGGAAAAAGCCTCAGGCTGGAGGTTCGTGGATGGGGCCGCTTTCAACATCTGGCCAAAACTGGTTCGCCATTGGTTTTCCAGTTCTGGCATGGAGACATGTTTATCGCCTGGTATTTGACGGCACCGCTAAAGCCTGCTGCAATTGTCAGTCAAGCTGGTGATGGTGATATTGCCAGTGCTGTATTAGAAGGGTTGAACTACGAAACTTTTAGAGGTTCGAGTACTCGCGGTGGCAAAAAAGCCTACCGGGGGATGATCCGTTATTTACGCAAGCAAGAGATCAAGATATCAGCATTTGCGTCTGATGGTCCCCGTGGTCCTCGACGAGAAATGAAACCTGGGACATATGTCGCGGCCCAACATCTTGATGGATATATCATTCCAACAGCCACCATTTCAAAGTGGGCACTGCGAGCCCGGGGATGGGATAAGTTTGCCATCCCACTTCCATTCTCCAGAGCAATAGCGAGTTTTGGTGAACCCATCAGAGTGAATCCGAAGCTTCGGGGAAAGGCTCTGGACGAGGCGATTGAGCAAGCAAGCTTGCTCTGCAAAATACATCAGGAGGAATTGGACAATTCTTTTTAAGCTGCTTCTATGAGTCTAGTAAGCCACCTTCATACCGCCCCCTGGTTTTTACCTTTTCGGGTTCTGCTATCCATCAAATATGGCATTCTCATTTCACTACGAAATCGAGCATATGATCTAGGATTTTTTAAAACTGAGAGAGTTAAAACTCTTGTTGTTTCAGTGGGAAACATTTCTGCAGGGGGAAGTGGAAAAACCATTCTTGTGCAAGCCCTTGTCCAACACTTTTTTAGCCAGGGCAAAAGACCTGCAGTTTTATCTCGCGGGTATGGAAGATCATCAAAAGGCCTCCTGGTTGTTGCAGATAATAGAGGTCTAAAATCCATGGTGAATGATGCTGGTGATGAACCGTTTTTGATTGCAAAAAACTTCCCTGGTGTGCCTGTTCTCGTGTCTGAAAATCGAGTCAGGGGTGCCCAATATCTTGAGAGCAAATTCTCTCCTGATGTGATCATTTTGGATGATGGATTTCAACATAGACGTCTTCATCGTGATCTAGATATTGTGATTGTTGATTTTAACAAAACACAAAAACCTCGTCTGCTGCCATGGGGTTTTTTAAGAGAGTCCACAGGAAATATGGCCAGAGCTGATGTTGTTGTTTTTAGCAAAAAAGGGTGTCGAGAAAACCATGAAAACAATCTCACTTTTGAGCTTGACAATGTTGTGAAAAACCACCTGGGAAATGACCATCCACTGGCATCACTAAAAGGGAGTTTTGGACTCTTTGCTGGGATTGGAAATCCCGAGCATTTTTTTACTCAGCTTGAGGATATTCACCAATCAGCTGAAGTTAAAATATCTTTCCCCGATCACGCCCAATATACGGCTTCACAGCTAGCAGAAATTGAGAACAATATTTGCGATTATTGGATTACAACCCAGAAAGATATTATCAAGCTTGATCCTGAATTTTGTGAGAAATACAATATCTTTTTTATTGGTGTTAAAGCGTCTCTTCCTAAACCACTAATCAACCACCTAAAGCAACACTTTAACTAAAAAACACACTACCTCTCATGTTGATTAGACTCACAAATATAGGTGTTAGCCCTCATTTTTGCCACAATTTGGCAGCGAAACGCACTATTACCGACCTAATTCTAAGCATTAACCAGTTTTTCACTGCTGTTCAGAACTGTCACGTTTAAATGGAAAAGCACTTGATAAAAGTTTGTTGTATTAGTTCTTTAACTGAGGCAAAAATGGCTCTTTCCGCCGGTGCAAGCTGGTTGGGATTGGTGTCTGAAATGCCCAGCGGTCCTGGAGTGATTCCCCTTGAGAAAATAGTCGAAATTGTCGCCAGCCTACCCCCTGAAACGAGAAGTGTTTTACTCACCAGTAAGCTCTCCTGCGATGAAGTATTAGCTCAACATTCTGTGGCTAAAACATGGGGCATCCAACTTGTAGACAAGCTCTCTGAACCTGAACTAAAAAAGCTTCGAAAATCACTTCCGAACACACGCCTGATTCAGGTCATTCATGTGCGCGATAAGACCTCTATTTCGGAAGCTGGTTATTACGACGATTTGGTGGATATTATCCTTCTTGACTCAGGCAACCCTGAAGCCAAAACAAAGACCCTTGGTGGTACAGGAGAAACTCACGACTGGCAGATCAGCCGTGATATTTGTGCATTAAGTTCTCTTCCTGTTATGCTGGCCGGTGGGTTGACACCAGAAAATATTAAGGAAGCCAGAACCATGGTTGAGCCATCTGGTTTTGATCTGTGCAGCGGAGTCAGAACGGCTGGGAAACTCGATGAAGTGAAGTTGAAAAAGTTCATGGATATTGCACTTAGAAATGATGACGGTGGCAAATGAAATATGCTGAACTGGAAACTTTATTGCTGAGCTATATGGATGCCTCTCTGGATTTTCCCTTTGACGATAAAACAGCTGTTTTTAAAGTAGCAAAAAAGATGTTCGCACTCATCGGACTGGAGGGCAAGCCACTCTCCATAAATCTTAAATGTGACCCAGAAGACGCACAAGTTTTAAGGTTACAGTTTGATGCAATCATTCCAGGTTATCACATGAACAAGGAGCACTGGAATACTGTCATTCTAGATGGTAGTCTGGATCCACATCTGGTCAAAAAATTAATTGAGGACTCTTACATTCTGGTGGTAAAAGGCATGAGTAAAAAGGAACAAAAGCGTCTAGGTTTTGAATAACCTAAACCCCTCTAGTTAAGAAATGTTAAGATCTTTTACTTCGACCTTTTGGGTGGTTCATAAATCAGAAGTCATAGAAAATTTTTAGCTCTGACAGTTCTTTTTTATCACATTTTATCTTGGGATCCTACCCTTTTACCATTGGTTGCTTTTGTCATTTACTGTCTCTATTATATTACATTCCTAAAATTTTCGTCAGATAATCCTAACACACCCCTACATTTAGCCTGAAGATTAAAGGCTCTTATGTGTCACATAATCAAATATTTATGTGTGGTTTTTGGCCATGGCACGACCTTTGACATATATAAAGGAACTTATGAAAAGAGTCTTTAACAAATTTGTTTTTATTTCTCCTGCTGAGATGCCAAGCTATAGACATGACTCTTTTCACTACAATCCCAGCAGTTTTGAACATAATTGTATTCCGAATATCGGAGCTCGACCCTGAATAATATGAATCTCCTTACCGTCAACAATACATACGAACGTGTCCTTAAGACTGAGACCAAGTTCAACCTTTTTACATCGCAAAAAGCTCGACCCCTGGTTTACATACTTCTGTTTTCCCTTGTTTTTTTGCAGCCGGCTTTCACGGCTGAATATCTGGCTGGAACCGTCTGGCATGATACAAATGCCAACGGTATTCAGGATGGTGGTGAAACTGGTGTTGCTGGTGTCACAGTTACCATTACTGGTGTCAGTGTTAGCTACAGCGGTACTAAAACAACTGATGCAAATGGTGATTGGATCAGTAACGATTTAAGATCCAGAAAAACCTACAACCTGAATTTCAGCAATTTTCCTGCAGGTTATGCCTTGAGCCCTCAGGACCAGGGTGGTGATGACAACCTTGATAGTGATCCAAATACTGGAACAGGAACGACGATAGCCTATACGGTTGTACGAAATCAAACGGTTGGTGGTATTGATGCAGGTATTTACCTACCTGCAGAGATGGATGTTCAGGGTAACGGCACTTCCATACTTGATGGCGACGCCTCTCCTACGGCCACCGACCATACAGATTTCGGTGATGTTGCAGCTGGGGCTGCAACCAACTCTCATACATTCACTATTTATGCCACAGGAGGGTTGGACCTTCTGTTAAGCGGGTCCCCCATTGTTACTATCAGCGGAACACATGCGGCTGATTATTCTGTTACAACACAGCCAACCAGCCCAATCGTGACAGGTAACAATGATACATTTGTGATCCAGTTCAGCCCCTCAACTACTGGTCTCCGAATGGCGACAATCTCCATAGACAATAATGATCCCGATGAGAACCCCTACACTTTTGATATACAGGGAACTGGAACCATACCCCCAGAAATAGACATCTCTGGAAACGGGACGACTATTTATGATGGGGACACTTCTCCCAGTGTCACTGATGATACTTATTTTGGTTCAGCTGATATTGTGACTGGCTATGTTGACCACACATTTACAGTCAGCAATAGCGCCGTGACCACTCTCAATCTTTCCGGTAGCCCAATTGTTCAACTTTCAGGAGCTCACGCTGCAGATTTTTCAGTTACCACCCCACCCGCCAGCACGATTGCACCATCAGGTTCTGACACCTTTGTTATCCGCTTTGACCCAAGCACGTCAGGTAATCGCACAGCAACCGTCACAATCGAAAACGATGATTTAGATGAAAACCCATACACTTTTGATATCCAAGGAACGGGTTCGGTTACTCCAGAAATGGATATTACCGGTAACGGTGTTTCCATTGTCGATGGAACGACAACGACATCAACATCAGACCATACTGATTTTGATGATACAGATGTCAATAATGGTGGTATGACCATTCGTACTTTTACAATAAGCAATTCTGGTTCAGGTGATTTAACCCTATCCGGACCTACTTATGTCAATGTTTCGGGTGCCCATGCCTCAGACTTTACCGTGAGCCAACAACCTGCGTCAGCCACTGTTTCAGCCCTGGGTGGATCACAGACATTTCAAATTACCTTTGATCCGCCAACTACTGGCCTCAGACAGGCTTCGGTCTCCATAACCAATGATGATCCTGATGAGAGTCCATACACTTTTGCTATTCAGGGCACAGGAATACTTACTCCTGAAATTGACATATTAAACACCGGTGTTTCGATTGTCGATGGTGATGTTACTCCCTCCATCTCTGATTCTACTGATTTTGATCACGCCCTGGTTGGTGGCAACACCCATATAGTGACCTATACCATAGAGAACAATGGTTTGGCACCATTGAACCTGACTGGAAGCTGGCCACTGATCTCCATAAGTGGTAGCCACGCTGGTGACTTTAGCGTTGTTACAGCCCCCAGCACTCCAATAGCCCAGGGTGGCAGTACTACTTTTCAAATTGCCTTTGATCCACTGACTACTGGCATTCGCGCAGCCAGCTTAACCATTGCAAACAATGATTTGGATGAGGGTGGGTATACCTTTGCCATTCAGGGAACTGGCTTAAGCGGCGGTGCCACACTCTGTGAAATTGATGTTCAGGGGAACCTCGTGAGCATTGCTTCGGGAGATGTTTCACCCTCCGTGATAGACGGAACTGCTTTTGGTTCATTAGCCCATACTGCTGGGACCACATCTCAAACTTTTATGGTGCGAAATACCGGTTCTGAGGATCTCATTTTAACCAGCTCGCCTCTGGTTTCTATCACTGGAACACACGCCTCAGATTTTTCCGTAACCCTGCAGCCGAGTTCACATGTTGCACCTGCTGGAAGCGTCCCTTTTAATGTCACTTTTGATCCATCTGCCCCTGGAGCACGGACGGCTGTCATCTCAATCGAAAATAATGATGGTGATGAGAACCCATACACTTTTGAAGTGGAGGGCTTTGGCCTCTCCTACCCTGAGATCGAAGTACGTGGAAACAATAATATTATTTATAGTGGTTCCGTTACGCCAGGTAATTCAGACAGTACTGATTTTGGAGATGTCACACCGTGGTTTGGGGACAAATATATTACTTATACCATTTACAACACCGGTGATTCAGCCCTGGCATTATCAGGAAATCCTCGCGTAGAAATAGCCGGTGATGCATCTTCTGAATTTGTAGTTACAACCCAACCGTCTGCTACAATTTTACCTGGGGGTAGCTCCGACTTTGTTGTCAAGTTCGATCCAGGCGTGGTCGGCACGCGAAATGCCTATGTCTCTATCTTGAACTCTGATAGCAATGAGTCCCCATATACGTTTTATATGACTGGTGAGGGAAAGGGAAATCTAACGCCATTCCCCTGCATATCCAGGTTCTTCCATATCTATGGTGATGATGGTGTTATTTCGTATATGGATGCAACGGTAAACCCATATGCCTACACAACCATGACTCAGATGAACTATTCAATTAATGGTGTCGGATATAATGTTGAAGATGGCTTGCTTTACGGTTTTGAAATGGACAATGATGTGCCTGGAGATAACATTGTCCGAATTGACGGCGACTATAACGTTGATGTACTTAATGTATCCATCAATTATGAGTCCTGGAGGGCAGACTTTGATGTCTCGGGTGACATGTACTTTTGGAATTCTAGCGGGACTGAAGTAGGCATCTTTGATGCCAGCGCTGGAACGGTTACATATCACACTACAACTGGCGCCACGTGGATACCAATTGATATGGCCTATCTGGATGCAGATGGAAAATTCTATGGAATGCATGGCGATTACCTATACCAATACGACCCAAATAACAACCATTACGTTGTAGAGATACCTATTACTGGAAGGCTGGCTGACGACTATCTCAACAATATTAACAGCGCCTATTACGGTGCAGCCTGGTCCGCTGATGATGGTTATATCTTTACTACAAACAGTCAAAGTGGCCGTATGTATAAAATCTCACCTTCTGGATTCAGTATCTATGTCGGATTAGGACAGGCCAACCTGAACAAATCAGATGGCGCTTCCTGCCCCCTGGTTCCAGCGCCACTGCCTTCAACTGGACAGGTGGGTGATAAGGTCTGGGTTGACAGTAACGCTGATGGAATTCAGGATGCAGGTGAACCGGGCCTGCCTGGAGTTGTGGTTGACCTGTATAGTATTGATAGTCCGTTTATTGCCTCCGCCATTACCGATGCGAATGGTGAGTACCTTTTTCAAAACCTATCGCCCTCTGAGTACTATATCGTCTTTTCAAGTGCCCCGGCAGGTTTTACTCTCACCCAACAACACCAGGGTCTCGATGGTTCCAGTGACAGTGATGCAAACACACACCAGGACTCTTTGGGTCGTACTCCCAACTTCTTTGTTGGTGTTGGACTGATCGAAGAGGGTATTGATGCTGGATATACAGCTGCTGGTGTCGGTGATTTTATCTGGGATGACCTAAACAGTAATGATGACCAGGACTTTGGCGAACCTGGTATTCCAGGAGTTACCGTTGAACTCGTCTTAGAAAGCAATGGATCCACAATAGACGCAACCACATCAGATGCAAATGGTTCCTATTCTTTTAGCAATGTTAGTGCTGATGATTATAGAATTCGTGTAACCAACCTTCCTGGTGGCTATCAATTTGTTAATCAAAACAGTGGTGCTACGGATGATGTTGATAGTGATATAAATCCAGCAACAGGTCTTTCTGATATCTTCACAATTAACAATGACTATAATAGCAGCATCGATGCTGGAATAGAGCAGAATTCCTTTCCTGAAATGAATGTCGTTGGAAATGGAAATTCTATCTCAGATGGTGATACCAGCCCAAGCACAACAGATGATACTGACTTTGGTTCCCTCTCTGCTGTTAGTGGTTCGGTAGTCCACACCTTTACAATTGATAACGCTACAGGGTCTGCGGATCTGACCCTAAATGGCTCTCCTGTGGTTGAGATTTCTGGAACAAATGCTGCTGATTTTACCCTAACGACAGCTCCAGCCCTCACGACTCTAACAACGGCCCAAACAACTACATTTCAGATCACCTTTGATCCCATCGACAATGGTCTAAGAACAGCTGTTTTGTCTATATCAAATAATGATGCTAACGAAAACCCATACGATTTCGATATCCAGGGAACGGGGCTGGCTCCAGAAATTGCCATCCTGGGGAATGGACAAAACATCACTACAGGCGACACAATCCCGTCATTGACTGATGCAACTGATTTCGGCAGTCATGATATCGATACCGGCTCCAGCAATTCTGTCTTTACTATCCAGAATACAGGTCCGGCTGACCTTGACCTAAATGGAGGTACACTGGTGGTTATCGGTGGGGATCATCCCGGTGATTTTACAGTTACCGCAAATCCAACCACACCTGTTGCCGCCACAAGTGGATCAACAACCTTTACCGTTAACTTTAACCCAACAACTACGGGTCTACGGGAAGCAACGATTTCAGTAGCTAGTACAGATTCAGATGAGAACCCCTTCGTTTTTACTATTCATGGAACGGGTACCTCATCACCTGAAATAGCAGTTCAAGGAAATTTGAATGATATCCCTCATGGTGATACAACTCCTTCAACAACTGACTTAACCGACTTTGGTGGCAGGGATGTAGCTGATCCACCCCTGGCATATTCTTTCACAATTCAGAATGTGGGTTCTGGAGACCTGGCCTTAACTGGCTTGCCCATTGTGCAAATAACCGGTGCCAATGCTGGTGATTTTATTGTCTCTCAGCAACCCGCCAGTTCAACAATCACTCCTGCTGGATCGATCACTTTTCAGGTCTCTTTTGATCCCACCACTACGGGTATTCGAGAAGCCACGGTTCTCATTCCAAATGATGACGCAGATGAAGCTCCCTTTAGTTATGCGATTCAAGGACTCGGGACATCAACGCTTGATGAAGAAATAGAAGTCCTTGGAAATGATCAGGTTATTGATTCTGGGGACAACTTCCCAACGAGTGCAGATTTCACTGATATGGGTACTGCTGAAATTTCAGGTGTACCTGCCACGGCAACATTCGTAGTACGCAACATTGGATATGCAGTCCTGAGTCTAACTGGACCACCACCCTATGTAAGCTTTACTGGTACGAACGCCTCCGAGTTCACCATTACGTCGACACCATCCAATTCCATAGCTATTGATAGTGCGACAACCACTTTTGAAGTCACATTTACCCCCTTTGCATTGGGTACACGTCAAGCCATTGTTAACATCCAAAATGATGATGCCGACGAGGACCCCTATACATTTACCATTCAGGGAACTGGTGTTTATGATCCAACATCTTTGTCCGAAATCAATATCAAGGGTAACATGATAGATATTGCTGATGGTGACACATCTCCGAATGTGTCTGATGGCACGGATTATGGAAGTGTCGAAGTGATTGGTGGTTTTACTACGACCCAGGAATATGTAATCTACAATAATGGTAGTGACGACCTTGCCCTTGGAGATAACCCCATTATCTCAACTGTTGGTGCACATGCCAGTGATTTTAGTGTTATTGCCGCCCCTGCCAGTCTTGTGGCTCCCAGCAGTACCGTTGCCTTCACCATCGAGTTTAACCCCTCGGCTTCAGGGCTCCGCGAGGCAACTATCAGTATTGGCAACAGTGATCTGGATGAGGATCCTTATACTTTTGATATTCAGGGAACAGGAACCATCACGCCAGAGATGACCGTAACAGGTAATAGTGTAACTATTGCCAACGGTGATACATCTCCAAGTTTGACAGATAGCACCCTGTTTGGTGATGTGGACATTACAACGGGTTCCCAGTTTATTACCTACACCATAAATAATAGCGGTAATACCAGCCTCACAGTTGGGGCCATCTCTTTCTCAGGTGCTCACGCCTCAGATTTTTCAGTCTCAACAGCACCTGCAGCTAGTGTGAGTACGAGTGGAAGCACAACCTTTGTAGTCAAGTTTGATCCCTCAAGCGTGGGGACCCGAACAGCGACCATTTCAATTGTGAATGATGATCCTGATGTATCTCCATATGAGTTTGACCTCCAGGGAAATGGAACCAGTCCATCTGATGGTGTGATTGGTAACATGGTCTGGCTAGACAACAATGGTGATGGTATACAGGATGCTGGTGAAGATGCTCTTTCTGGTGTTACAGTAACTTTATATGATTCTGGCGATAACTCCATGGGTTCAACCGTGAGTGGCTCAGATGGTTCATATTCTTTCACTGGTCTGGCAGCAGGAGATTATTACCTCACATTCACCAACCCTCCCAATGGATTTGTGCTTTCTGCCATGGATCAGGGCGGGGATGATGCCCTGGATAGTGATGCTGACCCCAGCGCCAACGGGAAAACAGCTACCTTCACCCTTGGCATAAGTGAAATAGACAACACGAGAGACGCGGGTTTTAAGGCAACAGGTGTTGGAGATATTGTATGGCTTGACGTCAACACAAACGGTCTTCAAGACGGTGGTGAAGCTGGTGTGTCAGGTATTGATGTGGAAATCAAGATTGACGGCGGGGCCAGCATCGCAACCACAACCACTGACGTGAATGGTTACTATGCTTTTACGGGTCTCACCCCACAAACATATCGCCTCTACTTCACTGGCCTGCCAGCAGGATATGCTTTTGCAACCCAGAATGTTGGTGGTGATGACACCATTGATAGTGATGTCAATCTTTCTACAGGTGAGTCAGATGCCGTTATCGTGGGTGCTGATGTATTTGTCTCCAGCCTTGACGCTGGTGTATACCAACAGTCTGAGCCTGAGATCAGCGTAAAAGGTAATAATATAGATATTGTGGATGGTGATGCCTCGCCTTCTACTTTGGACTTCACCGATTTTGGCGATGTTGATGCCCAGATCGATTCCGTGATCCATACTTTTCAAATATTCAATGGTAATGGTGCTGCCGACTTGACCTTGAACGGAACACCAAAGGTTACTATTTCTGGTGCCAATGCCGCCGAATTCTTTGTAAAAGTTGAACCAGCCGAGGTAATTATAGCCAATAGCAGTACCAGTTTTGACATTCGTTTTATCCCGCTGTCTGAAGGCACCAAAACTGCGACAGTAAGTATTACAAACACGGATTCAGACGAGAACCCATATACCTTTGACATCAGGGGAAATGGGCTTGCTTCTGAGATCGAAGTCAAAGGTAACAACACTGTCATATCAGATGGTGATATTACGCCCACAGCAACTGATTTTACTGACTTTGGGTCTGAAGATATCCTTACAGGCAGCCAAGCTCAGATTTTCACCATTCTTAATACCGGTAATGCTGACCTGAAATTATCAAATCCCGCTACCTACATAGATATCAGTGGAGCACATGCAGCCGACTTTACTGTCACCAGCGTGCCAACCACACCCATCGCGACGAACAACTCAACATCATTCACCATCACTTTTGATCCAAGCGCAGAGGGTTTACGCGAAGCAGTGATTTCAATTGATAATAATGACCTTGATGAAGACCCTTACACCTTTGCCATTCAGGGTATTGGTTTGGCTTCCCCTGAGATTTCTGTTCTTGGTAATGGCGAGTCTATTGCCGATGGAGATGCTTCTCCAATCGTTACGGATAACACTGACTTTGGAAGCAAAGACATCTTGACGGCCACCCAGGAAAACAGTTTCTACCTCAAAAACATTGGAAGTGGTGCACTGACATTAAACGGCGTTCCTCTGGTTGCATTAAGTGGAGCACATGCTGGAGACTTCCTGGTGAGCACGCCTCCAGCTGTTTCATCTATTGCTCCTGGTGACTCTGTCATCTTCTCGGTAACCTTCAACCCAACAGTTGTTGGTCTCAGATCTGCCACCCTGAGTGTTGCTAATGATGATGATGACGAAAACCCGTTTAACTTTGATATACAGGGAACCGGTATTGCCAGTTCGGACATCAATGTTCTCGGTAATGGGGTTTCAATCTCCAGTGGAGATATTACACCTGATGCCGCTGACAGCACGCTCTTCATGGATACAATTCTTGATTCCACCAGCTGGGTTACCTATACAATTGAAAACACTGGAAGTGCTGTTCTAAACCTCACGGGTGGATCACCCTTTGTGACCATCTCTGGTACTCATGCCAGCGATTTTACCCTGGGGCTTATCCCACAGGCAACCATAAATGCTGGTGGTGGTACCACGAGCTTTACCATCAGTTTTACTCCTGGAGCAGAAGGTGTGCGTACTGCTTCAATAAGTATAGCCTCTGATGATTCTGATGAAAATCCCTATACTTTTAGTATAAGCGGAACCAGCCTGCCAATGCCACTACCGGATCTATTTCTGTCTGAGTCCGTCGATTTAAGCACGGCTTTGCCTGGTGATACACTAACCTATACAGTTACCTACTCGAATGTGGGTGAAGGTGTAGCAAAAAACGTCGTGGTTGATCAGGCCATTCCAAATAATTCAACATATGTGGAAAACTCTGCCGCAGGAGCAGGTATGATCATAACCTACCAGCATGAAGTTGCCGGAGGGTACGATTCATCCCAGGCAGCTCCTGTAGTTGACATTAAATATGAGCGAACACTTGATCTAGAACCCACAGGAATAGGTACAATTACCTTCAAGGTCGTTATTGATTAGCCTTCAGGCCTGATCCTGTGACCATTATTAAAAAAGGCCAGCACTTTGCTGGCCTTTTCTTTTTGAAGTCTTTTATCCCTGAGATGTGTTATATCTTTCAAGCGTTTTCAGAGAACCAAAAGCATCATGTATGTAAAGGGGATAATCATGCCCAAAACTATCACTGCACTCATCGCATCCTTGCTGAGCATTGCTTTAATAGCACAACCACAAACAGGAGATAAAATGTCAGGCTTTAAGCTTGTTGAAAAACGCTTTGTAAAAGAAGTTGACGCGGAATGCTTATTGTTTCAACACCAGCGCTCCGGGGCTCGTTTGTTAAAAATATCCAACAGTGATCTGAATAAGACCTTCTGCATAACATTTAAAACTGTCACAGAATCCGATGCCGGTACACCCCACATCCTGGAGCACGCCGTCCTGAATGGTTCAAAAAACTTTCCTGTAAAAAGTCCTTTTGATATTCTTTCCAAGGGCTCCCTGAATACTTTTCTCAACGCCATGACCGGTAGCGACATCACACTTTATCCAGTCTCCAGCATGAATGACAAAGACTTTCGCTCACTCATGCATATCTATCTGGATGCCGTATTCAACCCCCTTATTTACGATGACCCTCGCATTCTTGAGCAAGAGGGATGGCACCACGACCTGGAGCATGCGGACTCAAGTGTGACCTATAAGGGTGTCGTTTATAATGAAATGAAGGGTGCTTTTTCAAGTCCAACCAGAGAGCTCGGCTATCTGGTAGACAAACAACTTTTTCCTGATACTCCCTACCGATATTCCTCAGGTGGCTATCCTGCAGCCATTCCCACATTGACACATGAAGACTTTCTAAATTTTCATCGAAAATACTATCACCCCTCTAACTCATATATCTTTCTATATGGAGATGGCAATACTGAGGCTGAGCTCGCCTTTATTGATGAACACTACCTTTCAAAATATGAACGAACAGATCAAATTGTTGATATCCCTCTACAGCCTGCGTTTGAAGCTCTACGGTCAGCTAAGGGGGTCTATTCCGCAACCGAGGGCTCCGAGCTTGAGGGAAATAGCTACCTCTCACTTTCATTTGTAATTGGGCAAAGTACAGATCAGCAACTCGGTCTTGGCTTGCGAGTGCTCACCCAAGCACTATTTAACAATGAGTCTGCTCCTGTCCGGCTGGCGCTCCAGGAGGCTGGAGTTGGAAAGGATGTCGGAGCATGGATAGATGACCTGAAGCAAAACGTTTTACATATTCAGGTTCAAAATGCTAACCCCGATGAAGGTGAGAAATTCAAGCAAGTTGTCTTTGAGACCCTTGAAAAGGTTGCCCGTGATGGTCTTGATCAAGACGCCATTACTGGAATACTGAATCGTATAGAGTTCAACTTGCGTGAAGGAAACACACCCCAAAAAGGGCTGTATTACAATCGAATGGCCTTGAGCAGCTGGTTCTGGGCAGACGAACCCTTTAGCGGGTTGGAATATGAAAAACCATTAGCGACTTTTAAAAATGCCCTCCCTTCAGGATACCTTGAAAACCTTATCACAGAAAATCTAATCAACAACCCCCACGGTCTATTGTTCACCATGAATCCAAAACCAGGGCTAGAGGGCGAAAATGACGATCGCACCAGCGCTGAATTGGCTGAATTTAAGGCTGGACTTTCCTCAGATGAGGTAACTCAGCTTGTTGACCATACCTCCATGTTGGTTGATTATCAGAAAGCTGAAGATACACCTGAAGCTCTGGCAACCATATCCCTGCTAGATCTTGAGGATATTAATCCCGAGGCTGATTGGTTCGTAGCAGATGAATCAAGGGTATCGCGGATTCCCTATTTGCATTTTGAAACCTTCACCAACGATATCAGCTATATCCGTCTGTTCTTTGACCTTCGGGTTTTGAATGAGGAACAGCTTCCTTATGCTGCTTTGTTGGCCACACTGCTGGGTTCAATTGGGACAGAGAATTATAGTTTTGGAGAGCTTGACAATGCCCTTGATACCCATCTCGGAGGGTTTAATACCTTCTTGACCAGCTATCTCAAAAATCGCGATGACGATCAATTGATACCAAAGTTTGTAGTGTCCACCAAAGCTATGTCACCTGACCAGGAAAAGGTTTTTGATTTTTCTGAAGAAGTGCTTAGACATTCGCAGCTAGATGATGTTGACCGAATAAAAGACGTGCTTACCCGTCACCATTCACGTCTATCCGCAAATGTGAAGCGGGATGGTCTTGGATATGCCAGAACCAGATTGTTTTCATATACGACTAAGGCTGGCATATTTATTGAGATAACTGGTGGCTTAGAATACTACTGGTTCATTTCTAACCTGGTGGACAATTTTGATGCTGAGCAGACGAAACTCTTGAATGAGCTGGGAAATGTGTCAGACCTGCTTTTTACCAGGAAAAACATGATCGCTTCAGTGACCTGTGCAAATGACGCGCTGAAACGATTCAGACCGGAATTAAAGGGTTTTTCAAAAAGCTTGGGCAAACAAAAGCCCAAGTACCAACATTGGAATTTTAAATCCAGTGTAAAAAATGAAGGACTCATGGCCGCCTCTAAGGTTCAATATGTGCTTCAAGGTGCTGATTTCACTGACCTAGGCTATGAGTGGGACGGTAAAATCCGTGTCCTTAATCAGATAATTTCCAGAGAATGGTTAAAAAACCAGGTTCGTGTTATTGGTGGAGCCTATGGTGGCTTTGCACGCTTTTCCCCAACAGGACAGGTTTATTTCGGATCATATCGTGATCCCAACCTGGAAGGCACGCTTGAAAATTATGCCAAAACTCCTGACTTTTTGTCCTCGCTTGATATAGACCAGAAGGAAATGACCCGGTTTATTATAGGGACCATCTCTGGTATGGATCGACCCCAAACTCCTTCACAAAGAGGCAACACTGCTGTGGCACGTTATTTCACCAATCTATCTCAGGACCAACTGCAAAACGAAAGAACAGCAGTTTTAACATCTTCAGTTGAAGATATTAAGTCTTATGAGAAAATGATCTCAGATATTATTGAAAACAGTCCAATTTGTGTATATGGAAATGAAGACAAATTAAAAGAGAGCGAAGATTTATTTGAAAAGCTCATTACGCTTGACTAATCTGATTTAACAATAAATGGTCTGGCTTTCAAGCCAGACCATTTTGCAATAGCGGGGCGTAGCTTTTATAATGCCCAGCACCAACACTGCTTTTCATAACCAGCCTTACCATAGACGAACCCGACAAATATTATATTATTTGTGTGTGTACTAGGTGTTTTTAGCTGCTTATTGTTCCACTGGTCTCTGGAACCAACCTATCCCGACTTCGGTACATAAGGCCCAGCAAAAAGAGAATTACAACCTTTTGAAGCAGTAAACCGTACTCATTGTCGCCAAGCAAGCCACAACCACAGTCCGAGTTTAACTTGTATACAATAGAATATATGCTTAACAATCCACCTAAAACTGTAAGGCATAACATAAATAATATTGATGTCCTGTAAACACTACGTACCCACAAGCCAATAGCCGCAAACAGCTCCACTATAATGGCAATGAGCATGTAGTATTTTAGTATCTCCGGGGCATTTAAAAGTTTAACAAGTTTAAGCGATGCATCAAATCCACTCTGAAACAGATATTGTGTTTTTGAAATTGCCAGAGAGAAAAATGCGATGGATAATATCCATCTTATAACATTAATTATGAAATCAACCCTCGGTTGGGTGCTTGAGCTACTGGTCTTTTTCATATTCCTTGATAGCAACATCGATTTCATGCTTTTCCGCCCTGCCTTCAAAAAAGTCTTTCATCGTTAACCCAACTAGATAAAGTTGATCTTTTCCAAACAGACCGCCTGGATGTCTCACAAAGAGAAACACTTTATCACTTTCATCTTCACAGATAATTGGATAAGCCAAGCGCCCTGACTTCACCAACTCTCCATTAGTGTTTATGATATCGTAATAGAACGGAGGTGCCGGCAAATCCCTCCCTGTGGTTGATCCATGAAACGAGGTTATGATATAACCTGACTTCAAATATAGGGCATATACGATGCTGTATGCATTGGGCTTTCGACCATAACTGACCTTTAACCCTTTTGTCAGGGGTGATGGAATGCTTTTAAACGCTGCATTCTTAATCGAATAGGTTTTTTCTAATTTTAACTTGCCAGAATACTTCTCCACTATATACCCCAGGTCATGGTCAATTAAGTAGATCTTTCTCTTGCTGGACACATCGATAGGAACATTTAAATAAAGATGATCATAGTTTTCGCCATCATCTCCAAACCTGTCAATAATATTCGCTGAGTCAACCAAGGCCAGACTATCATCAAAGACGCTTAATGTAAATGATCTTGTTTCCTGGAATAGCTTTTTAAAGTGAGACCTGGAAATCTCTGTGGGACCGCCAGCAGTTTCATCATCATATAGATCCAGATATTTTACATACTGCGGTCGATAATTACCACCAACCAAAACATTTCCCCTTGAATCCTGAAACAGGCGGTTCAAGTTTCCGTGTTTTAATTTCGGCCCAACATACGAGTTTCTAAACCTGTCTTTTTTCAATAAGTATACCCGTCCATCTCCGCCTAGATATGTAATGAAGTAATCTTTATTGGAAACATGTATAGCTGTTATGTTTATACCTCCAACACCCTTAATGTTAATCTCATCCTTAACATTTTCAGCGGGGTTGGCTCTACTTTGTATATAAACTGAATTGACATTAGATATATAAACATTTATGCTGTCCATATATATCCCACCATTGGCCAATGCAGGCCACATATAGGTTTCTGTTCTGCTGTTTAAGTCGCCAGTAATCCTTATTATTTCAGGCTCACAAAACAAAGTTGCTGGCAACAACACGAACAGGCAGATTCGTTTGATTCTACTAACCATTATTATACTCTTGATTCAAGTTAACCTTATGAGGCGCCCTTTGCAGGACGCCTCTTTTTTGTTTTACAATGGTATCTGCCAAATAAAGTGGAAGTCTAGATACAAGCATTTCCATTCATTAGAATCAGAACAACCTTCGGAGGTCCACGTCCCTATAAAACTCCGGTCTGTGCCATCTCCGCCTGGCTGCTCACCAACCGCATCCACATCACCAGCATTAACCATACCTACCATCAAAAGCGCCACCAGCCCACTTAAAAGGATACTTCTAAAACGATTCATTGTCGTTCCTTTCTTTTTGGGTGAGTTTTACCATGTAGATAAAACTTTACCCTGTTCGCTATTTGATTATTACTCCCCACAGATGTGTGGAGTCTTGTTTTACATAGAGAGGTCTTGTCTTTCCTCTTTAGAAACACATCACCATAAACCAACAACTGGTTTGTAGCTACACAACACGCCTGTTCTTCGGATAGTTTGTTTGAAGATGGTTGCCTCTCGACAAAGCTATGTTAACCGAAAACTTCCCAAGATGCAAATAAAAAAGCCTGCCATAAATGGCAGGCTTTTCTTTTTAACTAAACATTCCTGTTTATATAAAGGTATAATATATTCCAAATGCCATGGATTGTTTTATCTGTCGCCTAACAGAGATATCTTTATCATAAACCAACTTAAGGTTCATGTTCATATTGATGTAGTCTGACACCTTTACTGTTAGGATATTATCCCAGCTCACATCAATCTCATCAAAAGCAGTGAAAGCAGAAAACAACTCCAGCTTAGAAACGAGGACTGCATTCTCCGAAACATTATATGTTAGATCAGTTACCGACTCTGCTCCAAACTCACTTCGCAATGTCTCCATTTCTGCAGTCTCTAAATCATCAGCATATGGATAATCAGAAGCCACCGTCTGTTTGAGAGACAAGCCTAGCCGTGTAGCGAACTCTTCACTAACATCATAACCTGCCCCAAAACTTTCACGAAAATACCCAGGATCCATGAAGGCTGAGATTTGAAATGATGAGTCAGCACTGAAATCCATGCCTGCATCAAATTGTGTTTCTCCCGTCACTGCTACAAAGGGATTGATTTTCGAGCCCAACTTATATGTCAGCACGCTTTCCAGCTTAATCTCATCGGCTGATTTACGCATATCCTGATCACCTGTCTTGGTAGCACCATAGAGAAACTTGCCCGTATTGGACCAGTTGGTTTTCCCCTGATCTTTCACAAACTTATAGTTCAGGTTCACCTGCCAGGCGTATGCGTTTTCCCCACCTGCTGACCAGTTATCAAAACCAGTTTGCGTAAGGTTGATTCCACCCTGTACTGATTTATCCCATGGAGATGGGGCAGCATCTTGTGCCGCACCTGGTCCGACTATTATCACTGTAAGAATGAGCGCTGCTTTGAAAAGTGTTTTCATTGTTCCCTCTTTTTAAATTCACAACCAATTAAGAACGAAAAACCTCTTGTTCAAGTTCTAACTGACATACACCAGACCAGCGAAGGGGCAGCTTAATGGTTTGCTTTAATTACCCTTCAGGGTGAAATTTGCCCATCACACTGGAGAACAACTTTATGCCTGACAATCAACGCATCGTCCGCCTGCTCTTGGATTTCGACCAGGCTATTTCCTGGCCCGAGACAAGACGCGTCACAAAAAAAGCACTGTCCTTTTTCGACGACCACTTAAAGCTTGAACGTGTTTCTATCACCTATAACGACATTCAGAACCTGTCGCTTGAAGTTTTTACAAAAGATACTTCAATCCCCCATCTAACATCTGGAGATAAACACCCCCTTTCTATCCCTCCAAAACAAATGGGCAATCCTCACAACCCCAAATACATCTCGGATACTTCTTCTATTGAGGACCCCAGTTCAGTTGTTAAGGCATTGAGCAATGCAGGAATCAAATCTTTTTTCGATGTCCCTCTCGTGATTGGTGAGGACGTTGTTGGTTCTCTTAATATCGGATCCCGCCAAAACGATGGAGTCTCACAGGAAACACAAGAAATTGTCACCCTGCTTTCAGCGAGACTTTCTCTCGCCCTTTATCATGCCCGTCTGCATGATGATCTTATCCAGAAAGAAGTTGCTCTGGAAGCCAGTGAAAAAAGCTATAGAGAGCTTATTGATCAGGCGGCAGATGTGATCCTCAAGGGCAATTTCCAGGGAGAGATTATTCAGGCAAATATTGCAGCCTCTCGCCTGCTTGGATATTCAAATCAAGAACTACTCGAGATGAATTTGTCAGAGCTGTTTGAGCCTGATGTTTTGATCAGAAAGCCTCTACGATATGACCTCGTAGACGAGGGGCTCACGGTGCTTTCTGAACGAGTGTTTCGCACTAAAAATGGTAACCATATCCCTGTTGAAATGAACTCAAAGAAGCTTTCGGATGGAACACTGGTAAGCATTGTTCGTGACCTTACGGAGCGAAATAAAACCAAGGAGCGCCTCATTGATCAGAAAAACCAGATAACCGCCCTCTTTGATGCAACACCAACTCTCATGTACGCCAAGAATCCTGATGGGCGCTACACGATGCTAAACGATGCCTACTTGAAATTCTTTGGAAAAAAGAGAGAGGACATGCTGGGCAAGAAGGTAACGGAGATTTGGAAGACCCCATCAGCAAAGCGGGTGGAAAAAGAAGACCGCAAACTTCTACAGGATAATGAGCTCCAATCACATGCCACGGAATTTAAAAATGCCTCCGGCGCCTTGAGGCAAATGCTTGCACGAAAAGCAGTTTATCTTGACGCCAAAGGTGAGCCCGCCGGTTTTGTGGGCACACTGATGGACTATACTGACCTTAAGGCAGCAGAAGACCGATATAAAGCGTTGTTTACCAACTCTCCAGATCCTGTTGTTGTACATGACGGATCAAACATCCTGGCGGCTAATCAAGCTGCCATCGCCTTCTTTAAGACTGAGGATAGTGACAAATATCTTAACACGCCTTTTTCCGGCTTCATTCACCCAGATTCAATCGATGATGCCAGAGCTCGAATCAAAGATTTGCTTAGCTCAAAGAGTACCAACACCCTAATGAAGCAAAAGTTTATCATTTCAACTGGCGAGGTTCGCGACGTAGAGGCCATGTCTGTTTCGCTTGAAGATGGTGGTCGTCGCATCATTATGACCTCTTTTCGTGATGTCACTGAAGATCAGGCAACCCGAAAAGCGCTTTTTGACAGCGAAGAGAGATACAGGCGGGTTTTTAATCACTCTCCCGCAGCCATGGTGCTTCACGACCGTGGTATCCTGTTGGACGCAAACCAGGCGGCCCTTGATTTTGCTGGCGCAAAAAAACTTGAGGATGTCATGGGTATGGACCTTATGGAGCTTGTCCATCCTGATTTTAAAGAGTCCGTTATGGAGGGGATTGAACGCCTCCTCACGCAAGGGCGACCAGCATCAGGACTTCGAGAACATAAATACCTCACGCTGTCTGGTGATGAACGCTGGATTGAAGGTAGCGGTGTTCCGGTAAATCAGGGGGATAAAACCGTTATATTACTTTCATTTAATGATATTCATGAAAGAGTGACCGCCCGGCAACAGTTGGATAAGAGTCGAAAGCAGTTAGAGGTTATCACAAGCCACATAACCAGTTTCCTGTTTCTTGTTGATCTCGATTTGTCCTTTCTTTACATCAATCAAGCCGCGGCTAATCTACTACACACAAGCAACGACGCATTGTATGGTGTTTCTGCTAAAGATATCATTCCAGAAAAGGATCTCAGGATCACCTCCAGCTATATTCCCCAGCTACTCGAAGGGAAGGTTTGTACTTTTCCACATCACTACATCTCCTCCACTCAGGGAGAGTTTGATTTTATCATTACCCTAATTCCTGTCAGGGCTACCGAAGGTAAAACAGAAGCTTTTCTGATACAGATGGATGATGTAACTGAGATCGAGTCTGCCAGGAAGGAAATTGCTGAAAACCAGGAACTTCTTGAACTAATCGTTGATACAATCCCTGGACTATTCTCTTACGCTGATATGAATGAAAAATATCTCTATGTAAACGAAGCATATGCAAGCTGGTATGGTCACAAAAAGTCAGATGTTATTGGAAAGACCTTCTCCCAGATAATTCCACTAGATATATATGAGGACTTTAAGCCTCGTCTTTCCAAAATTTCCACTGGCGAGCAAACCCCTTACTCTCAGGTCATGAAAGGGCCAGATGGAAGAGACCATATCCTGGATATTCGCAACCTGCCCCATTTTGATAGAAACAACAAGCCCAAAGCCTTTCTTACATCCCTCCAGGATGTCACCGAAAAAAGGGAAGAAGATATTTTTCGGGAATCCTTGCGTCGATTGGCACGCCAACTGACCATCTCTCTCAAGCCACGGCAGGTTGGAATCATTGCCGGTAAAGTGCTTCATGATCTTTTTGGCTATGATGCTTTTGCATTATACCAAATCAATCTTGAAAAAAGAGAGGCTCTTGGATTGTTTGCACAGGATACATTTTTGGAAGAGGATAAACTCGTTGAAGTTGAAACTGGGTTGAATCCCCTGGATATGAAGAATGATGGAGCAATTTTTGTCCTGCCTACTCCTAAGCTAATTAACCGTGAAGAAGATAATAGCCAGCCAGTTGCAGCTCCTTTTGGAGATTTAACAAGACGGAGTTTGTCGCTATTATTTGTACCCATTTTCTGGGAGGGTTCTCAAATTGGACTTTTCACCCTGCAGAGTTATACTGCTGAGAAGTTTCAGGAGGATGATTTACCCAAATTGAAGATTTTTGCCAACCAGATTGGTGGCGCCCTTGTCAGGGCTCAGTCAGACGAGCTAATTCTTGAACAGACCACGACTTTGAAGGACAGAGAGCTCCAACTCAAAGCCAATGTTAAGGAAAAGGAAGTCCTGTTAAAAGAAGTCTATCATCGTACTAAAAACAATATGCAGGTTATTCTGGGCCTCCTTGAAATGCAAGGCATGAAGACATCAAGCGCTGAAACCCAAACTGTTATTGATGAAATGACCAATAGGATTTACAGCATGAGTATGGTGCATGATCTTTTATATCGGTCAAAAAATCTTGCTGAAATCATGTTAGACACTTATCTGAAAAACCTCATTGACCGTCTCATTCAAGCCTACAAAACCTCCCTGGGAGAGATCGTCCTTGAATGTCATTCTGATGCTATCCCCATAAACATCCAAACCGCCATTCCCTTGGGTCTGGTGATAAATGAAATTGTCAGTAACGCCTTGAAATATGCCTTTCCTGAACACCGAGACGGGAAAATTTTCATCTACACAAAAAGCGTGGGACGTGATGGTTTGGAGATAGAAATTGGAGATGATGGTCTTGGAGTATCCAGTAGTGATATGCTCAGCGGAGCCGAAACACTTGGGCTCCAAATAGTTCGGGATATCGTAGATCTTCAGCTTTTTGGGAAACTTAAAACCTCAACCAAAGGTGGGGTAAAGTATTATATAACAATCCCCTCACTTAAGTTAGATTAACGCGCTGACTTATCTGGCGAGCTCGTCTGTATTATAACATTCTGGAGTTAATTCTTTTATGGCAGGTCAAACACGCATTCTCCTGGTTGAAGACGAAGTCATCACTGCATCCTCTTTGAAGATGGGTCTTGAGAAGGCGGGCTATAGTGTTTGTCCTCTGGCCACTCGAGGTGACCGCGCAATTGAAATTGCTATTGCTGAGAAACCAGATGTCATTCTGATGGATGTCAACCTGGTCGGGGCTCTCAATGGAATTGAAACCGCCAAAGAGATTCAAAAATCACTTCAAACAAAAATCGTTTTTCTTACAGGATATCATGATGACGAGGTTGTCTCGCAAATTAACGACCTGAACCCCCTCGGGTATATTGTAAAACCTGTCAGTGTTGAACGAATACGGCACATCCTGGATGAAAATTTTTAGTCGCTATCCTGCCTTCCAAAAGGACATTTTTTCCACTTGAAACAAATTCTTATAATCGCATTTATCGTATACTCCGCATCCGCTCAATCCCTCTTTAATCAAGAGCCAGAGGTCCGGGTTCGAATCATCAACACACTTGATACAGTGAATGTTTCGCTGCGGGGTGAATGGTCTTTTCGTAACACGTCAACATCAAAAATGACCCTACCCGTTGACTCTCAAATTCAATTTATAAAAAGAGCCGGACAGATTTCAATTGTGGACACCTCGGGGGCTCTGTTGGCTAGAACTCCCTCATTTATGTTTAGCTCAAACAGCGATACCGCCACCATAAAAATTGCTTCTGTACCCTATGGAGTTGGATGGTGGTGGGCTGGCATTGAGGATAGGGTTTATGAAGGTGCTTTTCATATATACATCGGTACGAATCAAGAATTAAATGTCGTGGTTCAATTGCCACTGGAAACCTATTTGAAGGGAGTTGTGCCTTATGAAATTGGTGGCTCCTCACCCCTGGAAGCACTTAAGGCACAGGCAGTAGCAGCCAGATCCGAAGCGGTAATCGCCCTAACCTCCAAGCTCTATAGCGGTGAGTTCTATGACCTCACATCTGATGTGGAATGCCAGGTTTTCAGCGGGAACCACAAGCGCACCGCCCTGTCTGATCAGTCTGTAGATGAGACAGGCGGGCTGATCATCAGCGAAGAAGGACAGCCCATGAATGCCTATTACGCTTCAAATTGTGGTGGTCGGGGAGAGCTCATCAGCAATGTCTGGCCAGGTCGAAACCGCCTGGAAAGCTATCGGGTTTCTCTGCCTGATAATAATGGGCGGACAGGACCCAACCTGAAATGGAACTGGAGAGCTAAACGCTGGATCAAGACCTCTCCTGATGTGTATTGCAATCCCGACTCCAACAACTTCCTGCCGGGTTGGAGCAGGAAAAACTTCAGATGGAAACGCGAATTCACGATTCATGAATTAACTGAGATGCTTACAGACAACAGGGAGCTAGGCCTCTTTAAAAGAATCCGTGTTTTAAAACGTGGACCATCTGGGCGGATATACAAAGCCCGCATAGTTTTTGAGAAGGGCAAGCTTACAGTAGATGGCGAACTAACACTGCGCCAGCTTTTCAGCCCCTCCTTGCGGAGTTCTGCCTTCTATGTCAATCGCGATGGTGCTAAAGTTGTTTTTCATGGCGCAGGCTGGGGACATGGCGTTGGGATGTGCCAAAGTGGCGCGGTTGCCCAGGCCACACGGGGAAGTACCTTTGAGCAAATCCTAAAACACTACTATTCAAATTCGGATTTGATAAGCATCTATGGTGACTGAACAAGGGTTTGTCGGCTAGACCGATCTCTTGTTTGACTCTTCCACAAGGCTTAGCTTCAATTCTCTTACTTTATCTGAAAGCAAAACATCTTCCTGGCGGTTCAAGTTGCCTGCTGTTTTAAAGAGTAATGTCTCGAGAATGCCAATACTCACGGCTGCCGCCTCAAGATTTTTCTCAGGCTTGCCTGTGATTGGGTTGGGAGTTTTTCCCAATTGAGACCAGGCTCCTGCACTCAATTGATTCACAAGTAGAGGAAACAGTTCGTTGGGGTTTATTTTACTATTTGCCATTATATCTCCTGCATGCTCATTTTAAAATATCACTTAGATCAATACTGGCATCATCACGTTCTACCACCAGTATCCCCGACATCGGTACAATAATATACTTTTCATCCTGGTACTTAATATCAATGGCAAACTTCTTCAGATACAGAGCATAGTCTCCTACTTCGATCTCGAGAGGAATGTACTTCACCTTGCTTGAATCCGATGCCTGCCAGACATCATCATCACCTTCTGTACTGGCCAGGGGTGTCCCGGGTCCAACAGCCACAACATATCCCCCTTGAACCGACTCCTTCTCAGTAACTGTAGGTGGTAAATACAGTCCAGATGAGGTACGGTCCTGACCGGAGTCGGGGTAGATCAGCACGCGATCCCCAATCACATTGAGTTTGTCTAGATTTTTTGCCATTTTTAAATCCCTGTTTTTTTGACCCGATAAACTAATCTCTCTCTTCTGAATTGGCGTGGAAATTTTCCCCATTGCAAGGTGGTTTTCTTCTTTGAAAGGGTGGGCTTCGCGAAGGGCTCGATGGGATCTATTTCAAACCCACGTCGAGAATCTCGAGATGTTAAAACAGGCTAGAGATTGCTTTGCCATGCTCGCAAAGGTTTACGGCCAACCTGGGGACCACTGACCTTACCGAATTTTCTTATTAACAGCATCGGTCTCGCTTAGTTTGGAGCGAAAATATAAAACTACGCAATCGGGAGAAATAGATGAGTACACAAGCAACTGGAGCGGAAAAAGTCCGCTGGGACCTAAGCGAGCTCTTTTCAGGGCTGGATGATCCAAAAATTGATGTCGTTTTAAAAGAAAGCCGCCTACAGGCAGAAAGCTTTGTTGAGCAATATCGTGGCAAACTTGGTGACCTCACGCCAGAAGCCCTGGCAAGAGCATATGATAAGATTGAGGCGATTAGTGGTCCCCTCTATAGGCTTGGTATGTTTGTCAATCTTGAATATGCCGTTGATACAGCAGATGATAGCATCAAAGCCCTCCTGGGTAAAATTGAGCAATCCTCCTCAACCACCTCAAACCTCCTGGTTTTTTTCTCCCTGGAGTTGGGCAACCTTTCCGATGATCAGTTTGCCAAGTTTGAAGGTGCAGAAGCGCTAAAGGATTTTGAGTATAAAATTGCCAAAATGCGTAAAAATGCCAGATACAACCTCTCAGAAAAAGAGGAACAGGTCATCAACCTAAAAGACCTCAATGGCAGCAACGCCCATCAAAAACTTTATGGGGAGCTTACTTCGTCATTTTCTTTTGACTTCGAAATGGATGGCGAAACCAAAACCCTTAATGGTGATCAACTGCGCGCCATGAGACAGCATCCTGATGCTGATGTTCGGCAAAGAGCCATGAAGATGTTTTTCTCCAGGTATGAGGACAACTCACTGGTTATTAATCACCTCTATAACTCACTGGTTAAGGACCACGGTATTGAAGTTGATTTACGTGGCTTTGATCAACCAATCTCCACCATGAATACCCACAATGATTTGAGTGATGCAGCCATCCAGGCTTTAAACGATGTGACCACAGAGTCCTATTCCCTGGTGAACCGCTACTATAAACTGAAAGCCAAAATGCTTGAGATGGATGAGATGACCTTGGCGGATATTTATGCACCCCTGCCCCAGTCCTCAAAAGCCTATCCTTTTGAGGATGCTAAAACCCTGGTTCTGGATGGCTTCAAATCTTTTGATAATGATTTTTATGAAATGGCCAAAGCCATGTTTGATGAGAATCGTATTGATGCTCCAGTAGAGCCAGCCAAGCGGGGAGGCGCCTTTTGTGCCAGCTCAACCCCTGATCTGAAGCCTTACGTGTTGTTGAATTACACCGGCAAGGTTCGCGATGTTTCCACCATGGCCCATGAGCTGGGACACGCCATTCATGCCATGCTTTCCAGTAAACAGAAATTGATGAACTATCATTCCATTCTGCCCCTGGCTGAGACTGCTTCTATTTTTTCTGAAATGGTCCTGACTGATTCTCTCTTGAAGAAAGAGACAGATGTTGAGGTAAAAAAATCTATGCTCACCGGAAAATTGGAAGATATCTTTGCCAGTTCACATCGTCAAAACATGTTCAGCAGTTTTGAGGTTGCCTCGCACAGGGCTATCAATGAACAACTCCAAAGCCCTCAGGCACTGTGCGAGTTATACACAGCTGAGCTGGAGAAGATGTTTGGTGATAGCGTCACCATCACGCCAGAATATGCCTGGGAGTGGTCATCCATTCCCCACATCTTCAATGTTCCTTTTTATGTCTATGCCTACAACTTTGGAAACCTCCTGGTCTTTGCCTTGTATCAGCAATACCTGGAAGAGGGTGGCTCCTTTATTCCCAAGTATAAAGAGTTTCTATCAAGGGGTAGCTCAGCCAGCCCTGCTGACTTGACTGCCATTGTAGGTGCTGATATTAACCACCCTGATTTCTGGCGCAAAAGCCTGAGATATATTGAAACCCTGGTAGATCAACTGGAAGCATTGGTCAATTAGCTAAACCTTTTTGCGCTGTCTTGCTGAGGTTCTCGAAGCATAGGCAGCGCAAAAACATACCTCCTTCTTCATGCGCCTCAGGATATGCCAATTGGTTTCAGATTTCTTGAATTAATCTTTCGAGGGGCGCTTGACTTACACAGCCTAAAGATCGTAGATGGAAGCCATCACATGGTTATATTCCATGACTATGAAAATCAAAAATTCAACCAAGACAGATCAAGTTCTCAATGAAATTGGTGTCCGACTGGCTAAACAGCGTGTTCAGGCAAAGCTCACCCAGGCTGGTCTGGCTGAAAAAGCGGGTGTTTCCAAGCGTACCATAGAACGGATTGAGGCTGGGAACTCCATCCAACTCTCCACCATGATACAGGTTTTGCGCGTTTTTAAGTTACTGGAGCCCTTTGGTTTAGCCCTGTCTGAAGAAAAACCTGAAGCGCCTGTAAAAAAGAAGTCAAAACCTGTACAGGCCAAAAAATCCTCTCCGGATGAACCTCCATCAAAAAGTCACTCCTGGGGCTATTAGGGGAATAGAAGTGAACGACACCAGCGATCCCACCTTTCCAATCAGAGAAAAAGCGGCAGCATTTGAAGCGGTGATTGCGGGTACCTCCTGCAACCAAAGCTCATTTAAAACCAAAAAGGGATCCTTCCTGTTTATTGGACCTGGAGCCAAAGGCGTTGGCTATAAAGCCATGTTCAAATTGAAGGGGTCTATGCCGCAGGCTCAAACTCTCGCCCACGATAAACCACACCGTTTTGAAGTAGGTTCAACCGGCTGGGTGACAACCCGCTTTTCTGTTGAAGAACCCCTTTCAAAAGAAATCTGGGAGAAATGGCTTGAAGAGTCCTATCTGATTGCCGAGAAAAAAATCTAACGCATTTAGATTTTGTTTATCAGGACTGTTTTGCCTGCTTGAGACCCCTGACACTCTCCGCTTGAAGCATATAGCGCATCATACGAAAAGACACAAACTCCGGTCCAAATAGTCGAATACCACGGGCCAGAAAAAACACAGGTCCCAAAAAGAGTAGATTCATAAAAGCCCTGTAAAACGGTGATACATCTGGGAACCCTGTCATTTTTACGAAGCGGCTGGGTAACACGGGATAAAGTTCCGGATAGGCCTCCAACAACTTTGGAATCCCCTCTTTTCCAAACTCAAACTTTAACTCCAGGCTTCTCCGCAATGAGTTGTGCAGGCAATAAGCCACAGCTTCTGGTGAAAAGTGAATCTGGTTCTGTGGTTGAGCGCTGATACGGTGGGCTAAATCTATATCTTCAGCTTCGAAGTGTTCAATGTGCTCAGCATATCCCTCAAAAGCATCAAAAACGACTTTGCGGACTGAAAAGTTTGATGTGTTTACATAACGCAGGGGTGGTGAGTTTTTTGAACCCGTCTGAGCTGCCCAGCGACGGGTGCTGCGATAGTCACTGTCCAGAAACCGGAACCAGCGATTCTTTTTGACAAAGGCCGGCAAATAAACTTCGCCCATGACAGCCGCAATTGATCTATCCTCATAGGCTTCAAGGTGGCGGTACAGCAGGCTTGGTGAGATTTCCAGCGAGCTCTCCAGAAACAGGATGATTTCATTCTTCGCTTCAGCAACACCGAGATTGCGACCCCGAGCTCTATTTGTGGTTTCATCAACAGAAACAAACTTCAAGTCAAAAGAGAACTGATAGTCTTTTAATACATCTTCAACCTTTGTCGTCAACCCCTGTAGGACCAATATAACTTCAAACTCTAAATCCTCGTGCTCAAGTCGTTCGCAGCCCGTTAGAATTCTGACGCAGGCACCAGGATCAGCGTTGGCAAAAATGACAATGCTTGCCTTAGGCCAGGTCATTGGGTAGCTCCTTTATCCAACCTTGCTTCAAGTAAATATCATAGACCGAACGCATAACAGCTTCAACGCTGTGGGTTTTTTCCACCCAAGCCCTGCCTGCTTTTTTCTTTTGTATGACCAGCTCTTTTTGTGAGATGAGCTTCACCAGGTCATCATGGAGGGACTCCTTGTGAACATTCACAAAGGGGTGATCTCCCAGAAATGCTTCGTATTCTGGGATGAGATTGGTGCAACAGGCCAAACCCATGGAAAAAGATTCAACAGAATTCATCCCATAACCCCAGCCACCCAAATTGGCAACCTGGTCAATATAGATATCACATTCTGCCTTCTTTTTCAGGGTCACATCGTGAGGCTCGTTTTCAATAAGGACAAACTCAACCCCATGACTCTTTTCAAGTTTTTTGCAGGCATCGATGATGACATCTGAGCCCTTCCAATAACGGTCTCGGGTTGCATGGCAAATTTTTAATGGATCATTGAGCTCATAACGGGGTGTGTGGGCGCTGACTTCGAATGGCAGAAACACATACTCCATGTTGGGATGCTTCTCTAAAAGATCCAGTTCACTTGAGGTGTTGATGTCCACCAATTTGTCTATCCAGGGAAAGACACCTCGGGTACGCATATCTACACCGTGATAGTTGGCGATAATGTGTTTGCCTTGTTGCTTTAGTTCATCAAAGGGCCAGGCTGAGGTTCTGAGAAAGCCATGTCCACCTTCAAGGTGGTAGATATCATAATCCAACAGGCCATGTGTTTTAAAAAATTTTTTCAGCAAAGGCTTCCATAGCTGATCCCGCATACTGAAGAAAAGGGCTCTCTGAAAAGAGGGTTTCCATTCTGGTGGATAACCTTCAGCATCCTCATATAGTTTGCTCTCATCGCTCATCAGGCTTTTGGTCTTCTTAAATATTTCTGTTTTGGGTAGAAGGGGCAGATCCAGACAAATATCTTCTGGAAACCCTTCAGCCGTGGGAAAAAGGGTCACAAAACTGGCCTCATTCCCCAGTTTGCGATGGGCGTCCACAAAAAGTTGCAGGGTTCCTGAAGTATTTTCAGAGCGTAGATAGAGTATTTTTAGCGGGCGTCCCATGCATTCCTCACGATGAGATGTAGATACAGACGATACTTCTTTTTAGGGAGCTCCCAATCCTGTTCTATATGTCTGGCAAGCCTCTTCTCAATTAATCGAGACAGTCCAAACATTTTCAGAAAAGTCCAAATGGCGGGATAGGGTAAAATGGTGGGTTTGATTTCTGGGTGTTTCTTCAGCAGGGCAGGCAAGCCGACTCGTCCATATTGCTGAAGTCTGTCCCTGACACTATCGTGGGATTCAAGTTTTGTACGTTCCAGTGGTAGGTTATCAACGAGAATTCGTTTGGAATATCCCTTTTGGTTCAAGCGATAGGCAAGGTCCAGCTCATGACCGCCATAGTGGTTCATGTTGTCATCAAACCCATTAACTTCATCAAAGGTGGTTTTTTTTATAATGGCCGCTGCAAACTGAGTGTTTTTTATCGGGGTGTTCCCTTTCTGAATATAGACTCTATCCCTCTGGTCCACTAGAAAGGCCTGGAAATGATCCGCAGTGAGACCAGGCTCCTTTACCAGGAGATGTTGAGCCACATCAAAGGTTTGGTTATCAATAAAACTTGAAATCTGCGACATATAGTTCTGGGGGATCTTCAGGAAGACCGAGAGAAACACAATAAACTCACCGCGGGCTTGCTTGACACCAGCATTCCTTGCCCGGGCTGAACCTTGTCTTGTCTCATGCCTGATAAGGCTAAGCCGGTCTGAACCAATAGGGGTCAAATCCAGGGGTTGGGGTGAGCCATCATCTATAACAATGATCTCCCAGCTATCTCCTGGTGAATTACCCCAAAGTTCAGCAAGAATTCTGTCCAGGTTTTGTTGGTCCGCATACACAGGAAGAACAATGGTTGTTTTGACCTCGCCCAAGAATTAACCCGCTTTTCTGTTTACCAGCTGGCTGGAAGCCGTTTTTATTTGCTTCATACTCAAGATTCCTACTGCTGGCAAGAGCGGGAAATATGCCAAAACCACCACAAAGGATACGAACAATGCCTGGCCAGGTATGAGTTGTGGAAGAAAGAACAGGATACCTACAAGCAGAGCCAGTTTAATCAACTTGCCCCCTTCATACGGAATTGGATAAAACTTCCTTGAAACAAACCAGAGTAGGAATGATTGTCCGATATAGGATGCCACTGCAGCGATTCCAGCTGCGATGAAACTAAAGTGAAAAACACCCATAAGAATGAGGTTGGTAGACAGGTTTATTACCATACCGGTCCCTGTAAACAAGGGGGCCAAGTAGGTTTTCTTTTTGAGATACATTCCCACAACCAGGTTGACATATACACCTTGAAATAGATAAGCCAGCAGAATGAGTGGTATTATACGTAGACCGTCTACGTACTGAGGTGTTATGATGGCCTTTCCGTTAAAGTCCATTGTCAACACAGGTGGAGCCAACAACGAGACCAAAAGAAAAACAAACGATCCCACAATAACAAACAGGGTCAGAATTCTGGCAAAAGTTTCTTTGGCGTTTTCCTGGTCGGCCAGGGAAAGAAAGAAGGGATGCCAGGCAAAACGGAAGGCGGTGACCATGAGGGCCATTATCATACCAATTTTATATCCTGCGCTATAAATACCAACTGTGGCCTGATCAAAAAAGTATTTGATCAAAAAGCGATCTCCCAGGGCAACCACCATAGCAAAAAGTACTGCCGGAACTGTAGGCAAGCCAAACTTCATCAGATCCTTCCACAGTCTGGCGCTCCAGGTGAAGTGGAGATTCTTAAAAATGGCTGGAGAGGCAAAGAGCAGTTTAACCAGTGAGCTGGAGATGTTTGCCACCAGGACGCCCTTGAGGCCCCAACCCCAAAAACCCACAAGCAGGACATTCAACCCAAGGTTTATGACAACCTCAGAAAATATTATACTCACATAGCGCAGTGGTTTTTGAATGCTGCGATAGTACAATACAGGCAAAAAGGACAGGCCATCCAGCATGAGAATAATAAAAGCCAGGGCAAATACGCTGGTGGCAGGATCATCTCCCAGCAGAAGGCTGGAGAGAGGTGCTTCTAATATGAACAGAACAGCTGTAATAATTGTGGTAGTGGCCAGAATGCTGAGATAGACGACGCTAAAGATTTCCTGTCGACGTTCTTGGTCTTTCTCGGGAATAAAAAATCGCATAAAGCCAGCATCGAGACCATACATATAGACCACATTCATCAGGGCCAGAAAGGGATATATTAGATTAAGGGCTCCGTATTCTACGGGAGTCATCATGTTGATATAGAGAGGCAAGAGTAAAAAGGTGATAGCTCTATTAAATATATTACCAAGTCCGTAGACCAGGGTGTTGCCCGCCATCTTTTTTATGTTTGTGGAGACAGAGCTCATTCTACAGGACCCCAAACCTCAAAAACAGGGCGATACTCAAGAAAATCAACCGGGTAATAACTCAACATGTTGAGCTTTTTGAGTAGGAGTGGTTCTGACTCTGCTTCGAAGGTCCTTTTTAATTCATAGTTTCTTGATGCACATAACGAGTCAAACCGGGCAGACATTTCACGTGAATTTTCAAACCGCACACTGCTCCCTTCAAACCAGAATCGGTTCACAACCGCCCAATCACCTCCCTTTGACCAGCTTTCCGGGAATTCCAGTGATCTGATTTGTCGACCCGAATAACGTTTGGAGGCCCAAACATCCCAGCCTGCTCTTAGCCAGTCGGGGTTTTGGCCTGCATAATATGGCTGGGTAATAATTCTGGCTTCAGTATTCATCATATGATCACCAGCCCATCGAAAGGCCTGTTGCATAACCACCTTGTCTTGAAAGTGTCCGTGGGAGTGGAGTAGTGTGCGGACAAACATGGGGGCAAAAAGAATTACACCCATAAGAACAAATGCTATCACAGATACCCTTGTGGAAACACCGCTAGCCAGAAGTGATTTTCGCAAGGCGAAGAATGCCCTGACAATACCTTCTGCTCCAATGAGGAACATGGCTGGCATAATAGGCATGAGCAGGCGTGGTTTAACACCAAAATAGACAACGGAAAGTGAGCCCAAAACGACCCAGGGCACAATTAGCCAGAATACATCCCGGCGCTTTTCCTTCCATAATCCGATAATTGCCAGAACGCCAAACATAGCCAGCAGGGGTGAAAAGAAATCCCAGGTGAACAACATGCGGTACATGATTCGAACCATGTTTTTCAAGTAGACAATACCGTTAAAAATGAATTGCTCGCTATAATCAAGTTGCCCATAGCCAATCTGCAATGGGTTTCCGAAATGGAAGTAATTGGTTATCAGTTGGATGGATATTCCCGCCATAAAGCCAGAGAATCCCAGCAACCAAAAAGACGGGTAGAGGTGAAAGGCCCAAATTCGGCGATCACCAACGAGATAGATTAGAAATAGTGGTAAAAAGAATACATAGTTCCAGCGAAACACAAAGGCCAGACCCAACAAAAAGAAGGACAGGAAGAGATCTCGTGGGCTTTGTGTATCCAGGAATAACAGCATGAGATAGATAGCCCCTAAAAGCATGGCCAACGATCCTGGATCTGAGGCGGAATTGATACTGTTTATAAAGGGGCTTTCCGCCAGAGATACAAAAATGGCAGCAATAATCCCTGTGGTTGGGTTAAATACTCTTTTTCCCAGCAGGTAGGTAAAAGCCACGGCGAGAAAAATGAAAAACATCCCGTGCCAGAATGCACCGGACTCCTCATGTCCTCCCAGAGCCTTGCTTATCTGCATAAAGGGGATTAGAGTCAGGCTGGTACCAATTGGCCAAATTGGTGTTTTTCCATCTATGAGATATTTTCCGTCTTCTAGAATACTTTCTGCACCAGAAAAATAGGCAACGGGGTCACCATTATAAAGATATGGGCCTTGAAACTGCAAGCGGGGGATTACAGTTATGAGAAACAGCAGAAACAACACGAGATAATGCTGTTTACGTGTGAATGGTTTTATGGCCAGATCGCCCTCCCTGAGTCAATCAGAAATTAAGCTCAAAGGTATCACGAAATACGCCGGCAGCACCGAAATTTTCTTTAAATCGACCCAGACCGAAATTGGGTTCCATATTTACTGTGAAAATGCCAAAATCCAGATATTTGAACGAATGCTTATGACACCAGGAAATGATCTCATAAAACAACAGGTTTACAGCCCTCAGATGTTGGTAGTCTTCGATATGGCTAATGTAAAAGGCCAGAACCACATCATTATTTACTGAAAAATTCACAACGCCTGCGATGAGCTTTTCTTCCCAGTAGGCCCCAAACAGTCGAATTTGCTCAGGATACAATGTCTTGAGTTTGAGTAGTTCGTCCAGAGTGTGTGTTGGCTGAACATTATGCCTGATTTTCAGGTTTTCCTTTAAGAGATCATAAAAGGCTGACCAATCTTCAGACTCCTGGATAGTAACACCTTGTTTGATTGCCTTGCGAACTGCCGTTCTGTGTGAGGCAGCGAATCTTTCCAGGTTTTTTTCTGGTGATGACTCAATAGTGAGCATGGATGAAACATCACGTTTCTTATAGGTGAAACCATGTTTTATAAGAGAAAAGTCAAGGTAATTACTAACGGTGTGTTGATAAATCGCCGGTGGTAGTGTCATTTGGATTCTGTTGAATCCAGCATGTTTTGCATAATCACAAATGGTTTCCACAAAATCGTAACTTTCTTGAAAACTCAAGTTCCTTTGGACAATTATTCCACCATAAGATGAGCCCTGGTGGCTTACCAAAGATCGTCCCTCCTCAGTCTGGATCTCTACGGCAGGGAAAAGCGCTTTTAGTTTTCCACTTTTTTCAATGATCAAGCTATGGTCATTAAAACGACCCTCGGGATGATAGCCCAGGAACTTGCGTTCATGAAACATGGTTCCATTGTTGGCTGTTGCAACAAATTGCTCCCAGGCGGAGATATCAGACGATGAAAAGACTCGGGCGGTAATTGTCATTTCGGCTTAACTAATCTCCCAGTCTGCCAAGACATCCTCAGCATGTGTTGCGACTTTGACCTTTTCATAGATTTTGTCTATTGATCCAGATTCATTTATCAAAAATGTTTTTCTAAAGACACCCACATATTTACGTCCGTACATGGACTTCTCACCCCAGACCTCATAGCTGTTAACCATCTCTTTTTCAACGTCAGCCAGCAGTGGAAAGTTCAGGTCTTGTTTTTTGATAAAATTCTGGTGGGATTTTTCACTGTCAATACTAACACCTAAAACGGCAATGTTATGTTTTTTGTAGGCATCAATATTATCGCGAAAACTGCACGCTTCTTTGATACAACCAGGGGTCTGGTCTTTGGGGTAAAAATAGATTACCAGTTTTTGCCCTTTAAAGTCAGACAATTGTACAGGTGTTCCATCCTGATCATTTAGCTTAAATTGTGGTGCTTTATCTCCAACATTTAACATGTGGTATTCTCCTTTTTTGGATCAGGAACGCATTACTGGGCCGGAAAGGCGACGAAAAAGCGCCTTGATCTCAGCATTGAATATGTCGTCCTCATCCATTTTTAACTTTATGGTCTTACAGGCGTGGATCACTGTGGAGTGATCACGGCCACCATAAAAAAGACCAATAGACTTGAGTGAGTTATGAGTGAGTTCTTTTGAAAGATACATGGCGGCCTGACGGGCCAGGGCAACTTCCTGTTTGCGGCCTTTTCCATAGATGTCATCCGTCTTTACGCCAAACGACTCGGAGCAGTTTTTTAGCACATCTTCCATGCTCACAATAGGTTTGGCCATTTTGCCGGTGATATCCATAAGTACTTTATGTGCAAGGCTGAGGTTGATGTCGCTTTTGGCTAGAGACGAATAGGCCAGCAAACGAATCAGTGCGCCCTGGAGCTCGCGAATATTGCTTTCAATATTTGTAGCCAGGTATTCAATCACATCGTAGGGCATTTCGATGCCGCTTTCCTCAGACTTCTGTCGCAAAATGGCAACTCTTGTTTCAAAGTCTGGCGAGGTTATGTCAACCATGAGGCCTGCCAGAAAGCGAGAGGTCAGTCTTTTTTGAAGCCCAATTTCCCCAGGAGGTCTATCTGTTGAAAGAATGATACGTTTTCCATTCATGTGTAAATCATTAAATGTGTGGAAGAATTCTTCCTGTGTCCGCTCTTTCTTTTTAAAGAACTGAACATCATCTACAATCAGCAAATCGGTTTTGCGATACCGCTGGCTGAATAGACCTGCTTTGTTCTCTCGAATCGCACTGATGAAGTCCATTGTGAATTTTTCAGATGAAATGTATAGGACCCGCTTGTTGGGGTTGAATTGATGGTAGGCATTACCAATGGCATGAATGAGGTGGGTCTTCCCTAGACCAACACCGCCATATATTACCAGTGGGTTATACATATTATTGTCGTTGGAGTTGACCACCGCTTCTGCAGCGGCTTTGGCAAATTGGTTGTTGGGACCCTCAACAAAATTAGAAAATGTAAATTGCTCATTGAGGTTGGTATCATAGCCCTGGGTTCTAAGCACGGGCTCTTCTGGCTCGTAAAAAGGTTCTGGCATGGGTGCATCCGGGTTATCATCCATGACGATGGTGTATTCCACACGCATGGGACGACCACTCACCTCAGCCAACGTGCTCTGGATGATCTCACCATAATGAGATTTCATCCAGTCGTAGAAAAACTGATTGGGAACTTTAAGGGTTAAGACTTCTTGGTCTTCTGCTAATTGTGTCATCGGCTGAAACCAGGTCTGGAATGTTTGATTCGCTACCCGTGTTTCCAGTACAGTCTTTACATTACCCCAAAGCTCGTGGCCCAAAGCTCACCCCAAGATATATTCACAAGTTATCAACATTTATTTGGCTAGGGTTTAATCTAAAACCGCTGTTAAAATAAGCGCCGATATTCCCGTGTAAATGAATATTTACTCTCGCACTCAAGAAGCCTTCAATTTCTTGGTGATAGTCGCCTTGTCAGTCTTCTTTTGGGGGGGAGCTTGTCGTGGTTGTTGATTCTTTTAGCCTTATCAAGGGAACGGTTTGCTCAATTTTCACGGTTTTCTGACGCGTATTGGCAATTTTAAAAGAACTTGCCTTAAATGCTTTGAAAAATTGATTTTGCTGGGGTCTTTGTTATATTGGTCGGCTTTTAAAAAACATGTTATTTATTGGAGTAATGATTTACGATGAAAAGAACTTATCAACCCAGCCGGCGCAAACGTCGCAACAAGCACGGTTTCCGCGCACGCATGAAAACGAAGAATGGTCGTAAAGTACTGGCCCGCCGCCGCGCAAAGGGAAGAAAACGCCTCACCGTTTCTGGTTAAACAAATTAGCCGGACCAGTGTCGAAGATTACCTTAAGCGTGGTCAACGATACACTATACGGGGAATAACTTTATATATTAAACCCACAGACATTTTGGAAGTGGGTTTTTTAATTCGTCGCAAGGCGGGAAATGCTGTTGAAAGAAACAAAACCAGGCGTCTCTTCCGAGGGCTCCTCTTGAATGCTCTCCTGAACCTATCTCCAGGTCGTGGATATCTGTTTCTTTTTCATAGATCCTTTCGATCAACCCCAGCTGCGCTTGGCACCATCAATCGACTTCTGGCTCGCTGTGAATAAGTGGATTAACATGCCCTTTGTCCTTTTGGTGAAGCTTTATCAAGTAGCTATCAGCCCTTTGTTTCCTGATAGTTGTCGCTTTTATCCCACTTGTTCACACTATACCGTTGAAGCTTTTGAAAAACTACCACTGTGGAAGGCTCTGCCTAAATCCACCTGGAGGATCCTCCGCTGTAACCCCTATACCAAAGGCGGTTTTGATCCCGTTATTAAAGAATAAGGATTTCTAATCGATATGTCCGAACAAAACAGAACGCTAATTGCAATTGCCCTTATGGGTCTCATCCTTATGGTCTTTTTCTCAGATTGGTATCAAGAGAAAGTTGCCCCAGGAAGCACTACACCACAGAAGCCCCATATCGAATCTTCTTTTTCCAGTGAGCGGGATTCAACAGAGCGTACAGCAATAGCTACTACGCCAACTATTGTACCAACACAATCTCCTGTAGATACGATGGTAGACAGTAATCTCACTGAAACCATGGTTGTTGTAAACACTCCACTATATGAAATGCACATTTCAAACAAGGGTGGCGGTACACTTGAGAAGGTATATTTAAACAACTACCTGAAGAAAGACAGTTCACGCGTCCAACTGATTTCCGATTTGGCTGAAGGTGTTTTGGCTAATCAGTTTATTGGATATGATGTAGAAGACTTTGACACACAGGACCTTCTATCTACCTGCTCATTGGGTGAAGGGTATGATTTTAATTTTGATGTCTATGATAACCCTGCCTCTTTCTCATTCGAGATTTCCTTGCCTGCCGGTGCGAAGCTTGTACGTACCCTTACCTTTTATCCTGATAGTTTTCATTTCGACCTTTCACAGGAGTTGATCAATTTTGACCAAGTGAATGCTGGTCGTTATTTTGCCACAAGCTGGTCTGGCGGTATTGCTCCCACAGAAAAAAATCGCAAGGACGACCTCTATTATTCCGAAATGTATGCCCTCCTTGGTGACGACAATAGTCCTTCAGATTATTCGGCAGATGAGGATCGCGAATCCGAAGTACAGACAGCCTTAACAACATGGGTTGGCACCAGGTCCAAATATTTTACGGCCATCCTTATCCCGGAAACTTCTGTTTCTGAGTTCAAAATGGATCGTTATCAGACACCTGGAGGGGATGATCACTCGGAGAAAATTTTTGACTTTGATGTACGCGATTCCTTTGACAGGCGAAGCTCTGTCGGTCATTCAAACTATAGGGTCTATGTTGGTCCTCTGGATTTTGACATCCTCAAGGGCTATGGTTTAAGCTTAGAAGAGATGATGAACTGGGGTTGGTTTGGAATCATTGGCAAGGGTGCCTTGTGGGTTTTCAAATCCCTATATAGCGTTATTCCGAACTATGGAGTTGTTCTCATTATTTTCTCCATCCTCATCAAGCTTCTTTTGGCCCCTCTCACGAAGAAACAGTTTTCTTCAACCCAAAGCATGCAACAGGCTCAACCACAAATCACTGCACTCAAGGAAAAATATAAAGACGATCCCAAGCGCTTGAACGAAGAAACCATGAAGCTTTATAAGGAGCTTGGGGTGAACCCGCTTGGCGGTTGCTTACCACTCTTGATCCAAATGCCAATTCTTATTGCTATGTTCAATTTGTTTAGAACAACAATTGAGTTGAGGGGTGCCGCGTTTAAGGGTTTAGAGTTTTGGATCTCAGATCTTTCCCTGCCCGATACCGTTGGTAATGTTGCTGGAATAGACATAAACCTGCTACCAATTATTATGTCTGCCACCATGATGCTGCAGCAGAAGCTGATGACACCAACTGCAAACGCCAACCCACAGATGAAAAACATGCCTTACATTATGACGGCTGTATTCTTCTTTATGTTCTACACCTTCCCATCAGGGTTGAATCTTTATTACACACTATTTAATGTGATGTCCATTATACAGCAGAAATTTTTTACTCCACAACAGCCACTTCCAGCTTCGGTCACCACCCCAACCCCAACAGTACGGCCAAAAAAGAAGCGCAAAAAGTAAGTTGACGGACCCTTCGTGCTCCCTTTTGATGAGGATACCATTGTCGCAATCTCCACGCCGCCTGGCATAGGCGGCTTGGCTGTTGTCAGAATTTCCGGGCCCCTCGCCCTTGACACCATTAGTCAATACTTCACCAGCCCTCAAGAACTAACACCTCGCTACGCTACGTATGGAAAACTGAAGCACGCTGACCTCAGTGAAGGTGAGTTTGATGATTGTATCGTTACTTTTTTCAAAGGACCTCACTCTGTGACAGGTGAGGACCTAGTTGAAATCTCCATTCATGGTGGTGCATATTTACAACAAAAACTGCTTGAGGTGCTTTTGCGTGCACCCGGCCTAAGGGCTGCAAGTGCCGGTGAGTTCACCTTTCGCTCCTTTTTAAGCGGTCGGATTGATCTTTCTCGCGCAGAAGCTGTGGCTGATCTCATTCATGCAAAAGATAAAGCTGCCCACAAGAATGCTCGGAATCAGTTTTTGGGAAACCTTCGGCTCCTGGTTGATTCCATGTCAGATAAATTGATACACAGCCTTACCGTTCTTGAGGCAGAGCTTGATTTTTCCGATCAGGAGATTGATTTTTCTCCACCGCAGGCCCTGATTGATCCGCTTTCAGAAATCAAAACCACCGCTGAGGCTCTGCTGGATACCTATTTTTATGGCCGCAGGCTAGAGGAGGGTATTCGCGTGCCCCTGGTTGGCGCGCCCAATAGCGGAAAATCATCCCTTTTCAACCTCCTTCTTGGCGAGGAAAGAGCAATTGTTACCGCCCAGGCTGGCACCACACGCGATACCATAGAGAAAGCCATTGTGGTTGCAGGACACTCCATCATTCTGGTTGACACAGCCGGTCTTCGGGAGACCCAAAGCGAGGCCGAGCTCTCAGGAGTTGATCGCAGCCTGGACGAGATAGACAATGCAGACCTGGTAATCCTGGTTCACGCCCCCGATACTGAGACCTCTATCCCAGACGAGCTTATCCACACACCACAAATTGCTGTTTTTAATAAGATTGATCTCGTTTCAGATCATCCAAGAGACATGGATATATATCTATCATGTGCCACTGGAGAGGGTCTCGACCTATTGAAAAAGAGTCTTTATACACAAGTTGTCAACATGATTAATGAGGGGGTGGGTGGTGTTGTCTTAAACAGTGAGCGTCATAGAGATGTTTTTGTTCGGTTTAGGGGCCAGATAGCCACGTGCCTTGATTCCATCCGGGGTGAGTTGGGTCCAGAGTATATTGCCTCTGACTTGCGACTGGCTCTAGATATTCTAGGTGAGATCACAGGCAAAACAACACCAGACGATATCCTTAATCAAATCTTTAGCGGCTTTTGCGTGGGAAAATAGCTTTGAATGTTTCACGTGAATCATTCGACGTCATTGTGGTGGGTGGCGGACATGCTGGTATTGAGGCTGCGCTTGCAGCTAGCCGGCTCGGCAAAAGCACTTTGCTAATTACCATGGAAACCAAGGCTTTAGGCCGTGCTTCGTGTAACCCGGCCATTGGCGGTCTAGCAAAAGGTCACCTTGTACGGGAGATCGATGCTCTTGGTGGTGAAATGGCCAAAGCCACAGACCAAACTGGTATTCAGTTTAAGATGCTGAACCGATCAAAAGGTAGAGCAGTTTGGTCGCCCAGAGCTCAGATAGATAAAAAAGCCTACAGTTCCTATATGGTAGATGTTTGCACGAACCAGCAAGGGCTTGAGATCTATGAGGGTGAAGCGACAAGCGTTATCTCGAGTAACGAAGGCACAAAAATCACAGGGGTAATGACTCGTGCCGGACGTGCATTTGGCTGTGAGGCCCTCATATTAACTAACGGCACCTTCCTAAATGGTCTCATTCACATTGGAAACGAGAGCTTTTCTGCGGGTCGAATTGGCGAATCTGCCAGCGTGGGCATTACTGAGTCACTGGTTGCGCTCGGGTTTGAAACGGGTCGCCTTAAAACAGGCACGCCGCCACGTATCAAGCGGGACAGTGTTGACTTTTCCAAAACCACGATACAGGCCGGCGATCAACAACCAGAGCCCTTTTCTTTTTCAACCAGGGATTTTGATCCACCCAACGAATATTGTTACATCACCAACACCAACGAGAAAACCCACGCCATCATTAATGGTGGATTGGAGTTCTCGCCTCTTTTTACCGGGGTCATTCAAGGTGTGGGACCACGCTACTGCCCTTCAATTGAAGACAAAGTAGTTCGTTTTGCCGAGAAAACATCGCATCAGCTCTTTTTGGAGCCCGAGTGGACCGACGCAAACCAACTATATGTAAATGGCTTCTCGTCATCTCTACCAGAAGAGGTTCAACTAAACAGCCTCCGCTCCGTACCAGGACTTGAGAAGGTGGAGTTTATCCGTCCGGGATACGCCATTGAATATGATTTTTTCCCACCCTCCCAGCTAAAAGCCACCATGGAAACCAAGCGAGTCAAAGGCTTGTTCTTTGCCGGACAGATCAATGGAACATCTGGATACGAAGAGGCGGCATCTCAAGGCTTGATTGCCGGAATAAACGCCTGTCGCAGCATTGGTGGGTCTGACCCGTTTGTGCTTGAAAGATCTGAGGCTTATATCGGTGTTCTTATCGATGATCTAATTACCAAGGACACTGACGAGCCTTATCGCATGTTTACTTCCAGGGCTGAACATCGGCTTCTCTTGCGATATGACAACGCTCATTTTCGCCTCGCTGAGAAGGGATATCGGCTTGGGTTGACAGAAAAAGCCCTGTATGAAGACGTTGAAAACCAAAAACGCCTGGCCAGCAAAACTGAAACTTACTTTAATTCAACATACATAAAACCTGAAATAATTAACGGTCTGGTGGAAACACAAACCACGGTCAAGGAAAGCCAGACACTGGCAAACATTTTGAAACGCCCCGGAGTTACAGTCGCAGACATTCAGTCCATCCTGCCAAACTGGGTGAACGACCTTTCCCCCGCCCTTTTGACACTCATCGCCACCAACACCAAGTATAGCGGCTATATCGAACGAGAGCGTCAACAGGTAGAGCGACTTTCGAAGCACCAGACGATGAGCATACCTGACACTGTAGATTATCTGTCGATGCAGGCTGTTTCTTTTGAGGCCAGGCAAAAGCTCGACAAAATCCGTCCCGAAACCATTGGGCAGGCGTCCAGAATTAGTGGCGTGACCCCTGCTGACGTTTCCCTCCTAATTATTCTTATTAAAAAAATTGTTTCACGTGAAACACGCTGACCTTTCATCACGAACAAACAGAACCTATAGCCTCTCTGGTTCCTCGCTCTCTGGTGTAGAGCCACCATTGCTGGCCTTTCTTCTTCAGGCAAACCTGGGTGATCACCCCGTTGTGTTAATCCTGCCAGACAAGCCGTCCGCCGAAAGAGTCCTAAATGACATTGTAGCTCTAAATCTTGGTCGGGAGGTACATTTCGTGGGTAGTGATCGGGTGGATGGAATCGACACGGGACAGTCAGGCCGCTCATTACGTTCTCTTTTGGGGGGTAACTTGGGCATATATGTTACCCAGGCAATTGAGCTCGCTGGAAGTATCTCTGAAAATGCCTTGAAAAGCATCGTTTTAAAAAAAGATCATGAGTATTCAGTTGGTGAGCTTGAAAAAGAGTTGACCGAGTATGGGTTTACCCGAGATTCATTTGTTGTAGAGCCTGGATATTTTGCCACCCGGGGTGGCGTTTTTGATGTCTTTCCTGGTGACCAAAACAAGCCGCTTCGTCTGGATTTTTTTGGTAATGTTCTTGAATCGATCCGTGAGTTTGATCCTGCATCTCAGCTATCTGGCGATGAACACAGTGAAATTACGGTTTATCCTGAGAACCCCTTTGTTGAAACTGTGGTTGATCCGCTGATTGATTCCGTTCCTGATGAAGTGCGGTTTTTTCAGTTTCGGCCCTTGATTGAGGACTCTACCTCTTTGTCCATCGCAGAAACGCTTCAAAAGAAGCGCTCCCGTGATGTATTCTGGATTTTCCAGTCAAAAACTGAATCAAATCAAATCTTTGACATAGAGGTGCAGCCTGATTTTCAGCGTAACCTTGAAGCGTTTCGAGCCAGGCTCAGCCATCTAAATGAAGAAAACTATCGCGTATTTATTTGTGCAGATAGCAATATCCAGCTAGACCGTCTACAGGTTTTGTTTGAGGATCTGGTTTTTGAGGGGGTGCGCCTATCTCTGTCGTCAGGGTTTATAGATCACAAAAACAAGCTGGCTGTTCTTACGGATCATCAAATTTTTGGTAGAACCCGCAAAAGAAGCGTCATTCCAAGATCTTTTCCTGTAAAACCGGCGACACGGATAGAGGCTTTTGAGGAGGGTGATTATGTTGTTCATCTCGATTATGGTGTAGGCAAATATTTGGGTGTTGAGTTAATGCCGTTTCAAAAGACGGTGCGTGAAGTTCTCGCTCTGGAATATGAAGCCCGTGATCGTATATATGTCCCTGTTGAAAAAATGCACCGCGTCCACCGCTATGAGTCCCAGTTGGAAACACCACCCAAACTCACTCGCCTTCGAACAACAGAGTGGGACCAGGTAAGAATAAAAACCGGCAAAGCTGTTGATAATTATGCTAAAGAGCTAATAGAGCTGTATGCCAACCGCTTTATTGTTGAAGGTTTTCGCTTTAATCCTGATAATGACTTTCAAAAGCGCATGGAGGCTTCCTTCATGTACGATGAAACCAGTGACCAGTTAAAGGCTGTTGAGGACATCAAGAAAGACATGGAGTCGGCCTTTCCAATGGACAGGCTGCTGTGTGGTGATGTGGGTTTTGGAAAAACCGAAGTGGCCATGCGGGCTATATTTAAGGCTATAAATGACTCAAAGCAGGTTGGAGTGCTGGTTCCAACAACCGTTTTGGCTCAACAGCATTACGAAACTTTTCTGGAGCGGTTCGCTGATTATCCAGTAAGCGTAGGCGTGCTTTCCCGTTTTAGAACTTCAAAACAAATTAAGGCGACCCTGGCTGACCTTGAAAAAGGATTGCTTGATGTCGTTATCGGTACCCATAGAATATTATCCAAAGATGTTGTTTTTAATAAGCTTGGACTCCTTATTGTTGATGAAGAACATCGTTTTGGTGTCAAACATAAGGAGCGTATCAAGGAAATTAAAATGTCTGTTGATTCGCTTGCCATGACGGCGACACCCATTCCCCGTACCCTGCAGATGTCCTTGATGGGCGCGCGAGATCTCTCCATGCTCAAAACGCCACCAAAAGAGCGTCAGCCAATAGATACCGTTATCATGGATTTTGATGAAAATCGTATCCGTGAAGCTGTTCTGAGGGAGGTTGACCGAGGAGGGCAGGTGTTTTTTGTCCATAACAGGGTTGAGTCCATCGGTATTATGTTGAGTCGCCTTCAAAAACTTCTTCCTGAAGTAAAGTTTGGCTTGGGTCATGGCCAGATGAACCCTCGGGAGCTTGAGCGTGTCATGTTGGGGTTTTTCCATAAAGAGTTTGATGTGCTGCTGTCCACCACTATTGTTGAGTCTGGTCTGGATATACCAAATGCCAACACGCTTATCGTAAATCGAGCAGATGCCATGGGTTTGTCACAGCTGTATCAACTAAGGGGGCGCGTGGGTCGGTCTCACAGAAAGGCTTGGGCATTCTTTATTGCGCCTGGGTTTAGAAAGCTCAGCGTCAATGCAATCAGGCGCCTCAATGCCCTTGAAAGACACGCCCACTATGGTGGTGGTTACGAGATAGCCATGCGTGATTTAGAGATTCGGGGTTCAGGAAATGTCTTTGGAACCGAGCAAAGTGGCCATATCAGCAATATTGGCTACCATCTTTACACCCGAATCCTAAAAGACACCCTCGAGTCCTTGAAAGAAATTGGTGGTGACCAGGCAGTCACCTTCCCCCCCACTGAAATGACGCTGGATGTTGAGATGCAAATTCCGCAAAGCTATATAGAAAACACAGCTGAACGGATTGCCAGCTATCGCAGAATTGCTGAGGCTGACACAACAAAAGCTATACACGGGATTCGCGAAGAATTAAGGGATCGTTTTGGTCTGCTCCCGCCAGAAACCTCCGATCTTATTGAGGCCGCTTTGATAAAAAACCTGGGGCAATCTCTAGGGCTTCGAAGTGTCGTCGTAAAAGGGTCTAAAGCCCAAAATGATTTTTTACCAGAACACGTGGAACATGAAGGTGGCGAAATCATTAAAGCTCTGTCCAAGACGCTTGGAGAAACAGGTAAAGACGTGGAAATAATGAACAATAAATCTCTGACTTTTATACTGACTCACACAGGTGAAGATTCCCTTTTAGCATCGCTTAGAATATTCTTGGAAAGCCTTCAACGCTCGTCTAAATTTTCCGACTATAATGATAAATGATAACTCTAATATAATTAAAAGGTTAATGAAATGAACACTCGCTTTACTACGGCCCTTTTTTCGTTGGGTCTCCTCATGCTTGTCGCTGCATGCTCAAACATGGATAACGATACGCTGGCCACGATAGATGGAAATGCCATCGCATTGGAAGAATTCACCTCCAAAAACCCTGCCTCTCGGTTTGCCGATAAGGATCGCGATTTTATGGATTCAAAGGTGGATGATCATGTTAGAAAGGCTCTTTTTACCCAGGCAGCTGTCGACCAGGGATTGGGTGAGTCTGATGAAATCAAACAGAAAAAAATGAAGGCCGAAAAAAGACAGATGCTCCAATATGTCTACACCAAGGCCATTCTCGACGCTGTCATTAGCGATGAGTATGTCCGCGAGGTGTATGAGCGTTCCGGTACAGAGTTAAACGCAAGGCATATCCTGCTGCAATTCCAGGGCGCTTCCCGTACACGCTCAGATCGAACCAAGGTAGAAGCTTTGGCGCTTATGGGTCAGATTAACAACCGCCTCTCAAAGGGAGAATCATTCGAAGATTTAGCAAATGAGTTTACTGATGATCCTTCTGGCAAAGAGAATGGTGGTGATCTTGGTTGGTTTGGATGGGGAAAAATGGTAGGACCCTTCCAGGAAACGGCCTTTAATCTGAATCCCGGCGATGTCTCTGATGTGGTTGAAACCGATTTTGGTTTCCATATCATCAAACTAGAGGCAAAGAGAGAGATTGATCGTGGTGATTTTGAGGCCGAGAAGAGCTCGCTCAAACAACAGGCAAGTCGCGAGAAAAGCGCTGAGCTTGGCCAGGTAGCAAACAAATTTTTGGAAGACCAAAAGAAGGCTGCTGGGTTTGAAATTATTACTGAAAATGTTCATGAGTTTTTTATGGTTTTTGATGGTTCATCTGTAAAAAAAGATCCCATCGATGAAATGCTCAAGAAGCTCAACTTTCAACCTCCTATGTTTAAACTTAACGGAGAAGACCTTGGCACAGATTGGCTGGTTGCAGAATTCAAAATGATTGACGGTGGTCAAAAACCTCGGTTTACATCTGAGAATCAGTTTCTTGGTATTATAGATCAGATTGTTACTCAAAACCTCATTATCAGTTATGGATATGACAATAAGTATGACCAGGATGAGGATTTTGCCGGGAAAATTGATGGTCTCGTTGAGCGTTATGCCTACGACGCCTTTGTGGCAAAGGAAATTAATTCAGACCTCACTCCCAGCGAGGAAGAGTTGACAGCCTTTTATGATGCAAACAAGGCCGAAAAGTATATGGATAAGAAGAAGGTGCTCGTGAGAGAGGTTTTTGTAAAGGACAGTCTTTTCGCAGTAACCCTGAAAAAACGACTTGATGCTGGCGAGCTCCTTGAAAAACTGGCCTTGCGTTATACTGAAAGAAAAGCCACTAAAGAGGGTGGCGGAATGTTGCCTGCTTTCCAGGAGGGTCGTTATGGGTCAATGGGCAAAAAGGCTTTCACGATGGAGGTTGGAGATATTGCTGGTCCCATAAAGCTCGGAAATGGCTATTCAATCATTCAGATGGAGGAGATCATTCCTGAGGGACCAAAACCTTATAGTAAGGTCAAGGGACGCGTTAGAACGGAAATCCTGAGCGAGTTACGTGCATCGCGTACTGAAGATCTCTACCAGGAGCTTCAAAACGACTATACTGTTAAGGTTAACTATTCAGCCGTACATTCTTATTATGATGGTCTGGCAGACGAAAAGTAGTTCTGTATAGATGAATAAGATTTATGTCATTCTGGTCATCTCCCTCTTCATGGGGTTGACTTCTTGCTCAGATGACCAGGATGATAACCTTATTGCCAAGGTCAATCATGAACAGCTATCTCTTGATGAGCTGGTTCTGATGTACCCGGGATTTATGTCTTTAGACAGCCTCCAAAAGTCCCTTTTGGTTGAAAACTGGATTAGAGAAACCCTCTTGGCGCAGGAGGCAGAAAAAAATCTTATTCATCGGGATCCCATGTTTAACTATCGTGTGGAAACCTATCGTCGTCGACTTCTTGCCGATAAGCAGTTGGATGTGACCCTAAAGGACAGGGGTGATGTTGCCCGAGATGAAATCGAGGCATATTATCAGTCAAACCTTGAGTCCTTTAAGCGTCAGAGCAATGAGTTCTTTGGTTTTCATGTTCTTTTGCCCTCCCGTGATGAAGCTCGTGAACTTGAAAAGGCTATTGAAAAAGGGGATCTTGAGAAAAAGCAATCCCTGGTAGCCATGCACCCCAAGGAGACTGGATTGTTTAAGGTGGAAAATCTGTTCCCCGAGGTAAAAGAATACCTTCTTAAAAAGAAACGCCCTGGAATTTTTGGTCCAATTCGAACCGACCTGGGATACCACCTTGTACATGTGAAAACCTGGCACGATCGTGGGTCTCACAAAAGTCTGGATGAAGTCTGGGAAGAAATTGCTGCAAGACTTTCCATTAACCGTCAACGTCATATTGAAACTCAGTTTGTGGATAGTCTCAGGAAGTCTGGAAGCATCCTTTTTAACAAGAGTGTTCTCTATAATAGTTCTACAGAATAGGTAATTAATCAATGCGTCATTTTGTTTTTATTCTCACCACTCTTCTGGCTTTAAGTACCAGCGCCCAACAGCTGATAGATGGCGTTGCTGCCATTGTTGGAGAAAAAGCTATACTTTATTCTGAAGTTGATCAGGTTACCCAACTCTTTGCAATGCAGGCTCAGCTACCCTCCTATTCTTCCCCAGATGTGATCCAACAACTGCGTGCACGGGCACTGGATGAGCTCCTAAATCAGCAGGTTTTACTGGAGTATGCCCGTCAGGAGACGATTGAGGTCGAAGATAGAAGCGTGCAAATGCAGCTGGATCAATCCTTGCAAAATATAGAAATGCAGTATGGTAGTCTAAGAAAAGCGGCCGAGGCTTTTGGAGTAGACCACTATAAAATCAAATCCTATTATGAGGATCAAATTCGCACCAATCTCCTGGTAGAACAGGTTAAAATGGAGTTGTTTAGCGGAATCAAGGTAAGCAGGCGTGAAGTTGAAGATTTTTATGAAACCTGGCAGGACAGTTTCCCTGATAAGAATCCCCAGGTAGATTTTTCCATACTCTCCATGTCAGTAGAAATGGGCGCTGATAAAATGGATAAACTCCGCACACAATTATTATCAATCAAAGGTGATATTGAGGCAGGTAATATTACTTTTGAAGACGCTGCCAGTCAATATTCTAAAGATCCTGGATCAGCAGCCAATGGCGGTAGTCTGGGCCTTGTGGGTCGTGGCGTGTTTGTGAAGTCATTTGAAGAAGCCGCTTTCGAACTTGAGGTTGGGCAAATGAGTGATGTCGTGGAGACCCAGTTCGGTTTACATCTTTTAAGGTTGGACGAGAAACAGGGTGAGCAAGTAAACATTTCCCATATTCTATTGATGCCTGTAGCTGATGAAAGCGATAAGCAGGGTACATCTGATAAACTCTCTGCTATCAGAGATGATATTCTTGCAGAAAAGACCAGTATTGCTGAACAGGTTGAAATTTATGCTACAGATGATTATATGAAATCTCGGAAAGGTCAAATGGGTATGACCGATATTTCTTTACTTCCTGAAGATATCCATGATCTCCTTTTAAACATTCCTCTTGAGAGCTTATCAATGCCAGTTTATAGCTCCGACCAGTTTCACCTAATTATAGTCCACAGACGATTGGCTGGCGGCAAGGTAAACCTAACTGACCACTGGACCGATGTTGAAACCATGTCTCTTGAGTATAAGAAACGAGATAGATATCAGTCCTGGGTTGAGGATCAACGCAATCGGATGTATATACAGATAAAATAATTCAATTCACCTCAAAATAATTCATTCTATTTTAGCCTTACTATCACCGTGAGGCTTTTTTATTTGTCGCTGAGCCGAGTTACGATTTGGTGAATTATTTTATATATAAAGGCCTCTCAAACCAGGGGTTATAAACATATGTATGAGTGAAAATAGTCTAAAGAACTGTTGTTTTTAATAGACTTATAATTGTTATAAATAGTTATACCGGCTATCCACACAACAGTTATCCACATCGACCATATATAGGCAACCTTGAAAAGTCATGTTAACAAGGGTCTGTTTCATACCATCAGACAAACACTACTCCACAATTGATTAATACATATCAACATACTTTTTTATAT
>JAERTG010000098.1 GCA_016845065.1 Fidelibacterota bacterium | reverse complement strand
AAAACTAATTGAGGCTGCACCCCATCCCAAATCTCCTGTTTTTATCATTGGCCACTGGCGTACAGGCAGTACTTTTCTCCACCAATTAATGAGTCAGGATGAACAGTTGACCACACCTAGCGTATTTCAGGTTTCAGTTCCGGAAGGTTTTTTGGTTTCGGAAAAATATTATAAGCCCATGATGACTGCTGTCATGGGCAAACAAAGGCCCATGGACAACGTAAAACTAGGTTTTTCGGAACCACAGGAGGATGAATATGCCATATTGAAAATATGCCGAAATTCTCCTTTGGAGCAGTTGATCTTTCCTAAACACAACACCTATTTTTTGAGTAAAAAAACGGTTTTTGAACCCCAGGGTTTAGCGAGGGAAAAGTGGAAGAGTCAATTCATAGATTTTGGCAAGAAGTTGTTGCTTCTTAAAAAGGGGACCTTGCTCTTTAAAAATCCCTTTCACTCTATGCGTATCAAACTGATCAAAGAAATATATCCTGACGCACGCTTCATACATATCCATCGCCATCCTGAAAAAGTCATTCCCTCTACACAGCATATGTGGGATATTGTGGGCCGCCAAAATTGCCTCAAAGGCAGCTGGGAAAAACCTTTGGCCACTGATTGTGCGGAGTTTTTAAATCATATGTTAGTAAGCATACAGGAGGATTTGGATAAGCTTCCTCCATCGGATTATGTGGAAATGGGATTTGAATCTCTTGAAAAAGATCCCATCAGAGGATTAAAGTATATTTACGACAACATTGGTCTGGACTACAGCCAGGCCTTTGAGAATAAGCTTATTGCTTTCCTTAAAACAGTAAAAGATTATAAAAAGAATAAGTATAGGAACCAATCAGCAGCACCGGAGTTTTTGAGTCAGGTGCTGGAAACACATTACAAAAGATACGGCTATACTGATCACCAAAAATCTGCAGATGAAGTTTAAACTTATATATCCAAAGTGGACCAAACTTGATGGTCAGACTCACTTCAACCTCCCTCCCCATGGACCAGTGGTTTTTGCTGCCACTCTTCCTGAATATGTGGATGTTGATTTCACAGACGAGAATGTACAAACCCTGGACTATAACACTGACGCAGAGTTCATTGGTATATCTATGATGTTAAGCTCTCAGGTTAAAAGAGGTTGGGAAATAGCCACTGAATTTCGGAACAGGGGAAAAAAAGTCATGTTTGGTGGTATCTCCACCATGCTCCATGCTGATGAATGCATGTCATACGCCGACAGTGTTTTTCTTGGAGAAGCTGAAGGTCATATGGAAGCTGTTTTTGAGGATTTTAAAAAGGGTGAGTTGAAAAAATTGTACAACCACCTCATTGGTCCTCCGGACACTAGCATTATTGGCCCCGCTCGCAGGGATATACTGCAAAGGGATTTGTACTACCATAAAGGCGTACAAATGGTAGATCTGTTTCATGCTTCCCGTGGCTGTCGTTTTAACTGTTATCCTTGTGCCGTTTCCTACCTGGGTGGTAAAGGATTCAGGCCACGGCCATTCGACAAGGTGGCTGAAGAACTGGACACCATTGAAAACAACCGTTTATTTGTTGTTGACAACTCACTGGCACAGGATGATGAGTGGGAGAAAGAACTCTTCCGCACCATGATTCCTTTTAAAAAGAAATGGTGCAGCCACACCATCAAAGACGATCCTAAAATACTGGACCTGGCTGCTCAGGCAGGTGCCTGGTATGTGTACCAGGCTGTTTTCGACACTTCAGACTATATACGTGAGCGAATAAAACGCTATCACGATCATGGCATTGGAGTTGAAGGCACCATATTATTGGGTATGGATGGGCAGACTGAGGATGATATCCTGAGATTAATTGATTTTCTTCTTGAAATCAAACTTGATCTGGCTGAGTTTACTGTTCTCACCCCTTTTCCACAAACCAAAGCTTATGACGATATGCTGAAGGAAGGTCGCATTTTTGATCATGACTGGAACCACTATACTGCTGACAAAGTAGTATTTAAGCCCAAACATATGAGTCCGGAAAGGCTTCAGGAGCTGTATCATTTTGCCTGGGAAAGTTTTTACAAAGAAGAAACCCAGGAGCAGAAAATGTTCAAGTTGATGATGCGCGTGATAGAAAAGGAAATGGAAGACGGAACCTATCGCCCGGCAAGAGCAGATCTTACCGAAAGTAGTTTTGGAAAACAAATCAATCGTTAGACCACTCATATTATGCCTGCAGTATCCAAATATATTGATGAGGTTTTTCATTTTCCCGGGCAATGGGATATGCCCTCAATTTGTGGCCTGAAGATTGTATCAGGTGGAGCACAAACTGTTGTGATCGTGACCAATTTGTATGAAGAAAATCCGGGCACCTCAATTTCAAGATGGGTAGCCCCTTTGGCTATGATGATCTGCGAAAAATATCAGATCAGTTATGATCAATTGGTATTTATTGAACACAATCCCGATCGAAAATCCAATTTGGATTTTTATAAGGAAACCTTTGATGTGGTAGCCTTCAATATTGAAGATAATAAACTCAGCAAGCCTGTTTGGAAAAGAATTGAAAAGAAAGAAGCTGATGCCCTTCTATTTTAATAGCTTTTGAGGCAAAGCGACTTTTGAGAATAGATATGCATTTTTGCAGAATGGAAGCGCTTAAAACATATGTGCTTATAGTTACTACCTGGCTCGTGATGCTCATCTGCCTCCTGCAAGCGACGAATGTATATTCCCAGAACACACTTTCTCAAACCATCAAAGGTGTCGTTATCGACAGAGACAGCAAAGCCACTTTACCAGGTGCCAGTATTGTGCTTTCAGGAAGTGATCCCATCCATGGATGTACCAGTGATGCACAAGGAAGGTTTATACTTACAGAGGTTCCCGTAGGCAGACAAAACCTGGAGGTCAATTATGTGGGTTATCAAACCCAACTTCTGAAGGATATTATTGTACGCTCAGGTAAGGAAGTTGTGCTGGAAATACAGTTGCAGGAAATGGTCATTAACATTCAAGAGGTAAATGTTACAGCAGCTAATTCCAAAGACAGACCCATAAATTCTGTGGCCACCGTAAGTGCCCGGTCTTTCAACCTCGATGAAACCAACCGCTATGCCGGAAGTTATGGCGATCCTGCCCGGATGGTGGCCAATTATGCCGGTGTCATGTCCTCCAGGGACAACCGAAATGATATTGTCATCAGAGGTAATTCACCCATAGGATTACAATACCAGCTCAACGGCATTCAAATTGCAAACCCAAACCATTTTGGTGCCACTGGTACCACAGGTGGACCCATTACCATGCTGAACACCAATTTAATGGCCAATTCAGATTTTCTCACTGGTGCATTTCCAGCTGAATATGGTAATGCCATGTCGGGTGTATTTGACATCAAGCTCCGAACAGGAAACAATAGCAAAAGAGAGCACTGGGCTCAGATTGGTTGGAATGGACTTGAATTTGGAACAGAGGGTCCCTTTTCGAAAAAGGGGAATGCCTCCTACGTGGCTGCCTACCGCTACTCCTTTATTCATCTACTGGAACTCATGGGTATCAAATTCAAGGAAAGTGCCCAATACCAGGATTTATCCTTCAACCTTGTGTTCCCCACCAAAAAGTCTGGTGTTTTCAGCCTGATGGGCATCGGAGGTACTTCTGCT
>JAERTG010000097.1 GCA_016845065.1 Fidelibacterota bacterium | reverse complement strand
AAAGCCTTAGTAACTATATACTAAGGCTTTAAGGTTTGTGGAGCCTAACGGGATCGAACCGATGACCTCTTGACTGCCAGTCAAGCGCTCTCCCAACTGAGCTAAGGCCCCCTAAAACGTTTCAAAATCCCCTCGCCACTTCCACCAACCGCCGAGCGAAGGGATCATCAATATAATCGACGTGTAAGGGCTGTCAAATCATTTTGATTCGGAATGATTGTGTCTGAAAATGAAAACTTGAAATCAATTTCAAATTAGCAAAAATCGACCTTTGACTCGGACAATTAATTTCTATTTTAGCTACGTGATAACGGTTAAAAATCCATTACCACCCCCTTCAATTTCCCAAACAAATTCGCTGTCTCTAATTTTTCGCAGGATAGGTCGATTTGCGTTTTCTGGGTAAGGATATTTCGACCCCACTCACCCTCGCATCTGGCATACTTGGTATCTCTTTCTCTTCGCTTCAGCGGGTTATCCGCGATGGAGCGGGGATGGTCACTACCAAATCATTAAGTATTCAACCTCGAATTGGTCATGAAGGACCAGTTATTGCTGAATTTACTGGTGGCTTAATAAATTCAGTTGGCCTCACGAATCCTGGCATTGCTGAGGGCTTGGAAGAAGTAGAAAAATTTAGAAGTGGGATTGATGGCGTTGTCATTGTCAGTGTCTTTGGGGCAAATGCCCAGGAATTTGTGCAATTGGCTAAAGCCGTCAATGATTCTTCCGCCGATATCCTCGAGCTAAATTTATCCTGCCCAAACGTTGAAGATGAGTTCAAGCGTCCCTTTGCTCTTATGCCAGAAAAAATCACGGAAATCGTCTCTGCTGTGAAAGCAGTGAGTAGCATCCCTATTCTGGCAAAATTATCGCCCAACGCCAATGATATTTCAGCAATAGCTAAATTAACTCAGGCAGCAGGGGCAGATGGATTGACTATGATAAATACACTGGGTCATGGTATGGTCATAGATGCTGTGGCAAAACGTCCCGTCCTGAGAAATAATTTTGGCGGCATATCAGGGCCCTGCATAAAACCATTGGCTTTAAAACTCATTCATGATGCATACAAAGTAGTAGATATCCCAATCCTGGGTACAGGGGGTGTAAGTACAGGTCTAGACGCCATTGAGATGATGATGGCAGGTGCATCAGCCATTGGTGTAGGATCAGCAGTTTATGATCATGGCCTGGATGTCTTTAATTCAATTCGAGGAGAAATGGAGGAATTCATGGACAACCATGGATATGCCAACTACTCGGAATTAATTGGAATCTTAGAGGAAAATTGATCTTGAAGTGTGATCGTCAAACTCTGCCCATTGCCGCGATCCGCGAAGAAAACGCCTCCCTCCGTACTTTCACCTTTCATGGCAATCTAAGTGCCTCCCCTGGACAATTTATTATGCTCACCATATTCAGTGAGGGAGAGAAACCTTTCTCTATTTTGGATGTGGATGAAAAATCATTTTCAATGACTATAAAGAATATTGGTCCCTTTACGAACAAACTTTTCAGCATGGATGTTGGTGATCTGGTTTCCATCCGTGGTCCCTATGGCAGGTCCTTTAAACGACAGACAGGCAATATCCTCATGGTGGGAGGGGGATTTGCAACACCACCCCTCAGATTCCTGGCAAAGAAACTTCGAGAGGATGATGTCAAGAAGCTTGTCAATATTAATGGGGCCCATTCCGAGGAAGATTTGCTCTATGTTGAAGACTTTGAAATTCTTTGCCATCAATCTCACATAGCCACTGATAATGGATCACTTGGATACATGGGAACCAGTGTCGATGTAATGGAGCAGGTCCTACAAAATGAAAAATTTGATCAAGTATACATTTCTGGACCAGAAAAGATGGCGAAGGCGGCGGTAGCCGTTGCAAAAAAGCATCAATTACCATATGAAGTGAATCTTGAGCGATATATGAAGTGTGGTGTAGGCATCTGTGGGTCATGTGTCATGGACCCCACTGGTTTTATTCTGTGCATGGAAGGTCCCATTGTCGATGATCAGACCTTGGACAAATTGGAAGATTTTGGCACAGCACATCGAGGAAAAACTGGGGCTAAAACAGCCTTGTAAAGTATAATTCTAGGAGCAGAGCAAATTGGAAACAGGCAAAAAAACATTAATCCTTGATCTACACAGGATTGGCGCCTTAAAATTTGGTGAATTCAAATTAAAATCAGGTGCTACTTCACCATTCTATATCGATTTAAGAAGTATCATTTCGTATCCCGCTATCATCAAGAATATCGTATCCCTTTTAAAGGTAGAATTAGGTGATAAAGAGTTTGATGTCATCACAGGTATCCCATACACAGCTCTACCACTGGCAGCTCAAGTATCTGCCGAAACCGATACTCCGCTGGTTTATCAGCGCAAGGAAGTGAAGGCTTACGGAACAGGAAAATTGATTGAAGGTCATTTCAACGAAGGACAGACTTGCCTCATTATTGATGATCTCATCACTACAGGTGAAAGCAAGTTTGAAGCAGCTGAGGGCATGGAGCATGCAGGACTTAGAGTAAAAGATTTCGTGTGTCTGATTGACCGTAGCTACAATGGTAAGGACATCCTAGCGACCAGGGGGTATAAACTGAGCTCCATAATAACTGTTGAGGATATGATCTCAGTCCTCAGTGCAGAAGGTAAACTAGATGCGGAGCTCGCTGGAAAGGTACGAGAATTTGTCGCCACCCCTGTTGACAAGCCACTGATGAAGTTCTCTGAGCGGGTTGAATCAACAACATCACCTATGACAAGAAAACTCATGGATGCTATAGTCAGAAAGCAATCGAACCTGGTACTTTCTCTGGATGTTGAGGATACAGCAAGTTTTTTTGAGATTCTGGAAGCCACGGGACCAGAAATATTCATGGTCAAAACCCATGTGGATATCATGAAGGACTATAACGGAAGCTTTGTTCCTCGCCTGAAAGCCCTGGCGGATCAACACGACTTCATCATATTTGAGGATCGCAAATTTGCAGATATCGGTAGTACTGTACGTAAACAGTTTCGTTCAGGCGTATATAAGATTGCTGAGTGGGCCGAGTATGTGACAGTGCATATGATTGCAGGAGAGGCCATTCTTGATGGATTGTTTGGTGACCTGGATGTTCCTCGATCTGGATTTCTCCTCGCCCGAATGAGTGCAAAGGGAAATCTTATATCAGAAACCTATACACGACAGGTTTTGGAAGTGGGAAAACGGCGTAAAGAATGTGTGAGCGGCTATATCGGTCACGGTGCCAATGTTGAAGATATAAAACGATTTAGAAATAAAATACCTCAGGATCAGTTACTCCTCATGCCAGGTGTCAATCTGGATACCAAAGGAGATGGTCTTGGACAACAGTATCTCACCGTGGAAAATGCTATTGAGGGTGGTGCGGATGCCATTATTGTTGGTAGAGGTATTGTTGCCAGCACAGATCCCGGTGCTGAGGCAAAACGTTATAGGGAGGCAGCCTGGAATGCCTTTCAATCCAAGAATAAATAGAGGGCACTGAATGAAACACCTAATCTCCATGCGCGATCTCAGCGCAGACAAAATCCTCCAGCTGCTGCAGTTGGCGGAGCGACTTGAAAAAGATCCAAGTCAGATTGATTTATCGCGTCGTGTAATGGCTGCCATGTTTTATGAAGCTTCCACCAGAACAAGAATGTCTTTTGAGTCAGCTATGAAACGGCTGGGGGGTGAAGTCATTGGAATGGTTGGAACAAGTGGTACTTCAGTGGAGAAGGGCGAAACTCTGGCAGATACGGCAAAGATCATGGCCCGCTACTCTGATATTATCGTCATGCGTCATCCTATGGAAGGTGCAGCCCGCTATGTCTCCGAGCAAGTTGGCATCCCGGTTGTAAATGCTGGTGATGGTGCCAATCAGCACCCCACACAATCTCTTCTGGATCTATATACTATTATAAAGTCTCAAGGTACCCTGGAAGGTTTGAAACTTGCTCTGGTTGGCGATCTCAAATATGGTCGAACTGTACACTCATTGGCCTATGCTCTGGCACCCTTCAACCCAACTTTCTATTTTGTCTCTCCAAAATCATTACGCATGCCCGCCCACATACTTAGCGATCTTACTCAAAAGGGGGTTGGTTTCAAGGAAAAGACCACCATTGAGAATATTATCCCTGATATAGACATTATGTATGTCACTCGCATTCAAAGGGAACGCTTTCCTGATAGAGAGGAATATGAGAAGGTAAAAAATGCTTATATCATCACAGCAAAACTGTTGAGAAAAGCCAAAGACAATATGAAGGTCTTACATCCTTTGCCACGAGTCAATGAAATCACCACGGATGTGGATTCTACAAAGTATGCGTACTATTTTGATCAGGCGGAAAATGGTGTGTATATGCGACAGGCCATTTTGGCCACCTTATTAGGGGAGGCTGAATAATGAAAGAATTAAAAGTTGATCCCATCAAAAATGGTACCGTCATCGATCACATTCCTGCAGGGCGTGTCCAACGTGTTTTGGCCATATTGAAACCCCGGGAAACAGACATTGTCATGATGGGGATGAATTTTTCCAGCAAGGCGATGAAAAAGAAGGATATCATCAAAATTGAGGGACGCGAACTCACTCAGAATGAAGTCAATAGTATTGCCTTGATCGCTCCAGCTGCCAAAGTTAGTATCATCAGAGACTTTAAGGTGGCCCAGAAATCCAGGGTTGAAATACCGGAGCGTATTGAAGGTCTGGTAGCTTGCCCAAATCCAAAATGTATTACAAACGCTGAGCCCATGATGACAATATTTAATCTAGAAGATAGTTCAACCCGAGATCTTGCTTGTCAGTATTGTGAGAGAGTATTCACAGCTGATGAAATGACTCACATTTAATTAATTAGGAGATACATAAATTGGCTAAAATTGCAATTATTCTTGGAAGTGATAGCGACCTTCCAGTTCTTGAAAAAGGATTCAAGATTATTGAGAAATTGGGTCTAGAATTTGAGCTGAGAATTCTTTCAGCTCACAGAACCCATGAAGCTGTGGAATCATACATTCAAAGTTTTGATGATCAAGGGATTGAATTGGTCATTGCTGGTGCAGGAAAAGCAGCACATCTCCCAGGTGTGATTGCGGCACAAACAGTAAAACCTGTCATTGGCTTACCTATCCGGGCAAGCTTGGATGGTGTTGATGCCTTATACTCAATCGTCCAGATGCCAGGGGGTATCCCTGTGGCTACTGTTGGTATTAATGCCAGTGACAATGCGGTATTGTTGGCCGCTCAGATTCTGGCGGTGAAATACCCGGAGATTACTGAGAAGCTGGAAGCGCATCGTGTTGAAATGCGTGATGTTGTTCTCGAGAAAGATCGGAAAATCCAGGAACAGTATAATAAATAGATGCCAGTATTTTGGGGGTTTGACAAGGGAAAAGGGAAAAATAAGATGTCGAATAATCGTAAAGTAGAGTTCGATCGTGTAAATCCGTATTACAACGGTTCTGTTCAGAAACTGTTCTCAGTTACGGGTGATCCTGGATCGCTGGTGAGTGAAACCAGTATGGGTGGATCCGTATTCGATGTGGGGACGATCTTTGATATTATTGGGAGCGATACTGCCAGAGCGGGTTTCCGTCATCTCGTTTACACATCACTCATGGATCCCGCTGAGTGGACCGGTATGGAAACTTACATTACAGAACGCTGGGGTGAGGATTATCTCGAAAGCCAACCCAGGATAAAGGAAGTTCTGAAGGAGGTCATGGCCAGCGGACTGAGAACACACCACCTGGGAATGATCGGTGCTGATGACGAGAAGCTTTATGCTAAAGGCTTTCCCAATGAGCTAAGCAATTTGACCATGATCAAGAAGTATAATATCCTCAAACCCGATCCTGTGACATTCATGAAGTCACATCTTTATGATTACGAAAAATATTATGGGAATGACCAATTTGTGATTCCCCTTGAACAGATCGTGCGATTTGGTGTCACCAGTGGATCTTCTATTTTGAGAAAGTATAACGCTCAAAGTGAAGCTGGAAAAAAGGCATACCTTCTGGAATTAGGTGTGGACGATGAGCTGATTCCGTGGCAGACATTCGCATCGCCATTGATTGATCTCACAACCAAGTATGAACCCGAGGATAGGAACATTTCCAGACAGGAAGCACTCCTCATTTCTGGTATTGGCGGCAAGATGTTTTCAGAATCACTGGTACGTGCTATTCTGGCATCATTCATGGTTCATCGCATTTTTGACCGTATGGGTCTGAATCTATGGGATCTGAAATGGGAGATTGCCAAAGACGGTGATGATCTCGTTTTTGTTGACACCTTGGATACTGATTCTGTCCGTGCAACCCTGACCGTCGAGGTGGATGGGCGTAATTATATAGTCAACTTTAATAAGCAGGCCATGAGAGACTACTATAAGCTGGTTCATGATGACTGGTATGAGGCTGTAAACAACACCAAGAAGGAAGCAGCGGGGACCAGCGAGGCATTTACAGAGATTCTAAAACGAGGTCAGGCTCAGGGTTTATATCCAAATACTCCTGTCGTGGACACTAGTTTTATGGATATTCAGGTAGAGAAATACGAGGTAATCAAGAACGCTGTTCTTGGTGATAGCACCAAAACATCAAAGCAGGAAATAGCTGATATCTCAAGACGTGAAGTAGAATACTTCCTGAGCACAAAAAACAAGGCTTTATACCAGAAATTAAATGCAATTGATTAATAGTCGGATTCGTTCAGACACCTGAATTCGTGTCTGAACGGATGCTCCATCTAAAAATTAATGATGAAGGGTGATAAATTAATATGTTAAAAGCAATCGTGACTGTCATGCTGAAAAAAGGAATCTTTGACCCCCAGGGAAGAGCTGTCCAAAATGGCCTGGATTCAATTGGTTTTGATAAGGTTAAAGGCGTTCGGGTTGGTAAACAACTCGAGATGGATCTTGAGATGGAGGATATGGGAGCAGCAGAGGCATCTGTACATGATATGTGTGACAAAATGCTGGCTAACCCTGTGGTTGAATCCTATAGTTTTGAGATCAAGGAGGCCTGATGAATTGGGGAGTTCTCTTATTTCCTGGTTCCAATTGCGCTGAAGACTGCTTTCATGCTGTTGATCAGATCCTGGGAAAACCCGTCAAGTACTTGTGGCACAAGGATACGGAATTGGGAGATGTTGATGCCATTATCATCCCAGGTGGATTTTCCTACGGTGACCACCTTCGTCCTGGAGCCATTGCACATCTTTCACCAGCAATGCTGGCTGTAAAGGAGTTCGCTGCTGCAGGGGGGTTAGTAATAGGTATATGTAATGGCTTTCAGATTTTGACTGAATCCAGAATGTTGCCAGGTAGTCTGCTTCAAAATCGTGGTCTTAAATTCCTCTGTCAGGACCAAACCCTGAAGGTGGACAATCCTGACACACCCTTTACGAGTGAATACGACGCTGGAGATGTGGTGGTTTTTCCTATCGCTCATAATGAAGGTAACTACTATGCTGCTCCTGAAACGATTGCTGAGATGGAAGCAAATGGGCAGATTCTCTTTCGCTATTGCAACGCCGATGGGGAGGTCAGCGATAGTACTAATCCCAATGGATCAATACATAGTATTGCAGGGATCATTAACCGGACTGGCAATGTTGTAGGGATGATGCCCCATCCGGAGCGTAGTGCAGATATTGTCCTTGGCCTAAATGAAGGCAAGGGAGTTTTCGTTTCCATGCTTAAGCACCTCGAAGCAAACCACGGTTAGAGATATGACTGAAAAGAAGGCTGGAATGGAAGAAAAGATTTGGCGAAAAGCAGGTTTAACGGACTCTGAATATGAATTATTAACAAAACATATGGGTCGTGAGCCCAATACTGTGGAATTAGCATTATATGCACAAATGTGGTCGGAACATTGTGGTTATACCCATACAAGACCTCTGTTTAAACACTTTCTCACTACGGGGCCACGAATTGTACAGGGTCCTGGAGAAAATGCTGGAATTGTAGATATTGATGATAATGAAGTGATCACCTTTAAGCTCGAGAGTCATAACCACCCCTCTGCGATCGCCCCCTTTCAGGGTGCAGCAACAGGTGTGGGTGGAATCATCCGAGATATCCTTGCCATGGGAGCATATCCAATTGCGTCACTGAATTCCCTCCATTTTGGGCATCCCGGTGAGAAAGGGCATACTCGCTGGTTGATCTCAGAGGTTATCCACGGTATTGGTGAATATGGTAATTGTGTGGGTGTTCCAACTGTTGGCGGAGAGGTAAGATTTTCCAATGCATACAAAGGTAATCCCCTGGTGAATGCTATGTGTGTTGGTTTTATGGGGAAGTCAGAGATCAAAAAGGCTATCGCTACCGGTGTTGGTAATAGTCTCATGATCGTAGGCAATCTTACTGGTCGCGACGGCATGGGAGGTGCAAGTTTCGCATCTAAGGACCTGGAAGAGGAAAATGATGACGATCGCGGTGCTATCCAGGTTGGTGATCCCTTCATGGAGAAACTCCTCATTGAAGCCTGTCTGGAAGTATTTCAGGAAGACTATGTTGTTGGTGTCCAGGATATGGGCGCTGCTGGTATCCTGTCATCCTCCGTTGAGACCGCCAGCAAGGCTGGTAACGGAGTTGAGATCGATGTTGCTCTGGTCCCCAAACGTGAAGAGGCCATGCGGCCTGAGGAAGTCATGATTTCCGAGTCACAGGAGCGTATGCTTCTCATCGTTAAGAAGGGTATGGAGGACAAGGTTAACAAGATCTTCCATAAGTGGGATCTTCACGCTGTGGTCATCGGACATGTAACAGATGATGGCATGTATCGTGTTCTTGAAGATGGCAGGACAGTGGGTGAAGTACCTGTCTGGTCCCTCATGGATGCCCCAACTTATGTCTTGGAGGGGAAAGAGCCTGCACATCTCAAAGAGACAAGGGCTTTCAAGAATGACCTGGTCGCTCTCCCTGAAGATTTGAATGATGTGCTACTCAAATTGTTAGGTGCTCCAGATATCTGTTCCAAGGAATGGGTCTATAGACAATATGATCACCGGGTTCAGATGAATACTGTGGTGAAACCCGGGTCAGATGCTGCGATTCTTCGGATTAAAGGTCGCGACAAAGGGATTGGTATTACCATGGATTCCAATGGACGCTATTGCTACCTCAATCCCAGGCGTGGAGCCCAGAGCATTGTAGCTGAATCTGCCAGGAATCAGGTCGTATCTGGTGCTGAACCAATTGCGATAACAGATGGGCTCAATTTTGGTAACCCTGAAAAACCTGAAGTCTATTATCAATTGGAACAATCGATTCTTGGTATTAGCGAGGCTTGTAGAGCGCTGGATACTCCTGTGATCGGTGGCAATGCCAGTCTATATAACCAAACTCCAGAATTTGGTGCAATTTATCCCACACCCATCATTGGTATGACAGGTCTTGTAAAATCTTTGGACCATGTCACCACAATGGAATTTAAGGATAAGGATGATTTGGTTATCCTCATAGGTGAGACCAAAGAGGAACTGGGTGCTTCAGAGTATCTCGATATCATCCATGGACTGGTCTCAGGTGATGTCCCAGAGCTTGATCTTGAGCTAGAGCGCAAAGCCCAGGATTTCATCCTTCATATTATCCGCGAAGGTCTTGTTAAAAGTGCCCACGATCTGGGAGACGGTGGTTTAGCAGTTGCATTGGCTGAATCATGCATTGCCAGTGGGTTTGGTGCAAATGTATTTCTTGATCTTGATATGAGGGCCGATGCGCTTCTGTTCGGTGAAAGTCAAACTCGGTTCATGTTGTCTGCGGGTTCAGATTCAGCTGAAAAGATCATTGATCTGGCTGCAGAAAAGGGGTTAATAGCAGGTGTGATTGGGCGTGTCACTGAGACGCAGGATGTGATCATTCGAAATATGGATGAGAAGCTTATCGAGATCCCCGTTGAGGACTGCAGGGATGCCTTTGCAACTGGATTTGACAAATTAATGAAAACTGATTGATCCATGTTAGATAAACTCAACGAAGAATGTGGTGTTTTTGGTATTTACAATACCAGACCTGAAGATACTTCAAAGTTAGTCTATTACGGTTTGTTCGCTCTGCAGCATAGAGGGCAGGAGAGTGCGGGCATAGCAGTGAGTGATGGCGAACAGATCAATTACTATAAGGATGAAGGTCTCATCCAGGAGGTATTCGATCCCAAATTGCTTAACTTTCTTAATGGAGCACATGGGATTGGACATGTTCGGTATAGTACTACAGGAGGAACAACCTACGAGAATGCACAACCTGTAGTTATTGTGAGCTCCGAAGGCCAAATGGCTCTGGCACACAATGGCAACCTGGTCAATACCAAGGAGCTTATGGGAGAATTAGAATCCCAGGGCGCGACATTTCAATCCAGTACTGATTCTGAAACCATATTGAAGTTGGTCGCCAAAAACGCCATGGAGACTGGTGATGTCACCGAGGCAATTAAGAATACCATGCGTGTAATTAGGGGTGGCTACGCAATTCTGCTCCTAACTCAAGACAAACTTTATGCCTTCAGGGACCCCATGGGGCTTCGACCTCTGATCATGGGTCGCATGAATGGTTCATTTGTGTTCGCTTCAGAGAGCTGTGCTATTGATTCTGTGAAAGGTGATATCATTCGGGATGTGAAACCTGGAGAAATAATCTGCGTGGATGCAGATGGCATCCATTCCGAGCAAACCAAAGTGAGCACCACGCATATCTGCTCCTTTGAATACGTCTATTTCGCAAGAACTGATTCTGTCATTGATGGTCTTAATGTGTATGAGGCCAGAATCAATATGGGCAAACGACTTTTTAAGGAAACGGGTCGCAAGGCTGATATCGTCATAGATATTCCAGATTCTGGGACTTCTGCTGCTTTAGGTTATTCTCAAGCCTCCGGGGTTCCCTTTGACAAAGGATTCTACAGGAATGCCTATATAGGTCGGACCTTTATTAGCCCAAAGCAGGACATGCGAGAGATCGGTGTGAATTTCAAGCTTTCTCCCATCAGAAGAAATGTTGAGGGCAAGAGTGTCATCATGATTGATGATTCCATCGTTCGCGGCACTACGATTACAAGAATTGTTAAATCTCTCAGACGTGCTGGTGCTACAGAAGTCCATGTGATGATCACGAGTCCGCCTGTTAAGTATAGCTGTTTTTATGGCATCGATACACCGGATCGTTCCAAACTCATTGCAGCCAAGAAACCAATTGAGGATATTGGGATTGAGATAGGTGCAGATAGTCTCTCATATCTATCCCATGAAGGTCTGGCTGATTGTTTGAAGAAGTCGGGATTAGGTACCTGCATGGCCTGTTTCGATGGTAAGTATCCTGTCCCAGTTGAGGCAAGCGAATGAGTATCGACTATAAAGATGCTGGCGTAAATATCGAGAAAGGATATGAAGCTGTTCAACGTATAAAAAAAGACGTTGAATCAACACATGGACCAGAAGTCATGGGGGGGATAGGTGGCTTTGGAGGTATGTTTGCACCTGATGTATCAGGAATGAGTCAACCCATTCTGGTATCAGGGACAGATGGCGTAGGTACAAAACTCAAATTGGCATTTGCCATGGATAAACACGATAGTATCGGAATTGACTGTGTCGCGATGTGTGTGAATGATGTCATCTGCGTTGGTGCTAAACCACTCTTCTTCCTGGATTATATTGCTACTGGTAAACTGGAACCCCTGCAGGTCGAAGGAATTGTTGCCGGGATTGCTGAGGGGTGTCGTCAAAGTGGTGCAGCATTAGTAGGGGGTGAAACTGCTGAAATGCCAGGCTTTTATGCACGCGGTGAGTATGATGTTGCCGGATTTACCGTCGGTATGGTTGATCAGCCCGAGATGATCGATGGTAGAGCAGTTAAGGAAGGAGATGTGATTATTGGATTGTCATCTTCAGGCATTCACTCAAATGGATTTTCGCTTGTCAGAAAGCTATTTCCTGAGGAGCGTTGGCATGAAAGCTATGATAATTCGACTTTGGGTGAAATACTGCTTACTCCAACAAAAATTTATGTAAAATCAGTACTAAGTGTCATGGAAACACACAATATTCATGCAATCGCCCATATCACTGGTGGGGGATTCATCGAGAATATTCCACGTGCCTATCCTGATCAATTTCAGGCAGTTATTAAAAAAGGCACCTGGCCTGTCCAATCCATATTCAATCTGATTCAGGAGACTTCCTCACTTGATGATACTGCCATGTACAATACTTTCAACATGGGGATTGGTATGGTCCTCATAGTTTCAGCAGAAGAATCTGATGATATTCTCCTTAGATTGAATGAAAGGGGTGACCAGGCTTCAATGATTGGGCATATAACGACACGCGGCGGTGGGGATGCGTCCATATGCTTCGAATAGGAGTATTGGTTTCTGGGGGTGGTACTAATTTACAGGCCATTATTGATGGTATCGAATCTGGTTACATCCCAAATGCCAGTATTGCACTGGTCATCTCAAACAAGAAAAATGCCCTTGCACTTACTCGTGCCGCTGAAGCAAATATTGAAACGTGTATTATTAGTAGAAAACAGTTTGATTCTCCAGAAGCATTTGATCAAGCTCTTGTCCATAGCTTAAAGGAAGCAGAGATAGATCTCGTGCTCCTGGCTGGATTCATGGCAATTTTAGGACCGGGATTTTTCTCTGATTTCAAAAATAAAGTAATGAATGTCCATCCCGCGCTCATCCCAGCTTTTTCTGGACCAGGTTATTATGGGCTAAAAGTTCACGAAGCTGTTCTGAGTACTGGCTGTAAGGTCACAGGGGCAAGTGTGCATTTTGTGACACCGGATGTAGATGCAGGTCCCCTCATCCTACAGCAGGCTGTAAAAGTAAAGCAAGGGGACGACCCTGAAACTTTACAACGTCGGGTAATGGAAGAGGCAGAGTGGAAAATCTATCCTGAAGCGGTTCGCCTTTTCGCTCTGGGTTTACTGGATGTCTGTGGGCAACACGTGTATATAAGCGATTGATATAACAGGTAGGATTTAGGGAGTAGGGAATGAAGCGTGCGTTGATCAGTGTCTCTGATAAAAGCGGGGTATTAGAGTTAGCTCAAGTGCTGAAGGAAAAAGGAGTAGAGATTATTTCCACCGGAGGTACAGCTAAACTACTGACGGACAATGACATACCAGTAATTGGAATTAGTGAGATTACTGGATTTCCAGAATGTTTGGGAGGTCGCGTTAAGACACTTCAACCCAAGATTCACGGTGGAATTCTAGCCAATAGAAAGATTGAAGATCATCTGACTGAAGCCGCTGAATTGGGTATCCCAATGATTGATCTCGTGGTGGTGAATCTATATCCCTTTAAAGCAACCATCCTCAAACCAGGTGTCACCATGAAAGACGCCATCGAAAATATTGACATTGGTGGTGTAACTCTTATCCGTGCTGCTGGAAAAAATTCTGATTCTGTCACTCTCCTCACGGATCCCGCTGATTACTCCAGTTTCATTGATGGTTTTAAGGCCGGCTCTCTTGATGATAAATATAGGAAAAACATGGCGCTCAAAGGGTTTCGCCATACGGCCTCATACGATACTCTGATTAGTCAATACCTGGCTAAGGAGCTGGGGGATAGTGAGTTACCAGATCAAATGTCTATGACCTTCGAGAAGCAACAGAGTCTGAGATACGGTGAGAACCCGCATCAATCCGCTGCTTTTTATCGTGAAGTATCAATCCTGGATGGTCGATTAAGTGGGGCAGTTCAGCTACATGGCAAGGAGCTCTCATATAACAATATTGGTGACGCTTCGGCTGCGATTGAAATGATCCGAGAATTTACAGATCCAACGGTCGTGGCCCTTAAGCATGCCAATCCTTGTGGTGTGGGCACAGCCAGCACACTGTTTGGTGCATATGAGAGAGCATATAGAGCGGATCCCGTTTCCATTTTTGGTGGAATAGTAGTCCTCAATGGGGAAGTAGATGAGGCTACTGCAGTTGAGATGAATAAAATATTTTTGGAAATTGTAATTGCCCCTGCGTACTCAGAGGAAGCATTAAGGATCTTAAAGAATAAAAAGAATTTACGCTTACTTCAATTAGCTGATATCATGAGTCCGACAACCCCAGAACCATATTTTTATAGAAAGGTGGATGGTGGATTACTCATTCAAGAGGCCGACCACCATGGGATGGATGAGGAAAATTATAAAGTTGTAACTGAAAAGCAACCCACTAAGCAAGAATGGGCTGACCTTAAACTGGCTTGGAAGGTTGTCAAACACGCCAAATCAAACGCTATCGTGGTTGTAAAAGATGGTGCAACACAGGGTGTTGGGGCAGGACAAACCAGCCGCATTTGGGCTGTTGACAATGCTCTGGATCGCAGTAAGAGCTCCACCGAGGGATCTTCTCTGGCCTCAGATGCATTTTTCCCATTTTCAGATTCGGTTGAAAAAGCTAATACTGCAGGTGTGACAGCAATTATCCAACCAGGGGGATCCGTCAGGGATGAAGATTCAATTGCAGCTTGCGACAAATTTGGAATTGCTATGGTTTTCACAGGGATACGTCATTTTAAACATTAAAACTGTAGTCTAGATGACACAAATATTTGGTTTTGTCATTGAATTCCAGCGTTTATGATTGATATTGTCAAGGATATTAAAAGTATCAAAATGACATTCTAATCCATAGAGGGAGAAAATTTGTGAAAAAGTTACTCGGCGTATTAATTGTTGCCACATTTGTACTAGTGAGTTGTGCACATAAAGACATGCATGTATGTGGACCAGGTTGTGATCATTCGGCTGAAAAGGCTGAGGTCAAGGAACATGTCTGCACAGATGCATGTGACCATTCAGCTGAAAAAGCCATGGCCAAAGAACATGTTTGTACAGAGGCTTGTGATCATTCCGCTGATGCTATGGCCAAGGAACATGAATGCTCAGAAGAATGTAAAGCTGAGTGTAAAGCCGCTCATATGGAAAAGCATGGTGATGATCATGTTTGTAGTGCCGAATGCAGCGCGGAATGTAAAGCAAGCCATGATGAAGCTAAAACTGGCGAAGAGAGTCACGAAGAGGGTGATGATAAGGAGTAATTTTCTGAACTCTTGATCGATTTCTTTTTAAGGGAGGGCAATTTGTCCTCCCTTTTTTATTTACCAGGTGCTGAAAAGATTATATTGCAGCCCAAAACTTAGCAAAAAACGGGGAGCTCAAAATGAAGGTATTGGTGGTTGGAGGTGGCGGTCGAGAACATACCCTGGTATGGAAAATCGCGCAGAGTTCACGGGTTTCAAAAGTGTATTGTGCACCAGGAAACGCAGGAACTGCAGGCATGGCCACTAATCTTCAAATTTCTGATGGCGATATTCCAGCTCTTTTGAAGTTCGCAAGGGACAACAATATTGGTCTCACTGTTGTTGGTCCAGAAGTTCCTCTCGTAGCCGGTATTGTAGATGAATTTGAAGCATCCGGTCTGCGAATTTTTGGGCCTGATGCGAAAGCAGCCATCCTTGAAGGTAGCAAAGTCTTTACAAAAGAATTGCTTGAAAAATATGATATACCCACTGCGGAATATCATCGTTTTAGTGATGTTTCAAATGCTCTCCAGTTTTTGGACGGTAATTCTGTCTATCCTATCGTGATTAAAGCAAATGGTCTCGCTGCAGGTAAGGGTGTTCTCATATCAGAAAATAAAAAGCAAGCACAGCAAGGTGTAAGGGAGATGATGGAGGATAAGGTCTTCGGACTGGCAGGTGACGAAATAATCATTGAGGAATTCATGACAGGACCTGAGCTTTCCATGCTTTGTTTTGTTGATTCAAAAACCGTAGTACCTATGGTGTCTGCGAAGGATTACAAGAGGATTGGAGAAAAGGACACCGGTCTCAACACTGGAGGTATGGGAGCTATCTCACCCAATCCTCTCTACGATGCCGAGTTAGAAGCCCACTGTCTTGAAAAAATCATTGAACCTACACTAGCGGGAATGCGAAAAGAGGGGAGACCTTTCAAGGGAATTCTGTATTGTGGGATTATGCTCACAGAAGCTGGTCCAAAGGTACTTGAATACAATGTCAGATTCGGGGATCCTGAAACTCAAGTGATCTTGCCACGGTTAAAAACCGATCTTCTGGATATTTTTGAAGCAGTTATTGACGATAGCCTCTCCAATCTGGATGTGATGTGGGACCAATCTGCAGCTGCAACCGTTGTTCTAGCCTCTCAGGGCTATCCTGAAGCCTATCCGAAAGGATTAGTAATAACTGGGCTGGATAAAGTACATGCATCCGTTGTATTCCATGCTGGGACGGCTAAAGCAGGGGATGATATGGTAACTTCTGGGGGTAGAGTTCTCGCTGTTACAACCAGGGCAGCTACCGTTGGTGATGCGCTCACCACTTCTTATAAAAATGCTGACCTGATTCAATTCGATGGGAAAACGATGAGAAGGGATATAGGTAGTTAGAGATGATAAAACATGTCGTTTCATGGGAATTTGCAGAGAAAGATAAATCGACCAATATACTTAGGATGAAACAATTGCTTGAAGAACTTCCCGGGCTCATACCTGAAATTATAGATTATGAAGTTGGGTTAAATATCAGGCAATCAGATATCGCCATGGATATGGTCCTGATATCATCCTTTTCTGATGAATCAGCACTGAAAATCTATGGGACACATCCTGAACATCATCGAGTCGTTCAAGAGCTCCATGCGGTTACCACCAAAGCTGTGATTGTGGACTACGATACCTGAGATTTATGATCCATAAACCCGTGCTTTAGTCAGGAAATCCAGCTATCAGTTCTAGTTGGAAGATTCGTTACCTCCATCCTTTTTAACCAAACTGGAATTCGTCCCTTTATGAGCCAGGAGTATGAACCACTCTGATGAATGGAGGTGATTGGATGGCTAAGGCCTTCTCAGCTTTAGCGCTGGTCTATACTTGATGCCCACGTGTCAATTAGAAAAACCTCTGTGCAGGGACTTATCTAGTCTGTACCATTTTCTGAGTCATCCATCCCAAGAGATTTTATTTGTTGGGCTCCCTGCTTGCGAGCGAGCGCCTGCATGTCATCAACTTTGTCTAACTCATCCACGATCTCCGTCCCGAGGAGGGTCTCTATAACATCCTCAAGGGATACAAGACCGCGCGTCCCACCATATTCATCCACTAGCAGCACGATATGGTGACGCTCACCCAGAAGCAGCTTGAGGAGTGCAGGGAGAAGGAGTGAATCTGGAACTGCAAGTAGTTCACGCTGCAAGTCTGATAAAATATGATTCTCGTCACTGAGAGCAGATGCAAGTATCTCATCCTTCAAGACAAAACCCTTCACCTGGTCGATACTGCCTTCGACAATGGGGATTCTTGAGAATGGGCTTTTCTCAACAGCGGACTGGGCATCGCTGGTAGTCATATCATGGGGTAGCGTGAACATAACAGTTCGGGGGGTCATGATCTCTGTGACCTTTTGGGTCTGTAAGCGAAACAAGTTCTGGAGAATGCGTGATTCGTGTTTCTCAATGCCACCAGTTTCTTCACCGACACCAGCCATGGCGATCAATTCATCACGACTGAAATGCTGAATAGGTTTGCCCTTCGTGATCAACCGTGTGAGGGCTTCTGATGTTATGACCAGCGGGTATAGGAGAACAATCAACAAACGTATGAATGCAGATGTAATACCCACCAGCGAAGTCCAGTAGACAGTCCCCACCGTCTTTGGGATAATCTCAGAGAAGAACAGAATGGCCAAAGTCATTATTGCAGAGAATAATCCGACCCAATTGCTCCCAAAAACTATGGCAGATTGAACCCCTGCCTCAATGGCACCCACAGTGTGAGCAATGGTATTCATTGTTAGAATAGCTGCCAGCGACCGATCCACCCTCTCAATCCGCAATTGATATAAAAGATTACCCCAACGTGGATTTTTACCCTGCCTGATCTGTATGTAAGTTGGCGTGATGCTCAGGAGGACGGCTTCTGCAACAGAACACATGAATGAGATGCCCAGGGCGATGCTGACAAACACGATCAGGAGGGTCCGCGCGTGATCGGGATCTCCTGACTGTTCTCCAGTTGCTCCCAGTGTTAGAACGGGAATAAGCAGTGCTAGCAGCAGGAGTGAAGGTTTATTTCGGACATGTCTGTTCATTTGTGTATGAATTTTCCTCCAAGATTAGCTCTCACTCCATCACAAAGCAAGGGAAGTCGTCCCGGCTTTTGGATCTCCGCAATACAATTGCATGGTAGGGGCATTAGCGGGTATATTAATTTCATGAGGACAGGGAAGAACTAAATGGGAATCGCAGCTGATCTTTCGATCATAGTCATCGTGGGACTGGCGGGTAGCCTGATAGCCCGTCAGTTGAAGCAACCCCTCATCCTGGGCTATATCCTGGCTGGGGTTATGGTGGGGCCACATATGGGTGTTCTCCCTGTTACCGCAGTTCATGAGATTGAAAAACTGGCCGAAATCGGGGTGGCCCTGCTGCTCTTCACTCTGGGACTGGAATTTTCCTTCAAAAGCCTGAAGCAGGTACGACAGATTGCCCTCATAGGTGCACCCATACAGATCATCCTGACCATGCTGTTCGGGTATATCCTGGGACACTGGCTGGGATATAGCCGGACCGAGTCTTTCTGGTTCGGTGGCGTGATCTCACTCTCAAGTACCATGGTCATTCTCAAGACGCTCATGAATCAGGGTCGCATGGGGAAACTCTCCAGCCGCGTCATGATAGGCATTCTCCTGGTACAGGACCTGGCCTTCGTTCCTTTGATGATCCTCCTACCCAAACTGGGATCGGATAGTGGAGGATTTCTGGATATCATGAAATCTCTACTCCTGGGAGCAGTTTTCATTGCTCTTATGGTCATACTGGGCACACGTACCATACCCAGGTTTATGCGATTCATAGCCGTGGGGAACTCCCGTGAATTATTTCTGTTGGCTGTCACAGCCCTTGGACTTGGAGTCGGGTATCTGACCTACCTGGTCGGTCTGAGCTTCGCCTTGGGAGCATTTGTAGCAGGCATGATCCTCAGTGAATCAGACTATGTCCATCAGGCAATGGGTAACATCATTGCCCTGCGTGATCTTTTCGTGCTTCTCTTCTTTGTATCTGTGGGTATGCTCTTCGATCCTGGCTATCTCATCTCAAACTGGGCCACGGTTCTCCTCGTTGTGATACTGGTCATGGTGGGCAAGGGCCTCATCATCGGTTTGATCATTCCGGTTTTCGGATATCGAAATGTGATACCACTGGCCGCGGCATTGGGCCTGTTGCAGGTTGGAGAGTTTTCTTTTGTATTAGCCAGGGTAGGTGTGAGTGTCGGCCAGATCGGTACGGACCTCTATGATCTCATCCTGAATACAGCTATTATCAGCATGGTGGCTACTCCACTGATCTCGGGATTGACAACCCCCATCTATGCACGCTGGCGGAAGTTCAGACCGCAGGAGCCATACGATACAATCAATTTATCTGACCATGCTTTTGATGGTCATATTGTCATTGCAGGTTGTGGCCGGGTCGGCCGCCACATCAGCAATATACTTACCAGTCTGGATCAGGAGGTAGTTCTCATCGAGTTGGATCACGTTCGTGTAGGAGATGCACGAGAGCAGGGCAGGTCACTTATTTACGGGGATGCTACCAATGAGATCATTCTAGAGGCAGCGGGTATAAAACGAGCCAAATTGATGATCATCACACTACCCAATGCGATTTCAACAGGCGAAATCGTATCTCAGGTGCGAAAAATGAATTCCAATCTGCACATTGTGGCTAGGGCCGAAGGGATGGAGCATCTTCAGGAGCTTCACGGGCAAGGTGTCTACGAAGTGGTCCAGCCCGAATTCGAAGCAGGTCTGGAAATGACGCGCCAGGCGCTACTGCATCTCAATTTCTTACCAGGGGCTATTCAACAATTGAGCGACAACATTCGCAGAGAAATTTATGCTCCCCTGTACACAGAGCGAGAAGATGTTGAAACACTTGCCCAATTACTGGCGTTACCCCATGGGGTAGGCTTGTCCTGGCTGGAACTAAAAGCGGGTCATCCCTATTGCAGGCGGTCCATATCTGAGCTGCATATTCGAACTGAAACCGGTGTATCCGTGGTTGCTGTGAAGCGAGCGGGACAGATACATCCCACCCCACCTGCGGATTTCATCTTTCAGGAGTCTGATGTTTTGGGTGTCATCGGTGAAGGGGAGAAACTGGATGCATTTCGCAAGTCCTACGGCAAGGAGTGAAGCTTATTCCATAAATTATTGCTAGATCACCTATTTGAGGAGGTCTGCTACTTCCTTTAGTGCCAGATCACAGATCTCCAGCGTTTTACCCTTGACATAAGTTTCAATGGTTTCGGCATCTATCCCGGCTTCCGTCATCATATCAACCATTTCATCGTAACTCATCCTCTTGCCCCGCGTTTGCTTTTTCAGATGATCATAGCCATCTGATGCACCACGGTCACGTTCCACAAGTTGAACAAGTTCAGAGAAAAATTGACCATTGTTGGCTAGCTCTTCATCCATCCTGGCATGGTTGATAAGGATATCAGCAGTTCCACGTTGGGCATAGATCACAGCCAGAACGATATGTCCAAAAGCTGTCCCAATGTTGCGTTTCACAGTCGAATCCGTCAAATCTCGCTGGAGGCGTGTCTTCATAAACTTCTGACTGAAAAAGGTGAGTAAGCTTTCTGCAAGTTGAGCATTACCTTCAGAATTTTCAAACTTAATCGGATTTATCTTATGAGGCATGGTGGAGGACCCAATGGAGGATGCATCAGCCTTCTGATAAAGATATGCCAGCATAAAATAGGTCCAAATATTCTGATCATAATCGATGAGGAGACCACTCAAACGTTTCACTGAATCAAGAAGTGTTGCATAAGTATCCCCTGGCATGATCTGCAGACTGAAAAGCGTATGTTCCAGACCCAGTTCTTCCACGACTTCACGTGTTAATTCAAACCAATCAACATCAGGATAAGTTCCTACAAAGGCATTCAAATTCCCAGTGGCTCCGAGGATTTTCCCCTGGATATTCATATCCTGTAATTCGGAGTACATCTTAGCAAATCTTAGGCTGTATAGAGCCAGTTCTTTACCCATTGTGGTTGGAGTTGCTACTTCACCGTGAGTTCGGCCGATCATCCTACGATCCCGGTTGTCTCTGGCTAAGACTGATAGCTCTCCGATTAGATTCTTAAGATGCTTCAGGAGAATATCTCTTGCCGCCAACATCATGAGACCATGCGAAAGATTGTTCACATCTTCAGAGGTAAGACCAAAATGAACATAAGGCTTTACATTTTCAGGTAACTGACCCTTTATAAACTCAATTACAGCAGCGACATCATGTTTGGTACGGCCTTCAATTTCCTTGACAGCGTTTAAATCCCTATGGTCGAGATCCTTGTAGATTGACATATAGCTATCCTTCCACCAATCCTCACGACCGGTGGCTTTGAGGAAAGCTTTCAAATAGACCATTTCTACATGGATTCTTTCACGGATCAAGCGGCTTTCAGAAAATGAATCCTGAACTTCTTGTAGGTCACTAGCATAACGACCATCAAGGGGTGATAAATTAAAAAGGGTTTCAGAAGACAATGGTTTCATTCCTTTCCGGACCGTGTGAGAGGATGGTAATCGGTACTTCAACGAAATCTTCGATGAATTTGATATAGCTCCTAATACTCTCTGGTAGATCAGATTTTGATTTTCCCTGCAATTTGAACCACTCCTCCTTACTAAGTTCTGTAATGTTTGGAATGTCAGTATAGATAGGTTCAACCAGCTCCAGAGTAGGAGCGTCGGCAGGGAAGTAGTCGATTTCCTTCCCGTTAATTTTATAACCGGTACAAGCTTTCACCCCACTAACGAGAGCGAGGGTATCTATCTTCGTCATGGCCAGCTCCTGAATGCCTGATATGCGAATGGCATACCTTAGAGCGTATAGATCAAGATGTCCAACACGTCGCGGTCTACCTGTTGTGGCACCATATTCATGGCCTGCTTCTCTGAGATTGGTGGCAGCATCACCATCCAGTTCAGTCGGAAAGGGACCTTCACCTACTCTCGTAGTATAGGCTTTGGTAATACCCAAAATTCGAATGGGAACTCCAGGAATAGCCCCACCGCCCACAAAAGCAGCAGCAGCCAGAGTAGAACTTGAGGTCACAAAGGGATAAGTACCATAATTCAAATCCAGTAGGGTTCCCTGAGCGCCTTCAAACAAAACCTGCATCTCTGAGTTGCTGGCAACACGAACTAGATCTTCAGTATCGGTAACGAATTCTTTAAACTCCGACCCATAAGCAGCGTATTCTCGCGATACATTTTCACAATAGTCTTTAAACTCAGGCTCTGTAAATATCCCATCCGAGATAAGAATATCTCGCACATCTCGGAGTGAGTTTTTGATACGATCAACAGCATCATCAGCTAAAATGTCAAGGATTCGCAGATTAATGCGAGAAGCTTTTTGAGAATATGTCGGACCGATACCGCGACCCGTAGTTCCAATTTTTCCACCTTCTTTTGCATCAATCAGTTGATGATGTGGGAAAATCACATGGGCTCGAGCACTGATTTGCAAGTTTGGAGCATGACCGCTTTCAGTGAACGATTTGATTTCTTCGATGAGATCTTTGGGGTTGATAACCACACCAGTCCCCAATATGCATTGCTTATTATGAAGCATTCCTGATGGCATATAGTGAAATTTATAAGTTTCACCTGCATGCATAACTGTGTGACCTGCATTTCCACCCCCATTGAAGCGTACGACAAGGTCACTCTTTTCTGCCAAAACGTCAACCAGCTTACCCTTACCCTCATCACCCCACTGAGCACCAACGACAATGGTGTTTTTCATGCGTTCTCCTGTTGAAAAAATGGTTTAGAAAAGTTTTCAATCATTTAGAAATCAGCGCCATAATTAGGAGCTTCTTTTGTTACCTGTACATCGTGGGGGTGGCTTTCCTTGAGCCCTGCGCCACTGATCTTCACAAATTGAGCATTTTTACGTAATTCATCAATACTTGCAGTGCCGCAATATCCCATTCCAGCCCGTAATCCGCCAACGAGTTGATATACCACATCTTTGATAGCGCCACGGTAGGGAACCCGACCCTCAATACCCTCTGGTACAAGCTTCTGGGTAGATTCCTGGAAATATCGATCAGCAGACCCAGCATTCATTGCTGATATTGAGCCCATCCCACGATACACCTTATAAGCGCGACCCTGGAAAAATTCTTTATGACCAGGACTTTCGTCTGTACCTGCCAGTAGTCCACCAATCATGATTGCTGAGGCACCTGCTGCAATTGCCTTGGGTATATCACCTGAAAATTTGACCCCACCATCACCAATAACTGGTACATCATGTTTGTCTGCCTCTTCCGCACAATTGGCTATTGCGCTTATTTGAGGCATACCCACACCAGCAACAATACGAGTAGTGCAGATTGATCCAGGTCCAATACCGACCTTAACTGCATCAGCTCCTGCATCAATAAGAGCTTTGGTCGCTTCACCGGTTGCCACATTGCCAGCTATGATCTGAATATTAGGATTCTGGGTTTTAATTTTTTCTACAATAGTTGTCACATTCTTAGAGTGTCCATGGGCTGTATCCACGACGATTACATCTACACCAGTACCCATGAGGTGTTCAACCCGCTCAAGGGACTCGATTCTAGCACCGACTGCTGCTCCTACCAATAGCCGACCATTCCCATCGGTTGCAGAATTTGGATACTCTACAGCTTTTTCAATATCCTTTATGGTGATCAAACCTTTTAGCTCATTGTTTTTACCAACCAGGGGTAATTTTTCAATTTTGTATTGCTTCATGAGAGCACCCGCTTCTTCAAGCGTGGTGGATTCATTGCCCTTGATCAAATTGTCCTTGGTCATTGCATCGGCGATCAAACGACTAAAATCTTCTTCAAATCGAATATCCCGATTGGTAATTATTCCCAATAAAATGCCATCAACTACGACGGGTACTCCTGATATATGATAGCGTGCCATGAGGTCGGCAGCATCGCCAACGGTATGCTTTGGCGTGAGAGAAAACGGGTCTGTAATTACACCGTGCTGAGAACGTTTAACCTTGTCTACCTCCAAAGCTTGTTGTTCAGGTGTTAGATTCTTGTGGATGATTCCAATCCCGCCGACCCTAGCCATGGCTATAGCCATACGAGATTCTGTGACAGTATCCATGGAAGCTGACATAAGCGGAATATTGAGACGAATATTTCGAGTGAGTCGTGTGGACACGTCCACATCATTTGGCAGGACATCAGACTGCGCTGGAACCAGCAACACATCATCAAAAGTAATCGCTTCAAAAGTTTTGTATTTTCGCATGGTGAACCTCTTAAAATGTTAAATGTAACGAGCGTTGATCAAGTGGTACATTTCCATCAAACTGCAGGTTCAAAATGGCTGGCTGTAAGCTTTTGGGGAAGAATCGGCAGGTTGGATGGTGAGCATTCATCTTGCAACGCAAAGTAAGCGAGAGCACCCCTCATGCAAAAGGAAACCATATATCATATAAGATTATTATGAGCCTGAAATTGGAATCACAGTAATTCACCCTACATTCTCCCATGATGCCAAATCGAAAACCTCTATCCCTCTACATACATGTTCCCTTTTGTAAAGCAAAGTGTACCTATTGTGATTTTTATTCAATTGTAGGAAGAGAAGATTCCATCCCGGTCTATTTGAAAGCCATTCTAAATGAGATTAAACATAAGGCACAAATTCTGGACCTATCCGGTCATTATCTGGATACTGTTTTTTTTGGAGGAGGGACACCAAATCTACTAGATCCCGAGGATCTGAGCAAGATGGTGGAAATGCTCCTTAATCTGGCTTCGCCGGGAGGGGACATGGAGATTGGAATGGAAATTAATCCTGGGGAAGCAACCCTGGAATATCTCAAAGCGTATAAATCGCTTGGAATAAACAGAATTAGTATCGGCATGCAAAGTTTCCAACCTCACCTCCTTACATTCATGAGTCGGATTCACAACGCTGAAAAGAGTTTCTCAACCTTTGAGGATGTCCGAAATGCAGGTTTCCAAAATGTGAGCGGAGATTTGATATTTGCAGTCCCTGGACAAACCCGCAAAGAATGGGTCGGTGATCTTCAGCGTCTTGTCAGCCTGCAACCTGAGCACATATCCACATATTCATTGACCGTCGAAGAAGGAACGGCTTTACATAGATGGGTTGAGGCTGGACATGTCAAAATGCTTGAGGAAACCGTAGATAATGGGTTGTATGACTGGGGTAGGGATTATCTGGAAGCATCAGGATACCCGAACTATGAAGTTTCTAATCATGCCAAGCCAGGTTTTGAATGTAGACACAATTTGAACTATTGGACTGGTGTGGACTACCTGGGTTTCGGACCAGCTGCCCATTCCTATTTCCAGGGTCGAAGAGCCTGGAATATTAAAAACCTTGATGCATACACCACTGAGCTTATGAATTCTGGAACCGGCGGAGCTGGATATGAAACCATAACAGATTCCATGGCTCGCAATGAGATGATTCTCACTCGACTAAGACTCAGGAGGGGCTTGAATATGGAGGAGTTTGCAAAATTCTTCGATGAGAACCTACTCCAGACTAAAAAAGGTATACTCGAAAAGTGGGCTGGTAAGCTTGCTCTCGTTGATGGCTATTTGGTAATTACCCGGAATGGTTGGGCTCTCACTGATGAAATTAGCTCCGATTTGATGAGCTGACCAATTAATCAAGATTAATAGTAATGGATTTTTCCTGGTGAACCAGGACAGTTCCTGGATGTGAGCCCTTTGGTTTACTAAGGTGTTTGCGTTGACAATACTGGACAACCACGATACCCGAATGTTTAGCTTTTGAATTCCGGGCAGCGTGCTCAGCTGCAGCAAGAATGTCAATGTGCTGTGGAGTTTGACTCCCAGTACGAAGAACAACATGTGATCCTCTGACTTTTCGGGCGTGAAACCACCAGTCATTCTTATTGGCAACCTTAAAGGACAGCGTGTCATTGTCCTGTGAACTACGACCCACCAGAATGTCAAAGCCACTTGGAGATTTATACTTTTTATATGGTTTGCGGTCTACTTGCTGCTTACCGGAGCGATCCAGTGTTTCACCATGCTCCTGTAAGAAAATCAGTAACTGCTTATCATCTTCATCCAGTAGTATTTGCTCTAGTTTCTGGATATCCCTCCTGGCATTTGTCTGAATTCCTTCTAGCTGATCCAATTTGCCCTGGTACTTGCGGATTTTTTTTGCAGTTGATTCGATGGCTTGAATAAGTGGGATATCATCATCGATCTGGATGGTCAGGTCACATTCTGTTGGGGAAAATTCAGCAGGTATTGAGAGCACGCCATTCGAGCTGCTCATCCCCATTGCAAGGCCAACCTGGAGGGCATGAAGCTTCTGCTCAAGATCAGGCCAAGTCCGGGCTTCAATTAATTCTGATTCAATTTTTCCGATCTTGTTTTTCCACCGCCTCAATACGGTTCGAGCAGTTTTTTTTAGAGAAGCGGTTGTGGTCTCTTTTGGTTTATTGGCATGCTTTAGGACATCGATTATAAAATCACTTATGTTCATGTTTGTAGGACCGAATTGGATTGTTTTGCTTTCCCAATCTGTGGATATGCCGTCCACAGCCCTCAGGAGTTGAGAAGGTGTAGTATTTACTCCAGGGATTGTTGTAGGAAGATTGTCCTGGGGAGTCAACCAACTGTCACTGAAATGAGGGATTTCCTGCTGCTTGAGAAAGGTGTCTTCAATACTTGATCCAGTGAGGTAGTAAACATTGTTTGCACCTGGATAAGCACCCAGAATGATGCAGCCCCCGTTATCCATCTCAATTTTCAACAACCGATCCTGGGAGTGAATCCTGACACCGCTCACTCTGGATCCTGCAGGTATCTTTTTAAGAACTTCAACTCTCTTCCTGGGGAGTGAAGCTGATTGTGAAGATGTTATGGTGATCTGGTTGCCTTTCTTTTCCCACGAGAGGAGGAATCGCGAATCTGCCTTTAGAAATTGTATATCTAGTCGAGCTTTTCTGTATGTGTAGATCAGACCCAGTTCACAACCTTGGAGCTGCATACTTAGATGTTGCATCCACAGCCATAAGGCAGGCCATGATCTAATGAATTTTTGTGATTCCACGCAGGTAACCTAAATGATTTATGAGAGATGTGAACGATTTTCACTCCTGGCATACCAGAATATCAACCTTCAATTCTTGTCACACCTCTTAGAATTCAGACTCGCATGGATGCGTACCTTGAATATCTTATGCAAGGTTCAATTAACATTCTTGAGCAGAATTCAAATGAAGTGAGAATCCCATGAAGTCAAAACATACTTTTGCTGATGGCAATACAACATCCATACTGGACAATCTGAACACAGCTGTATTTCGAACCAATATGGAGGGATCTGCGACAATCATTGATGTTAATCCTGCATTCATCGAAATGTTTGGTTACAGGGACAAAGAGGAGATTGAATCAGTATCAATAATTGATTTCTATTATGACCCCGCGGATAGAAAAAAGATGCGCAATGAGATCATTTCCCGTGGAAACATTCGGAATAGAGAATTACTACTGAAGAGGAAAGATGGCTCAGTATTCCCAGGGCGGGTGACATCGGTGCTGGTTAAGGATTCGGAGGGGAAGAGCCTGTTTATAGATGGGGTCGTAGATGATGTATCTGAAATCAAATCAAAAGAGCAGGAACTCCTGGCAGAGCAAAAGGTCTTTTTTAGTGGACCTGTGGTGTTAATCCAATGGCCAGTGAGTGAAAATGAAGCTCTGATTAATATTTCTGATAATGTTATGGATCTACTCGGGTATGAAGCATCAGAATTTTTGAATGGCAAAATTCTCTATCCTGATCTGGTCCATGAGGAGGATAGGGCAGAATTACAAAACCATATTCAATCAGTAATAATGGGTGGATCAGACATCATGCTGGTGCATCCATATAGATTGCGACGAAAGACAGGAGAATACATCTGGGTTCAGGATTATGCCTATGTTCAGCGGAATTCCGAAGGTGAAGCTGAGGGGATTCTTGGATACATCTATGATGTAACTGCTTTGCAAGTTTCCCAGAGAGAATCTATTGAACAAGAGCAACGTCTCAGGGATTTAGTGGAAAAATCGCCGACAGGTATTTTGAGAATCGATGATGAAGGTAATATTGTCGAAGTGAATCAAAGAATGGTTGATATGTTGGGTTCTCCATCCAAGGAAGCCACAATGAAGTTTAACATGTTTAACTTCCAACCTCTCATAGACGCCGGTATAACCGGGAAATTCCAGTCTGCAATCGCTGATAATAAAATTATCTCATTTGCTGGGGAGTATGATTCCAATTGGGGTAAGAACCTTCATTTCAAGTTGATTATTTCACCGGTCCTAGATGCAGAGGGCCAGGTAATAGGTGCTCAAGCAAATATGGAAGATACTACCGGTACACATCAGGCTGAGGTAGATAAAAAGAGACTACAGAAGGTCAAACTGGAAGAGCGGCGTATTTTCATGGCAGGTCCCATTATGATCATTAAGTGGGCATACTCTGCGGATGAACCTGTGATGTCTGTGAGTGAGAACGTTGAAAAGATTCTTGGATATACAGTAGAAGAATTTATGGGACCCGACATGGTCCCTGCGAAAATTATTCACCCCGATGATCTAGAGACCGTTCGAGAAACTTCTCGCGCTGCAGTAGAGAGTGGTCAAATTGCTTTTGAAACTGCTCCATACAGGCTTCGTAAAAAAGATGGGAACTACATATGGGTAAGCGACTATAGTACTATCAATCGTGATACTGATGGCAAGCCAAAATACTTTTCGGGTATCGTCTGGGATATCTCAAAGGTAATCGAAGCAGAGCTGGAGTTAAAAATTCTTCTCAGGGAGGTCCATCATCGGGTAAAGAATAACATGCAGGTCATCATAAGCCTCCTAAATCTCCAGGCTGACCACGTAAAAGATGAAAGTCTTTCAGAAATATTTGGTGAAACTCAAAACCGGATAAGGACAATGGCATTGATTCATGACAAGCTCTTCCGTTCGAAGCGGATGTCTGAGGTTGATTTTGGAAGCTACATCAATTCACTGATCATCGAGCTCAACAATTTTTATGGCATTGATCCATCAAGGATAAACATCCATCAAGATATAAGTGATATCAAACTGGATATTGATAATGCTATTCCCTGTGGACTAATCGTCAATGAAATAGTCACAAACTCAATGAAATACGCATTCCCGAATAATCGGGAAGGGGATATCTGGATTTCTGCCAGTACAATTGACAACAATAAGGCAAAGATTGAGATTAGGGATAACGGTGTCGGACTGATAAAGGACCTGGTGCTAGAAGAAATTCAATCTATGGGGTTACGTATTGTGAGAATTCTGACAGAGCAGTTGGGTGGCAACATCGAAGTAAACAACAAGAACGGATTATCCTTCTCACTCACCTTTGATCTTAGCGATTGACCCATCAGGATCGCGCTTTATGAAAGTCCTCTTTTTTGCTGATTCACATCTAGGCTTTGACTTTCCCATACGACCGAGAATACATCGTAGAAGGAGGGGCTGGGATTTTTTTAAGAATTACCAGCTCATTCTGGATACTGCGATAGAGGAGGGGGTCCATGCTCTGGTTCATGGAGGTGATGTTTTTTTCCGCTCGAAAATCCCTGTGCCAGTTATTCAAAAAGCATATGAACCATTATTGCCTGTGTTAGAGCAGGGAATTCACATGTTTTTTGTACCGGGTAACCATGAGCGATCCAGATTACCTGCCACACCCTTATTTCATCATAGTAATTTCCATCTGTTTGACCGACCCCGATCCTTTTCACTGGAAGTGGACGACCTGGAAACTACCTGGGGAGGATTCCCTAATATCCGTCGCCATGTACAAAATGAGTTTCCAGTCCATCTAGCTCAAGTCGGTTTTGAAAGTGAAGGTCAATCCTTAAACATTCTATGTTTGCATCAGGCCATTGAAGGTGCTGTCGTTGGTGCGCAAAATTATACTTTTAGAAAAGGACCGGATGTGGTGGGCAAGGGACAGTTTCCCGATTACTTGAACCTGGTGTTAAGTGGACATATTCACCGGCAGCAGGTAATGAGGAGTGTGAGTGGTACGCCTATCATTTATTCTGGCTCAATTGAGCGAACTTCATATGCAGAGCGATTAGAGACGAAGGGTTTCTACATACTAAACATATTAAAAGATGATATTAGGTGGGAATTTCGCTCGTTACCCACCCGGCCCATGTATGAAATAAAACTGCCAGGAAATCTTACAGATAGATCAATTCTCCTCAGAACCATACAGGAGGGCACTGAAACGATGCCCGAGGATGCCATTCTTCGTATTCGCAGTGGGGTTGATCGGCACCTTGAACTTCTCACAAATGCTGTATTGCGGAAAGCCTTACCGGAGAGCATGAATGTAGAGCTCCTACCTCCAATTACCAAGACCGCCTACACTTGGACGGCATATTCAGATTAGTATGGAGATTTCACCCAAATTGTATCTGGATCAAAAGGGTTTACCTAAAACCTCAGGGGTATATCTGTTTCTGGATGCGCGTGAATACCCTTTGTACATTGGGAAATCGGTAAATCTGAGAAATCGGGTCGCCTCTTATCTGCGTGATGATAGTGGGCAAGAGGAGCGGATTCAACGAATGGTACATGAAGCGAAGAGCTTGCGGCATGTGGTGACTGAAACTGAGCTTTTGGCACTTTTACTTGAAGATTCTCTGATTAAGAAATACCTTCCAGTTTACAATATCCGCCAAAAGCAATTTCGAGATTATCGATATCTCCAACTTAGTGAAGATGCTTATCCACGTCTAATCACATTGGACGACCCCAGCCATATCCAAACCAAAATCTATGGTCCTTTTCGTGATCGCTTCTTTATCCAAAGGCTTCAGGAAATATTTTCCAGGTATCTAGGTTTTAGATCGTGCTCCGATCCACACCCGGAGAAAAGTTGTATTGAACTGGATATGGGACAGTGTTTGGGTCCGTGTGTGTTACCAGAGGTTGTTGATGCGTATTCCAGCGTTTGTGAACAGGTCTCCAAATTCCTTGAAGGCGAGGATCCGGGGGTAATATCTAGTATCGAGGAGCGGATTCGGATTTGTATTCAGGAAACCAGGTTTGAGCAGGCCCAGCGCTTGAGAGATGATCTCATCTTTTGTGATGCATTTTTCAACCGTCAACGCTTCAATCACCGATTCAGGGTGGAACATCTTAAAATTGAGGGCAGGAGAGAGGACGTTCCCGGGTACCTATTTGAAAATGGTGCATTAAAGGAAGTGATCCTTCGAGATGGGCGAATATGTAAAGTAGGTGAGCAACTCGACTTATTTGACCTCTCTCTAGTCAAGGAAGACGAACCACGCTTTTTGTTGGATAGGGCGAATCTGGTCTATAACTGGTTAAAAAAGAATGAGGGGGGAGTGAAATGTGAGTTTCAGGAGCTGGGGGCGTCCTTGAGATAAGGCCAGAACAAATCTTCCATCCCGCCAAATGACCCGTCAATGCTCATGGGAACTAGTTTTGCGAATGAATCCAAAATTACTACAGCATTTAAGCTGGCATCTTCTTCTGTCGCAGCTCTGAGTCGCTTTGTCATACTGATATTAATAGCGTCTATCTCGTTATAAATATCACTTAGTCCCTTCATGGTCCAATCTGGTTCTAGACCTTTTTTCGCCCGTGTGAACTGAGCGAGTAAATACATAGACATAGCTCTGTAGATTGACTCATCAATGGTGGCAAAAGGTAAGTGCGTACCCACCATAGGTCTTAAATAATCCAGCGAAGGACAACCACTGGTTACCATGATGATACCGAGAATGGAACTGAGCCCACTTTGCATGGAGACCTGTTCCTTGGAGTAAGTTCTTTCTGAAGTTTCAATGCTCAAATCGATAACTTCGTAAGAAACATCTGATTTGAATGCTAATACAATGTCCTGAACATTCACAGCAACGGGACAATGTTTCACGCCTGTGTCAGCTAATTTACAGCCTTCACACATATGAAACCCCAGCTCAGTCCAGGCCGGTTTTTCTACGTCGGAAACGATTTGATATCCAAGTTTATCCGGACTCAGGAGAATCTCAAATTCAAACGATCTGGAATCCGCCATTTTGAATTTGTATTTCAGCGATACTTGTGAAGAAGATTCTTCAGACATAGGTCAAGATAAAACGATAAAGTTGCTTTTCAATGCAATTTAGGAGGGTTATTCTCGAGTGTGACAGGGGATCACACAGGGATATGATATGAATTATTTTGAGTGTATTGAGAAGGGGATTGATTTAGTTTCACAGGCTTAATAATAGGTGAGGACAACCAGAGCATGAGCACTCAAGAAAAACGACAACGACGCAGATCTTCTAAAAGACATGAGAAATCAATAATTCGAGAATTCTCACTCGAAATCTTTATTGGAGTTATTTTTCTATTTGGTGTTTTCTTGTTGTTTGAGGAAATGGAAATCAAAACCTACGTGTTTCAGGGTCTGGTCTCATTCTTCAAATCAATTACAAACGGTTTTAGCAATTTTCTGGGCTTCATCCTCGGTACCGCTGGAGAATTCGAAACTTCAGATATTGTAGGGACCATGCTTATCGTTGTAGCCTTTATACTTCTGACATATAGGGTGAGACAGAAGGCCATTATACGACTACATGACCTTGAGGAGTGCCCTGATTGTGGCGGTGATTTAAAGCATATCCATAGAACTCTCATACAAAGAATCGCCAGTCGTATCTTTTTCATAAAAATTAGACGATATCAATGCAACGACTGCGAGTTTGATGGTCTCCGAATGCGAGCAAAACAATCGAGGTAGACCAATCCCTCATCAGGGTGGGATTGTTCAACACAATACCCACCAATCCTTTTAGTTCCATATGAAATTTCTAAACAGATATCGAAAAATACCGCGTTCGATTCTGTTGATGATTTCAGCAGCATTTCTAATTCATATGATTAACGCTGGATTCATCCTCATTCTGAATATCTACTTAAGGAAAGAAGGCTATGCTGACGAAAGTATTGCCCAATTCAATTCATTCAGATTCCTAGGTGTGCTATTCTTTGCATTTCCACTGGGCATTTTTATTAAGGGAAAAGCGCTTAAACCATTTTTTCTGGCATCAAGTCTCCTGGTCCCACTCTTTAGTCTCTTCCTACTATTATCCATACAGGGGGGCAATGAGACTAAAATTACACTGGGTTTCATCCTGTGGGGTATATCGTTCATGATTCTCAATGTCTGCGGTCTACCCTATATCATGCGATCTGCTCCTGAAGAGGTTGTCTCAGAAGCCATCTCATTAAATTTCTCTACGTGGTCTCTTGCTACCATCGTTTCAGGGTCATTGATCAATATGCTTTCACGCATAAATGAAATAGTTATTGGGAGCGTTCATATACCCCTTGATGAGTTTCATATTATGCTGGTGATTATATCAATCAGCTCTCTCTCATTCATTCTGGTACTATTTATTAAAGAGGCCAAACCACGTTCAATTTCGAGCAGCTTTTTTAATAATTTGAGTGCACTGGGTACAGAATATGATTGGAAATTAATTGGACGCGTATTGGTGCCAAACATGCTCATCGCAATTGGTGCTGGTTTGACCATCCCATTTGTGAATTTGTTTTTCAACAGTGTATTTGAAGTGGATTCCGACACATTTAGTCTCATTGGCGCTGGAACAGCGGGGATCGTGTTCATGACTACTCTGATAATACCCATAATAAGACGCAAATTTGGGTTCAGAGTGGCTATCCTCATTCCTCAATGGCTGGCCATTGTATTTCTGGTTATCCTTGCAACAACCCAATTGACTCAAGCATATTCGTGGGCTTTTTATGTAGCCATAGCCGCTTTTATGCTCCGTCAACCGCTCATGAATATGGCTGGACCTATGACCAGCGAATTGGGCATGAAGTATGTTGGACCACGGAATCAGGAATTAATTTCAGCGATCAGTTCAAGTATTTGGAGTGCTTCCTGGTTTATAAGCGCTAAAATATTTCAGATTCTGAGACAAATGGATTTAGAATATTATCAAATTTTTATCATCACCGCAGCTTTATATGCTGTGGGCGTGAGTTTTTACCACTTATTAATAAATGACTATCTAGGGAGAGATCCGGAAAAGAATCAAGAGCCTGGTCTACCTAATGTGCAAATACCAGGTTAACAGGGAAGAAGGAAGACAATGGAAACCCTCAGTTCAAAACAGAAAAAGTACTTAAAATCTAAAGCTCATCCATTAAAGGCGGTGATTCAAATTGGGAAGGCGGGAGTTACTGAACAGTCAATTCAGAGCATTGATACCGCCCTGAACTCACATGAAATGGTCAAGGTGAAGTTCATCGCTTATAAAGAAGAAAAAGAAAGATTTCTTGATGAGATCATAGAAGGTTCTAAATCCCAGTTCGTCAGTCTAATTGGCCATGTACTCACCCTCTATCGTGAACATGAGGAAGTTGAAAAGCGAAAGTACACCGTACCTGAGTAATTCGATACAATGATTAATCTCCACAATATCACCAAAACCTATCCGGACAAAATTCTATTCAAGAATATGGATCTTGTTATAAAAAGAGGAGCCAGAATTGGCCTTGTTGGTGCCAATGGCTCAGGGAAAACCACCTTGCTTCGAATGATTATGGGAGAGGAGGAATCCGATCAGGGACAAATCCAGGTAGATAAAAAGATCACAATAGGATATTTACCTCAGGAAATCACTGCGACTTCAAAACAAACTATTCTGCATGAGGTACTCAATGTGATTCCTGAAGTAGGCGAATTGGAAATCCAGATTGAAAAAATATCACAGCAAATTGGTGCGGATCCTGATAATGAATCGTTACTAAAAAAATTGGGTCGGATGCAGGATGAATTTGAACGACTAAATGGGTGGAGTTTAGAATCTGATGCAAAAAAAGTCTTAGGTGGACTCGGCTTCACTCCAGAACAGATGACAATTCCCCTTGATCAGTTCAGTGGGGGCTGGAGAATGCGCGTTGCTTTGGCAAAACTTCTTTTCCAACATCCTAATATCCTCCTTTTGGATGAGCCGACAAACCACCTCGATCTTGCATCATTGATCTGGCTGGAATCCTTTCTAAAGGAATGGGCTGGTGCTCTGGTATTGATTAGTCACGACCGTACTTTTTTGGACAAAACAATCAACCAAATATTTGAAATTGATCATTTGTCGATTCAAGTCTATGCCGGAAATTACAGCAAATACATCAATGAGAAAAATCTACGAAATGATCAACAATTGGCGGCCTACAGAAATCAGCAGAAAATGATCGCTGAAACTGAGCGATTTATTGAAAGGTTCAGGTACAAAGACAGCAAAGCCAGTCAGGTTCAAAGTCGTGTTAAAAAACTCGAAAAGTTGGAACGTATTAGACCTCCTGAAGGTGAACAAAGCCGAATTTCTGTCCGTATTCCTCAGCCAGGTAGATCGGCTAGAATCGTTAGTGAATTTAAAGATGTTGCGAAATCATATGGTGCCCTGCATGTATTTGATGCTCTGGAGCTACAGCTGGAACGGGGGCAAAAAATCGGACTGGTGGGTCCCAATGGAGCCGGTAAATCGACGCTCCTGAAAATGTTGGCCCAGGTTGAACCAATTAGTGGAGGTGAATTGTCCTGGGGTGAGGGTGTGCGAAGTGCCTATTTTGCTCAGCATCAGTTTGAATCCCTACCGATGGAAGAAACCATTTACAATCTCATATCCAATGAAAATCCAAAATGGATTGTGACAGAAGTGCGAACCTATCTGGGGAGCTTCCTCTTTTCAGGGGAAACGGTAGATAAAAAAATTAAAGTCCTCAGTGGAGGAGAAGTATCACGCCTGGCTCTGGCGAAGATGCTCTCTACACCGTCAGATCTCATCCTCCTGGATGAACCTACCAATCATCTTGACATGCGATCGAGAGATGTGGTTCAGGAAGCTGTCTCAAGCTTTCAGGGTACTATGGTTTGTATCTCCCACGATCGACATTTTTTGAACGCGGTCACAAATACGATCATTGAGGTTGATAAAGGGCGAATACGCATATTCCCAGGAAATTATGAGTATTATTTGTGGCGAAAGAACCAGGACACGATTGAAAAAACAGATAAACCTGCTAAGGTAGCCAAGGTGGCTAGCCATAAGTCAGAGAATACAGACTATCATGTCAGGAAGAAGTTGTCAAATAGATTGAAGAAATTACCTGTTTTGATTGAAAACTGTGAATCAGCGATAGCTAGACAGGATTCAATCTTGAATGACCCAGTTCTGGCTAGCGAATATGAAAAAATCCAGATTGCTATTGATGAGAAAGAAGCACTGGAGATGAAGTATTTGGAACTGTTAGAAGAACTGGAAACACTTCAGGAGGAATTCTCATAAAAAAAGGGCAAGGATTTTCCCTGCCCCTTTCAATTTCCTGGAAGATCGTTTTAGATAACTTTGTGTACCAGAAGTCCGATCATTATGATCATTGCCACAAAAATCATAGCAACGGACCAGTTTCCTTTTTTGATTTCTTCCCATTCTTCAATATCAGATGAGAACCAATCGAAAACCTTCAGGGCAATAGCAACACCTCCTGAAAATCCAATTGAGGCAACGACTGCCCAACCCAGACCTTCAGCATAGCGTTCCCAAATGCTTACTTCGAAGGGGTTTGCTGCAAAGACTGAAGATGCCATAAGTAGCAAAGAACCCATAAATAGCATTGATTTCTTGAACATTCTATTCTCCTTTTTCATATTCCACTCAGTTTACTAATTCTATTCCATCCGCAGACAGTCCCGTGTGAAAACATCTACGGTCATTCTATTGTTGAAAAGCTTCGAGCAACAAGCTCCATCCGCTCTAAGGACCATGGCTTTGCTATTGCTAAACTCAAGATCTGCAACAACCACAACATGATCTATAGGACTCCTGGCATGCTGTGAAACAGCCCCTCCCACAAGAAATGCTTGAAGGAGATCATCAGATAGTGTTGTATTTCTACTTACAATCTGAATCACAAAAACTCTGCCCCAGGACTCCTTGTCCTGCAAATCAAAGGTAGAGCGAGGCATATCAATTCCCATCTGTCGATACAAATCCTGGGCGTACGAAGCGAGTTCTGAATTTTCGCTAACGGCTGGTTGACCAGCAATGTTTATACCTGTCAGGATTAGTAATAAAAACAATCGAGCTAATATTGATATCAGTTTTGGTCTTTTCATCTGCTTAACTCAATTTCGATCAATTTTAAGTCAGGGGAGAGTGATATCAATATTTATTTCAAAAAGCTAATCGATGTTATCAGGTGTCATAGCCGGTGATATGATCATAATCCGGATGCGTAAATTCTTGCTCAAAAGCGTTGATACCTGCCTTCATATTGCCGACCAAATCGTCCCGGGCACACTTAACCGCTAGTTTGATAGCATTATCAATTGCACGCGGGGTTGATTTGCCATGACATTTTAAAACCAACTTTTCGAGTCCCAGGATAGGGGCACCACCATATTCCTGATAGTCACTAATTTTCTTAACTTTGCGGATACCACCGGAGAGTAACATCATACCAATTTTCCAGATAAGTTTCTTCTGGAATGCCATGCGACCTAATCCCATGGCAGCCTCGGCCATACTTTCCATTGTTTTAACTGCGATGTTACCTTTGAATCCTTCTGTAATCACTACATCGACAACGCCCTTCATGAGATCGCTGCCTTCAATGTTGCCATAGAAATTTATCTGTGGCAAAGATTCAAGAATCCGATTCACCTCAATGTATTTAGGTCCACCCTTATTGTTTTCCGATCCCATGTTTAGAAGCCCTACAAGAGGTCTTTCAACACCAGTGACCTTTTGAGAATATGCATTTCCCATGAGGGCGAAGTGGATCATATGATCTCGGTCCACAGTGATATTGGCACCAACATCCAGAATGAGAGAAAAGATATCTTTACGATTGAGCTCATTACTAGTAGGGTACACTGCAGCCAATGCAGTTCGGTGTACGGTTTTAATTCGAGGTATCTTCTGAGCGCTTGCGAGAATGAGAGCACCTGTATTTCCTGCTGAAATGAGGGCGTCGGCCTGACCGGTTGAAACTATCTCAGCGGCCTTGATCATGGAAGATTCAGGATACTTATCGAAAATCTCCTTTGGCTTAGCATCCATGGGTATGGATTGGGGGGCGTGGATAATCTCAATAAACTCCCTGACTTTTGGAAAATGAGCTAATTCAGCTTCCAGAATTTCCTGGTCACCTGCAAGGAGAACATGAAGATTCCCTGCTTCACAAGCTCTACAGACTCCTTCAACTACAGCCTTGGGACCGTTGTCGCCGCCCATACCGTCAACTGCTATACGATAATTTCTCAAGTATTTACTTTTCCCAGCTTCTAATCAACTCCATAATCATTCGGACACCGGCTCCCGAAGGTCCATCTGGAAGATAGGGGCGACCCTTCTTTAACCAACCTGAACCCGCAATATCAACATGACACCATGAAGTACCCTCTTTCACGAATTCACGGAGAAATGCACCTGCTGCTATGGTACCTGCAGTTCGGCCGGCACCCGTGTTTTTTACGTCGGCAATGGTAGATTTGATATCCTCGGCATACTCGTCGTCCATAGGCATCTGCCATACACGATCCTGTGTCTTTTCCCCAACATCAAGAAGCTGGTCAGCAAAATCTTGATCATTGGTCATTATGCCACTATAGCGGTGACCCAGGGCAACAACGACGGCACCTGTCAGGGTGGCGAAGTCTACCACACCATCTAGCTCGTATTTATCGGTGATATAGGAGAGACCATCGGCAAGGATGAGGCGGCCCTCGGCATCAGTGTTCAAAATTTCAATGGTCTTGCCATTATAGGCCGTGAGAATGTCTCCTGGCTTATATGCTTCGCCTCCATTCATGTTTTCTGTAGATGGGACTACGGCAATGATATTCAAGTTGGGTTTGATATCTGCAACCACAGACATAATACCCAGAACGGCGGCTCCACCCAGCATATCGAATTTCATCTCATCCATGCCAGCGGATGGTTTGATGGAAATACCACCTGAATCAAATGTGAGCCCTTTACCAACCAGTCCAAGTGTCTTGGCACTACTATCACCACCCATGTACTCCATGATGATAAACTTTGGAGGTACGTCAGAGCCCTGAGCAACTCCTCCGATACCACCAAATCCTAATTTTTCAAAATCTTCACGCTCGTAAATGGTGATCTTCATACCACCTTTTTCAGCTATGGCCTCTGCAGTATCAGCGAGATAGGTCGGTGTAGCAACATTTGAGGGATGGTTGCCAAGATCTCTGGCTAACACAACTCCACCTGAAATACTCATTCCATACCCAAGTGCATTCGTGATGTCTGCATCTGCAGTGGCGATAACAGATTGAAATCCGGCGAAAGCATCATCTGCCTGCTTCTTATAATTCAGGAAGCGATAACTTCCCATGACCAGTCCTTCAGCTAAGGCTTGAGCATCATCGATAGTCAGATTGTCTTCACCCATGAACTCTATGGCAAATGAGCTCAGTTTGAGATCAATACACTTCTTTGCAGCAGTTGCACTTGCTTGACGTAGATAGTCCGCAGTGTATTTCCCTGAGTCTCCAAGACCTATGGCGATATAGCGCTTCGCTGTATCACAATCCGGGGTGTACATGACCATCACTTGATTTAGCTTAGCCTCAAATTCACCATTCTCAATGGCCAGATCTAATTTTTTTGATAGCTTTGGGTGATCCTCTTTAAATTTTTTAGTGATTCCAAAATCAGAAAAAATGCCAAATATGTAGGCCTCTTGACCGTCGGGAAGTTCATTCAAATTATTGTAGCTCAGGTTGAAAAGTGACATCAGTGTTCGTTCCTCTCGTAAAATCGTTTATATCTGTTATATTTTATTAATCATCTGATTTATTCAGGCCTATAATCTAGAGTTTAAGCAGGCAGTTAAAAACTGGAAAAGTGAATACTTGATTGTCAATGAAAACAAAATCTCAGCATCTAGGGATTTTCGACTTTTTCCAGTAAGAAAGCTTCCAGCCCCCTAAAGGCTGCCAGTGCCAGGGCATCCAGACCTTCTTCGGAAAGTAAAAACATTTCCTCCTGAGGATTTGTCATAAACGCTCCCTCAATGAGGTATACCAAATACTCAGTTTGTCGAGTAAGGTAGTAGTAATAGCGCACAACCTTACCAGATGTCTCAATCCCCATGTCATGCATATGTGGATAGAGCGCATCACTTAAGCCCTTGGCACTAGGCCAGGTGTAAAAAGTCGATGCACCTTTTGCTTCCATAATGTTTCGACTTGCACCCGGTGCGTTATTATGAGCCATGACAAATATATGGATGCTGTCCTCACGGGCAATCCTGGCTCTGTCGGCCAGGCTTATCTGGTGGTCATCTCGACGGGTTAGAAAAACAGTAGCACCAGCCTCAAGCAGAAGCTTCTCAAGTTTTAGGCTATAACGTAAGTTGGCATCAGCCTCTGCATAGCCCGTTATCCCTCGGGCACCACGTTGCCAACCGCCATGGCCAGGATCAATTTCGATCTTCAGGTTTGCGAAGGGATTTTCACTGGAGATTTCAGGCGCCTTACGAACACCTATTACCAGATACTCGCCTTCATAGCGACCATACCATCCCCAGAAACTATTTTTTGGGAAGAAGTCCATCTGCCAAAGCAAATCCTCTGGCTGACTACGCTCTAGATAGGCAATTACAGAATCACCTTCAGGGTAGGTGGTCCACTCCCATCCCTGTTTAGCGCCATATACTTTTAACTCTAAACGCGCTGGTCGGGCTTTTTCTTTGATTTCAAAGGGGAGTCGAATAGAACCAGTTCGGATTCGAAATACTGCCCAATCATTTTCGTTTTCACCGCGCATGGACCCGAGATAATGTGGGCTGTTGAGTTTGCTCCGGGGATCGAGATCAACACGGTCTGCAAGAACATATGCTGTCCTGTATTGTCCCAGACGAATTCGATACATCCTGTTTTCCAAACCAATAATCTGGAGAGAAACTGAATCTGCCAGAGGAAAGAAGAGCTGGTCTGTTGTAGGTGTGTCATACACACGTGTATCTTCATGAACAGTCAACCCTCCCAGGGCATCTGTCAAGATGCGTAGAGGAGCACTGCTGACCTTCTTCGAAAAAGTACCAAGTCGGTAAACCACTTTAGTATTTATCTCTCTATCAATATTCAAGAGATGGTGAGAATACGTATAGTAACCCGGTGTATTTTCAGTCATCTTTGTCCAGCCGGTGATTCCAGGAATCTTAAAGTAGACAGACTCAGAGGGAGGACCCTCGACGCCAAGTATGAGGTGATCTCCGACGATTGCCCATCGCTCTCGAGCAGGTTGTGCACTTTTTTTATCGAGAGCAGACAGGACCTCCCGCTCCAATGGTCTGGAAAGGGTGACCAGCTCTCTGACTATGGTATCATTCAAAGTTGCTGTAAACTCGAATTTATTTTCACCACGATGAATATCTACGTGACGGGTGAAGGCTCCTGAATCAAAAACTTCCACAGTATCACCATTCATCAGGAGCAGGGCATCGGGGTGTGTCCGACCTCTTAGACTAACTTCTGAACCATTATAGCTCCCACCAGTGGGATAACCCAGCTGGATGGTAAGCACTTCAGGAATATTATTGTTAATAAAAACACTGTCTGAAGTCATGTGGTCAGGGTTACGATGGAATACCCGGATGGTGTCATGGGAGATGTCTGTTCCAGATGTTTCTGTAATCGGAATAAAAACTTCCGGTTGGTCCAAATCTATTAAATGGCGGAATAAACCTTCATTATCAGGAACCACAACGATCCCATCAACTGTGACTTCTGAACCTGGTGGGATAAAGCCTGCTACCTCAATGCGATCCACCCAGAATTGCATATCGGATTTGGGATGAAAGATTTCGAGCCTGGGGGTTTTCTCTTGTGCGCTTGTGAATCCTGAGAGCAAGATGAGCAAGGCTAAAAATCTAAGCTTGAAGGTCATATGGTTAATCCTTTACTAATTTGATCCATTCTGCCATCAAAATAGAATGATGTAGTACTTACTAACGAATGTTTTCCCTACTTTACAAATCAGGAAAAAATTTTGAGTTCATTCAATACATTCCTGAAGCATATAAATCCCAATTAAGAACACAGACTGAAACCTGTATCTTCAAATTATTGTGGTGTTCTCCCAATTGCCTCAATCTTAAAAGTTGTTATACTAGAAAGCTCACAAAAAAACCAGGGAGATTAAGATGCTGAAGAATTTTCGATTGGAAGAATTTGGCAGTGATGTAAAAACAGAAGTCATTGCTGGGGTAACCAGTTTTCTGGCAACCATGTATATCATTGTTGTCAATCCAGCCATATTAAGTGCTACTGGGATGTCGTTTACAGCAGTCTTGACCGCCACAGTTCTGGTCAGCGCTTTCAGTTCCATTGCCATGGGAATCTATGCAAACAATCCAATTCTACTTGCACCGGGCATGGGAATAAATGCTTTCTTTACCTATGGTATCGTTCTCGGTATGGGTATTCCATGGGAAACAGCGCTGGGAGCGGTATTTCTCTCAGGGATCGTATTTCTATTACTCTCCATTTTCAATATCCGAACCATGATTGTACATGCAATCCCAACGCAACTACGTTATGCTATTGCAGCAGGTATTGGTCTTTTCATTACATTCATTGGATTCAAGAATGCCAATTTTATTGTAGCGAATCCTGCAACTTTGGTGGGATTGGGTGAGCTCACCCCAGCTGTTATCACCTTCCTGATCGGTCTGTTGATCACCTCGGTTCTGGTTGTGGCGCGTTACAAGGGAGCCCTCATTATTGGTATAATCGCCACGACCCTCCTTGCCATCCCCATCGGTCGCTTGTGGGGTGATGCCAGCAGCATAAATTTTGGCACCTCAACGCTCGTGAGTTTCAACGGAATTTTTGCAGCTCCAGATTTTTCCTTATTGTTTGCCCTTGATTTAATGGGAGCCTTGAAATTCGCCATGATCCCTGTCATCTTTGCCTTTCTCTTCACAGATATGTTTGATAGTATTTCCACCTTTGTTGGTGTCGCTGAAGCAGGTGACCTTAAATCGGAGGATGGTGAGCCTCGCAATATTAAACAGTCCCTCATTGTTGATGGATTTTCCACGACAATATCCGGATTGGTCGGCACCAGTTCTGGTACCAGTTATATTGAATCAGCTACAGGCATTGAAGAGGGTGGGAGAACAGGCCTCACAGCTTTGGTTGCAGGTCTCCTTTTTATCCCATTTATGTTTTTATCACCACTATTATCCATAATCCCCAGCATTGCCACCGCACCTGCGCTGGTTTTGGTGGGTGTCTTTATGATGAAGCCGGTGCGGAAAATATCATGGAGTGAAATGGATAATGCCATACCAGCATTCATTGCCATGTTGCTTATCCCGCTCACATTCAGTATCACGCAGGGAATTATCTGGGGTTTCCTGAGTTGGACATTAATCAAATTAATACATGGCAAACGTGATGAGGTATCAGCCATGCTTTGGGTAATTGATGTTTTTGCTATCCTTGCATTGATTGCCTGATCACATAGACAGAGTATATGTTCTCGTCAAATTGCACGAGGCCAGTTATAGGTATGTTTTGTATCAAAGCTCGTAAGTTAGTTAACACAAACATACCTATTATCAGTTGAATCTCCCCCGATATGGTAAAGTCCATTTTTGCATCATGTGATGTATATCAAAATTCTGTTATCATTTCTTTATCCTGTACGAATTGAATGTCCATAGTGTCGCATGTATCTTGCGCCGCTGAAATGAGTAAAAGAGCATTATAATTTTTTAAGGAGAGAAGATGAAACAGAACCTGATAACCCGGGAATCCGGCTTTACCCTAATTGAGGTGTTGGTCGTTGTTATTATTGTCGCCATTCTGGCTGCGGTAGCCTTCCCGATCTACCAAAACTATGTAAAAGGTGCCTATGCATCTGATGCTCAATCCGCAATTGGTTCGATCTGGAATGCTGCCCAAATGTATTACCAGGACAGAGGAGAATGGCCAGATGACGTAGAAGGACAATTAGAGCCTAAATACATTCAGATGAAGAGTGCAACCAAACGCCAATGGGTATTTACAATTATTGGTGGTGGGGATGGAATTTCTGAAATCACAGCTTTAAGTACAGAAGAAATGAAACAAGGTGCTGGTCACGAAGTTCGTTATGAAACTGAAAACGGTAAATTCACCGGTTACGGCTTCGACGAAGAAGAATAATTCTAATGGCTTCTAAGATAGACCAATTACTTGGTTATGCGCTTGAGAGTGGATCCTCAGATCTACATTTAAGCGTAGGTGCCATTCCAATGGTCCGTATAAACGGAACCATGCGGAAATTAAATCTGCCACTTCTCAGTAAAGAGGAGATGGAGCAGATTGCTTCAGAGGTTATGAATGATGATCAACTGAAACGGTTTCACTCTAGAAAGGAAATAGACTTTTCTAAGGAGTTGGAGGGGAGAGGCCGATTTAGAGTAAACTTCTTCAAGCAAATCCGAGGTGTCGCAGGGGTGTTCAGAACTATCCCAACTGATATCAAGGGCTTTGATGAATTGGATGTTCCACCGGTTTTGGCTAAACTGGCCATGCGCGATAGAGGTTTGATTCTCCTTACTGGACCTACGGGATCTGGAAAATCTACAACCCTGGCAGCCATGGTGGATCATATCAATGAGCACCGTGAAGCACATATTATTACTATTGAAGATCCAGTTGAATATTATCACGAGAGTAAAAACTGTCTGGTGAACCAGCGTGAGCTGGGGATTTCCACAGATAGTTTTGCCAACGCCTTGCGTTCTGCTCTCCGTGAAGATCCAGATGTGATCCTTGTTGGAGAAATGCGAGATCTTGAGACCATTCAGTTGGCATTGACCGCAGCGGAAACAGGTCACCTCGTTATGTCCACCCTCCATACTTCAAGCGCTTCAAAAACTATAGATCGTATTATAGATATTTTTCCTGTCGCCCAGAAGGGACAGGTGCGCTCCATGCTCTCTGAAAGTCTCGTGGCAGTTATTGCACAGAAACTTTTAAAGACCAAGGATGACAAGGGTCGTGTTCCAGGTTGTGAAATAATGATAGCTAACTCAGCTGTGAGAAATCTTATTCGTGAGGATAAGATTTATCAGATTCCATCCGTGATTCAAGCCGGTGGAGTCGACGGTATGCAGACATTGGATCAGGACTTACAGCGTTTGGTAAGTCAGGGTAAGATATCACGCGCTGCTGCAGCTCAAATTGCAGATAATCCCAAGCTGTTTGAACAGGGAATTTTATAAATGAAGCAGAAGCGGCAGGCATGGGTAACCAGAAGTTCACCTGGTTTCACTCTCATAGAGGTGATGGTTGGTATTATCATCATGGCTGCCACTGCTGCTACCATGTTTTA
>JAERTG010000096.1 GCA_016845065.1 Fidelibacterota bacterium | reverse complement strand
AAAACTAATTGAGGCTGCACCCCATCCCAAATCTCCTGTTTTTATCATTGGCCACTGGCGTACAGGCAGTACTTTTCTCCACCAATTAATGAGTCAGGATGAACAGTTGACCACACCTAGCGTATTTCAGGTTTCAGTTCCTGAGGGATTTTTGGTATCGGAAAAATACTACAAGCCCATGATGACTGCTGTTATGGGGAAACAAAGGCCCATGGACAATGTAAAACTAGGCTTTGCAGAACCCCAGGAAGATGAATATGCCATCTTGAAGATAAGTCGGAATTCCCCACTGGAGCATTTGATTTTTCCAAAACGCAACACCTATTTTTTGGATAAGGAAACAGTTTTTGAACCCCAGGGCTTAGCAAGGGAAAAATGGAAGAAACAGTTTATAAGCTTCGGCAAAAAGTTGTTGCATCATAAGAAGGGGACCTTACTCTTCAAAAATCCCTTTCATTCCATGCGCATCAAACTGATCAAAGAAATATATCCCGATGCCCGCTTCATTCACATCCATCGCCATCCCGAAAAAGTCATTCCCTCTACCCAGCATATGTGGGATGTGGTGGGCCGCCAAAATTGTCTCAAAGGCAGCTGGGAAAAGCCTTTGGCCACTGATTGTGCTGAGTTTTTAAACCATATGTTAGTTAGCATACAGGAGGATCTGGATAAGCTTCCTCCATCGGATTATGTGGAAATGGGATTCGAATCCCTTGAAAAGGATCCCATCAAAGGAATAAAGTATATTTACAACAGCATTGGACTGGACTACAGCCAGGCATTTGAGGATAAGTTTATTGCTTTCCTTGAAACAGTAAAAGATTATAAAAAGAATAAGTATAGTGACACATCAGTAGCACCGGATTTTATGAGTCAGGTGCTGGAAACCCATTATAAAAGATACGGCGATACTGATCACTTAAAATCTGCAGATGAAGTTTAAGCTTATATATCCAAAGTGGAGCAAACTTGATGGTCAGACCCACTTTAACCTCCCGCCCCATGGACCAGTGGTTTTTGCTGCCACTCTTCCTGAATATGTAGATATTGATTTCACAGACGAGAATGTTCAAGCCCTGGACTACAGCACTGACGCAGAGTTCATTGGCATATCCATGATGTTAAGCTCTCAGGTTAAAAGAGGTTGGGAAATAGCCACTGAATTTCGTAACAGGGGGAAAAAAGTCATCTTTGGTGGCATCTCCACCATGCTCCATGCTGATGAATGTATGTCATACGCCGACAGTGTTTTTCTTGGTGAAGCTGAAGGTCATATGGAGGCTGTTTTTGAGGATTTTAAAAAGGGGGAGTTGAAAAAATTGTATAACCACCTCATCGCGCCTCCTGATACCAGCATTATTGGCCCCGCCCGCAGGGATATACTGCAAAGGGATTTGTATTACCATAAGGGTGTACAAATGGTAGATTTGTTTCACGCCTCCCGCGGCTGTCGTTTTAATTGTTACCCTTGTGCCGTTTCCTACCTGGGTGGTAAAGGATTCAGACCACGTCCATTCGATAAGGTGGCTGAAGAACTGGACACCATTGAAAACAACCGCTTATTTGTTGTTGACAACTCACTGGCACAGGATGATGAGTGGGAGAAAGAACTTTTCCGCACCATGATTCCTTTTAAAAAGAAATGGTGTAGCCATACCATCAAAGACGATCCTAAAATACTGGATCTGGCTGCTCAGGCTGGTGCCTGGTATGTGTATCAGGCTGTTTTCGACACTTCCGACTATATCCGTGAGCGAATAAAACGCTACCACGATCATGGCATTGGAGTTGAAGGAACTATTTTACTGGGTATGGATGGGCAAACTGAGGATGATATCCTGAGACTAATTGATTTTCTTCTTGAAATCAAGCTTGACCTGGCTGAGTTTACTGTACTCACTCCCTTTCCACAAACCAAAGCCTATGACGATATGCTGAAGGAAGGTCGCATTTTTGATCATGACTGGAACCATTATACTGCTGACAAAGTAGTATTTAAGCCCAAACATATGAGTCCGGAAAGGCTTCAGGAACTGTATCATTTTGCCTGGGATAGTTTTTACAAGGAAGAAACCCAGGAGCAGAAAATGTTCAAATTGATGATGCGGGTGATAGAAAAGGAAATGGAAGACGGTACCTATCGCCCGGCAAGAGCTGATCTTACAGAAAGTAGTTTTGGTAAACAAATCAACCGTTAGTCAACTCATATTATGCCTGCTGTATCCAAATATATTGATGAGATTTTTCATTTTCCCGGACAATGGGATATGCCCTCAATTTGTGGCCTGAAGATTGTATCTGATGAGGCACAAACTGTTGTGATCGTGACCAATTTATATGAAGAAAATCCGGGTACCTCAATTTCAAGATGGGTAGCCCCTTTGGCCATGATGATTTGCGAAAAATATCATATCAGTTATGATCAATTGGTATTTATTGAACATAATCCAGATAGAAAATCAAATTTGGATTTTTACAAAGAAACCTTTGATATGGTAGCATTCAATATTGAAGATCATAAACTCAGCAAGCCTGTTTGGAAAAGAATTGAAAAGAAAGAAGCCGATGCCCTCCTATTTTAATAGCTTTTGAGGCAAAGCGACTTTTGAGAATGGATATGCATTATTGCAGAATGGAAGCGCTTAAAACATATGTGCTTATAGTTACTACCTGGCTCGTGTTGCTCATCTGCCTCCTGCAAGCGACGAATGTATATTCCCAGAACACACTTTCTCAAACCATCAAAGGTGTCGTTATCGACAGAGACAGCAAAGCCACTTTGCCCGGTGCCAGCATTGTGCTGTCAGGAAGTGATCCCATCCATGGATGTACCAGCGATGCACAGGGAAGATTTATACTTACAGAGGTTCCTGTGGGCAGACAAAACCTGGAGGTCAATTATGTGGGCTATCAAACCCAAATTCTGAAGGATATTATTGTTCGCTCCGGAAAGGAGGTTGTGCTAGAAATACTGTTGCAGGAAATGGTCATTAACATTCAAGAGGTAAATGTTAGGGCAGCTAATTCCAAAGACAGACCCATAAATTCTGTGGCCACCGTAAGTGCCCGATCCTTTAACCTTGATGAAACCAACCGTTATGCGGGAAGCTATGGCGACCCTGCACGCATGGTGGCCAATTATGCCGGTGTGATGTCTTCTCGGGACAACCGAAACGATATTGTGATCAGAGGCAATTCACCCATAGGATTGCAATACCAACTCAACGGCATTCAAATTGCCAACCCAAACCATTTTGGTGCCACGGGTACCACAGGTGGGCCCATTACCATGCTCAACACCAATTTAATGGCCAACTCAGATTTTCTCACCGGTGCATTTCCAGCTGAATATGGTAATGCCATGTCGGGGATTTTTGACATTAAACTCCGAACGGGAAACAATAGCAAAAGAGAGCACTGGGCCCAAATCGGGTGGAATGGACTAGAATTTGGAACAGAAGGTCCCTTTTCGAAAAAGGGGAATGCCTCCTACGTGGCTGCCTACCGATACTCCTTTATTCATCTACTGGAACTCATGGGTATCAAATTCAAGGAAAGTGCCCAATACCAGGATTTATCCTTCAACCTTGTGTTCCCCACCAAAAAGTCTGGTGTTTTCAGCCTGATGGGCATCGGAGGTACTTCTGCT
>JAERTG010000095.1 GCA_016845065.1 Fidelibacterota bacterium | reverse complement strand
GATGTGATCCAGCTTGTGAGTATTATTCTGGGTAATCTTGAGGCAAGCGATTATCAACTCGATATAGCTGACCTCAATCTGGATGAGTCGGTAGATGTTTCTGATCTTCAGGTAATGATAAACACTATATTAGAGTAATTCAGAGACAAAGGCAGGATGACCAGAATGGAAATGCCTCAGTTTGCATAGAACACAACCAATGTAAATTCAGTAAAAATTATCAATTTCCCAAAAAGAATTGGAAGAACCAATGAACTATGATCATATCGGACAGATGATCACCATTAAAATTGCAGAATATGGAGAAAATACAGCACTTAGATTTAAGATTGGAGATGGCTGGGCATCCCTGACTTATAAAGAGTTTGGTGAGAAGATCAACAATCTAGCCTGTGCCATGATACAATCCGGTGTGAAAAAGGGTGATTCAGTAGGTGTTTATTCTGCCAATCGCTATGAGTGGGCAGTGAGTGATCTCGCCTGTATAATGGTGGGGGCCATCTCAGTACCCATTTATGCCACCAATACGCTGGATCAGGCTAGATACATCATCCAGGATGCAGGCATAAGGCTGATTTATTGTGGAAATCTGGAGCAGTATTCGAATCTCGCCACCATTCATAAGGATGCTCATCCACTTCAGGTGGTTTCATTCGACCCAGCCATTGAAATCGATAAAGAATTCTCCGTTTATTTCAGGGATTTTCTAAACGTCCAGGATCAGGAGAAATTAATCCAGGAGATGAATCTCCGTTCAGGAAAAATCAAGAGCGATGATGTCACTACCATTATCTATACTTCTGGAACAACTGGGCATCCCAAAGGTGTCATGCTATCTCATGGAAATTTGTTTCATCAATTTGAATGCGTGGACGCAAATTTCAACGTAAGCCACAAGGATGTATCTCTATGCTTTCTACCCCTGAGCCATGTTTATGAGCGTATGTGGTCATATTATGTGTATCTCAAAGGTGCTATTCAGACTTATCTGGAAGACCCAAAACAGGTAATTGAAACCCTCCAGGAAGTCAAACCTACGGCTATGGTATCCGTTCCCAGACTTTACGAAAAGATCTATGCTGCAGTTATGAACTCGCAGGAGGATGCTTCAGTCATTAAACGATTCCTGTTTACAAAAGCGATTGCCACGGGGACTTCATACAACAATCTATTCTTCAGAAAACAGCCAATACCATCTGGTCTGCTGATGAAATACAAGGTTTTAGACAAATTAGTTTTGTCCAAAGTAAGAGCCGTCGTGGGTGGAGATAAAAATTTCTTTTCTGCAGGTGGTGCACCACTGGATAAGAGTATTGAGGAATTCTTTCTGGCCTGTGGTTTACTTATTTGCCAGGGATATGGTCTGACAGAGACTTCTCCCATGATTTCATATAATACACCTGAAAATTTCAAATTTGGCACAGTTGGAAAACTTGTTCCAGGGTGTGAAGTTAGAATTGCGGAGAGTGGAGAAATTCAAGTTAAAGGTCCGCAGGTGATGAAGGGTTATTACAATAATCCTGAAGCTACAGCTGAAAGTATAATAGATGGCTGGTTCAAGACAGGTGATGTCGGTGAATTCGATGAGGATGGTTTCCTTAAAATTACTGATCGTATCAAGGATTTGATTATCACTTCGGGAGGTAAAAATATCGCTCCCCAGAATATCGAAAAACTGATAGGTAAAGATTTTTTTATTGATCAGATCATTGCCATTGGGGACAAACGCAACTTTGTAAGCGCATTAATTGTACCTGCATTTGAAAGCCTGGAAGCCTGGGCTCACAAAAAGAAAATACAATTTCAGAACAATGAAGAGCTGATTGCTCATCCCCATGTTATCGAGTTTTTCAGGGAGCGTATTGAAGCGCAATCAAAAAAACTGGCCAACTATGAAACTATTAAGAAATTCAGACTCATGGCGAAACCCTTCACCCAGGAGGGCGGCGAAATAACACCAACTCTGAAACTCAAGCGCAAGCAGATCAATGATAAGTTCAAAGCACTTATAGAGACGATGTATCACAAGCATTAATCCTTAGCAGGTGCTAAAAAAATGGTGGATTCCAATCTCAATTTTCCCAAATTGTGACAAATTAAGTCATGGTGATTTGTTTTGGGGTGATAAATCCCCACAAGAAAAGGAGATGTTCAATGCTTACTTTTGATGTGAATTGGATAGCAATCGCAGTACTGGTTATTGCCAATATGGCATTAGGAGCCCTTTGGTATGGTCCGTTGTTTGGCAAGCCCTGGATGGAAGCTACTGGGATTAAAATGGAAGATATTGAAGGCAAGAACATGATGCCACCTTATGTAGTTGCCATCTTGAACTCATTTTTCATGGCGTTTTTCATGGCCAATGTCCTCGCATGGACAGGCACTGCAAGTCTGGGAGGTGGACTCCTTCTCGGACTCTTCATGTGGCTGGGATTTACCGGCTTAACTTTTGGTGTGAATCATGCCTTTGAAATGCGTTCCATGCTTCTCTGGTTTATCAATTCTGGAATGTATCTGGTAGGTCTCTTAATGATGGGAGCAGTGCTGGCAATCTGGTAGGTGCTCCAGGGTGACGGTATAAGGTGTTAAACTCTATGCAATCATAGTCGCCTGAATCCAAAAATGAGTTTCAGCAACCCTTTTAGCTTCCAGGACCACGTTCCACCAATCATCATGGCGAACCCGACCCAGCGACGATATACAAACCCTGGAACGGGAGTCCAGTGGAATTGCTTATTCAGCGGGAAGTAGTCGTTTACAACTATCCGGGCCTCGGTCATTTCCAATAAACCGAGCTCTCCGTGAGTTCGTCCGATACCGCTTTGCTTAAAACCACCCCAGGGTAAATTTGGTATGCCATGTGATATGAGATGACTGTTAATTGTTACGACGCCAGCTTGAAGTTGGGTAGCAATTTTCCGTCCCAGTCTGTGATTCTTGGTCCAGATGGAAGCCGTTAACCCAAGATCTGAATCATTGGCAAGCTGAATTGCTTCCTCAATACTTTTGAAAGACATGACACCAATCACGGGACCAAAGGTCTCTTCTTTCATGACCCGCATACCCTGATTCACTTCTGTTAGGATAGTAGCGGGAAGTGCCTGGTCAGTGTTCTCATCGATTTGCGACATCGCTTCAACCACAGCGCCTTGAGCGATGGCTTCCTCCAGCATATTTCGGACTGCGTCATGTTGTTTGGAAGTTGTCATCGTGCCAATATGCGTGTCTTTTAGATCAGGTTGACCCACACGTAACTTCTGGACCTTTTTCTTAAGCAATTTCAGGAAAGGCTTGTAGACTTCACGATGTACATAAATACGTTCAACTCCAGCACAACTCTGACCAGAATTAGATAAACCAGCCCAGATCGCACCATTGACAGCCTTTTTCAGGTTTGCCTCGGCACAAACAATCATGGCGTCATTTCCACCCAGCTCAAGTGAGAGTGGTGTGAGTGATTCAGCAGCTTTTTTCATGAGAGTTTTGCCGACTGGAACACTTCCAGTAAAGAATAATTTATCAACCCCGGCATTTAGAAAAGCATCTCCAGCAACTCGACCTGGAACATTTACCTGGACAAAGAGATCCTGAGGCAGCTCCCCAGCATCCACGATCTTTTGGATAACCTGCGCTACCATTTGGGTTTCTGAGGCAGCTTTATAGATCAGACCATTGCCAGACATGAGAGCCATGAGGATTTCATGCATGGGAATTGCGAGAGGGTAATTCCAGGGAGAAATAATTCCAATAACTCCCCGAGGAACACGCTGTAATCGGTTACGTGTGAATAGTGAGAAGATGTGGGAACCTTTGACTCGACGCTCTCTAAGTACGCGCGGAGAATGCTTGATATAATAATCAAAAGCAATTACAGCGGAGGAGATTTCTGTTATGTAAGCATCAGTCAAAGTCTTGCCATTATCAGCAGAAATTATTTTGGCATATTCCTCACCATGTTCTACCAGATGCTGTTGCATTTTTCTCAAATGCTTACCTCGCTCCGAAAAGGAATAATCAGCCCATTTTGATTGAGCTTTGCGGATTCGCGAAACCGCATGCTGGATATCCTCCAGTGTGTTTTGCGGGATCTGACCCAAGGACTCACCAGTAGCTGGATTGAATGCTTCGGTATGTATGAGCGTTGACATAAATTCCCCTTTAATGGCTCAGAAAATGTATTCGGAATGAAGCTGATTAGTAGACTTTTTTCAGCAATCTCTCGCGTGAAGTGAGAGAAGGTGATCAGAGCGATATCACCGAAATTCCCGAGCCTATCAAATCGTTTTGTAATTCCTTAGAGGAGACTTGATTTTAAGGCAGTAACAATGCTGAAATTGCTTATCTTGGGCACCGTAGATTCAAAATAAATACGTGATAAGTTACAAATAGTTCAGTGAAATAGCTGGATTCAAAAAATATGATCAGGATGAGATTATGACAAAACTGACCGCAAAGGATCTTTGCAGAACTACCAACGATGAAGCGCTACAATTTAGATCCACTGGAGAGCTTGCCAGTCTGAATAAGGTGATTGGCCAGGAACGCGCCGTTCGGGCACTTCAATTTGGTCTGGAGCTATTAGCACCTGGGTATAATGTGTTTGTCGGTGGTGTTCCAGGGACTGGTAAGAGTGCTATAGTAAAAAGTCTTGTTGAAAAGTTTGCCGCCAATAAGCCTGTTCCACCAGACTGGATAGTTGTGTTCAATTTCCGAGATGAATACCGACCAAGGGTTTTCAAGTTACCTGCTGGTCAGGGTAATAAATTTGCTAAGCAAATGAAACGATTGATCACCAGTCTGAGCATTGATCTTCCGAAGGTTTTCACCGGTGACATTTATACTAAACGAATAAAAGATATTACAGCTGAGTTTGATACAGGTCGAGAGGAAATAATTGCCGCTGTAAATGCACAGGCTTCTGAGCAGGATATTCAATTGAATATGACTCAGGCTGGTTTTCAAACCATCCCGCTAAAAGATGGCAAACCAATGGATGAGGCTGATATCTCTGCCCTTTCAGAGGAAGAGCTGGCCATTATCAATGAAAAAATTAATCTCATCCAGGAACATCTACGAGAAGCACTCCGTGATATGGCGGAATTGGAGGAAGAACGCTCGGATATTGTAGAATCACTCCAGGAAAAAATAGCTTTGGAGTCTGTGGAACACCGAATTGGGCGATTATTAGAAAATTATTCGGACCACCCGTGTCTAATAAAATATCTCGAGGCAGTCAGAGATGATATTGCAGAGCATGTTCAGGAATTTGTCGGCATGGATAATGCCTCAGAAAATGAGGAAGCTCCATCTCCCCTACAGAGTCAACAAGCATTAATGCAAAGATATAAGGTCAACCTGCTGGTGGATAATTGCCGTCAGAAGGGAGCCCCTGTAATCGTTGACACCAATCCATCATACTACAACCTGTTTGGTAGAATTGGTAAAGAAGCTGTCATGGGAGGCTGGTATAGTGATTATACCATGATTAGCTCAGGAGCCATGTTGCAGGCTAATGGCGGATTTCTCATTCTGGATATTCAGAATGTTCTCCAGGGTGCCAATGTCTGGGAGTACTTGAAGCGTACTCTGAAGAACAAATCATTGCAAATTGAAGACGTAAATGAGCAATATGGACTGAATGCAACGACCTCACTGCAGCCTGAGCCCATCCCTTTGGATTTAAATGTCATTCTACTCGGTCGATCAGATCATTTTCATTATCTCCAGGAAGTGGATGATGCATTTAATAAGACATTCAAAGTTCGAGCAGATTTTGATTATGAAGTCAATCGTAACGCTGAAAATGAACATCTTTTGTGTCAGTTTATTGCCAAGGTATGTCGTGAAAGCAAATCACCTCACTTTACGTCTCAGGCAGCAACCCAGGTTATTGTTTACAGCTCGAGATTAGCCGGTGACAAAAGCAAGCTCTCCCTCCAGTTTGGGACTCTGGTTGGCCTGATAACAGAATCAGCATATTGGGCTAAAAAACAGAAGCATCGTCAAGTACAGGGGGAAGATGTTCGTAAAGCCATTTCAGAAAAACGTTTTCGTGGAAGTCTCTATGAGGAGAAAGTCTGGGAAAATATTGAAAGTGAAAGCCTGATGATCGATGTTAAAGGTGAGCGGGTTGGTCAAATAAATGGTTTGGCAGTGTACTCCATGGGTGATAACTCATTTGGGAAACCATCTAGAATAACTGCTACCACTTATATGGGTGAACCAGGCATCATTTCAGTGGAGCGTGAAGCGAAACTTTCTGGCAAAACATATGACAAGGGCAATCTGATCATCAATGGCTTTTTTGGGCAGACCTTTGCCCAAAATTTCCCCTTATCGGTGACCATCACATTGACTTTTGAACAATCCTATGGTGGTATTGATGGAGATAGTGCCAGTTCCACAGAAATATATGTAATACTCTCCGCTTTATCAGGCATCCCCATCCAGCAGGGGATTGCAGTTACCGGGTCCGTAAATCAGTGGGGTGAGATTCAGGCCATTGGCGGTGTAAACGAGAAAATAGAAGGCTTCTTCCACCTCTGTGAGCTTAGAGGATTAACAGGAGACCAGGGAGTGTTGATTCCTGAAGCAAATGTAGATCATCTCATGCTAATGCCGGATCTTCAGGCTGCAGTAAAAGCTGGAAAGTTTAACATCTGGTCGGTTCAGACTATCTCTGAAGGTATCGAGATTCTCACAGGAGTGAAAGCTGGGACTCTCAACAGGCATGGAAATTTCCCTGCGCGCACGGTTTTTGGAGAGGCACAAAGTCAGCTCAAAAAGTATTTCTCAAAAGGTCAGGAGCTGAAAAAAACGCAATAGAATTTGAGGATAAATAGGTAATACGGCTCAATAGTTGCTTTGTCTAATACTTGTGAAAAATAAATGGTGTCAGATATCATTCAGCATTGTTTTAGGCCAAGGTGGACATTAGTTTTTGCTTATGAATGAGCCGCGATATTCAGGCCTGGATTTGCATCCAAATGCACCTCAAGAAAACAGGTTAACACAGGGAATCAATCCTGGAAGCATGTAAGTTAAACCAGTGATTTATCAGTCAATTTTAATCCATATCAAGTTTCGTTAATCAGGAGTTCGTATTCATGGCGAAAAAAGTAATTAGTATCAATGAAGCAACCATTCGTTTTGCAGGAGACTCTGGCGATGGTATGCAATTAACGGGCACACGCTTCACTGAAGCCACGGCCATTGTCGGGAATGACTTAAAAACTATTCCCAATTATCCATCTGAGATCCGAGCCCCGCTTGGAACTTTAGCTGGTGTCAGTGCATTTCAGCTGATGTTTGGATCACAGCGAGTCTTTACTCCAGGTGACCTGCCAGATACGTTGGTGGCTATGAATCCAGCTGCACTCAAAGTGCATCTGCGGGATTTGAAGAAGGGTGGAACCATTCTAGCCAACTCCAATGCGTTTACAACGAAGAACCTCAAAATGGCTGGCTGGGAGACCAACCCACTTGAGGATGGTTCCTTAGAAGGTTTTACCGTTTTCAGTATTGAAATGTCCAGGTTGGTAAAAATAGCTCTTGAGAGTTCAGATCTGACTTCCAAGGGTATCGAGCGAACCAAGAACATGTTTGCTTTAGGTGTTCTATTCTGGATGTATAATCGTCCAATTGAACCCACAGAAGAGTGGTTAAGAAAAAAATTCGAAAGCAACCCATCCATTGCTGAAGCCAATATCACTGCAATGAAAACGGGGTTCAATTATGGTGAAACCACTGAAATATTCACCACTTCATATGCTGTAGAGAAGGCTGACTTACCCAAGGGTAAGTATCGCAATATTACTGGTAATGTTGCTGTCGCCTATGGTCTGGTAACAGCGGCTGAAAAAGCCGGTAAGGAATTATTTTTGGGATCCTACCCAATCACACCTGCCAGCGAAATCCTCCACACGCTTTCAAGTCTCAGAAATCATGGTGTGAAAACATTCCAGGCTGAGGATGAAATTGCAGGTATTGCGTCTGCAATTGGAGCTTCCTATGCTGGTGATTTAGCAGTTACCACAACATCTGGTCCCGGCATGGCTTTGAAGACTGAAGCAATTGGACTGGCAATTATTACTGAACTTCCACTGGTAATCGTAAATGTTCAACGCGGTGGACCTAGTACAGGAATGCCCACGAAGATGGAGCAATCAGATTTACTGCAAGCTGTTCATGGTCGCAATAGTGACGCTCAGATACCAGTAATTGCTGCGAAGGATCCAGCAGATTGCTTTGAATGTGCCTTCGAAGCTGCAAGAGTAGCCATGAAATATATGACCCCAGTCATTTTATTGTCAGATGGATATCTTGGTCAGGGTTCAGGTCCTTGGCAAATTCCAGACCCCAAAAAATTACCAAAGATTGAAGTAAATCACCCCGATTCCTCAGATCGTGGTGAAGATGGATTTATGCCTTATTCTCGTGATGAAAATGAAGCACGACCCTGGGCGATTCCAGGAACTGAAGGTCTGGAACACCGTATAGGTGGTCTTGAAAAAGAAAATATTACTGGAATGGTCAGTCAGGATCCAGATAACCATCAGCTTATGACTGATATCAGGGCTCGTAAAGTTGAGAATATCAAACAGGAAATTCCTCCCTCAGAAATTCATGGTGATTCCAAGGGTAAGCTCCTTGTGGTAGGATGGGGTAGCACCCATGGTGCCATCCATGTCGCCATCGATCGTGCTCGAGCAAAGGGGCTATCCGTAAGCCAGTTGCACCTGCGTTGGGTCAGCCCTTTCCCATCAGATATAAAAGCTATTTGTGATGAATTTGATGAAATCCTCATTCCAGAGGTTAACTCAGGTCAGCTGGCAATGCTTCTCAAAGGTGAGTTGGCCAGAGAAATTCACCAACTGAATATTGTGAGGGGAGAACCCTTCCGTGCATCTGAAATTGAAGAAAAAATTAACGAGATCCTCGGTTAATCCCCGAGCAATTGAATAGATAAGGTATAGTGAGATGAGTGAAACTAAAGTTGATATTCAAGATCTGAATCTAACCAGGAAAGATTTTGTCCCCGGTAACGAGGTGAGATGGTGTCCAGGTTGTGGGGATTATTCGGTTCTGGCAAATATGCAGAAAACCCTACCTGTCATGGGTGTGAAAAAAGAGAATTATGCTTTCGTATCTGGAATCGGTTGCTCCAGCCGTTTCCCCTATTACATGGATACTTACGGCTTCCACTCCATCCACGGTCGTGCACCTGCCATTGCTTCGGGTGTAAAACTGGCCAATCCTGAACTGGCTGTCTGGGTAATAACAGGTGATGGCGATGGATTTTCCATTGGTGGAAACCACATGATCCACGCTTTGCGACGCAACATTGATATGAACATCATGTTGTTTAACAACCGCATCTATGGTTTAACCAAAGGTCAGTATTCTCCCACCTCATTGCTGGGAGCAAAAACCAAATCTTCACCATTTGGCTCCATCGATAGACCTTTTAACCCAAGTGCAGTTGCACTGGGTGCCAACGCCACGTTCATATCTCGAGCTTTGGATGTGGATGCAAAAGGTTTGCAGGAAAGCATCAAACGTGCACAGCGTCACAAAGGGGCAGCATTTATAGAAGTCTATCAGAATTGCATCATTTTTAATGATGGCGAGTTCGCAGATGTTGAGAACAAATCAACTCGCCCTGATAATGCCTTATTTGTCGTTCATGGTGAACCCATGATTTTTGGTAAGGAACAGGACAAAGGAATCATCATGAAGGATAACCATCCCAAGGTTGTCCACCTTGGACAGGAGTGGAGTGAAGAGGATCTCCTGGTACATGATGAAACCAATCCTATCATCACCAATCTTCTTCTTGAAATGACCTTTGATCACAACAATCCAACACCTTTTGGTGTATTGAGGGCTGTGGATGCTCCATCCTATGATGATATGATGGTCGAGCAGATCAAGGAAGTAACCAAGGTTAAGGGCAAAGGCACATTAGAGGACCTGTTCTACAGCGGTGATGTTTGGGAAGTTAAGTAGTTTAGGGGAGGAAAATATGTTTCAATATGATGAACAAGCCCTAAAGGTTCAGCTCCTGGAGCTTATTCGATTGGCAGCCACTGATCTCCCCAGGGATGTTGTGGAGAGCATTCAAGCTGCTCAGCAAAATGAAGACGAAGGTTCTGCAGCCCGTAGTGTTTTCGGTATGATCCTGAAAAATATCGATCTTGCCCGCGCTGAATCGACTCCGATCTGTCAGGATACTGGAACAAATATATATATGGTTTACATTCCTGAGGGTGTGGGTATGCGCAAATTGACTGCCTTAATTCACGAGGCCACATCTGAGGCAGTGGATAAAAGTTATCTTCGCCCAAATGCTGTGGACAGCATTACAGGTAAAAACTCGGGCAATAATATTGGTGAAGGACAGCCATTTATTCATTTTGAGGAATGGGATAATGACTACATCGAATTCAAGCTGATGCTTAAAGGAGGTGGATGTGAAAACGTGTCTACCCAATACAAACTTCCAGATGTTGGTCTAGGGGCAGGTCGTGACCTGGATGGTGTTTACAAGGTCATTGTGGATGCTGTGAATGCTGCACAGGGCCTGGGTTGTGCACCTGGAATTCTTGGTATAGGAGTTGGGGGTGACCGAACTTCTTCACACCTCACAGCAAAATCTCAATTGTTCAGAAAAATGACAGATACCAACACCAACAAAGATCTAGCTGAAATGGAATCTAGACTCTTAGCCGATTTAAATGGGCTCGGTGTCGGTCCCATGGGTTTTGGAGGTAAAACCACTATTCTAGGTGTGAAAATGGGTACTATGCACCGATTACCGGCATCTTTCTTTGTCTCTATATCTTACATGTGTTGGGCATATCGTCGACACAGCATGATACTGAAGGGCAATGGGGAGGTGAATTATGATTAAGCTGCAATTACCAATTTCAGAAGCAGACATCCGTGAACTAAACATGGGAGATGAAGTGGCTATCTCAGGATTAATGATTACTGCCAGAGATGCCGCGCATAAGTACATCCATGAGAATTGGCCAGAATGGTTAAAGCCCATCATGGAAGGAAGTATGATCTATCATTGTGGTCCAGTGGTCAAACAGCATGATGATGGCTCATGGTCATTTGTCGCAGCAGGTCCTACTACAAGTATACGTGAGGAACCATATGAAGCTGCTGTCATGGAGCACTATAAAGTCCGTGCTGTGATTGGCAAAGGTGGCATGGGTGAAAAAACCCTTGCTGGTCTGGCCAAATCCGGCGGTGTCTACTTGCATGCCATTGGAGGTATGGCCGCTTCTCTAGCTAAATCTGTTGTTCGAGTTCACGATGTCTACATGCTGGACGAACTTGGTGTTCCGGAGGCATTTTGGCATATCGAGGTTAAAGATTTTCCAGCCGTCGTCACTATGGATAGCCATGGTGGTTCACTTCACAAATCCATCAAAGCACGATCAGATGAGGTGGCAAAAAAACTTATCTTTGGATAGAAATTAAGAACGTTATGAAAAAAATGACCTCGTCAGGTCATTTTTTTTGTCCGGACTTTCGGATCATCTTTCTGTGGGGAATATCAGCTTCGTAAAAAATTGGTCCTGTTGCAACGAACCCCAAATTCGTATAAAAAGGTATGGCCGACATCTGTGAATTCAAATATGCCGAATCAGGTTTATCGAGCTGATCCAGGACAAAATTTACCAGTGCTTCTCCAACACCTCTCCCTCTGGATGATTTTAGAACGGCAAAACGTTCAAGTTTCTGCCCACGCTCTGTCTGTCGCCAACGAGCTGTGCCAACTGGTACCCCATCAAGACAGGCCAGAACGTGTGTTGAGATTTCTTCGTACTCGTCATATTCGATATCGGAGGGAACCTTTTGCTCTTCAACGAAAACGGCTTCACGAATTTGTCGGGATGCCCTGGATTCACCTTCAGACAGAATAAGCGAAACCTCAATCTGCTTATGGCTGCTCAATAGTTTACCCCATTTCCCCCAAGCTCATCCCCCGGAGAAGCATAATTAATTTGAAATTGTGTCCATCTCATCTCAAGTCGAGGGCTAAGATATAGCGCTAAAGCAACAACTGGAATCGCTCCAATTATATCAACTACATAGTGATACCTCAGGTACACTGTAGCAAATGGCAGGGCTGCAGCTAGTGGAAGTTGGATCCAAAAATAGGGTCGGTGATACCGGTAAGCTAGAATTATGGATAGGAGAACAATTGCATTATGCATAGATGGAAAGGCATCACGGACGCGGTGGGGAGACATATCAACGATGGTATAGGTGAGCCAGGAGAAAAAGGATGTATCTTGCCAGATATCAACCGTATATAATTCTGGGATAACCAGATAGGGTGATGACGCTGGAAATAGAAGGTAGCATACAAAGCCAATAAAATAGCTTATCATGATGGTGAGCATAATAACTCTGAAACTCTCGGTTTTCCCTTTCAAGTAGAGAATAGCCAATAGGATGGGGGTCATGAAGTAATAATTCAAATAGCTTAGGGAAAGCAAATCTGTTATCCGAGGATGGTATAATTGCTCAGCCCAAACAGTTGGTTGTAGACCAAAAAGTTTTCCATCCAGCTTTAGCAGAGTATAGTGGATATCAGTGGGATTAAGGATAAAGATAGCATCTTGAAGATTGAAATAAATGACCAGGACAAATAGAAATGGTGCAAAATCCCTGGCAATTCTGATAATTCTATTTTCGCTATGCAAAAGGATAAGGCGATTGAATGAAATTGCAAAAAGAGCAGAAGCTACTATTCTTAGAAAATTTAGGGTGATGTCTCTCGAATCAAGAGATTGGTCCATGACAAATTGAAGATTTGCATAAGTAGCAAAAACGATAGCAAACACGATCAGCATCAGACCGAGCAACTCCTCAATGCGTAAGGTCTGTAGCAATGTGTCAATGAATTTTAAGCGCTTTGCCATGGGATTCAAAATAAGGTGGGAGGAATGATTTATAGAGCAATATTTACTTAATAAATAGATAATAGATGGCTTCTAATTATCATACTTTTTTCATAAGTTGTTGTTTGCTCAGGCCCCCGTGATTATATGGGAAGAAGCATACCTTGAATTGCGAGTTGGCGGGATTAAATTTTGCCAACCAAGATATAGAATTCTATATGATAGAGTGAGAGGAGTATTTTTTGGATACAATAGCACCAGAGGGGAAACTGGGTGTTTTAATTCCTGGATTAGGCGCAGTATCAACCACATTTATCGCTGGTGTTGATGCCATTATTAATGGACACTCTGCTCCAATTGGAAGTGTTACACAGATGGCCACGATTCGACTGGGAAAAAGGACAGAGAATCGCAGCCCGATGATCAAAGAATTTGTACCTCTTGCTGAACTACATGATCTGGTCTTTGGCGCTTGGGATATTTTCGAAGATGATGGTTACCAGGCAGCGACACGAGCGCAAGTATTAGAACCTCAAGATCTTGAAAGAGCACGACCTCTTCTTGAAACTGTAAAGCCAATGAAGGCTGTTTTTGATAAGGAATATGTTAAAAACCTGGATGGGGTTCACAAAAAGGCTGCTCCCAATAAGATGCTTCTGGCAGAAATGCTCATGGATGATATCAAATCATTTAGGAAAACAAATAACACTACTCGGGAAGTAATGATCTGGTGCGCTAGCACAGAAGCATATATCGAACCCTCAGATATTCATAGTAATCTGGAAAAATTTGAAGCTGCCCTCATAGCCGATGATCCACTCATCGCCCCCAGTATGATCTATGCCTATGCTGCTCTGAAGAGTGGCGTACCCTTTCTCATGGGTGCACCCAATCTGGCAGTTGATGTCCCTGCCATACAGGAATTAGCCATGGCAGAAGGTCTTCCGATTGCAGGAAAAGATTTCAAAACAGGTCAGACTCTGATGAAAACCATCCTTGCACCGGGACTGAAATCCCGAATGCTAGGAGTTGAGGGTTGGTTTTCCACTAACATTCTTGGCAACAGGGATGGTGAAGTGCTTGATGACCCCAGCTCATTTAAATCCAAGGAAGTGTCCAAAAAAGGTGCCCTGGATTACATCTTCCAGCCAGAAACCTATCCAGATCTCTATAAGGATCTCTACCACAAGGTTCGAATAAATTATTACCCACCCCGAGGTGATGCCAAAGAAGGCTGGGATAATATTGACATCTTTGGTTGGATGGGCTATAAGATGCAGATCAAGGTTGATTTTCTCTGTCGAGATTCTATCCTGGCCGCACCAATCGTTCTGGATCTGGTGTTGTTCGCCGACCTGGCACTTCGTTACAAAATGCGAGGTATTCAGGAGTGGTTATCCTTCTACTTTAAAGCACCCATTGTCGGTCCGGGACTCTATCCTGAGCATGATATTTTTATCCAACTCACGAAGTTAAAAAATACATTGCGCTGGATGATGGGCGAAGAACTCATCACTCATGTTGGTCATGAATATTATGATAGCTATGAATAGTGATGTGAACAGGGATGCTTAATCGTCATAACCTTATTGAAAGCTATTATAAGGTTGTAAAATCCATTGTATCACATTCACCCCTGGCACGGATGAATCCCAACTCAATATCCTTCACCGCGTCTATAATTGGTGTTATTGCTGCCATCTTTTTTATGTTCGGCCACAGTGCAACTGCCGGTATTCTACTCTTACTCAGCGGGATATTGGATACGCTTGATGGAACAGTAGCTCGGCTGGGTGAACGATCCAGTAAATTTGGAGCCACCCTGGATTCCAGCCTGGACCGGTATGTCGAGATGTTTGTGTTTATGGGTATCACCTTTCATTTTAAAGATAGCCCGATGTTTTTTTGGTCATTCCTTGCCATAATGGGATCTATGATGGTGAGCTATATTCGAGCACGGGCTCAATCCCTTGGGGTTCAGGAATTGGTTGGTTTCATGCAACGTTTCGAACGCTTTGTCATCCTTTCAATTGGAGCCATTCTCAATCCCTGGGGAGTCAGCTATTTTGGATCTGAGATTGTCCTCGAACTGGCCATTATCATCCTGGCACTAGGAACTAATTACACTGCATACCAACGACTGATGATCGTAAAAAAAGTTGAGGACGATTCAGCTGATCCCTCCTAAAATATTGGCCATAGTCCCCCTGTTGATCGCCCAATACACCCTCGGAAAGAAGGCAGCTTTTCCCCTCGGTCTTATCATGGGTCTCAACGCCTGGGAAATAGGGGTCATCGTTATCCTTTCTGACTTCGTACTTATGGCGTTCATCAATCACATGTTTGATTTATCCTTTGAAAAATTTAAATGGGCGATGTACCTACAGGAGCATTCTCTGCGAATACAGGACCGCTTAAGTAAGCGGCGTTGGACTGCAAGTCTTATGAAAATTGGCTGGTTAGGTCCATTAACAATAACTACTATTCCTTTTGGCGGTGGAGTTTGGACTGGATTATCCCTTGCCAGGGTGATGAATCTCTCCAGCCGGCAAACGAGTTGGGCAGTTGGTGTGGGTCTCATCTTAGGATGTCTTATCTTTATCCTGGCAGCCCTGGGAATCTTGAGCATAGTAGAACTTTCCGAAGCGCAGGTATAGAAAATTGAAGCTGAGAATATGATGGGAGAGACAGCATGCTAAAAACCTGGACACGACGTATACAGAGTCTCCGAATAGAGGAGATCATATTCCTGGTCTTCCTGATCCCATCCATTTTGATAACTATCAGGGCCAATTGGTACTTTTATACAACTGTTGGTGAGGATTCAAAAAAGATTGAGGGTGGAATTGCCCGTATCATTGTGACCATCATATTGATGTTGATTTTCTATTGGTTTTTGTGGTACAGGCCAGACAAGAGGGCTTTCAAATTTATCCGTGAAGTCGCTCCATTCATATTCGCCATTGCAGTATATACAAATCTACATGATACTATTCACTTCGTGAATCCACACGATGTTCATTTCCAGCTCAATGCCATTGATGAGTGGATGTTTGGGGTATCACCAACTGTTTGGGCTGAACAATTTTATTCCCCCTGGCTCACCGACTGGCTATCCTTTGCCTATATGAACTACTTTTGGATAACCGTGATTCTGGTACTATACATGTATTATAAGGGAGAGAAGCGGGAGTTTCGAACCGTGATGCTGACCATGATGCTATGTTATTATGGTGGCTATATGCTCTATATTTTGTTGCCTGCTGCACCTCCGCGACTGGCTCTGGCAGATCTGTACACCATAAACATTTTTAAGGGTACCTCACTCATTTCAGATAGTGCTCGAGCGGTGGTCAATATAAGTTCCGCCTCCGCACGTGGGGCATTCCCTTCATTACATTGCACAATCACCTTTCTTACTCTAGGCATGGCATGGCGTTTTCACAAGGGTCTCTTCTGGATATTTCTCCCCATAGGGGTGTCGCTGATAATTGCCACGGTCTATCTACGTCATCACTACATTGTGGATATTTATGCAGGTCTCTTCCTTTGTGCTGCAGTCTGGTACATCACACCCCATATCGATAGGAAGTGGCGGACCTATCAAGACAAAAAAGGTATTGTTACCCACTCACCACCCGTTTTATCCGTGGGTGAAAAAGCCTAGTCTCATAGGCAAAAACTCCCAGTCATTTTTGTTAGGGTTAAGATTGGAACAGGTGTAATATTTAATCATGCATCGACCTGCTCTCAGTATTCTATTCCTGCTTGCTCTCTTTATTGGTGTCACGCTCGGCGGACCAAAGTGCAATTATTGTAACAAGTCTATTAAAGGTAATTACTTGACTGCGGACAGTAAGTCATATCATAAAAACTGCTACCGGGATCATGTTCAACCTAGATGTGCACAATGTAATGATTTGATAGAGGGGCAATACAACCTGCTTGATGAAAAAATGTATCACCCCACTTGTTACATCAATCATATCGTCCCTCGATGTGATATTTGTAATGGTCCCCTCCAGGGCACCTACTTAACAGACTATTGGGGAAATTTGTTTCATGATCATCACGCCTCTGAACTACCTGAATGTAATACCTGTGGTAGATGGATTTGCGAGGAATTGACCGGGGGTGGGTTTGAACTGGGCGATGGACGTTTTCTGTGTGGAATTTGCAATGAGACAGAAGTTTCAGGCGACTTCCTGCTGGAATCTTCAATAGCATATGTGCGTCGTCTTTTGGAATCAAATGGTGTTAACAATCTACCGCCTGATATTCCCATTACTCTTGTGGATCAACGACAATTGAAGGAGTTGGCTTCATACTATTCTGATGCAATGCATGGTTTCACTGATCACAATATGCAGACGCGTAATGGTCGTGTGGTCTCCAGGGATAGCCACATCTACATCTTGTCACATATGCCCCTTACTATGTTTAGGGCTGTACTGGCACATGAGTTAATGCATGTCTATTTGTTTGAGAGAGGTCTGGATTTAAGATCCGATATCCGTGAAGGCTTCTGCAACCTTGGTAGTGCAATGGTATATAAGGACACGCCATCTGAATATGCCAAATTCCGTCTTCTCAACCTGGAGAAAAGTCAGGATCCGGACTATGGTATCGGTTATCGGAAAATGACAGGGGAGCTAAATAGAAAAGGCTGGAGTTATCTTCTGGAAACCTTGGGTAGTATCCGATAGCTGTGAGTTAAACTACCTGCCGCTCCTAATAAACTAATTCACTTGGCCAGGCTGCCCACCCTATTGCACTTTATAGATGATAGTATTGGTGCTGTTTAATATTGCTATCAGCAAATACAATAATAATTTATTCCATCACTTATAGTAGAGATGAGTGGGGGTGGATGAGTGTTTTCAGTCCACTGAACTTCTATGCAAAATTTCTAACTGGGAGGCGAGATGCGATTAAAATTTATCGTTAGTGTACTATTATGTTTAACCCTTTTTATGGGTTGTGCTACGGTTGAACAATATAGTGGAAAAGCACTATTAGCAGTTGGAGGAGCTGTTGCAAAAGCCATGGAAGGCACGACAACAACAGTTTCGGATGTTACCCCATTTATCAAACTCAATAATGTAAATAGAGCAAGGCCGTATACAGCGCTGGAAGCTGAGTATATGGCCAAAGCTGGTATCTCCGCTCCTGAAAACCCAAGCAATGCTACGATTCTTTTCTCAAGAGGGATGAAGCTACTTCAGGTGGACGGAAGTGTCACGGCGAATGGTGATGAAATGACCTACTTCGGTAGTGGTGTCTATATGCTGCCCCTTGATCTTGTCAGTGGTAGTGAGATTTCTTTCATGGTGAAAGGATCTGCAGAGGAGGCTGTTAATTTTACTGAGACCTATATTGGCGATAAGATCACGCTCACATCACCCGCACCCGATTCAGAGATTGATCTGTCAAAGGGCTTTGAGGTGGAGTGGACACCTGGAGCTGATACGAGTAAAGTTGTAAAACTGTCTATGATGGTAACACAGATTGGCTTAGAGAATGTACTGCCCATTGGGATATTTAATGATGTTGGTCATGCTGTCATCACGCCAGAGATGCTTGCTGAAAGTCTCCAGCCGGCTACCAAGTTCAAGCTTGGAGCAAACATTCTCCAATTAGAGCGTCAAAAGGATGAAATACGATACCTTTTCAATGGAGATGCCATTGTTAGTTACACTGATATTGATGCTATCGAAGTAAATGTTTCTGGCACACCTGCCAAACGGGATGGACCTGCTATTCCTGCAATCAATGTTACTGAAGGTGATGTAACAGTGAACATTGCCGAAACACTTTACAAATACAATCCCATGGTTGGTGCAGTGGCAGATATAGATAAAATTGAGCATGTTGGATTAAGCTCTTTTGTATTCAAAGGTGTTACAGGTGGATCCTGGGAGAAAAAAGAAACCCAGGGTAACTATGTGATCACCACAACAAAAAGCTGGGGTAGAGATTTTGGTGTACCAGTACTCACTCAAATGGCTGATTTCATGGCTGATGGAATCATGGCGGCAATGACGGTTGGATTTGGAGCGGAAGAGACACCACGTGATGCTTTTGTAAATACACCACCTTATCAAAGAATGGCAGATCTAAAGCCTAAGTCAGATGTAAATACATTCGTGGTCAAAGCAAGAGATCTGGCTGATTTTAGCTCCTGGAAAAATATTAAAGTCCGAGTCGGCGGTACAGACTCCTGGTACTTTGATATGATGCAAACCTCCGGGGCCGATGCGCTGGCAGAAGTCAACATCACTGCAAATCGTCAGGAACCAGAAGATGGAGCTTATGATGATTTTATTTTTGATGTGACTGTCGGGATTTCCTATAGATCGTATAACGGTCCCGTGGTTATGCCAATGGGTATCCCACCTGCGACAGCTACGTATGTCTCTGAAAAGATTACTATTTCCAAAGACACAACCTATGAAGAACTGTTGAAGGCATTCAAAGTAGAATCAGTCATGATAGCATATGCCACTGCTTTGGATAAATGGGTTGCCGCAAATAAAGCTTTGGAGAGTTGACAATCAGGTAAACATTAATTGATTAGAAACAAAAAAACCCGATCTTTCGATCGGGTTTTTTGTGATCCCTAGGAGAATTGAACTCCTGTTGCGAGAATGAAAATCTCGAGTCCTAACCACTAGACGAAGGGACCAAATGTCAAAGCTAGAAAAAAATATTTATGATTAATAAAAACACAAATATTTTTTTCTAGCTTTCATGGGGTGAACGGTCGGGCTTGAACCGACGACCACGCGGACCACAACCGCGCGCTCTACCAACTGAGCTACGCCCACCATGCATACTTTAAAAAGCGGGTCAATATATACGGTTGGAAATGTTCCTCCAAACGCTTTTAGTAGGGCAAATTACCCTAATTTTTTTGGTACGAGATTCCGTACGAGTTGGCTGTAGACAGGGATCCCACCTGAATAATCGGGCCACAACTCTCCTTCTATCAGAGGTCTACAATATGTCCGGAATGCCTCAGTAACATGAAAGCCATCCTCGCGGATATACTCGGCGGGGAGCACTTTTTCCTTGTTGGCTATGTTGACGATATCAGTGTGTCCAACAGACCAGGAGTATGGTGTCTCCGAATCCCTCACAATGGTTACCATCTGCCCGTTGAGACCTTCTGCCGCCAGCCGTACAGCTTCTTTTCCCACTGCTATAGCCTGTTCAACATCAGTTTTGGATGCGATATGGCGACCCGAGCGTTGGAAGTAATCTGGCAAGGCATTGTGCACTTTAATATCCAATTTATTCTTGATGAGGTTGGAAATATAATCACCCGCTCCACCCAATTGAGTATGACCAAACATATCCACAGTTCCAGCATCGGCGACAAACTTTCCTGCTTCATTCTGAAGTCCCTCTGAAACCGCAATTACACAATAACCCACTTTTGCACGAATACGTTCAACCTCTGCGAGGAATGCTTCTTCCCGAAATGCGATTTCTGGAAGAAGAATGATATGAGGACCTTCATTTTCATTGTTACCAGCCATTGCTGTTGAAGCAGCAATCCAGCCAGCGTGACGTCCCATGGTCTCTGCAACGAATGCCTTGGTACTGTCATGGTGCATGGAAGCTACATCAAAGGAAGCTTCTCGCAGAGATACAGCATTATATTTGGCAACAGAACCGAAACCAGGACTGTTATCTGTGACAGGTAGATCATTATCTACAGTTTTAGGTACCCCAATACAGGTCACATCATAACCCATATCATGGGAAAGTTGAGAAATCTTGTGAGCAGTGTCCATAGAGTCATTGCCGCCATTATAAAAGAAGTATCGGACATCATGAGCCTTGAAGACTTCAATAATTTTCTCGAAATCCGCACGATTTTTCTCCAGAGATGGCAACTTCTTACGGCATGAGCCAAAAGCTGCGGATGGGGTAAAGGGTAGACGATCGATATCGGCGGGATTCTCCTGGCTGATATCAACCAGATTCTCTTCGAGAACACCATTGATTCCATAAAGACCGCCGTAGATGTTGTCAATGATTCCCGATTCCTGAGCCGCCTTAATTACACCATAGGCGGACCCGTTTATGACACTGGTTACCCCACCTGATTGTGCGTATACGGCATTCGCTTTTGCCATTTTTAATTTTCTCCGTTCATTATTCTGAGTAATTGTTCTTAAGAAATTCTTTCACCTGACTTAAAATCCTTATCCAGGACGTTCAGCTCTTTAAGTTTATCTTCCAATTTATTGAGTCGGGAATTGGCAATCATTGCAAAAGCGAATCCTGTTAACCCAAAAATAAAACCAATGGTTTCCATAATATACTCCTACCAGTTGCGTGCTTTGCGGATGGCTTTAATTGCATAGGGAGCTGCTTCTTCAGCGAGGTCCAGAAGTTTGAGCGCATATTGCTGAATTTCCCACTGAGCTCCAGCATGAATCCGCAGTTCAACAAAATGAATCAAATTGTGGAGATTGACAGTAGCATACATCTCGGTATACATATTTTGTGGCAAAACCATTCTGGCTTGTTCACGTGCGACGCCCTGTTTGATCAAATGCTCATAAAACTCAAAGGCACCAGAAGTATGCTTTGCCACCAGATCGTGAATATTCTTGCCATCTTTTGTTTGGGCTAGCAGATCATCTGTACTGGCCTGACGATTTGTTTCAGCCTGTTGACGATATGCCTTGGGGACATAAAATTCAAGATTCATGGATGTGTAACGACGACTGATCTCATTATATGACCAGGTGCGGTGACGATGCCACTGTCTGGTCACAAATAGCGGGCATTTTATATGAAAGGTAAAGGCAACGTGTTCAAAAGGGGAGGTATGTCTCTCATCAGCTAAATATTGAATAAGAACTTTATCCTTCTCATCCAACTCTTCCCGACGTTTTCCAAATGATACTCTCGCTCCATTAACAATTTCTACATCAGATCCCATGGTGTTGATGAGACGTACAAAACTGATCCCATCTCCCAGAACATCAAATGCTTCGAATTGATTTGAATCATTACTCATTTTATTTCCCTTTCCGCGCAGTAAATCTACTAATGAATGCTTCTACCAGATGTTTATTCCCACCCGTCATTCCTGGCTTGATGATGGTATCTGGTTGATTATATGTTATTTCATCTCCTGTGGTTGTCTTCAACTCCCCACCTAAAGCTAGTAGAAGTGCATGTCCTGCACACACATCCCACTCGTTTTTGGGTCGCAAGGTAACAAAGAAATCCTGTTGCCCCCCTGCAACGAGACCAAGCTTATAAGCGACGCTCCCTATAGGGATTAACTCTTTAAATTCGTTGGCCCAGCTTTTCCATAACCCACGTCTGGTTTCAGATCTACTGTTTAGACAACCTACGTCTTTTAATGCTTTTTCCTGACATATCTTTGCTGGCTGATCTTGATACCAGACATTACCCACCTCGTCTGTTCTGATGAGCTCTTCAGTCACGGGATTGTAGAGTACGCCCAGTATGGGAATTCCATTTTGAACCAGACCAATTGATGTCACAAAGTGAGGCACACCTTCTATAAATTCCTTGGTGCCATCAAGAGGATCCACAATCCAGACAAATTCCTTCTCAAGACGCTGGGGTGAATCTACTGTCTCCTCAGACAACCATCCAAAATCAGGAGTAGCCTCCAGAAGAAATTTCTTAAGAAAGGCATCTGCCTCATGATCGGCTGTTGTAACAGGGTTGTGGTAGCCCTTGTCGTGAATCTCGTAAGCGTTTTTGTAATATTTTTTGAGAATCTTGCCTGCTTGTTTGGCTGCATCAGTGGCAAGGGCGTGGAGATTTATCATGGGCGTATCATAACATTTTGCACCCCTTGTTGCCAGCGTGTATTTCGCGGTTCTTCTTCAGGTATTCCAATGATGAACTCTGGAACAATATGGGCTTGCTAGTCCTTCAGCAGATCAGGAATGGCGATGTCAGTTCGTTTTAATAATCCGCGATGATAATCATATACCTTGGAGCTTATTCGAGCTCCCACTTTTTGTGCTGAGGCGTGATCATCCCAACCCCGAGTAAGAACAACCAGAACATAGGCAGGTGAATCAGGTGGAAAAACCAGAGCAGCATCATGTGCTATGCGCGTGATAGATCCAGTTTTATGAGCCACATCGATATTTTCAGGTAGCCCCGCTGGAATCATCGTATTGTAGTGCTGACGCTTGAGAATTTCCTGCATTTCCTGTCGAGATGAATCTGCAACCAGATCTGATCTGTAGACCGCTTCCATGACCTTCATCATTCCATAGGCAGATGTGACATTATTTAGCCCCAGATTGTATGCTTTGAGATCTTCAACACCCCGCATGACCAAAACACCATCTGCTTTGATCTCTCGTAGGGTAGCACCAATTGAATCCGCACCCGTGTATTCAATTAAAATATTTGTAGCCAGATTACTGCTGTGAGTGATCATCTTTTCCATGATTTCGTAAAAACTGAGATTTTTATCCAGATGGGGGTACAGAATTTCATCTTCTTCTGATGTAATCGGCAGACTGAAAAGAGAGGCATCTACAATACTCGTGAATTGATTCTTAACAGGTATTTCACTTTCCAAATCGATGATACCTTTGTCTCTCATTTTAAATAACTGAAACATGACAGGGGTTTTCATCGTACTGGCCGCATGGAAAAGCTCGTGTGCATTATAGGCGAGTATTTCTCCGGTCTCTAGATTCATGTAGGCAATCCCAACTTCGTGCGGGGTTACTTCCTCATCAGATTTTTGTATTCCTGCGCATGAGACAAGCAGCAGAACAAATACCATGTGAATTAAATAGAGCCTGACATTTTTCATTTTTCATTTCCTTTATTGCCTTCACTGATGCTATCAGCAAAAACACCATCACCAAAATAATTCTCTACTTCCTTACGGATGATTTCTCCTTCAGGGGTATAATGTGTCGCCATTCTCAATAGAAATTCTAGAAAATATTCATATTCTACGGCCTCAATAAACCTTTTTTCCTCGATAATCTCATCTCGTTGCAAGCGCCCCATTTCATCATAATAGAGTCTATTTGCTCGTGATACTCCTGACAATGTGGATGAGAATGTTCTCCACATAACCTGGTGATCCTCATTGTACTGGTTTTCAATTGTGTGAACCAGGTCCCCATTTTTATCAAGTGCCGTTTCGGTAAGTACCTGACCCTTATCGTTATGAGTGTAGCTGGAGATGAACACGGGTTTTCCTTGAGGGTCCAGTTGAGCCGATTTTAAAAGCTTCCCGCCTCTATAGGCATTGCGCTTCTCCCAGTCAGTCTCACCACTGGAATTATATGATATAACCTGAATATTCTTGCCTTGTTCATTCAGCTTTGAAACCATACGAGAAGTCAGGTCACCTCTGGCTTGTCCGGGTTCGGAAACTGCCACATCAACAGGGGCATATGTTGTGCTGGTGATGTTCTGATTCGCATGATCATATGCGACATCACGGTAAATCGATCCATCTTTTTTTCGATGTATTTCCTTCTGGAGACGCTTTTCAGCGTCAAAAAACAATTCCCAGTTTAATAAACCATCCTCTGTAAATCTAAGTTGGGATAAAAGGGTATCCTGGAGTCCAAACTTAGATTCTACCCTGATATAATCGATAGTTTCAAAGGTGGAATGACGTGTCGTGTCGCCACCTGGTCGCAGGAGCCAGGATTCACTTAAATCAAACTGATTATCATAGAATAGTGTCTTGTTGATACCACCCCCATGATAGAACACCCAGGTACCATCAAAGGAGTCAGGGGATGTAAATCGTTCTGAGAAGGCTGGTGAACTAAAACTATCATAGAACCGGCTTACTGCTGCAGTGAAGGTGTCCGGTAGGGCTGAAATTTCTTCCCTGATTACTCGCTGTTTATCATCCCTAAACCATTTATGAAGCCACTTTGGTTTACCAGACATATCGGAAATTGTTTCGTCAATAATAAAACCCTCATCGTCAAACATTCTTACAGATATGGGGTGGAACCCCTCCTGGCTCGAGTATATGCTGTCCTGGATTAGTCTATTATCACTATCAACCAGAGATCGCTTAAAAACTGCGCCACTGCGAGGCAAGCTGTATTCAATTATCCTGTAGTTAGAAGCATCGTCTGCAATCTCCTCAACAAAGGGACTCTGGTGGTTGAATTTGAATATGTGCTGTATCTGATTGGGGGAGGCAGGATGTTTCCAGGATCGATGTTTTTGCTGGAAGAGCTCAATATCACCCAAATGGGTAAACAAGTATCTTCCATCTACACTAAAGTTACTACGTTCAATTACTCCCTTGGAATTGTAGTGTAGGTCGCTTGACCAGACTGGGTTGCCACCAGGATAAAGTTCAGAAATTCGTGTAACCGTACCGCTTAGATCAAAATCATACCTATAGGGTGGTTTGCCCGCTTCATAAATTGTCTGATTGACAAGGTGCCCTAACACGGAGTAGGTATTCTGTAATTCTAATTCATCGGACCCCCGCCTAAAAGACTCTGTGTACAGAAGTGAGTCATTGCCATCAAATATCATCCGCATCCGGCGATGGCCATGTCGATCGAAGAGGAAGAATTCACGGCTCAGTAATTCATCCATTGTACCATACCAGGAACGTTGACTTAGCTGACCCTGCTGTTTATAACTTAGGAATCGTAGCTGGAGTTTATGTCCGGGCTCCGAATAGTAATACCCCCCGATCAATTCATCTTCAGCATAAACCAGAGAATCAGTACGTAATGGAAGTCCATTTCTACCTAAATAGTTGATACCTGTCAGAAGCCCACTCTCATTAAAAAACCTTTCAAGTGCTGGTCTTCCATTTTTGTAGTACACAATTTCGGTACCTGCTTCGCCCTTGTATTCAATCTTGTCTGTCCAATAGGTCCGTTCCTTATTTAAAAACTTACGAACTGGACGTAAATACTCTCTTAGATGTAAATCAGTGAGAAAACAGGAATTAAGACCTCCGGCTAAAAACACACAAAGTAGAATAAACTGAGATACTCTTTTGGGTGACCAAATCAACGATCTGACCTGTTAATCCATCTATAAAAGGTTAGGAGCAGGACGACAATTCCTGCAAAAATGTACAGGCCACCTGGGAAAACCAGATCCATCATAATTAATCGTCTAACATTATTTTAGGTTTTAACATACGACTTACATTTTCCAATTTTCCATCGGTCTCAGCTGGATTGATATTTAAGATTTTAGCGATGAGGGGATAGATATTAACATTTTCAACCGTGGGGTGGACGTAACCATGTTTAAAAGCAGGGCCAGAAGCATAGAAAATTGCATGCATATCTTTTAGGCGAGGATCATATCCATGAGCACCACCCACAGCATAATCTGGATATCTTTTTGCTCCCCATCCAATACTCCAGTGGAGATCAGGGGTGACGACAATATCCATAACACGGGAATTCTTTCCATAGTGAAGCGTATCGGGGATGCTATCTTTTTTCCAGACGTTTAAGTGCTCTGCCCTGTTGAGATTGGAATAGACGGAATCTTCAAATCCTTCCTTCACATCAAACATCCAAACCGGTGTACTCCCCAGGGAGGTGTCCAACCAGGTTGGCTGGATGTAATCTTCAAAGTAAATCCACTTGTCGCCTGAAATTCTCGTCATACCATGGTCTGCTGTGACAATAAAGTTGACTTGATCCGCAATGGGAAGTTGAGCCAGTTTGTATTTAAAATCTCCAATCAGACTATCAAGATATTCAAGTTTAATCCGGGTCTTTTCACTTTCAGGACTGTTCTCATGGGCTACTCCATCTGGTTCTGGATAATACCAGGTGATGAGACGTGGTCGTTCCTTTTTGGGGAGAGAAAGCCAGCTGATAACACTATCGACGCGTGCTTCATAGGGAAAATTGTGATCATATTTCTTCCATCGAGAGGGATAGGTACCATTCACAGGCGCTTCACTTCCCACCCAGTAGAACGATGCAGTATTTAATCCCTGTTTCTCGGCAGTAACCCAAATTGGCTCTCCACCATAAAAGGCACCATCTTCAACGGCTTCCCGATCTCTGATTTTGTAGTAGGCATCCATATCGGGATCATAAAATGTATTTTGAACAATTCCGTGGTTATCTGGATAAAGACCTGTTGCAATGCTATAATGATTTGGAAAAGTCTTACTGGGGAAGGCAGGTTGGAGGGATTCAAGTTTCACACCCTCGCGTGCAATTGATTCCAGATTTGGCATGTTTGCCATTTGAGGGTAATCCCAGCGACACCCATCCAGAGAAAGCATTACAACGTATTGTTCCTTTGGAATTTTCTTCACATAGGGGTTGCTCGTGCATCCGTTTGCTACAAACATAATCAATAAAATAGTGGTGAAATACTGTATAGCTTTTTGACTTTTCATGCTTTCCCTCTACAAGAATTCTATGAGTCTATTTGGGCGCGTTTTATCCATTCATTTATAAGAGGAACAATCTATCTGAAACAGGTTACCAATTCAATACTGCATATCTGAAGCTTAGACAATGAAGCGTGTGTTATGGATGTGAAATCAGGGCTAACTATTTCTTGGTGGAGCCATTTTTGCCGTTCGATAGGCACCATAAAAATCAGCTAACCAGAAAAGAGTCATGAAGCTGGCATTAATCCCAGTCATAATTGGATTTCCAGCCTGGTTATGATTGTAGGTATTGTAGCCGAATCCTGCTACTAGTATGAAATTAAATAGGCCGTCCACCGGATGTCCAGCATAGGTACGACCTAGGCCAGGTATGATGGAAAGTGAAGTCGCCAGAAGGGGAGATTTACCTGGCATCGGTTCTCCAACCCATTCAAGAGGATCCACCAGGCGTCCGTCAAACTGAATTCTGGCATGTGGAAGTTGTAGATGATAGTGTCTGGCGGCAGAGTTGCAACGGACAATTCTGTCCGTGCCGATGATTAATCCTGGCAGGGTACCTTTCTCAAGGATGGCTGAAACCATAAAGTTTGAGCAGGATTTTTCAAATTGGCAGTTTAATGCAGTTGACTCGTAACTGAACCTCTGCCATGTTTTAATGGGTGTAAATAGTGTTCGTTGTCCAAAGGTGAGAGAATCCTGGCTAAAAAGTGAATCCAGGGGAGTAATCTCCTGGGCGCAAATGATTCTCAAGAAAAGAATGAGGGAAATGAGAACTGATTTCAAACTTTTGATTTAACCCTCAAATGTACTTAAACGGATCTCCATTAGCGGTTTAAAGTAGTCTGCAATCGAGTAAAGAAATCTATAAAGAATTGCTGATCCTGTACAGGTCCGGTTTCAACCATGCTGGGACCTTCAAAGTGTTCACCCTGAACTGTCAGACGAACCCTGGTTTGCTGAAGCGAAAGTTCTTCGAGATTGATGGTCATAATATATGTATACGAATCTGCACTTGAAGGACCAGAGTCATTCGAACCAAAAAAGGACCAGCTTGAATCATGATGATGTGACCGGGATCTGTGCGAGTGTCGAGAGGAATGTCGATCATCATTTCTGTCCTCCTCTTCATCTTCATCATCGTCATCGAATGCATCAAACATCCAGGCTATAAATAGGCCGACCACAGCCATGGTCCCTGCAATGAGGCAAAAAGTTCCAAGTTCACTTTCAAGATCATTCTCAGCGCCAGTTTCACGACTAATAGGTGCCAGGCGGTGCTCTGAAGTTCTGCTGGCAGTCATAATTCCCAAACCCATGTCAACATTTTCAAGCGTATAGTGCATTTCCTGAAGGACAACACTTACCGCTTTAGCCACTTCCTCAGGGCTCCCATTGAAGTCCCGGGTTTGAAGCACTCGTGCTTGTTCTGGTGTGAGTTCAGTTGGTCGGTAGCTACACCCTGACATCATAAATGACAGGTATATTATAAGAATCCAGCTGGCTCCACGCGAAAAACGATTGATTGATGTTGTTTTCATAAGGTATCTCCCTTTCATGTCCATAAGCCAGGATATGCTCCCCTGGGGGACCCATTTTTCTGCTTTACACCCTTAGCATAAATCTTAATTTGATATTAGCAAAGGATAATTATCATAAAACATTACTGTAAGGTTCTATCATGTATTTAAGAACAATAATGTTAATAAGCTTTGTATTTATATTTACTAGCTGTTCATCTGATAAAACAAGTGTTGTCACCGAGGAGGAGTCTCAAATGCACGATTTCGATAAATTATGGAATTACAACGAACCAGGTGAGACTGAGCAGAAATTCAGAGCTGTACTGGCAAAGACAAACGCCGAAGAGCAAGCTGAGTATGTACTTGAATTAAAAACTCAGATTGCCCGCACCCTGGGTCTGCAGCAAAAATTTGAGGATGCCCATAAATTGTTAGATCAAGTTGAACCAGAGTTGATACCAGAATATCCATTGGCTAAGATCCGGTATCTGTTAGAGCGTGGAAGAGCATTCAATTCATCGGGAATGAAAGAAGAATCAATCCCATTGTTTTTGGAAGCCTGGGAGTTGGGTTTAACAGAAAAAGCTGACTTTTATGCTGTTGATGCCGCCCATATGTTGGGAATTGCTGCACAACAGGATCAGCAGTTGATCTGGAATGAAAAGGCCATGGAATTGGCCGAAAACAGTCCTGATAAAAGAGCGCAGGGATGGTTGGGTTCCCTTTATAACAACATCGGTTGGACGTACCATGATCTGAAGGAATATGAGAAGGCTATGGGGATATTTCTCAAAGCCCTGGAATGGCGTGAAACACATGAACAGGTAAGAGAAACTCAAATTGCTAAATGGTGTGTGGCCAGGACCCATCGCTCACTGGGTCAGGTTGACAAAGCGCTTGCAATTCAATATGACCTTGAGAAGGAGATGCAGGCAGCCGGACAAAATGAAGATGGTTATGTTTTCGAGGAGATTGCTGAATGTCTCACTCTCCAGGAAAAACCTCAGGAAGCCGCCCCCTATTTTTTGAAGGCCTGGACAATTCTATCCCAGGATATTTGGCTCAAGAAAAATGAGGCGGACCGACTAAGTAGATTAAAAGAGCTAGGATCTATCGCACCCTGATTAACCTACCTGATTGAGAGAGGGGGACAATCTTCAGAATGAGATCACCACGATGGCTGTCTACCGGTGCAGACTTTGGTTTGATGTAATCGAATGCATCATAGTTTCAACCCATGATCCTGCTCATCGATAATTACGATTCCTTTACCTATAATCTCTACCAACAAGTATCCAGGTTTGGGCAGAAGGCTGTTGTCCAAAAAAACGATTTTCTTACAATCGATTCAATAGCCACCCTCAAACCAGAAAGGATTATTCTTGGTCCTGGACCAAGAACACCAGCTGACTCAGGTATCTGCATACCGATTATTAAAGAGTTTTCTGACAGTATCCCCATCCTGGGAATCTGTCTAGGACACCAATGTCTGGCTGTGGCGAATGGAAAATCGGTGGTTCAAGCCCATCGTCTTGTCTATGGGAAAACGACAACGATTACTACTGATGGCTCCAGAATCATGGCTGGACTAGATACATCCTTTGAAGTTGCTCGATATCACTCCCTGGTTATAGATGATGTTCCACCAGGCTTTCAGGCTACATCCCATGATGCAACCGGGGATATCATGTCTATGGAACATGAGCGATTGCCCATCTTTGGTTTACAGTTCCATCCCGAATCCTTTTTAATGATGAGTACGGGGAACCGGATAATAGAAAATTTTCTGGAGCTTTGAGATGAACAAGGAGCAATTATGGTCGCAACACTCTAAGGCTGATAGGATCCGTTTTAGAACAGATGGTGATGGTAGTTCTATGTGGCGGGATCTGCTGGCTGTAAATCCCATCTCAAGCTTCACACTGAATGATATTAATGAGCTCCCAAATCTGTTGAAGTTTCTTGAAGTGAATCAGAATAGACTGTGCAGTGGGTATTTTAGCTATGACCTGGGGATGGCATTACAGGATGTATCAAGCCGACATCAAAGTGAGGTGCCCCTGGCCATAATACATGGTTATAATCACTGGGTTGAATACAAACATGGGCAACCTCATTATGTGGGATTCGTTCAACCAGATTCTCAGGCTATTGAACCGGAGTTTGAAACGCCAGCACCCTTAGAATTCGTTTCCACTATTTCCAAATCAAACTATAAAAAAACTATTGCTCGTATCCACGAATACATCAAGGCGGGAGATTTCTATCAGCTCAATTACACACAGCAATTAACCGGGAATACCAAAAATGCCATTTCTTATGCATCACTCATTAAAAACCACCCTGCAGCATATGCTATGGCCATGGATGTTGGTGAGTTAAAGATCAACTCTCTTTCACCAGAGCTATTTTTACATCATAGTGGGGGAGTATTAACTACGGAACCTATAAAGGGGACTCGTCCCCGTGGTCTGAGTCAAAGGGAAGATGATTCACGTCGTCAGGAATTGATGAGCAGCGAAAAGGAACAGGCTGAATTATTTATGATCACCGACCTTCTCAGGAATGATCTGGGAAAAGTTAGCGAGATTGGCAGTATTGCTCTGGAAGCAGTTAAAGATATGAGGAAGCTCCCAAAAGTATGGCACACCTATTCAAGAATATCAGGACGCCTCAGACAGAACCTCAAGCCTGTGGATGCACTCCTGTCAATGTTGCCAGGGGGGTCTATTACGGGTTGTCCCAAAAAGCACGCAATGGAAATCATTGACGAGCTGGAAGATGCCCCCAGGGGAATTTACACCGGTTCCATGGGGTATTTTCATCCCGATGGAGACTTCAGTTTCAATATTGCTATTCGTACTTTGGTTCAACAGGGGTCAAAAATATCCTTGGGATCCGGTGGTGGAATCACTATTGATTCAAAATGGGAAGAGGAGTGGGAAGAACTATTGGTGAAAGCCGCGACCTTCACCTAATTATTCAGGAGAGAATCCTTGTGACTTGTTTTGTGGGATTGCTCCTGTAGATTTCACCTAAACCATCGAGGGGATCTCATGCAAAGAAACTCGCTAAAATTATTAATACTCGCACTGAGTGTTGTCCTTTGTCAGGCTCAAATGTGGCGGCAAAATGACCTTATATTTAATTCCAGTGGAGTTCCCTCTCTTCCATTCTCGCAACCTCGCTTTGCTGATCTGGACAATGATCAGGATATGGATATGATTCTGGGTAACATCAGCGGACCACCCCTATATTTTGAGAATACAGGTTCGCAGACATCTCCACAATTTCAACCTGGTGATAACCTATTTGCCTCAGTTCAGGAGTTGGATTGTGAAATGGGTGTTTGTATTGATCTCGATGCAGATGATGATCTGGATTTTATAAGTGGAGGATATACAGGGCTCCAGTTATATGAAAACACTGGTTCATCAACTGCAGCGGTGTTTGAAAAGGTAGAGGATTTTTTTGATGGTCTGGATCTAAATCCGAATCCAGTGCCACATTTTGCAGATATGGATAATGATGGTGATTTTGATATGGTGATTGGGCTCAGTGAGTCTGGAGCTATTCATTATTATCAAAACCACGGAACCGCTGGTACAGCCATATTTCTTGACGGCACTCAGGAGACCTGGTTTGATGTTGGATTATATGCTTATCCCTGGTTTTCCGATATGGATGCAGATGGTGATACTGATCTTTTGGTGGGCCGCGATGGGTATGGATTTTATTACTATCACAATGTTGGTTCGGCTGCGGCCTGGGTGTGGACTCAATCAAGCTCACAATTCTCAGGACTTGGTGGGTCAACATACTGGAATTCACCCTGTCTGGTTGATTTGACCGGTGATGGGAGACAGGACTTGGTCCATGGGACAGCTTCAGGACCACTAAAATATTACCGCAATACAGGCTCCCTGGAGACAGCCTCCTGGTCAGAGGTAACTTCGTTGTTTGGTGGTGTCATCGATGTTGGTGGGGCCAGTAACCCAGTATTTATCGATTTTGATCACGATGGAGACCTGGACCTAATCAGTGGAAGCCAAAGTGGTGATATCAAGTATTACGAGAATACTGGAAATGTATCAGGTCCGGCCTGGGCTGCTAATCATGGATATTTCAGCAGTATCGACCATTCAATCTATTCAGCTGCTACCGCTGGAGACCTTGATGGAGATGGTGATTACGACCTGGTGGTAGGTGACCTCAGTGGGAACCTGTACTATCATGTAAACTTGGGGACAGGATTTGGGTTTGTAACATCAGAATTCACAGGAATAAATGTGGGAGGATGGTCCAGCCCCAAACTGTACGACATGGATGGGGATGAAGATTTGGATTTGTGTGTTGGGCGGGAAGATGGGCAGATTTCGTATTTTGAAAACACGGGTACCCTCCTGGATGCAGTTTGGACTGAAAACTTGAGTCTTTTTAGTGGATTAGATGTGGGTAGTAATGCAGTACCAACACTGGGTGACATTGATGCAGATGGGAATCTGGATTTGCTGGTGGGGAAGAGTTTTCGAGATGTAAAATATTTTAGCTATGAAAATGGCGCATGGGTGGAATACCCTGATTCCCTATCTGAATTCACCTTTGGCCAGAATGCAACTCCTGCCCTGGCTGATCTTAATGGCGATGGAGATCTGGACCTCACCGTAGGGAATTATGATGGTACCTTTAACCATATCGAAAACCTGAATATTGTAAAAGTTGAATCAGAAATGATGGTTCCCCAATCGACCAGATTGCAGACGGCTTTCCCCAACCCTTTTAACCCTTCAGTAACTATTCGTTATGACCTCATTGAATCCATGTCAATTACCATCGATGTATTTGATCTTAGAGGAAGAAGGATCATCACGCTCATTGATGAGAAGCAGACCCCAGGCTCTCATGAACTTAAATGGACTGGTCATAATGGGGCGGGGGCGCAGGTTGGAGCAGGTGTTTACATCGTGGTTCTCAAGGCAGGTGGACTAAGTCAGAGTCAAAAGATTACCTTTCTGAAGTAAAAAAAAGAGCCTCGACATAGTGACGAGGCTCTTTGATTCTTACACTACACTTGTTCTAGGCAGGAAGATCCATTTCTGTTACTGCAACCTTTACCCCTGCATTCATCTTCCGACGGATATAAGAAAATACCTCTAGAAGTGGCAGGTCTTTTGGACAGACATCGTCACAAGCCATCATACCAATGCAACCAAATACACCGGCATCAGTTGACACCAGTTCGAACCATTCCTGTTCGCCACGGGTATCGCGAGGATCAAACAAAAATCGACCAACGCGATTTAATCCGGCTGCACCTAGGAAATCTGGATAAACCTGAGCAGTAGCACAAGCTGCCACGCAGCAACCGCACTCAATACAACGTTCAGATTCATAGATTTTATTAGCAGTGGTATTGTCCATACGCTCTTCCTCAGCGGTGGGATCAAATTCCTTGGTAGTATGAATCCAGGATTCCAGACGTTTGGCCATATCGTGAAACCATACTCCTGTATCTACGGAGAGATCGCCAAGAAGTTTAAAGAAGGGCAATGGATATAATTCAATGGTATCGGCCAGGTCAGCTGTGAGTGTACGACAAGCCAGAGTGGGTCGACCATTGATCATCATGGCACACGAGCCACAAATACCTGCACGACAGACAAAATCATACATGAGATCTGGGGCCTGGTTTTCTCTGATTCGATGAAGCGCGGTAAAGAGATTTAAACGAGGAGTTTCTTCCAGTTTAAAGGTATCTATATGTGGCTCATCATTGTCCTTGGTGGGATTATATCTGAATATTTTAAATGTCAGTGTACGTGCCATTATTTTGCATCCTTATAGGGTGATTCTTCACGCCAGGCTTCTTTGGGAAGGCTAACACCAGTTGGTTCACTCGTATCTTGTTTTCCCAGCGCTTTTTGTTCTGCGTCTACCTTGGCATTGTACTCTTCAAGGCTGAGATCCATGTTGATCATCTGTCCGCCCCCATATCCACGATCACCAGGTGGCAGATCGAGAGGTCCAACTGGCTCATAGTTGAACTCAGGCTCGTCAGCACCCAATGGCCAACTCGCCAGGGTACGGTTTAACCAGTTTTTGTCGTCTCTGGCCGGGTAATCTTCACGGGTATGAGCGCCTCTGGATTCAGTCCTTAGAAGTGCACCCTTGGCGATGATATAGGCTTGTTGCGCCATGCCCTTGATGCGAAGCGCTTGAGATAGTTCGGGATTCATTCCGGGAGCTGTTGCCTTGACTTTAACATTCTTCAAACGACCCAAAATTTCCTTCAAACCTGCAACCGCTTTTTCGAGACCTTCTCCAGTTCGGAAGATGTGAACATGATCCTTAAGTAATTCAGCAATTTCATCGCGAAGGGCGTATACATCCTCCTCTCCTGGATTAGTCAAGAGATGCTCAATGAGGTCAGTTTGTTCCTTGGCAAATTTCTCGCCCAGGGAGATATTGGCATTCAGTTCTGCTGAATTGGCATAGTCAGCGATCTTTTCCCCGACAACCATCCCTGCGACGACGGTTTCAGCCAGTGAGTTACCGCCTAAACGGTTGAAGCCATGCATATCCCAACAGGCGACTTCTCCAAGCGCAAATAAGCCCTTTAGACCATAGGCCATTCCATCTTTGTTTACGCGAATACCACCCATGGAATAATGTTGTGTGGGTCGTACGGGAATCAGCTCCTTAATAGGGTTGACACCGATAAAGTACATACAAATATCATATACTTCCCGGAGCTTGGTCGTGAGGTGTTTTTCACCGAGATGACGGAGATCCAGCCAGAGATGTTCACCATAGGATGATTGCACGCCCTTTCCCTTGAGAATATGTTGTTTCATTCTGCGTGAGACCACATCGCGAGAGGCTAATTCTTGTTTTTCAGGTTCGTATTCGGGCATGAAACGATATTCATCAACATCTAAGAGAAGACCACCGTCACCACGACACCCTTCCGTTACCAGAATATCTGTAGGTACGATACCTGTTGGGTGAAACTGAACAGCTTCCATGTTACCCAGGGGTACCAGCCCAGTTTGAAGAGCTATAGCTGAACCTGTTCCTTCATTGATAATGGCATTTGTAGATTCACCGTAAAGTCGACCATACCCACCTGTGGCGATGACTGTGGCTTTTGCTAAATAGTTTAGAATTTCACCATCGCGGAGGGAACGAACTACTGCGCCAATACAGGCACCATCTTCGTGGATGAGACTAAGTGCCTCCATGCGATCATGAATGGTAATATCCAGTTGAACAGCCAGATTATCCATGGCATAAAGAACGGTATGACCTGTTCCATCAGCTGTATAGCATGTTCTCCATTTGGCAGTTCCACCAAAATCACGTGCAGTGATCAAGCCTTCGTTGGCTTCATCCTCGACAATTGTGGTCTTCTTCCCCTTGATGTAAACTTCTCGAGGACCACCTTCAACACGATTCCAGGGGACGCCAAAATGAGCCATTTCACGCATGGCGATGGGTGCATTATCTGCAAAAATGCGGGCAACTTCTTGATCAGCACCCCAGTCAGAGCCTTTAACCGTATCCAGCCAATGAACAGTCGGGTTATCACCCTTTCCTTTGGCAGAGTTGCCTAGCGAGGCTTGCATACCACCCTGTGCTGCAGCTGAATGACTTCTGCGAGGTGGAACCAGAGAGAGCATGGTAACATCCAAACCAGCTTGTGCACTGGCGATGGCAGCTCTCTCCCCAGCCAGCCCAGCACCAATTACCAGAACATCACTAATTAAAGTTCTCATGAGAATAATCCTTCCCAGGCACCGGAAGCGCTAATGATGGTGATGGTGCCCAGCACGATATAAAAGGTAAATAGTAGATAGAAAAATGCTTTGGCGTAGTTTCGAACAAACCAGGTGTCAGCCAACCACTTAACCAGGAGGCGATAGACGCCGATGGCCATATGAGCTACCACAGAAGCCATGAGTACAGAGTAGAGGATCCAAAGACCACTGCTCATTCGTGATACAGTAAGATCAGCTGTGTAACCAAGGGGCTGACCAACATAGCCCATATCTGAAAACAGGTTCCAGGTGACCAATACCAGGTGGAAGGATCCAGCAGCCAAAACGATCATCCCGGTGCGAACCTGGGTAATCCATAGTGAGGTTTCAAAGTGTGATCTCAGCTTGATATCTGATTTAGGATCTTGTTGCCACCCCTTATTGGATTGCTGCAGTTTCTGACCTAATTCCAACATTCGTTTTCTTTCGCGGAGTTTGCCTGGAATCTTCCGACTGGCCCAAATGAAGTGGACAAAAAAGGCTATGGTCACAACAAGGAGAACTGGTTGAGCCATGGGAACCGTATGCTCCATGAAATTGGCAACCATATTGTAGGTTTCTTTGCCAAAAATAATTGAAGACTCTGCCAGGAGGTGTCCCCAGATGAACATGGCCAAAAAAGCACCAGTAATACCACTGATACGCTCATCTCGTAAAGCTTTCTGTGCATTTTTGAAAGCGCTGCTCTTTTTACTATGTCGAGTTTCCGCTTTCGGGTATAGTTCAGTATCAATACCAGTCATGATACCATCTCCGATCTATGTTTAAAGGCTAGGGTAAATTGCCGTTTCGATTGTTGGTTTAGCACAGGGTAAATATCATCTCCCCAAAACAAATTTCAAGTGTGAAGTATGCCCATCATTCTATCATTCTAGAATTGATGTGGATTAGTCATGATTGCTCAAAGCAAATATTAAACCATTCGCATTCAATTGTCTGAAGTATTTGGATCTCTTATTAAATCTCAAGTGCATATTAACCTTCCCCTACTATTTTGTGATCATCGTTATGCTCATCAATTAAAGGAGCCTGAATGAAAGATCGAATGATTTCTCTGGATGTATTTCGCGGTTTGACCGTCGGCTTGATGATACTGGTCAATAATCCTGGAAGTTGGTCACATATCTATGGACCCCTCCGTCATGCCAAATGGCATGGGTGGACACCCACTGATCTGGTCTTTCCATTTTTCCTTTTCATCGTTGGTGTGGCCATGGCTCTGAGTTTTGGGAAACGTTTGGAGGCTGGCTCCGATGTGGCAGCACTCAAGAGAAAGGTCTGGTCCAGAGGCGCAATCATCATTGGCTTGGGTCTCTTTTTGAATGGCTTCCCTTTTAACATACCCCTCAACGCTCAAATGGCAGCGGATTTCGAATTCATGGATATTTTCAGGCGATTTCTTACCTTGCGTTATTGGGGTGTTTTACAGAGGATCGGTCTGAGTTATCTCATCGGTGGACTGATCATTCTATATTTCCCTAGAACCTTTTCCAGAATATTTGCCGTCGGTACGCTGATAATTATTTATGAGTTTTTTATGCGCGTACCCCTTGTGAATGATTGGGGAGCAGGCAGCTTTGAACTCGCTGATAATTTTATCAGATACATGGATATCCTGCTTTTTGGTGAAGCGCATCTATATGGTGGTACTGGGGTTCCATTTGATCCAGAAGGTTTCTTATCAACGCTTCCTGCAGTTGCAACCTTAATGAGTGGGTTCTGGCTGGGAGAATATCTACGCAAACCAATCGATCATCAGGAAAAGCTCAGTAATTTAAGTGTTATTGGTATCATGGTTTTTTTTGCTGGCTCACTCCTGAGTCTGATTGAGCCCATCAACAAGCAGTTATGGACCGTCTCCTATGTTATCACTATGGATGGGTTGGCAATTATGATGATTGTTGTCAGCTCTTATCTCATTGATGTGAAAAAGATGGATTTCTGGATTAAACCTGCCATAGTTTTTGGAAGTAATGCCCTGGTGGTATTCGTAGGATCAGGAATTATAGGACGTTTAATGTACATGGTAAAAACCACGAATGCTGAGGGTGAGATAGTTTCTATTAAGCATGCTCTATACACAGGGATATATATACCCCTTGCTGGAAACCTCAATGGCTCTCTACTCTACGCCCTCACGAATATCGCATTCTGGTTAGCCATTCTGTGGTATTTGTACAGCAAGAAAATATTCGTGAAGATATAAAGATCAGAAAAGGACAGGAAATCACGAATAAAGTACATATTACGCTAGCCTCAAGAAACATAGCCATACTGATTGCAATCTTTACAGTGGTGTCCTGTGCAATTTCACCGCCGCCAAATATTTCCTTATCAAGTTCAAATTATCAGGCTGAGATAGAGCAGCTTCAAAAAGGGTTGGACTCCACGCTTGAGTATCTGGAAAGTCATGGTTCTAAATTTGGATTAGATAAAACAGAGCATTTTAAAAAACCAAATCCTGAAGAGAGAGAAGAACTTGTCACCCTCTGGGCAGGCGTGCTCGACTACATGGCACATCTAGACCTTGTACGGTATCATAATCAGCAATTTTACAAACACATCGCGGGAGAAATAGAATTTAATGGTTTCGTCAGCTATTATATGGCCTTTCTGGTTCAAAGTTCTCGCGCCGTTCATTTAATCAATATCCTTGAACGAAACGAAGCTCTACCGACTGTTCTCAATGAGGCCAATCTGGATTATGGTCTTCAGGCTGAAAGCTATTCACAATTCAAGACACATTTTCTTCATGCAAGGCAGGCAGCTGAATTCGGAGCTTTACAGGTCATCTATCGGGACAGACGACCGGAGGTGAATCCCTTTTATACAAAAATAGCCATGCTTGAGGGATACAACACCAGTCTGGGCATCGATTATGGTGTCAGGTTAAGTGTTCAACATGCCTTTGATATGATTGAGGAGGAAACCTTCTCTTGGTGGTTTCCTATTCAAAAAGATTTCGCTAAATGGGCAGGTCACGCCAAGATTTCTCGTGAGGTGGGGCACTTAATTTCACCCCAGAATGTTATTGACATTCACGCTCAGCTAGAACCAGGCGACATCATGTTTCAAAGGAGAGAGTGGGAATTGACCAATGCGGGTATTCCAGGTTATTGGACACATACAGCTCTGTTTGTGGGGAGCCCGGATGAAAGAATCCAACTTTTTGATGATAACAGAGTCAAGTCATGGGTTAGGAGTAAAGGGGTTGAGAGCGGATCCTTCGAGGAGCTGTTACAAAAGAGCTATCCAACAGCCTATGCCAGCCACATAATGCAACCCGATTCTATCGGTGTACAAAATGTTCTGGAAGCAGTTGGCCGAGGTGTCATTTTTCAGACCCTGTCGCATTCACTGACATGTGATGGACTGGGGGCGGTCAGACCCCGTATATCAAAAGTGGAGACTGCCACATCGATTTACAATGCGTTCAGGTATCATGGCAGCGGATATGATTATAACTTTGATTTCCTCACGGATTCCACATTGGTTTGTTCCGAGTTGGTTTACAAGGCCTTTGAACCAAGTGGGACCTTTGGTGGTATCGCTTTCAACACGGAAAAAGTTGCGGGTAGAATGATGACACCAGTGAATATTATGGTCAAACAGTTTGATAAGGAATATGATTCTATCAACCTGGATTTTGTGCTTTTTTATGATGGGGATGAAGCAGCTTTAATCAGCAGACCCAGTACTGAAGCTGCATTTAGAGATAGTTGGAGACGTCTTGGTCTTTACCAGACACTGCCATCTGAATTGTTAATGTTAAATCCAAATATTGACTGGTAAAATGTTTAGTACTGAAATTCGAAATTCAGCATCCAGACCTCATGGTCTTCATAGCTGATCATCGTGGCGAACCGATCGGGGCTGGCTATTAGCCGAATCCCAAATTGCCACTGAATTTCATCACCAAATTGATTCCGATAGTACTCTGAACTGATATAATCTAATTGGCTGATAATACTGATGGCGTCACCCATGTTCCTGGGGAAAGGATACCAGATATTGGCCAGCGAAATTTTACGCTTGTCTATATACATTGAAAGATGATTGTTCATCTGAGGAAGTCCTACAGTTCCGGTAACAAAAAATGAAGAGTTATGTGCATAGGGATCTTTAAGCTCGTCCTCTACAATGCTGATGAGCTTTTTGTAGCCACCCTCTTCCTGCAATCGAGTTCGATTTTCTATGGAGAATGCTGAGAGATAGTCAACTAAGCCAAACGCCAAACTGACTTTATAAATTTCACCACGCTCGGGTAGTACTTGAAGCTTGAGTAGGAAGTCTGTTTGATCAATTACCGATTCTGTAGCCCAGATATTGGCCTCCGCACTTATCAACCACATGGAGATTCCTGCTTTGATTTGCCGGATATCTTCAGTATCAGGGTTCCATCTACCAGAGGCATAGATCCAGGTTCTAGGGGTAGAAGCCGTAGGGACATCAATGAGCTCATAGCGAGGTTTAATTCTAAGAAAGGCAGCGGACTGACTCTTAATGAGTTCCACCCTGTCCTGTTCCTGTCTGATTCTGGCCTCCTCCATCTTCAAGATATGATCCAGGGAATCAATGACAGCCTGTTTCCGACCCAGAGCCAGACTATCCATCGTAATCTTATGTCTCAGTGAGTCAGCTCTCAGTGCTTCCGTAGCTTGATGTGCCAATTCTTGTTGCCGGATATTTGCTTCCAGGGAAATTTGAATTTCCTGAGTGACCAGGCGATGGTAAGTGGATTTTCCATAACTAATCAAGCTATGATAGGAAGAATCTGGGGAGATATGTCGGGCAGTAATTTTAACACTGCGTAGATTCATGTTGGTAGAGACCAGCGATTCGTAGCTGTAGTTCTCTTCCAATCTATCCTTATTTTCCTCAATTTGCTGGGTAGCTATGCTCTGGACGCTCACTTCGACATGTTGAGCAAAGCTTAATCGGGCGTTGTTGTCTGCAGCATCCTGGGATTCTGTTGATGAACCTATTCCATAATAGAGTGTATCTGAGCTGAGTTCACCTGTTGTGACCCACGTGGGAGTGCCATTCTGTGGAGTGAGGATATCATCTATTACGGTTGTGCCGATGATCTCCTCAAGCTCAAAGGGTCGGCCATGTACTGACCGATCAAATTTTGTTGTATCAGGATATGGATTACCCCAGGCTATCATGCTGGTTCCAAGGAGAAGAATTATTGTAAAGCGATTTGAGATAAAATGCCTCCGCTATATGGCACGTATTCTAGTGTTTTCCAGTGTTTAGACAAGGTTTGATTGTCCAGGGTGAGGAAGGTTGGACGCCAATTTGCGCTTGATCACTCCTGGATAAATGTGTCTATGAGCGGGTAATCTGAGTTCTATTTATACTCTATTCGTCGTTGTGTCATGGGGGTACTTATGTTATGATTGCATCGCTGTGCCGAATAAACGGTTTTAGTTTAATAAGAAAGGATGCCCGTTGTGTCAAAAGGGGTAACAAAACAGAGCGAAGATTTTTCAAAATGGTATACCGATGTGGTCAGGCAAGCCAAATTGGCTGATTATGGTCCTGTAAAAGGAACTATGGTTATTCGACCGTATGGTTATGCAATCTGGGAGAATTTTCAAGGCATCCTGAATCAAATGTTTAAAGACACGGGCCATGTAAATGCCTACTTCCCCATGTTTATTCCCGAGCATTTCATGCATAAAGAAGCTGAGCATGTCGAGGGTTTTGCCCCGGAGGTCGCCGTCGTAACCCATGGTGGTGGTAAAAAACTTGAAGAACCTCTCGTGGTGCGTCCTACATCAGAAACCATTATCTGGAACATGTATAAGAAGTGGATATCATCATATCGTGATCTGCCCCTTCTGATTAATCAATGGGCAAATGTAGTGCGCTGGGAAATGCGAACACGACTATTCCTGCGTACAACTGAGTTTCTGTGGCAGGAAGGCCATACCGCTCACGCCACACCTGAAGAATCCCAGGAAGAGACCCTTAGAATGCTGGAAGTCTATCGACGTTTTGCCGAAGACTACATGGCTATGCCCGTAATTACCGGACAGAAAACGGAATCTGAAAAGTTTGCTGGAGCTGTCAGCACCTACTCCATCGAAGCTATGATGCGTGATACAAAAGCATTGCAGGCCGGCACCAGTCACAATCTTGGGCAGAATTTCGCCAAGGCTTTTGAGGTCACTTTTCAAAGCAAGGATAACAAGGAAGAATTCGTCTATGCGACGAGTTGGGGTGTCAGCACCCGTCTGGTTGGTGGATTGATCATGTCCCATGGAGATGATAAGGGATTAATCCTGCCTCCCAAAGTTGCACCCTATCAAGTTGTATTCATTCCAATATTCAGGAAAGATACCAAGGATCTTGTCATGGATAAGGTGGATGAGATAGTAGCGGATTTGAAGCAGGCTGAAGTTCGTGTCCATGTGGATGACGATGAGAAGAGTTCACCTGGCTTTAAATTCAACGAATGGGAGATGTGTGGTGTACCCATGCGCGTTGAGATTGGTCCCAAGGATATCGAAAAGGGACACGCCGTGGTCGTCATTCGCCATTCAGGGGAGAAACATTTTATTCAGTTATCTGAATTGGTACAGTTTCTGTCAGATCAACAAGATATTGTACAGGATGCCCTATTTCAACGCGCCTTGAGTTTCCGTGAAGAGAATACCCATGAGGTGGACAATTGGGGTGATTTCAAGGATACTTTGGAAACAAAAGGTGGGTTTATCAAGGCCTATTGGAATGGATCCGCTGAGGTTGAAGAGAAGATCAAAAACGAGACCAAGGCTACCATTCGGTGTATTCCTTTTGATCAACCCTCTGAGAATGGCAGGTGCGTATACACAGGTGAACCAGCAAGCCAGCTAGTCATTTTTGCAAAAGCATATTAGGCAAACAAGCTTGACCATTGGAGCATAAAGTAAACGTAGTTGATTTTCCTAAGGGAAATTGATAGTCAGGTGGATGTTGAGCATTTCGACATACTCAATATCCCAAAAACAAAAAAGCCCCACCAAATAGCGGGGCTTTTTTGTTTTTAGGGTCAATCCATGCTATTTATGCATCGCTCCCTCTAGACCCAACAGATCAAAAGGTGGACTACTATAAAAATCATTGAGTCCTACAAATATCAATAAGCCATAGACTACAAAACCCAATAATATCAACCATTGTACTTTTGATATCTTCTGGATTTCCTGCCTATCCTTTAATTCACATACTTCACCCGGACAGTATTGTGCCTTGTCCTTGTAAATCAAGGAATAAACTTTGCATCCCAGACAAATTCCAAAAGCGGATTCGAAAAAGAGGAAAATGAGGCAGATGAAGCAGATAAGACCTGTGATGGGACTATAAGAGTTAACCAGGACAATCAAAACAAACATGACGAGGGCCATGGCAATCCCGATGTACCAGGCGAATTTCTTCTGCTGAGCACCAACATATTCTGGGGTTTGTTTTCTAACAATCCATCGTCCCAAAATGAGGGTAGGAGCATACTTTGGACTGATAAAAACCCTGATCAACATATCTGTAAGGAAAAGTGTAACTGCATATTTCAAGGGGGTAAAATTCCCCTCACCTGCAGCAGCCTGGATTGAAAACAGCATGATGAGAAAGAGTATTCCAGCTGTGGCCCTGATTTCACGCTCATTTAACACGGGGATGTTATACCCTTTTACATCCTCTCCAAATTTTACAATACTACTCATATTTCCCCTTAAAAAATTTAACTCATTTGATTGTCTGGATTAATCGTGCTATGCTATTCGTGGCGTAAGGATTCGATAGGATCCAGGCCTGCAGCTTTATATGCGGGGTAGATACCAAATACAATCCCGATGAATGAACAAACGCCCAAGCCGATAAATACCCAATCGATGGGGATAACTGGAGCCACATTTTTCATCACGAGCGTAACCATATTACCAACTCCAATACCGAGCATCACGCCAATGACCCCACCGATGAGAGAAAGGAAGACAGCTTCCAGCAAGAATTGAAAGAGAATGTTATTCCTGGTTGCTCCAATAGCTTTGCGGATACCGATTTCCTTGATGCGCTCGCTGACTGAGACCAGCATGATATTCATGATACCTATACCAGCCACTACAAGGGCAATGACACTGACTGCCCCGGCAAACATCTTTATACCTGCAGTAAAAGAACCAAAGGTATCTATCAGCGCATCATTTGAGGTTACTTCAAAATCGTTCTCATCCAGTGGTCCCAACCCCCGGACTATTCTCATTTGATCGATAACTTCTTCCTTCGTTAAATCGAAGCTCTCACCATCTGGTGCTTTTATTGAAATTCCGAGCGAGGTCCAGCGATTGCCGTAATACTGGAGGTATGCAGTGATAGGGACGATGACAAAATTGTCCTGGCTTTGACCAAACATCTCTCCCTTGCGCTGTAGGGTTCCGATCACATCGAATCCAATCCCGTTAATACTTATTGTCTGATCAATAGGATCTTGAAAGGGAAACAGCTTTTGGATAACATCCGTTCCAAGAATGACAACTCGACGACCATATTCAATATCCTCAGGGATGAAATTCCTGCCATAATCCAGCTTGTGATTCAACGCCTCCAAACCAAACTCATCCACTCCCTGGACACCAACGTTGGGATTGGTTGTTTCTTTTTTAAATCGAATGGTTTTCCCACCGGTTCCGTCCTGAGCACTGACAAATTCAGCACCCAACATTCGATCCCTTAATTCCAAGGCCATATCGTAGGTAATGTTTGGTCGACGCCAATATTTTCTACGGCTGTTGTGGTCTCCCATTTGAATGACAGGTGATTTCTGGATAAAAATAACATCTGAACCAAATACATTTAAGCCTGTGTTGATGGAAGATTCCAGGGTTCTGATGGCTGTCATCACGGCGATGATAGCGAAAACTCCAATAACTATGCCCAATAGAGTAAGTATGGAACGGAGGAGGTTATCCCGAATTGCTTCCAGAGCCATAAAGAAAGCGTCGTTTAGTGTCTTGATTGTAGTTCTTAAGTACATGAGACTTACTCGTATCTCAAGGCTTCGATGGGATCCAATTTTGCTCCTTTTCGAGCTGGAGCCAGACCAGCAAACAACCCCACTCCAGCACTCAGTGCAATTGCCATAAAAGCCACACCAAACGACATGTTAGCAGGGAATAAAAATTCACTGATTGCCATGCTTATTATCGTAGAGATGATCAATCCCACCAATCCACCAGAAGCAGTGATGACCATCGCTTCAATGAGAAATTGTCCCTGGATTTGACGACGGGTCGCACCTAGTGCTTTCCGCACTCCAATTTCTCGTGTACGCTCCTTAACAGATACGAACATGATATTGGCAATTCCAATTCCACCTACCAGGAGGGAGAGTGCTGTAATGATCATTCCCGTTCCACCGATTGCCAGTTTGATTCCCTGATAGGATTGTCGAAAGGCATTTTGCTGATTGATGGCAAAATTATCCTTTTCCTCTGGTTTGAGTCCACGCAATACCCGGACAACACCTCGTAGCTCTTCTTTGGCGTCTTCTACGAGATGTTCCGGGACCTTAACTGTGATACTCCTGCGCCCCCAGGGACCATGAAAAATTTTGTTAAATGTGGCTAGGGGAATGATTACCTGAGTATCATTTGAAAATGCACCCATGAATTTTCCCATTTCAGCCAGAACGCCGATAACCCTGAAACGTTTTGATCCAGCAAAGATCATTTTATCAATGGGATTTCCTTGTGGGAAGAGAGTTTTTGCTACCTCGGAACCGAGCAAGACTACCTGGGCTCCAGTTCTATCTTCCGATTCAGTAAAAAACCTGCCAAACTCCACATCAACTGTTGAAACTTCCGGATAGTTGGCAGTAACACCATGGATGTAGATATTTTCTGCGGACAATTCTTTGTAGCTGAGATTGGCTGATCGTCCTCGCTCTGCTGCAACCACCATTGCATACTGCGAACGCTCTTTTATCTCGTCTGCCATTTCTAGTTCAATGCGGGGTCTATTTCTCAAAGTCCACCAATCTTCGTCACCAAACCATGGCCACTTCTCAACATATAAATTTCCTCGTCCCAGGAATTTCATACTTTCCTCAAACAGACCGTCCACGCCATTTATCAAGGTAGACATGAGGGAGACAGCGATGATTCCGATGACGATCCCGGTTCCAGTAAGAATTGACCGTGTTTTGTGCCCCCACAATTCAGAGAGAGCGATACGTAAGTTTTCCCAGAAGAAACTTTTCATTGGGTTATTTTTTGCCCTTCTCAGTGGCTTCGTCTACTGCGATTTTGCCATCAAGGAGTCGAACCACTCGGGAAGCATGAGCAGCAATATGCTCTTCATGTGTAACCAGGATAATGGTGTTACCCTGTTTGTGAAGTTCATCGAAAAGAGACATGATTTCTTCACCAGTTTTTGAATCCAAATTACCAGTCGGTTCATCAGCTAGAATAATTGCTGGATTATTTACCAGAGCCCTGGCTACAGCGACACGTTGTCTCTGACCACCAGATAGCTCATTGGGTTTATGACTTACTCGATCGCCTAGATTTACCCTTGTGAGGGCTTTAATGGCCATATCCCTACGCTCATGAGCCTTGATTTCACCATTGTAGATAAGTGGTAATTCGACATTTCTTAAACTGGTTGATTTCGGAAGCAGGTTGAAGGTCTGAAATACGAACCCGATTTTTTTGTTTCGGATATGGGCCAATTCATCATCACCCATGGTAGCCACATTTATTCCATCCATGAAGAATTCACCTGATGTAGGTGTATCCAGGCATCCCAGGAGGTTCATCAGCGTAGATTTCCCAGAGCCAGATGGACCCATGATGGACACATATTCATTTTGATCGATGGATACTGAAACCCCATCCAGGGCACGCACCTCTGTATTACCCATCTGGTATATTTTATAAAGGTCTTTGACCTGTATTAATGACATAGTTTGTCCGTGTTTTAATTTGTCGTAATCTTGACTATGGTTGATTATTTCTTGTCTTCAGCGTTAAACTTTTTGCGTTTTGTGATCTTTACCTTGTCGCCATCATTGAGACCACGACTGATTTCCTTATAGGGGCCGGTGACAATTTCATCATCTAGCTCTAGCCCTGACAAGATTTCAAAATCCCTCTCTCCAATAATCCCCGTAACAACTTCCCGTTGGATGACTTCCTTGCCCTTGCCTTTTTCACTATCGACGAGGACAAATACGACTTCAACGGGCTCAAGATCATCATCTTCCATGTTCATGCTGCTGTCAGCTCGCGAAAGCTCTTTATCCTGTTTTTCATTGAGTTGCAGGGGTTTTCTCATAGTGATGCTTTGAATGGGAACAAAGAGAACATCATTTTGAACATCTGACCGGATATCCACTGCTGCAGACATTCCAGGGCGAATTTCAGGTGGAGGGTCTAAAAGACGAATTTGAACCTTGAAATTTGTAACCTGATCCAGGCTACCACCACCAGTATTTTGGGCGCTGTGGGCAATTTCAGTTACGATACCTTGAAACATGGTGTCCTGTAGCGCATCAATCTCAATTTCAGTTGTATCGCCAAGAGAAACATCTACAACATCATTTTCGTTCACATCAACCAGAACTTCCATTTCATTCAGGTCCGCAATGATCATGATGATGTCCCTACTAAAAGCAGAACCCAATGCCATTTCTCCGACTTCTTTATTGACCAGGGTAACGGTGCCCGACATGGGTGCAAACATCATGGTCTTTTTGTAATTATCCTGGGATTGAGCCAATGCGGCTTCAGCCTGTTTTTTAGCTGACATGCTCTGCTGAAAGCGAACAAGCGCTCCTTGGTAGATGAGTTCACTTACTAATTTTTTCTGAAACAGTTCAAACTGCTGATTCTTCTCAAGTTCAGCAAGCGAAAGGGAAGCTTCTGATGCAGCTAGTACCTGTTCAGCACGATCAACATCCGCTTTGTAGCGGGTAGCATCCAGCTGTGCCAGAAATTGACCTTTCTCAACCCAATCACCTTCCTTGACGGCCATACGTATTACCCGGCCAGCTACATCGGCACTTACATCTACTTCAACCACTGGTTGGATTCGTCCTGATGCAGCTACCTTATGGACGACTTGACCACGTTCAACTTTTGCAGATTGAACTTCCTTTGTATTACTCTGATCCTTTTTAACAGCGAAAAATCCACCTATAGCTACAACGAGGACAACCAGAACAATTATTATGATTTTCTTTTTGGACATATCAACCCCTTAACGCTTTCCCATCAATTGAAGCAGTCCTGCTTCAGCAACTTTCAGATTGTGTTGAGTGCGAATTAAATTTGATTTTGCATCTTCGTAGCTTGCTGTAATTCTCAATACATCCAGAATGGAAAGAGACCCAATTTTGTACTGTTCCTGAGCCAGGAGAAGATCCTGTTCCGAGGCAGTTAAAATAAGCTGAGAGATAGTAACTGATTCATTCAGAGCATCCATTTGCTCTAGTGTCTGAGTGAGTTCCTTGCGGAGATTTCTTTCTGATAGAGCATAATTTTCCACGGCAAGTTTTGCATTAATCTTTCCCTGCTCAACACCACGGCTGGTCCGGGTTCCGTTGAACAAATTCCAACTGAGTGAAATACCTGCTGACTTTGAAGAAGTGCTCTCACCAAAAACATCACCCAATGCGGTGGCTCCATTATTTCCATAAGAAGCAGACATTCCCAGGGAGGGCATGTAGCCTGACCTGGCTATTTTGACATTATAGTCCATGATTTCTTTGTTTTGTTCCAATAATTTCAGTGAATGATTTGAAGCCAGAACTTCATCCATTATTTGATCTACTCCAGGAACTACCACGGCTTCCCAGGCAGGATTCACCAGTGAAAGTGGGTCATTTGCATCACGACCTAGTATGATGTTAAGGTTCCGAGACCTTGACTGCAGATCAACCTCTCCATTGACGATCTGAAGACGGGAACGCTCAATGTTTACTCTGGTTCTGAGGGTGTCGTTCTGTGAGGCAGCTCCAAGTTTGAACCTTTCCAATGTGAGTTGGTGCTGATACTCGCTTGTTGTGAGATTTTCACGGTAGACATCCAGCAATTGTTGGGTTGAGAGATAGTTATAGTAGGCAGCCTTGATTTTGTATACAGTATTAACTTCATAACTCTCATACTGGATGGATGCTGCATCCTGTGCAACCTTGGCAGATTTCAATGTGTTCCACCATGCACCACCATCCCAAATGTTCTGCGATAGGGTAAGAGAGGAGGAATAACCATCATTCCAACCCAACCCAGCTATATCAGTACTTCCACCGGTAACGGAAAAATTTACCACGGGCAGAACCATGCCAATATTGCTCTTAGCCTGTGATACACTCCGGTCGGTTTCATAGCGGTTAATTTTCAGTGATTGATTATTCTCCAACCCGATACGAATGCAATCGTCTAGAGTGATGGGCGAGTTTGCCTGGCTATATCCGGGCATGGAGACCAGAATAACGAATAGAGACCCTATTATTTTTGAGCGCATTGAATTTTCCTATCGTAAATATTAATTATTGGTTAGTTGAGTGAGCCCATGGCCACAGAATTAGCTTTCATAAGGGCGGCACCAATGGAGACAAGTATGAGCCAGGGAAACCCTACTGCCATGATACCTGTAGCCGTTGGCTTGTTATAGAGTCTAGCAAAACCGAACCCCATAACTACCATACCCCATATCCGGAATATATCGAGTTGGTTTAGAAAATATTGAAAAAAGCTTTCGACCTGATCAAACATGAGGGCAGGACTCAATACGAGGTTTGTAGATTCCTTCATAACAATCATGGGGGTTTTGACCATGAGTTCCAGTGTTCCGACTCCTGGAATCATATTCATAAAAAATCCATTGCCACCTATCATGTAGGTCATCATCACCATGGTGAACATCTGGAAAAATTTGATTTTGCCCCCCATCCCAAAATTTCCGACCAGCAATAGGATGGCAGCAAAAAAAGCTGTCATGACGAAAAGCATGATAGGTAGTAAGAAATAGCCCCACAAGTTCCTGAGGGCAAGCGGGTTCTCTCTAGTATCCTCAACTTTATCATAACCTTCGTACATTTTCTCGAGGTATGCAGATTTTTGCTCTTCAGGCATATCAGCATTATTCTCAATTGAACGAATAATTTTATTTAGCCGATCCTCACCTTCATCTAGGCTAATATCTCTATAAAAAAGAGGCAGGACAATAAGTCCCGCTACCACGATGAGGAGGGGATAGAGCCAATCCTTATATGAAACCCCATCAACTAAATCATCAAAGGCTTTACTTGGAGTAAAAAATAAATTTACAATCCGTTGAATAAATGATGCGTTTTCCATGAGATTGAACCCTTTAGTAATTGTGAGTCGGTATAGGTGTCATTTTATCCAGTCAATGTGAACCGACCCAATTCACTTCGAACTTTCTTTTATTCGGCAATCAATATGCCACTTGCTCAGGTCATGAGTATAAATTCTGAAACATCATCTCGCAGGATTCAGTAACTCACTTAAGTGCAAAATGATCCTCGTGATATCGAGTTGTCTCAGCTTCTATTACATCGTACTTCATCGTGAAGATATCGTCATCATCTTCATCCAATAACCTTATCACAAACCTGACGATTTCACCATCTGGACGTGCCCACTCTTTATCCTTTTTAATGCTTTCGTAAATGACATCCACAAGAGAGGGAACCCCTTCCACATGATCTTCATCGTAACCGAGTTTCTGGTTCAAATCTTCTCGTGCTTTTGATATTTTTGTCAGAGCCTGTGATCTGGTTGTGTAGAATTCTTCCACGATGATGCGAGTGTCAGAATCTTCGGGATAAACAGAAGTGACTACTTTCCTGGCTTTGAAACCATTTATATTTTTTTCATAACCCAGTATTTCACGGACCATTTTTGGGAGCTCATCTATATCATTTTGATCTGACCCCATATCAATATGAGTTTCGTGGTTACTGTTTTCATTGGCTTTCATTTCACGCAGATCGGAGAAAGAGTGAGGGGAAAAAGTGTCAGAATCTTCATTGTATTGCCACTGAACTTCCTCGCACAGGTTGGAAAGAATCACCTCAGTACTTTTACCATCAGATTCACTCACTATTTTTATCAGTGTGTTATGCATCTTGATTGAGGTGTCCTCTTTTAGCCTGCAGCCTGAGAGATAGCTTGATGTCGAGGTTGTAATCTTTCCTACCACAGGAATTTCAAGGACTGTTTTTTCCTTGATGTGATGTTCTTTGTCGCCTGCATATAGGGGCAGGGTATAGGTGAAAACACCAAGAATAATTGCTATAATTAATGCGGTTCTTGTTTTCATGTTAAATTCCTTTTCTCCAAAGCTCCGAGGTATTAGCCTGTCGGTATATTTTTTCGATACGTGTGCCATATGCCATAATAAAGCAAGGCCGATACCAAAATGGAAATAGCAGTGTCAGCGTTGAAGATATATGCCCAGAAATTGCCATATATGTTCATATCCGAATCAAGTCCCTTTTCCATCATTTCCCATTGATCGATGATAACCTGGTTAAAACCCCAAAAGAATTTTCCAATGGTTCGAAGCAGAGCAGCACTTTGGAAAATGATAGCCCAACTGATGGAGACAAGAATAGGGGCTCCAATTCCAATCAGGAGTGGACGACCTTTTACATAGGTTCCAACCAGCATCAGGAATAAGGCAAGAGGGGCCATATGGAGGGCAGCAAAAATCAAATAGCCAAACCAGTCCCAAATAAGTCTCAGGTAGGATATCTGATTCAAGACGAGACTTGCCAGGGAGGTGAATGGTTCACCCATGATCCAGATTGCAGTTCGGAGGAATGCCAGATATTCTATGGAAAGAAAGAGGGTTAACCCAATCACACCAATAAGTCCAGCAGCTATTTTTGAGCCGAGCAGCATATGATCATTGACGGGTAAACTGCGGTAGAAAAGCGTGCTGTTGTCGGCACGTTCCTTATAAATAGCATCTGAAAAATAGAAGAGGCTGAGAAATAGTATGAATCCGAAGGTACCCATCATCCCTAGTCGAAGACCAAAGGCGACTGGCAGGGCAACTTTCTGCAGCATCTGTTCAACGCTTCGAGGAGATCCATCTCCATCAATGCTCAGCTCTACATCGTTTCCATTCATGCGGACATCTACATCAAACTCTTCGTCCTCATCACTGAATTGAATATCTTCGATGAGGATATGACCCTCCTTCTCCAGTTCTGAGTGGAAGAAATCTGAACCACGAGACACTGATAGTAGCATAAGGAGATTTAGAAAAGTAATGACCAGGATGGTGCCAATGACCACCCGCTGCCATTCCAGCCATTCACGTTTTAACAGGATCAACATTGGTTTCATGACTCACCTCCCATAAGAGCAACAAAAATATCAGCGACTGATGGGGTTTGGATTTCGCCCAAACCTATCAGTGCTTTACTCTCAGTATTTTCTAATAAAAAGACTCTACGTCCAAGAATGCCATACTCACTCATGGGTTTGAGTTGTTCTCTCAGTGTGTCTGCCTGATCTGCTGGTATGGTTAATTGTGTAAAACGTTTGCCAAGTTCCTCGATGCTGGCATAGAGCAGGATTTTCCCTTTATTGATGAAGATGACATCGCTAAGGATATGCTCAACTTCTTCAATCTGATGGGTTGAAATCAGGATAGATTTCTCTTCATCGAAGTAATCTTCAAGGACACTGGTATATAGTTGTTTCCTGAAAAGAATATCCAAGCCATGAGTAGGCTCATCCAGAATGAGCAGTCGGGAGTCTGCTGAAAGGGTAACCGCCAGATGCAGCTGTGTCTTCATACCTTTACTCAGGGTCTTGATCTTTTTATCCATGGGAATTGTGGTTGTTTTGAGAAAGGCCTCTGCTTTTTCCCGATGGAATCCAGAATGGATACCACTGAGAAAATCCAGTAGTTCATTAACCTTCATCCAGGATGGCAGTACAGCAATGTCGTGGATGACACCTGTTTTTCCCATAAGATCAGCCCGTTGTGTTCGAGGTTCGCAATCCAGAACCTTGGCTTCTCCCTGGTAATCCAATTCACCTGTGAGTGCTCGCAAAAGGGTTGTTTTGCCTGCACCATTGGGACCAACAAGACCAACTATTTTTCCAGCTGGGATTTCAAGATTTACAGCATCCAGTGCTTTGAGATCACCATAGGATTTACTTACGTTTTTTAATTCAATGAGGGCAGACATCAGACTTCCTCCCCATAGCTTTTCTGTATGAGTTCAATCAGGTCCGCTTGAGAGATGGATAGCAGTTGAGCTTCCTGGACAAGCGATTGAATGGTTTCATTTTTAAAGCGATCGCTAGCGCTCTTATTGAGCTGTTTGCGTGCATTGCTTTGGACAAACATGCCCAGTCCTCTTCTTTTTTCCAAGAGACCCTCCTGAATTAGTAATTGAGTTGCGTTTAATACGGTCTGAGGATTCAGTCCATACTCAACAGAAATCTGTCTGACAGAAGGTATTGCTGTTTCAGCAGGTAGCGCTCCTGAAAGTATGTCCTGGCGAATAGACTCAGCCAGTTGTTGGTAGATCGGTGTTTTTTGATCAAAGTTCATTTTCTTTCACCTCTTTTGGTGTTCTACAATACTATAACACCAAAACAACAAGATATGCAAGAACTTTTTCAAGTGTTGCTATTACCGTGTTTGCAGGTTTTTAATACCTCATTATGGTTAGGAAGAATGGATAATTACCATTCAATTTAAAGATAGAAAACAGAGGTGATTTTTTATAAGTTCGACGACGATCATGATTGTGGGATCATCTTGAATTGACATCGAGGTATTGAAAAAACAATTACTTGCTACCGTGGACTTGCAAGAATGCTTCTGGTCGAAGCGATTTGCCATTGTACTCAACTGTGTTTCAAGCTCCATTTTTCTGCTTCTGAACACCGCTCAATTTCTTTGATGCTCCAGCTGGGGACTCATGACGTGGGAATTATATGGGATTAGCTGAGCAACAGGGGTAAATGAAGAATAGTGGCTATAGCCTCGTTGAGGTTGTGTTGTCCGCCGTATTGCTTTCGGTAGTGGCCGTAGGATCATACCAGATTTATGATCGGGTCCGATGGGAAGCAGACCAGGGGAAGCGGGATCAATTGGCGTGGACCAACATGGCCACCCGCATGGCTGTTGCAGTTGATATGAACTATTTTACCATTCAAGACAGTATGCCAGAATATTCTGTCCCCATCACGCTTGATGGAATTCAAGGCTATCGCACTACCACCGTAAGAGAAATAGACGACCCCTTTGATGGAGTTGCCCCTATGGATACCTCACTCCCTGATTACCTCAAAGTAACAGTCATGTTTGCCTGGTATGAACCGGATAATATTAAAGACAGCCTCAGTGTTAGTATTTCCGAGGAACGTGGTTGGACATATTAGCCTCGGTTGACATCACCTCCGTACATCTCTAATAAAAGCAACACATCGCTACTATATTAAAATCCTTAAGATGATTCTGGTTCTAATCTCCTCAGTTTCCTAAGCAACGTACTACCAATAATAGTGGTGTTTGCGACTTTCATTCAAGATCATGGTTTTGTCATTGTTTTCAGGGATAAAAAAAGGCGAGGAAAAACTCCTCGCCTTTTGATTTATTGAGGGACAAGCCCTTTCAAGATGTTTCCTATTTGATGTAAGCCATCTTGATTGTTTTAGAATATCCAGCAGCCTGAAGGTGATAGATGTAGATACCTGTAGCTACAGGTTGTCCAGCATTGTCTAAACCATTCCAGGATACTTCATAGCGTCCAACTTCCTGATTGCCATTAACCAGAGACCGGACTTCCTGACCCAACATGTTATAAATCACAAGATGTGCATCGCCGCTTTCAGCGATATCATAACGGATATTTGTTGTTGGATTGAAGGGGTTGGGATAGTTCTGCTGTAAGCTGAACTCTGTTGGTGCTGGAAGACCGATATCAATGATGCTAACCAGACATTCCGCAACGATCTCAATACCACCAGGACCTGAAATGATCAGATCTTCCACGGCGAAATCCATGGCTCCAGCAGCATTTTCATCGATGACTTGAACAGGGACATTCATGAGCAGACCAGAGGCCAGGTCAATCATATTTCCCGCAAGATCAATACCCAGAACACGCATGGTATTTCCATTCAGAGATGAAAAGACGCCAACTGATTCGTTTCCAGCAGCGAGAACAGGGATACCTAGTTCAACAATACTGGGATCAAATACGAGGTCGGCTTGGAAGCCAGATACCATCTCAAAGCAATCCACGGTGACGGGGATATTCTGCCATTCACGTGTGTTGGTCAATGTGAGAGGTGCTATAGTAGCGGTGATATCTTCAATGATGGGATTGTCTTTGGCCAGACCACCCATGTTGAGAACTTCCTCAATGAGTATGACCACATCCAAAATATTGTGGTTGCCGTCACCATTGAGATCCATAAGGGCTAGTTCATCAAATGTTGGAGCTTCACCAGTTTCTGTTACGATTTCAATAAAACGGGTTACATCCAGAATATTCAGGAATCCGTCACCATCTAGATCACCTAGAAGGATGGTTGATTCAACAACGAAGGGTGTGATTTCCTGTGTATCGAAATCTCCACCAGGGCCAACCAGGATATTAGTACCGTGCATGACCTGATAATATCCAGGATCGAAGATACCGTCACCATAGGTGTCTAGCATTTCGAATAAATAGGTTCCTGGTTCCAGACCAATAGCCCACTCATAGAGCACACCAGCTTCGGTTAGATCACCTGCTGCAATGCTGGCAACAATATCGCTGCTGGAGTTATAAATGTTCCAGGATGATTCATAGGGATAGTTGTCAGTTAGTACCTGAACGATAACTGGTTTAGGACCTACCCAGACATCAATACTAACGGATGCACCATGGTTCGGAACTTCGTCAAAACCAGAGATTTCATAGACATAATGTCCATCTGGTAGTGCGAAATCCATAAAACTCCACTCAAATACATCCACAGTCGAAATCAATGAACCATTCCGTCTGATTTCAAGACCTTCAAGATCATAACATGGAGATCCGTCCATGTTGAACAGTGGGTCCTGCCAGGTCATGGTTACGGTATGGCCGACATCCTCGATAAACAAGTTAGTAGGAGGACCGGGAGCCATATTGGCACGTGCTTCAACCAGATTGGTTGGAGCGGATTCTTCGCCATTATCATAAGTGGCTGTTACTTGATAGAAGTAAGGCATATCCTCTTCAACTGCATCATTGTAAATGGTCTCAGTGGTGGTACCAATCACGCTCCCATCACGATAGATGTTGTAATGAGTGAGATCGGTAATTTCACGCAAGTCACTTTGTGCGTATGCATTGTCAATGAAGACAGGAGCAAATGGAACCGATGCTTCTGCGTCAAGGATGGCATCAGCCTCCATGCGTGTCATCTCATTGTTGAGCACAAGTTTCTTGAGCATTTCAGCGGTTGTCTCAGGTGTGTACTGTCTTTGAGTTTCAGCCTCAGTTACAGTAAGATCATAGTTTCCAGCATTTGCGCTGAATCCATCGACGACGATGAAATAAACACCTTCAGTGAGAAATGCACCCAGGATTTCAGAGGGTCCAATGAGGCCAGGAGCGGCATCACAAGCTGGACCATCATCATCATAGTATCCTGTTGACAGCATGAGATCACAATCACCATTAAAAATCTCGACCTTTGCATCATAATCAATGTTTGGTCCACAAAGCGTAATGTCGATTGTGCCATCTTCGAACATGAACAGCTGATATGCATAATCTTCATTATCAGTACCGCTCACATCAAAGTCATCAACCATTCCAACGGTACTACCGTTTGTTACAAAGGGAAGTGAGGGAATGAGTTCATCAGCACAAGGCATGAGAGGTGGTGCTGGGTTGCCAGGAACCCTCCAGGTTAACTCGATATGATCGTCAAAGAAACCATCAGCACGAAGTTCACTCGGTGGTACTTCTCCAACCAGAACTTGAATTCGTTCAGAGTTGTCAGATTCCATGCCACCCGTATCAAAAGATGTTACGACGTATTGGTAGGCACCATCAATGAGGTTTTCCGTGTAGGTTACTGTGGGCTGTGTAATTGTGGCGACATATTCACCATCACGATATACATAGTAGCCAGCGAGATCATAGTCAGTGTTGGCGTTCCAATCCAAAGTAATATCGTTGGTGGTACTATTTACTGTCCCAACAAGGCCAGTAGGCATCATTGGTGGGTGATTCATTGGAACACCCTCAACCTGTGATGAGGCTGCCTCGCCATCATCATAGATGGCAGAAATGCGATAATAGTAAGTAGTTCCATTCACAAGTGGATGGTCTGTGTAAGCCATTGGGAGTGTATCAATGACTGCAATCTGGTTTCCAGCTTCGATGAGGACAGGGGAAGTTTCACTACGATAAACACCAAAATTGGTCAGCTCACGCAATTCGCGTAAATAGCGAGAAGGGCTGGAGCTCAGTAGACCGGGTGTGATTTCGATACCAGCTGTACGAAGTTTAGCTATCTCATACCTCAAATCGTTTTCAGCAACAACCAGTGACTGCTCGCGGGCAGTTTGCTCCCAGATATCAATTGTGTAATTACCGGTAGCTCCAAAAAAGCCATCAACCACAACCAGGTAGGTACCTGGATCCAGGTAAACATCTGTCAATTCAGATTGTAGACCACCTGAATCATCATTGTAGTAACCCGTTGAGGTAACGCAATCATCATAAAAGACTTCCAGTTTGGAATCAAAGTCTGTACCGCCAAGAAGTGAAATTGTATATGTGGAGGGTACCATCACGTTCAGTTGATAAGCCACATCCTCACCATCACTGGCAGCGACATCAAAATCATCGCCCATTCCCAGATTTGTACCAGTTGCGTTAAAAGGCAGGGATGGAATTGGATAGTCAGCACATTCTACCAGGGCGGGAGCTTCTGTACCAGGTGCTAACCAGGATAACTCAATGGTACCATCGAGACCTGAAATAGCTTCTACAAACATGGGTGGCAGGTGGGAGACAACATCAAAGAAATACAATTCATCTGGAGAGCCTTCAGGTGAAAATCCTTCATTTCCTTCGGAATCGAAAGCCTGAATATAATAGCCAACCGTGCTACCGACAGGATGTCCTGGGATATCTCCAGAATACATACCATCGCCAATCTCGCTCATTGATGAAGTTGAGAATGCACCCCCATTGGAATTATAGAAGATGACAGCAAAATCCATTTCGACGTTGTCGGCGATGTGTGCTTCAATTGTGTATGGACCATCTGTATCAAGAGTAAATGTGAATTGAGTGACACCTGAAACCACAGGTGGTCTTACGTCCGTATATGGTGTAGCAAAGAAATCCAGATACTCAGATAATAGTTCTGTTTTTGTCGCTGCACTATCAACCAATCCACCAAATTCATAGGAAGTACCAATGGATGTCATGGTGGGAGTGAGGTTAGCAATTCCACAGCCCTCACCATCAGCAGGATTCACATGAATTATCTGTGCATCAGGGGTGAGTGGTCCGAGGTGATCCATAAAACTATTTTCACCAACATAGGGGTAGTCAAAGCCAGCGAGTAAGTTCTGACCGGTTACAGCTGCTAGGTCGGCACCTCCATCAGCAATACCATCAACACCAAAATAGGGGTGGAGAACTGTTGGTTGATCAAAAGCCCAGGTGTCGCCACCTTCCATATAGAGTGGATAGCCTGCATTTGCATAATCAACCAGTGCCAAAACTTCGGCAGAACTATCCTGGAGGACATAATTGTTTGAATAAATTCCAAGCGTGATAAATACTGCTGAAAACTCAGCCTCAAGCGGGCTGCCAAATATGAACAAATCAGGTGTTTCGATGGCTGTTAATCCCAATTCACCAAAAGCGGTTACAAATGCTGGTCCACTAATCGAGCTGGCTGGATTCCAGATCATATACTCTGGGAAACCATCAAACACCATGGCTGTTGCGTTTACTACAACCTCCTGAGTGTTGTCAGCATTGGAAGTAATCGTGTAGGTACCATTCGCTCCACCCTCAACAGTGGGAGTAAGTGTGACATCAAAGACTACAAAAGAATCGGCCAAAACAGTAACGGGTGTTACCAGAGATGTCGAGAAATCCAGACCATCGATAGTGATAGCAGTAACATCAAAAGGATCCAGACCAATATTTCCAATGGTAACATCTGTAGTAACGGCACCATCAGCAAGCTGAAGTACACCAAAATTGATATTACGTGTATCAACAGTCATGTATGAACCAGTAATTTCCTGAGGAAGATACAGGGCAGAAATAGCGAAGTTTCCAACAAGTGTTGGATCACCACCAACAGCATCATTAATCATTTCCCAACCATTGGCGGAGTAAGCCCAGTTGCGATCTAAATAATTTGATTGTAAGTCACTGGCAATTCCAAGGAATCCGGAGTTGTTTTCCCAGACAACCACATAGTAGTCACCAGCATCAAGAACCAGGTTGTCCAGAACAATATCAAATTGTGAGGTAGGATCGTCTATTGTTGTTAGGTCCATTGGGTCTGATTCCCACAGAGCAGTTCCATCACCAGGTCCAATTGGTAGACTGGGAGGGCCGGCAATGGCAGAGGCAGCATCTGTATATATGCTCACGATGGCTGATGTAGCATTACCACCCTGAGTATAGAGTGTAAGACCTGTTAGAAAGATGGGGGTGTCAGCAGTAAAACGCACACTGAAACCACAACCACCTCCACACCCGATTTGGCCTTCAAAGGATCCGTCATGATAGACTGCTTCTTCATCGCGAAGCGAAGAACCGGGGATTGTCTCAGCATTCCAATTTACATCCAGCGTTCCGTCAACTGATGTCTTCAGGCAGACATCACAGGCTGCAGTTGGTGCGACCTTCCGGTCTGCGAAAGCTCCAGTAGCCAGTAGCATGACGAGGACAACAACCCATCCGTTAGAGAACAATCGTTTCATGGTATACTCCTTAGTATTCATTTTATCATGGACCTTAGTTAGGCTTATTACCGTTAAAAAATTTTGCATAAAAAAAACAGCACCGAATAACAAAGTGCAATTTCTCTGGTTAAACACCAAATATAGAGCTAGCCCAGAACCAATTCAAGCCTATTGCCTGCAGCATTCTGTATGACATGAAAATGAGATATATTAGTGATAAAGATATATAGGGCTCTCATATTTTGATTAATTGCCCAAACCAAACTCTCATGGAAATCCCAGAAAGGGGGGCATATTTGGGATTAAATCCGAGTTCAGATTCAGGTGTACGGCCTGAGAAATCATGAAAGTAACCAAACTCAAAGCCCCAGGTTTTTCTGAAATTCATGCCATAAAGCAATCCAAAGAGATGAACATTATCACCCCAGAAGCCTGAGGGGATATAGTTGTATCGAAGGCCAATGTAGCCATAGTTAAATGCGTCAGTTTCAGTTTGCTTGAATACCTTACCATCTCTTCTGACCGTTTTTGTTCTATCCTTTCGGGAAACGTTGTAGTAGGTCGCCCCAAAGGAACTTTGCTCGGCGTAAGTACCAGCAAAATTGATAGTATGTAATCTGGATCCCTCATCTCTGAGGGTGATAGTCGCATCGACACCACTTCCGTGAATGGGCAACATGCCAATTCGGAGTCCAGCATCCATCTTCTCTCCTAGACCCTTTCGATAGACAAATTGCGGAATCATATTTTCCGCCGAAAGTGCCACACCCTTATAAGTTTCATCGGGTTTTAGCGGTTCTGGAGAAATAACTGCGTGTGACGTACAGGAAACCGTGAAGAGGATGAGAAATAGATATAATAAGTGATATTTCGGATTTTTGAACATGTCCTCGAATTTCCCCGCAGGTGACATTGATGACAAGGCTTTTGTTCTCAAAATGTCAATGCTCAAGATCGAGGATCCAAGGTGTTCCGAAATGCGAATCAGGAACTTTTTTATGTAATGAGTAATAATCCTGTAGAGATGGGCCAGCCCCAAATTTAAGCAAACTGTTTTGGACAAAGGCGAAGCTGGTTAGATTATCGGCATGGATACAAAACAAGCAATTGTAAAAAACTGGATCTATCGGTATACAGGAGTTGAACCAGAAGCTTTTGGCGATAGAATATTACTGACAAATTTTAGAAACTATGTAGAGAAATTCGCCCAACGCTTCGATGTCCCTGTGTATGGGGAGGATCGCTCAATGATTGTCGCTACCAACAAGGATGGGTTGAGCATCATCAATTTTGGGATGGGTTCTGCCAATGCAGCGACCATCATGGATTTGCTTTCGGCGATCAACCCCTATGGTGTTCTCTTTTTAGGTAAGTGTGGGGGATTAAAACAATCCACAGATTTGGGCCATTTTATATTGCCCATTGCTGCCATCCGAGGTGAGGGTACGAGCAATGATTACCTTCGACCGGAAGTACCAGCTATGCCCAGCTTTAAGATACACAAATACATCTCTCAAATATTGGTTGAGAAGGATCTTGATTACCGAACCGGGGTAGTGTACACCACCAATCGCCGGGTTTGGGAACATGATGAAGGTTTTAAAGATTACCTGAAAGAGACTCGCTCCATCGGTATTGATATGGAAACCGCAACAATTTTTATCACTGGTCTGGCCAACAATATTCCCCGAGGAGCTCTTCTGCTGGTGAGTGATCTTCCCATGGTACCCGATGGTGTCAAAACTGAAGCATTGGATCAGAGTGTCACGAAAAAATACGTGGATTTACATCTTGATATCGGGATTGAAGCCATGACACATATTGCTGATCAAGGCGAATCAATCAAGCACTTTTCGTTTTAAGTAGATTTACAGGATTTTTAAAGCGTTTTAAAAGTCGATAACTTTTGGTTTTGATCGATTGCCATGGACGTCACAACGTTGAGTAGGAACGGTTCCAGGTAAAAACACTTCACGTTCAGGTGTACAATATTGAGTGGCTAATTTGTGGGTTTCAGAGCAAACATTTGCAAAGACGACTGACTCTTCAGGAATTTCAAATTCTTCCCGCTCCCAATCCAGACTATCGTAGACAGCCTTCATGTATTGAGCCCAAATCGGAACTCCTAATGCTGATCCAGCCATGCCATTTCCCAGACTGATGGAGGGAGAATCCATCCCAACCCAGACCGCTGTGGACAATCGAGTTGTGAACCCAACATACCAGGCATCGGTAAAGCCGGTGGTTGTCCCAGTTTTTCCACCGGATGGTTCATGGAAACCAAATCTTGTTCGAGCGCCAACACCGGTTCCCCGATTGGCTACCGTCTCAAGGAGAGAAAGCATGACATAGGACGTCCCGCGTCCTAAAACCTCTTTATGATCTGGATTATAATTACGTAAAACGCCACCAAATCTATCCTGCACCGAGCGGATTCCCATCGGTTGAATCCAGATTCCTAGACGAGGATAAACAGCATAGGCCGCTGCCATTTCTATAGGGTACACGCCTGAGGCACCCAGAGCCAATGCATCACCGGGATATAGTCTGGTTGTAATTCCCATGGCCCGGGCTTTTTCCACGACGGCTGCCGGCGCAATGAGTTCCTGAATCGTTCTAACAGCAATCAAGTTGAGTGAACGCCGAATCCCTTCTCGCATAGTGGTTTCACCGCCCATACTTAAGTCATAATTTTTCGGTCGCCAATCTGTTGAATCATTGGTTCCCAGCTTGATAACAACAGGTTGATTCAATAGAGTTGTTGTCACTGGATAACCATTATCAATGGCCGCAGTATATAGAAAAGCTTTGAAAGACGACCCGGGTTGACGTTTCATCTGCGTGGAGCGGTTCCACTTCGACTTATTGAAATCCTTGCCACCAACCATGGCTTTGATCTCACCAGATTCCACATCAAGGGAAATCAGTTGTGCTTGTACCGTCAATAAGTTTTCGATCTGGTGGTTCATTTCAACTGAATCTGATATCATGAGGCGAACAGTATCGACTGTGAGATCAATGTTGTGTTTTTCCAGAATATTGGCCAAAGCCTTAGAATTTTCATCAAGCATTCGAGCGTTAAAAAGAGCCTGAACCCGCTCAAGTTCATGGGCTACAACTTTATTTGCGATGGTCTGCAACCGGGTATCCAGACTGGTATAAATTGTGAGACCATCACGATACAGATCTACGCCCAATTCATCATCTTCTTTTTCAAGCTGACGTCGGACAAACTCTCCAAAATGGGGAGCAACATTTCCAACGTCCACACTATCAGGAACCCAGGTTTCAATGGGAAGTGACTTGAAATAATTCCTCTCAACAGCATTTATGGCTTTCTCGCGAAACATACTGTTGATAACCACATTACGTATATGTCTGGATCTATCAGGGTGAGTAATTGGCGAGTAGTAGGCTGGAGACCGTAACATACCGACAAGAATGGCACCCTCATCCAGCGTGAGGTTCTCAACACGTTTGTGAAAATATTTTGTTGCCGCAGCCTGCAGTCCGTATGTCCCATGTCCGAAATAGACCGTGTTCAGATACATGGTCAGGATTTCTTCTTTGGTAAAAGTGTGTTCAATCTGCACGGCAGTAATCAGCTCACGGATTTTGCGTAGATAGGTTTGTTTAAACCCTATTCGGGCATATAGACTACGTGCTAATTGCTGAGTCAGTGAGGAAGAACCACCATGAATTTCACCTGTTACCACATTCAAACCGAGGTTGTAAATTGTTCGGAATAAGTTCATGCCCCAGTGACTATAGAAGCGCTGATCCTCAGTCACGATGAGAGCTTTTTTTACATGTGGTGGTATTTCATTGGACTTAACCAGGGTCCTTTGTGTAGTAAAAAGTTCCTGAATAACCTGATCATCAGAAGACACAATGCGGGTGATCAGATCCGGATCATAACGTTCCAATTCATCGAGAGATGGTAGGTCTTTTGATAGAAAAAAGAGCCAGGTGAACAGTCCAACCACGAAGACCAGCGAGACGATTGAGGCAATGTACAGCCTATGTTTAAATTTTTGTCGACTACCTCTGGCTTGGAACTGTTTCATCATATCTTACAATTATAAACTTATATACCTGTCTTGTTCACACGTTTTTGAATCAATCGTGTAATATTTAATGGATCATTTGAGATGCTGAATTCATACAAGATCAGTTCAACTACGAATCAAAAACGGCGTTTTGCACAACACCACTCCTGCACTATATTTTTTGCTCCACCGCTAGAATAGCTGTTACTGTAAATGATTCAGCAATGAATGAATAATATTATAGGGAAATCCCCGCATGTATACATACAGAAAATACAATCATAAGAAAGACATTGAGGCTTCAAGGAGAATCTGGCGGGAAGTTCAATGGCTTGAGGACAGCTCAGATGAGAAGTTGCTGGATGCCTTTCTGGGTGAGGGGAGAGCACTGGTTGCTGACCTGAACGGGAGTGCTGAATGTTTGGTCACTGCCAATCCTGGCAAATTAAAATATTTGAATGAAGAACTGCCGCTCTCGGTTGTGACCTCAGTTACGACCAGTCGCATCGCCCGTAAACAAGGCCATGCAAAGAAACTGACGGCCCAGCTTATTGCCGAGGAAGCTGAAGCTGGTGCCCTCGTTTCAACTCTGGGTATTTTTGAACAGGGGTTTTATGATCAACTGGGATACGGAAGTGGCTCCTATGAGCATTGGGTAAGTTTTGATCCAGCTGACATAACAATTGACAGTGAAATCCGACCACCCCTCCGGTTGAAAAATGATGATACTAAACTAATCCATCAAGCGCTTCAGAACCGTCATACGCGACACGGGGCTGTCACCTTATACCCCAAGGGTCTTGTTGAAGCCGAGCTAGTTTGGTTAAAAAATGGATTTGGGCTTGGTTATGCTGATGGGTCAAAGGGCGAATTGACTCATTTTTTCTGGGGAACCAGTAAGGGTGAGCATGGTCCTGTTGTTATTCATTTTATGGCATATCAATCAATTGACCAGTTTGTAGAGTTGATGGCATTAGTTAAATCCCTTGGAGATCAAATTCGACTTGTCAAAATGCGGGAACCTGCTGGAATACAAATTCAAGATTTAATTCGAAACCCATTTCGATCTCGAATAGTAACCGAGAAATCCAATTTTGAACACATCAATAGGGCATCTGCATACTGGCAAACCAGAATTTGTAACCTGGAAGCCTGTTTAGAAGCAACCCAATTGAATTCAAGATCATTGCGTTTTAACCTGGATCTCAGTGATCCAATAGAAAAACTGGTTGAGACGGAAATGACCTGGCGAGGATGTGCAGGGAAATATATAGTTGAATTGGGTTCATCCTCAAAGGCAAATGAAGGCACTGATAAATCCTTACCTACCCTGGTCTCCGATATAGGGACATTTACCCGACTATGGTTGGGAGTTCGACCAGCTACTGGCCTGTCAGCTACTGGTAATCTGAGAGCGCCAGAATCCCTTCTATCCAATCTCGATGAAGTTCTTTGTCTACCCAATCCGCATCCAGACTGGGATTATTAATGAGGTTAGAATCAATTTTCAGAAGGGTGTAGAACTCATGGTTGTGCCTATCTGATTAGCAACTATATTTTTGGTACATTTCAGAATTTGAGAACAAATGGGAGCACGGAGATGCAGCGTAAATATTCGCCTCTAATTATGGTCATCCTGGCTATTCTGCTGAATGCATGTAGTTCGCAAAAGGTCGGCGTTTATGATGACTTGAATAAGAGTAAAATGGATAAGTCATTCGCTAAATACAGAGGTACTCCCTATAAATGGGGTGGTACTGAGCCAGGACGTGGTGTGGACTGTTCAGGATTCACCTCTGGTGTTTATCGTGATCAAGGGATCATCATTCCCAGGACTTCCCGAATGCAATACACCGTAGGTGATGAAGTAAGTAGAGATGAGCTGCAATATGGCGATCTATTATTCTTTGATACCCTAGGTAAAGGCGTGAGTCATGTTGGTGTATATACCAAGAGCGATAAAATGATTCATGCAAGCTCAAGTGTAGGTGTCACAGAAGTTCGGATGGATACTGATTATTGGATGAAACGTTACATCGGTGCGAGACGATTAACAGGGTCGGATTACCGGTCTGGTGAAGTTGGTGGGGAGTTCCATTTATTACCCAAAGCCTATCCTATTAGAGTTCGCAGGTTGATCGATATTCCCACTGCTGACGTGATTGAAAATCGATTCATTGGTTTGGATATCCAAAATGATGCTCAGGGTAATCTCAGAGTTGCCGGGGCGGTTAGTATTTTGAATAGACTGGAATTTGGGGCAGAGGTCCAGGTAAACCAATTTCTTGGGCATAATATGGATGATTTTGGATTCGAGCTACCCTTCGTCAGCACCAAGTTTCGCATTTGGGAACAAAAAGGGAAAATATTGCCATCGCTAGCTGTTGGTGCTGAGAGCAACAGCCGGAATTGGACGGTGACAACAGACTCGAACTCAGTTGAGATTGTGGAGAATCGATGGAGCCCTCCACGCAATGCCTATATTGTTGCCTCCTATAAATATGAACGGTTTAAAAAATTACATCTCGGTCGAGGGCGGATAAATGGGGGTATGGCCATGACAGATTTATTTGCATACCATGATACTTCAGCCCGCTACGATGGAAATGAGGACACGTTTTTCTTCCTGGGTGTCGAACAACAAATCACAAGACGACTCATGACAACCATTGAATTTGATCATGTCTTTTTAAAAGATGTAGGGCTAACGTGGAATATGGGGTTCCAATTTGCCTTGAGTAATGCTTCAAGTATTGCCTATACCTGGAGAAATGTAGGTGCCAAGGAGCGATCGTTGGAGCGCGCCATGCAGTTTAGTTATATTCTTGAATATTAGATCGGAGTTGAGTTATGCCCTTTCGCTGGAGACCTGATGGAACCTTTGTAAAGAATTTGCCCAATACGCGTAGAATTATGCCGTTTCTCATGCATGGAAGAACCGAGTCAACGGTTTATTATGAACAGCACATTGAGGTAGAAAAAGCCTGGAAGTCTGTTGAGAATTTTCAAAAAGAAACGGGCTTAAAAGCCAGCATTTTGCATCTGATTATCTGGAGGGCTGCCCAGGTTTTTAAGGAACGTCCGGGCTTGAATAGATTTGTAGCGGGACGGCGCATATATCAGCGAGATGGGATTTGGATCAGTTTTTCAATGAAAAAAGAGATGAAAGATGATGCCCCAATCGTTGTAGTCAAAAAGAGAATTGATCCGGAATGGTCTTTTGAGGAAACGGTACAGCACATTCAGGGTGGCATCAAAAGTGGACGTGAAGGGGCTAGGTCTGTCTCGGACAAGGAAATGGATCTAGTATTCATGTTTCCAATGTTTGTCGTAAGCTTTTTTACCTGGCTATTACGGACGCTCAATCATTTTGGATTGCTGCCAAAGTTCATGATCAAAGGAGACGAATTGTATGGCAGTCTGTTTATCGCGAATCTAGGCAGTATCGGTCTTCAACCTGCTTATCATCACTTATATGAATGGGGAGATATACCAATTTTCATGGCTTTGGGTACCAATGAACCCCGCATGACACTAGATGAGCGAGGTAGACCAGCTGTGAAAGATATGATGACCATTAAATACAGTTTTGATGAAAGGATTAATGATGGGTTCTATAGTATCAAAGCGCTGGAGTTGTTGAAAAATCTGGTTGAGAACCCTGAGATGGTAGTAGAACCGGAACCGACAAAACCAAAAACAGAAGAGACACTGGGAATTTGATCCCCCTGGATAGTGATTTACGATGAACATTGGTTTCTTACATCCTGGAGCCATGGGAATATCCCTGGCCGTATCAGCCCAGACAACGGGACACCCAGTTTTCTGGGTACCAGAGGGGCGGAGTGAAGCGACTAGAGAGCGTGCAGTTGCACATAAACTTCTTGAATCCAGCTCACTGGCAGATTTTTGCAAAACATGTGATATAATTATTTCCGTGTGTCCACCTCACGCAGCGATGGAGGTTGCCAGACAAATCCTTCAGCACTCATTTCGGGGTATCTATGCAGATGTCAACGCCATTTCTCCTGAGAAAACCAAATCTATACACAAGTTGATGGCATCAAATGATATCGAGTTTGTGGATGGTGGAATTATTGGTGGACCAGCCTGGGAACCAAACAATACCTGGCTGTATCTGGCTGGTGAAAAAGCTGCAGAAGTTGCGACTTGCTTTCAGGGTGGGTTGCTGGAAACGGAACTTATGGGTCCTGAAATAGGCAGAGCCTCAGCTATCAAGATGTGCTTCGCTGCATATACCAAGGGATCCACCGCTCTGCTTTGCGCTATCATGGCAACAGCAGATGAAATGGGTGTACGGCAGGAATTGGAAAAACAGTGGTCACGCAATGGTTCTGATTTTGCTGAACGTACACATAACCGACTCCAACGAGTTTCAGCCAAAGCCTGGCGTTTTTCAGGAGAAATGGAAGAGATCGCATTAACTCTAAAAAATGCCGGTCAACCACAAGGGTTTCACCTGGCCTCTGCCGATATCTATTCACGTATATCCAAGTTTAAGGGAGCAGCGCCAGTTCCATCAGTTGAGGAAGTTCTGGAAGCGCTGAAAAATAAGCGTAACCAAGTATAAAATTCTGACTTTACAAATAGTTAGCATTATCAACTTTAAATATCCTAGCGTTCAAATTGTAGTATATTAGAAACACCTTACGGGGAGGTTTCTTTATGGATACACATTTTGCACCAGCCGAGCGAGCAACTGCAGAGCAGCTCCATTCTGCACACGAAATAATTTCTCACAGTGTGGTTGTCGAAGGCCTGCTGGAAACTGTCAGCGGTCTCTTGGCGGTTCTCAATGAGCAACGGCAAATCATTTCGCTCAATGATACCTTCTTGAAGATGTTGGGAGTTAAGGATCCAATAGATGCTCTGGGTTTGAGACCTGGAAATGCTCTGGACTGTATTCATGCCCACGGTGCACCAGCTGGCTGTGGAACTACTATATATTGCTCAACCTGTGGGGCAGCAAAAGCAATCATGAGTAGCTTGAATACCAACGAACCCATTGAGGACACCTGCATTTTGAAAGCCAACCATCACGGTCAAGATGTAGACCTGGTTTTGAAAGTACGATCCCACCCCATCACAATTCATGATTCACGATTTATCATGCTCTTTTTACAGGATATTACACTAGAGCAGCGTAGAGCAGCCCTTGAACGAACCTTTTTTCATGATATAAATAATATGCTGTCCGGTCTGGTTGGTGCCAGTGAATTACTAGCCAGGGATGTGAAAACATCCCCAATGGTTGATATCATTCGTCGCTCCAGCTTACGCTTACAGAAAGCCGTTGAAATTCAGCGATTTTTATTAGAGAGTGAAAGTGATTATGGTGAGCTGCTTCAACAAAATGTTTCTCTAAAACAAATCCGGGAAGATCTGACAACACTGTTTTTGAAACACCCAGCAAGCTTGAACAAAACTCTAAATTACTCCCAAGATTATGGGGAGTTTATTCTCTTGACGGATATATCTCTCCTGGAACGGGTACTGGTAAATATGATTACGAATGCGCTGGAAGCATCAGAGTCAGGCGAGACAGTAACAGTCTCGATTTCGCTCGAGACGGATCAAATAAGCTTTAGTGTCCAGAATAGCCAAATCATACCTGATGATGTTCGCCTAAGGGTGTTTCAACGAAATTTCAGTACTAAAGGGGGCTCTGGACGAGGTTTGGGCACATTCTCAATGAAGCTGTTTGGTGAAAAAATATTGGGTGGAAAGGTAGGTTTCATTTCCGAGCAAGGTGAGGGGACAGTTTTCACACTCTCGCTTCCGCTTTGAGGTTATTACTCGTGCTAAAACTATCGCTCATTTTTCTTATCCCGACAATATATCTGCAGGCTATCGAACCTGAGTTGCCCAAAGCATATAGATATCTTGATATACAGGAAGTTTTTCACCAATGGCGGCACGAGGAACCTGGACAATTCATTTTCAGTGGCGGTGATTTTAACGGAGACTCCCGGTATGATGGAGCTCAGCTCGTAGTCAAACATGCTACCAATCAGATCGTCTTACTGGTTTTTTTGCAGAAATCTGATGGCCAATCTTTTCGCTGGATTGAGTTGAGCAGCTTTCCAATGGAATCAATTGATAGAGTAGGTATTCAGGTCATCAAACCAATGGAAATATCATTCTTTAAAACCCCCCAAAGTCCTACTAAGTCCAGATTTTACCTTATGACAGATGCCATCAATCTTTTCACGGATGAGGGACCTGCTTCAGTTTTTTTCTGGGATGCAGGTGAACAGTCATTTCAGCAGGTCTGGCTTTCAAAATGAAGTCCTTGTTTCTTTCCCGCTGCTTATAAACTGAATGTCGAATCTAACTCGCAAAACCCTGGTAATAGTACTGTTGGAACTAGGTCTGGCTTGTATCAGCATATTCAGGTTTGGTCAAATATTTAGCGGCAATTTGTACTCACTCTACTATGGCTATTTTGGAGATGTCCAAATTCCTTTTGCGGCCTATTTTCTTTTGTCCATAAATGAGGAATCATATCATTTTCTTAGGCCATGGTTTGTGAAATGTGGTATTGTATTTTTGGTTATGACCACTTCAGAAATAGCACAGTTTTTTAACGTAGAATTATTTGGTGTCACTTTCGATCCTTATGACATATTGGCGTATGGAATTGGAGCTGGATTAGCTGCGTTGGTGGATGTGAAGATCTTTGCCAGATATTTAAGTTTTTGGCAAGTATCTGGGCGAGACGCGTCTAGATTTGTGGAATCATGAGCGAGCACCGTGTTCACCATATCTTTTCAGTTCTCCAGGCCCTACTGGTTACCTTTCTCTGGTCCACATCATTTATCATTATCAAATGGGGTCTTGCAGAAATACCGCCCATCACCTTTGCAGGGTTAAGATATTTTCTGGCTTCCTTGTGCTTCCTGCCCTTCATATTGAAAAGGAAATATGTTGATGAAATAAAAGAACTCTCACCGAGGCAGTGGTACAAATTAGGTCTTCTGGGATTCATTTTTTACACCCTAACACAGGGTACCCAGTTTTTAGGCTTGTCACTGTTACCGGCAGTTAGTGTAAGTCTCATGCTAAATTTCACGCCCATTGTGGTTGCCATCATGGGTGTGGTGTTTATCAACGAATATCCCAGCCGCTTACAATGGGTTGGGGCGTTTACCTTTATTATCGGAATCATTTTCTACTTCTTTCCAATATCACTTCAAGGGAATCAGGGGGTGGGTTTGATGATAATGACTTTTGGAGTCCTGGCTAATTCAGGAGCTGGTATCCTGGGAAGGGATATCAATCGTAAAAGAAATATCAGCCCAGTTGTCATCACCTTCATCAGCATGGGTATCGGTTCAATCATATTACTATTTTCGGGATTCTTGTACACTGGAATTCCGCAAATTGGTGTTGAAAACTGGTTTTACCTGATTTGGTTGGCCGTGGTGAACACAGCCTTTGCATTCACACTATGGAATCATACTCTACGTTCTATCTCTGCAATTGAATCCAGTATTATCAATGGTACCATGCTGATCCAAATCGCTGTTTTAGCCTGGTTCTTTCTTGATGAGAAAATTACGACTCAGGAGGGAATAGGAATGGGGATTGCAGCTTTAGGAGCAACTTTGGTTCAATTGAGACGGAGCAAGAGTTAGAAATTCCATCACATTGGTGCAGAAGCATGAGTATTGTGGATTACAGTTCTATTAACTACATTCATCCACTTATCTATTGAATCAGAACACGTGTTTTTTTGAAAAATAAACATTCCTTAATGAGAAGAGTAATAGGGATACCTTGATGCAACATAGCAATTGGCATTGTCCAAAATGTAAAAATAACGAATATGAAACCGGTCAGTTTGCAGCTACTGGTGGTGGATTGTCAAAAATCTTTGACGTTCAGAACAAAAAATTTACGACAGTTACCTGTATGAATTGCAGGTATACAGAAATATATAAATCTGAGACCAGTGCACTTGGGAATATACTGGACTTGTTTACGAGTTAATCTTTAAGTTTTAAGTCAGGTTTTATTGAAATAACTTAAAGCTTGTATTTTTAAACTCTTTTTTCTTGAGAGGGACGCATGAGCTCACTAGATATATTTGCCGCAGCTATCACAATTGTGTTATTCATTATTTTGGCATTTAAAATTTATAATAATACTAAACAGATGCGGGGCACGAAGGAAAAGTCTGGAAGTGGTAAAGCAGATGATATGATGCATGATTTTATGGATCAACCTGTGTTGTGGGCGAAGCTATCAAAAGGCCTTGAAGCCAGCGGTCCTGATGAGGAGCTTAGTATGACCCTCATGGTGAATGCTGCGTTCCAGGGGTTTGAAGCTCAATGTGAGCAGGCCGATGCCGGAGCACTTGATGAAAGTGAAATTCTTGCTCTGGAAGAAGCTGTTCACAGGATAGTTGCCATGCCAGGTGTGGAAAAATATATGGCTGACTTAAAACCTGATTTTTCGCAGAGACTACTCAGTATTATTGATAAGCAATAGTATCATCCTCACTGTTTTATACTCCAGGCAATGGAGTACATATAGTAAAACATTAATACTTTTAACTTTCCTTCAAAAAAAAGAAATACATGAACATGGATCTAAGCAAAGTATTTGATCTCAATAAAAACGTATTTATTGAGGCTTGTGCAGGTGCTGGAAAGACCTGGCTGCTCTCAAAACGCTACTCAGCCATCATGAACGAATTCGCCAGGCAACATGAGGCGCAACTCTCCAAAAAAGATGCTTCAAATATTTTGGTCATCACCTTCACTCGTAAAGCGGCTGCGGAAATGGCCGGGCGTATTTATGACGACTTGAATAAACTACTTAATGACGAAGCACTCGAGAATGTTGAACCTGGTTTTGGTTCCTCGCTCAGATCCGCCTCCAAGACTACTAAAATGCATTTGCGTTCAACCTTCCCTAAAAATGCTATTTCGACTATTGATTCGTTCTGTGCTCAAATCTTGAGAGAACAAGCGGAGCGTCTGGAAATTGATCCAGAATTCAGAATTCAGGATGAGGCTGATACACAACGCATGGAGCTGGAAACCTGGGAAAAGTACTTACGGGATTCCAGTCGTAACAACAATGCAGATTTGAAGGTTCTTTTGGATCACCTGTCTATTCGTCATATCAGCGAATATGTGAAAAAGTTCCAGGCCCAGGCGCAACTGATGGTGGGATGGCTTGAACATCATCGCAATAAAGCACCAGATGAACTACGATCTGAATTCAAAGCAAAGCATCCGCTGCCACAAGTGTTATCAAAGATTGAACCCGCCTTGATTCACCTGTTGGATGACTTCCCATCAGAAGCTGCTATGTTGGATAGCACGCACCCACAGTACAAGACATTACATGATTTGATGGATCTTCTGAGGAATCCAATTGAAGACGACTATCGATATGGCCAGGAACTCATCGAGTTTGTTCGTCGAATTGCTCTGACGAAGGATCGTAAAAATTACCTAAAACGACCATCCGTTCCTTCAAATGTCTGGCCCGAGGATTTTAAGGACGAGATCAGGGTTCGGCTCAGGAGCTTTAAGGAAATGGTAGAGCAGCTCCTTCCCTATGATACTCTGATGCATGAGATTCCCAGTATATGGGATATTGAAGCATGCCTGGTTAACCACCATTTAGCAAAATTCTTTAACGGGTACTGGCTAGCATTGAACCAACGTCTGAAGCGAGAAGGCATCCTGAGCTTTAACGAAGTCATGCTCAAAACCAGAGAACTTCTTCTGGATGGGGAGATAGCCGCTTTATATGAGCAACGGTATCAGCATATCCTCTTCGATGAGTTTCAGGATACCAATGATGTACGATGGGATATTGTCAGGCTCATTGCGGAAGGTGGTGAGGGAGTCCTTCGAAGTCAGGGACTTTTTATAGTAGGGGACACAAAACAGTCCATATATCGTTTTAATCAAGCTGATGTTCAGGTGATGAATCGGGTAAGGGATATTATAAAAAACGATGATGGGTGGGTTCTCACTGCAGATGAGACCTACCGTTCATCCCCCAGATATGTTTCAGAAGTTATCAATCCTCTGATAAGTGCAGCCTTCCCTGGTAACGACGACCTTGACAATATTGAATTGTACGAAACGGTATTTAGACATGCTAAAGCAGCTATAAGCACATCTTATGCTGATAATAATATGGGATTATCGAGGTGTACTGTTAGTGTTGTTCTCGATGATGTCGCATCCAGAGGGTCAGCTGTTGATATCATTAAGACTGCCGATCTGACATTGGAGTGGTTGGATTGGGTAAAGAGTAATCATCTCGAACCGGAGAGTGGACCATCGGTTGGAATCCTGTTAAGGTCATTCACTTCAATCCTTGATTACATTCGCATTTTCACAAACAAGGGTATCGAGTTTGAAGTTTTATCAAGCAAGGGATTGTTTGAGCAGCAAGAGATTTATGATATTTATCACTTACTCAGCGTGCTTATTAATCCACTGGACGACCAAGCTCTAGTTGGAGTTCTGCGAAGTCCATTTTTTGTGATGAAGGACCAGGACATTCAGCAGCTAAAGGAGGCCGCTCAAGTTCATATCAGTTCAGGTTGGGTATGGAATGGTCTCAGGCAATTGCATCCTGAAATTTGTGATACACTGAGGGACTGGCAACGGGCAAGTGCCAGGGAACCTTTGGATCGCCTCATTGAGATGATTGTTTCTGAAGATGAGAGACGATTGGCCTGGATATCCGAGACTGGGGGAAGGCTACGGCTGGCAAATCTGGATCGGATTATTCTCACCGTTCATCAGCTATCTCTAGATGGTCTTGGAATACGAGAAATTCATGAATACTTCAAATTTCAGATTCAACATGGAGATGCTTCACAGGCCGAACTGCCAGGAGCAGCAAAAGTTCAGATTTTAACAATACATAAGGCAAAGGGACTTGAATATCCTGTAGTTCTTTTACCTGGCATGCAATCTCCAATACCTGCTGACAGGAGTGGTATTTTCCTTGGTCGTCATGAGGGTGACTGGCAGGCCGGTATTACTATTGACTCGAAAAATACCAGTCACAAAACGTGGATGCATGAGCAGATAAAGATACAAACGAAGGCAGAGGAAGAGGCTGAAGATAAAAGGCTTTTCTATGTTGCTGTGACTCGAGCCAAGTTCGGTGTTGGTTTTATTGCTAAAATAAAACCTGACATCAAAGCGCCGATAAGTTCACGGTGGAGCAGGTACTTACAGCCTGTGCTCGACTTGGATCTGGATAAAGAACTAGCCCTCGGCGATCCTCAAGCTTTGCAGAGGGAGTGGAAGAACAGGTCAACTCCTGCGGTTAAATACGAACTGACCCCAGGGTCAGACATCTTACAGGCAGAAACCTCTCGTGGCATCTCGTCGGTAGCTGAAATTTCCAGCATTGATCCAGTTATGCAACACCTTGTGTATCGTGAAATATCACCCCATACCATTATGAAGTGGATGGACAAGAAGGATTATTCGGGATCTGATGAAAGTCAGTTGGGTGACGATCTTGATCTTGCTACGGCTCCAAAAACCTTTGGTTTACTTTTACACCGAGCCATGGAAATGGAGTGGTTTAGTCCGGAAAATCATTTAGACCAAATCAGATTGTTTCTTGAAGAAGGAAACGTCCCTGACCTGGAAATACAAAATCAATACATCGAGGATCTTACCGATTGTCTAGCGATATACCGAGGAAGCCAGTTAGCACACAAAATTTCTATACTAGAACAGAGCAAGAAGTTACCTGAATTACCTGTCTTTGGATTTCTCCAAAACACGACTCACATGTTTAAAATTTCAGGTATTATTGATCTACTATATCAGTCAGGAGACGACTGGGTTGTTCTTGACTATAAAACAGATAGGGAAGTTCCCAATAAGTCTCAGTTAAAGCAGCATGCATATTGGTATCAAATTCAGACTTACCTATGGATGCTTAAACATATGTATGGAATAGAGGCGCGCGGAGAGCTTTACTTCAATCGATACGACACACTTATTCCTATCGCCTTTGAAGAAGAACTGTATTTCAAAAGCCTGGCCACATATAAGTATGGGATTGGATTAAAACCCGTACTGCCTGGTGCGCAGAATCTAAACCCGCAATTGAGCGAGATTATTAAACGACAGGATGATCTGTCAGAAATTCTCATCATAGAGCCCACAAAAAATAGTGGAGAATTGTTGGCTCAATCTCTGGCGAAGGCTGGACTCAATCATCCGAGGTTGCAGATACGGACTCTTGGAGAAGTCAGAAGAATGACTGAGCCAGAAGGTCGCCGACTTACACCCTACCTGACACGTTTAGGCATAGCACAACTTTCGGGGAAACGATTGCAGTGGGGGGTAATCAATCGTCTGGCTGAGGCGTTCTTTAAGGCTGGGGGTGGTGATGAGGTTGTTGATGGGAAACAGGAACTTTATGCAGATTTTTTGGGGTGGTGCGAGAAACTATCTATACAGACTCCAGGGCAAAATACTGATTTGAAACTTCTTCCTGATTCAATGAAGATCATTGTGAATTCAATTCACTCCACATCTCCTTCAGACTATGAGTTCTTAAAATCGCTTTCGAAAGAACGTGACCTCATATTTTTTGATCCCCTTAAAAGTGGTCGGGCAGTGTCAGGCTTTGATATGTCGATTGAAGCCTGGCTTCTGCAAGAAGAAATGCCTTCGAAGGAGAAACTGCATAGTTATACACCCTGTTTCTCCATTCAAGAGGAGGCGGTGCTGGTAGGAGACCAAATAAGACAATTAATCATGGGGGGTGTTGCTCCTGCAGGAATCCGGATTGCTGTCTCCTCCATGGAGCGATATGTCCCAGCCATTAAAAGGGTCTTTGACCAACAGGGGATATCGGTTCGGCTTAGTAAACGTGAACCCGTGATGGAGCGACCGATTACACATCTGGCCTTTGCACTTATTCAGGGTCGTCTACGACAGCAACTATCCTGGGATCTGGCCATGTCTGTTTGGCTCCATCCGTTGGTAATTCCTAGCGGGGAGGAGGGTTATGCAAGATTAAAGCTTGACATTGAAATGCGAAAACTTGGTGTCACTCATATTGATGAAACGCTTCCGGAGTTAACCGATCATCCCAAACTTAAGGAATCTGCCAATGACCTACTGCACTTTCTTTCAGATTCCTGGCAAACTGGTCAACCTCTTGGTTTGGTAGAAGCAGCTGATTGGTTGATTGAAGTACTGAAGAACTTTCAGTTCGCCCACCGTCTGGAACCAGGGAGTGTAGCGTCAAAATCGTATACATCATTGAAGAACGCCACTCTTGGTTTAAGCAAAGATTGGAAGCAATATTTAAATCGCAAGGGGAGTTTTGCTGACCTGAATCGAGAATTGAGGGAGCGTTTGCGTGGAGTTGAAGTTGCTTCAGCCAGTCAGGGTTTTGGGATTGATGTCATCTCACTTCTAGACACATTGAATTTAAAGGATGGGCATCTATTTGTTATGGGTCTAACTGAGGGACAGTTTCCATTAACAATAAACACGAACCCATATTTAAAACCACCTTCACTTAACCCCTGGTTTCTCAATTTGTATTTATTTAAACAGTGGTTGAGTTTTCCCAGTGGTCGCCTACACCTCTCAGCACCAACTCGGAACGCCGATGGGGCAGTGCTACAGGAAAGTACTTTCTGTCAGTATTTAGATAAATTAGACTATCCTAAACTAACAACCCTCACGCAGGACCAACAATACGGTCAATCAGCTGGAAAGCGTTTTAGCAACCCAAAAACTCCTCGGCAGGCTCGACACAATCAGCTGATACAACCCACTGCCAAGGGCGAATGGCAGGGTAAACTCTATAGTCATGATATCAGTGAATTCGATCATATCTCGGCTTCTGCCTTTGATGACCTGATCAAATGTCCGCAAAGATATTGGTATAGTCGTAAACTTCGGTTGGAAGCCGCTGAAACGGATATTGCTGAGCGTGAGGAAATTGAGGTGGGGAACCTGGTTCATAAAGTCCTTGAGCGTTTTGGTGAGGATGGTGGCTTTGAGTTGGCCACTGATAATTTCTCTGCTGCCTTGATTAAACTAGAAGGGATTTCGAATTCTCTACTGGATGAAAAGGGAATTGATCTAGATGCAGACCTGCTTCACAATAAATGGGGTGAGTTATATTTTAAGAATTTCCAGGATGTTGAGCAGAACCTCATTGCTGCTATGCTAAAGATAGAACTTGATGTGTTACGAGCGTTTCCTGAAAGAGGTCTGCATGAGCAGGCATTTGGGGATACAGAGGATGCCCAATCCTGGCCAGCCTATAAAATAGAGGGAAGCTCCATAAAACTCTCACTCCTTGGTAAAATAGATCGAGTAATGGTATCGGGGAAACATGTCTGGGCTACTGACTATAAAACTGGCAAGGTTGATATGAAAGAGAGTAAAGAGCTCTGGACAAGTCAGATGCTTTTTTATTATCTGGTTCTTAAATCACAATATCCTGAAAGTGATATAGTATTAACCTATGAACAGATCAAGGGATTCAGGGACAACGCAATTGGAATAAAGGGATACATCGGAGATGTGGATGCGGACCACCCCGTGATGGACACAGTATCCTCTCGATCCAAGGTAACCCAGCCCATCGGTGGTCAGGCTGACTGGACGGTTGAACGAATTAAAGCAGAGACGCTAACCTATGCACGGTTTCTGGCTGATAACCATTTCCCACTGACGGATAGAGATGAGCGGCAGGCTTGCCGTTATTGTCCTTATGATAGAATATGCAGAAAGACTTCCTTCCCGAGATAATCCTTGCGAAAAAAAACGGTGAAAACCTGAGGATGATGAGTGCCTCGGTACCAACCTATTTCTCCAATTCTGCAATTTTACTACCCTGGGATTCCCAAGTCTCCACAAGCAATTCAATTTCAATGTTTAATTTATGGATAGCTTGTGATAGGTCTTCAAGTTTGGTGGGGTCAGTCGCATTATCAGGATCATGAAGCTCATTCTCCAGGGACTGTTTGTTTAATTCAGCTTTATCAATATCTCGCTCAATTTTACTAAATGCTTTACGTAAAGTTTTAAGTTCCTGGTGTCTTAGTTTGTTGCTACCGGGAATGCGCACTTCTGTTGGTTTATTCACAACAACTAAGGATTTTTGGTAGTTGGATAATTGAAAGGTATCAGCAAAAACCTTAACGGTTCCATTCCCAGTGAGATAGATGATTTCATCGCAAACTCGATCCATTAAATACCGATCATGGGTGATGAGGAGAAGGGCACCAGTAAATTCAAGCAAGCTCTCTTCCAGTACCTCAAGGGTAGGGATATCCAAATCATTGGTTGGTTCATCCAGTATGAGAATTTCAGCCTTCTCCAACATAATATTGGCTAATAGAACGCGCGCCCTTTCTCCACCAGAAAGTTGGGTGACAGGTAGTTCTAGCTGCTCTTTCTGAAAGAGAAACTTCTTGGCCCAGGCACTGACATGCATCGGGGTGCCATGAAACAACACTGTATCCCCATCTGGCGCGAGCGCACGTTTGAGCGACAACTTCTCGTTCGGAAGATGGCGTGATTGATCAAGAGTGACAACATTAACACCCTGAGTAATTTCAACCTCACCTGTATCAGGTTCCAGCCGTCCGCGGAGGGTGTCTATCAGGCTACTCTTTCCACTTCCATTGACACCCATGATTCCAATTTTCATACCTGGGGAAAGAAGCAATTCCAAATCTTTAAAAAGAGATTGACCCCCTCTGGTTTTGCTAATTCCCCTTGCATGCATAAGCTTCTTTGAACGACGATCTCCTGACTCAAATCTTAAGCCCGCTTCTGTTTGAAGATTATTTCGTTGTTTCAATTCTGAGAGATCATCGATCATCGCATGAGCTTTATCTACACGATACTGAGCTTTGGTTGTCCGAGCTTTGGGTCCCTGCCGCAACCAGTCAATTTCCCTCCTCACTTTATTCGACAGAGCTGTTTCTTCAAGACGTTGCTCATCTAGATACTTTTGCTGATCTTGGAGAAATTGAGAATAGTTACCTCTGACTTTCAGATAACCTTGCTTATAGCGACGATCAAGATCCATGATACGGTTGCAGGTGTTTTCCAATATAAAGCGATCATGACTTATCAGAACAAAGGCAAACCTGGCCTGTTGTAGAAAGGATTCCAGCCAAATAATCCCTTGAAGATCGAGGTGATTGGTTGGTTCATCAAGGAGGACCAGGTCAGTATCCTGAGCAAGAATACAAGCCAGTGCGACTCTTTTTTTCCAGCCACCTGAGAGGGTAGCGCAGATCTTGTCGAGGTCTGAAAACTTCATTTGATGCTGAATATCATTGAGCTGCTTTTGTTGTTCCCAGTCGGCAAGATGATCAGGAAAATGGTGGGTGATGATTTCCTTGATGGATAGGTTTTCCTCCAGGTCATCTACCTGGGGGAGATAAGCAATGCGGATACCAGAGCTGGATGAAAGCTCACCAGCATCAACCTGTTCAAGACTGGCTAAAATTTTAAGAAGAGTTGATTTGCCTGCACCATTCGGACCGATGAGGCCAATGCGTTCACCGGAATGGATGTTGACTGACAGGTTCTTGAACAGGCGTGTATTGCTATAGGACTTATCAATGTTCTGGGTGGATATGAGAGTTGCAGGCATCACTGGCACTACTTTCTAAATCAGTTTCGAGGGGATTGCTATAGTCAAACACATGACTCAATATAATAGTGGTGACAGCAGATACTATTTGTCCTAACAGAAAATTGCATGTCCAGTGTGATTAAAATAATATGGCGAATTGCAGCTACTTCATAAATATGTAAGAGATTTATATTGGCATTGCTAAAATATTATTGCGGCATAATAAGTATTTCGAATAGTGAGGGAGATCAAGTCAGCGCGAAACGTTATAATTATGATGCTTTTAGTGCTTGTATGCTGTACCCTCACCCCATATTATGTTCAAAACGAAGAAAATGAAATGAATTAGCACCTAAGGTGCTGATATTGTTTTATTTATTGCATGCAACAAAATAACGGAGGAAGTATGTGGCGTA
>JAERTG010000094.1 GCA_016845065.1 Fidelibacterota bacterium | reverse complement strand
CTTTGACTTGATCTCCGGATCTGGCTACCCACTTCAAATCTGTCATTAGGATTTAGCTGAAGAGAGAGCTGTCGGATTTTCAGTGCCAACAAAAAGGATAATTGATATATCTCCAAATCCTTGTAGTTTCTCATTGTTTATTTTATTCCTGATAAAATTCTTTTCACAACTCGACAACTTGACAACTCGACAACCTGACAACTCGACAACTCGACAACTTGACAACCCGACATTTACCCCTCACTCCTCCAACTCCTCCTTCAACCGCCCATACATCCTCCTCCCCCCATACGCCATACCCAAAGCAATCAAAATCAGGGTTCCACTACCCAATGGAGCTCCACCCCCATTATTGGGCACATTATTACCCCCACCATGCTGAGGCGGAGGACTCGGTGGTGGTTGAGAAATCAGATCGGCATTAAATGCTAGAATAAAGATGGTAATGAGAATTAGGCTTGTTTTCTTTTGCGTTTTCATAATCACTGCTGTATTTTTTAATGGATATAGATTTTCGAGAGGCTTTCTTGTGAACCGGAACTAAAGCTAACGATATAGCATCCCGGCCCTTCCTTTAAGTCTTTTGAATACCGTGTTTCATTATGGATGACATCCTCAAAGACACAATTTCCCATGAGGTTATATACCCTCACAATACCTTTAAGTGGATGAAGGCTCTGACTTCTTATCACTAGTATATTATCATGGGAATATATGTCAACCGGAACCTTTTCATTGACTTGTGTGTGTACCCCACTGACATGCTTAAAATGAAGCAGAAACCTGCTTTCAGAGTCAGTGGTGGTAGCAGTAAAACTATACACCGTACTGTCTTGTAAGACTGTTGATCTATCCTCCACCACATCTTCCAAAACAATAACCGAATGATCTCTAAAACTACCTTTCCCTTCCAACAATACTTGGTATTCTCCATCAATACCAGCCATGAAATACATAGGCAGTGTGAGTTCGGTTGAAGGTAGCGGCAGAAAATTACTTGAGAATGGCTCATCCTGACTCATACACCACACAGCAGGAGCACTTTCATTGCCCTCAAGTTTTCTTGCATCATAATGCATATCCCAGCCTTCGGTAGCATCAGCTCGAAATCCAAGTCTTAGAAAATCCTTAAAAGAACTCCCTTCATAACTTACTTCCAATTGTAGTGTATTCAGGCTATTGGTCTCAGCGTTCTTATAGTTATTCTGACTGTCATGAACTCTTGCTGATGAGGGAATCGTGATGCTATTGCTTGCATCGGCAACCTGGATAAAAAATCCATTGGTGGAAGGAATGATATCATCAGCTGAAATATCAAGGTAGTTACCAGCGCTCTCATCCCATAATTTAGCCACGCCACCCACATCCGACAAAGCCCAGTCAGCTGTATTCCATTCCAAGGCAGAAGTAAAAGGATTTCCAAGCAAATGCCATCCGCCTCCATCGCCAAAACTTAGACCGGAAAATGTGATATCTGCAGTATTAGGACTTCCAACAAAAGTTTTTGTTTGTGTAGATTCATAGGAAACAAGGTATGCCTGACCATTATTGAAATGAGTTATACTATTGGCTGGTAATTTGTGGTTAAGCCAGGCATTGGTAGATTCAGACCAAGCATAGAAATCATCCCCGGACCCAGGATCAAAATCAGATTCGATAATTTCAAATGAGTTTACAGGAGAACTGATTAGATGCCAGCCATCAGATCCACTTACGTAAGACTCAATGTAGCGTTGGGCTCTAAGTGTTCCTATTATCGTACCGTATGTTATTAAGGAGGCGTTTCCAGTGGTACTGGATTGTAGGATAAGCTTCTCGCTTCCAATAGCTGCAGTACCATTTATACTCATCATTTCACCTGCTTCGACCTCCACACTTCCACTGCTGATGGTAAAATCCTGAACAGAAAACCCATCCGAATCAGTTGACATATTATTGATATATAAAATATTACCGGTACCGACATCTGATATCAGATGGTAGATGTTTTTGGAACATGTGATGGTCGTAGCTCCATAGTTCTTAGTGTTTGTCAGACTGATACTTCCCCCACTAATAGTAGATACAGAAGGGTTATATTTCAACGCTACCCCTGATCCAAGGTTGCCATTAAGGATATTGATGCTTCCGGCGGACATGGTAAGGGATGTACCAGAAGGCACATCAACAATATCAGTACTGCTGGTACCGCCTTTGCTGTTAATGTTTAGAGCACCACCAGTCATCACGAAAGCGCTACTACTTACCATGTCAAAATAGCGACTGATATTTATGATACCTCCACTTATATTGAGCCGACAGTCAGAACCCAGTACACCTCCATGGATGACCAATTTATCACCGCTGGAATTACCCACATTCAGGGTACCATCACTCATCGAAAGTTGTCCGTAAATAATAAGGTGGTTGTCGGTAGATAATGAGGCTCCAGTAATTATTTCCAGAATACCGTAATTACTTCCATCGGTAGCATTGATGGTAATATCGTCTGCCTCTTGGGTGCTGGAAACAGTTACTGTGTGACCACTCATAATCTCAACATCATCTTCAGATGTAGGTATACTTCCCCCTAGCCAGGTGCTTGATAAAGACCAGTTACCAGACTGTTGGCTGTAAATGACAGCCCTTTCCTGAGCGGACAATGAAAGTGTCGTTAGAATAAAAAGCAGGAGGAAGATGAGCATAGAATTTTTCATAGGATGTTTTTTTTAATGACTATTATGTGTACCGCATGAATACTAGTTAATGCGTACAAGCTTTAAAATCACTAAATATTCCTATGGGATAGATGAATTGAAAATCCTGAATGGAAAAACAATACTCTATCACCACTCACCGTGAATGAATTTGGTTTTGGTTGGAAGTGTTCTGTAAATTCTTGCTAAGAAGTGCTTGCTTGTTTGCCTGAATTTCTTGAACAAGATCAAAGATACTGTCAAACAAAAAAAATGTCAAGGGTTATAATGTAATATGTATTAGTGATGATGTATTATGAAAGTAAAATTATGATGCTTACATCCCTTATAAAGTTTCAACAAAAGCTATTCCACAAAGTATCGCAAAGAAGACGCAAAGATACACAGAGGTAAAGGAAAGGTTATTGTTCTTACATAACTTATTGATCTTGTTATCCGTAACCCCTTCCTTCATTTTATAGGTTAAGTTGAGATTGCCTGACCGCCGGCTTTGCTCCGCTGACCTTGCTCCGCTGAAGCTACGCGAAGGCGATGAGCTACGCGAAAGCGATGCAGGAGGGCTACGTCTTCGATTCTCATCGATATCCTCGCAACGATTGTTTTAGATGGAAGATATATTAGAATTATTGTTAAATCAAATGAAGCTTTGAGCATAGGCTCCTGATGATGTCCCACATGTCAAGGTGAGCCCGAAAAAACGGCGGACGCAAGAAATGGATTATGTATTATAGAAATGGGAGTAGAAATACCTTTTTTACTCCGGCCTTCTAAAAAACAGTTTACGGATTGCAGCAATGCCTTAGTAGTTGAATGTATTATGTACAATGGAACAAAGAGCTTTATTATGAGATAGTACTAAAAATAAGGTTAATATATTGCGTAGCTCGGAGCGCAGGCTCCTGACGATGCTCCGCATGTCAGGGCAAGCCCAAATGAAAGCGAGGGAGTGTTCAGTGAAGCACTTAATTCAAAAGACATCGTCGAATTGAATTAAGAATGCTGAACTAATCCCGATCGTTTAAAAAACGCATCGGGTGGATAGCTAGCGGGCAGATAGCATCGTTTTTTCAATGTCCCGATAGCTATCGGGATTGTATCCTTTTTTATCTGGAAAAAAGGGGTATCGATACGCATTATAAAAATATCCTATTTGCAAAAAACGATGTAGCGTATCGAAACATTAACACAAAAGGTCAATTCCTGAATGATAATCGGAAATAGTTGCCACTCGGCAAAACCTAGCGGCTGTC
>JAERTG010000093.1 GCA_016845065.1 Fidelibacterota bacterium | reverse complement strand
ATGCCGTGATATCCCATGAAGACATAACAGAACGCAAATTTGATGAGATGAGATTGAAAAACAGCGAGAGCAGGTTCGCATCACTTGTCTTAAATTCTCCTCACATTATTTTTACCATAGATCAAGCAGGTGAAATTCTTTTCATGAACCACGCGCCTGAGGGTATGGAGCTCCATCAGATTATCGGAAGAAGTATGTATGACTTTATGGATCCGGAATTCAGGCAGTCGATAAAAAAACATGTGGCCGCCGTTTTTAACGGGAAGAAGGACCTTCAGTACGAGGTGAGGGGGACTGGGCCGGGCGGAATTCGATCTGATTATCTGTCGACTATCGGTCCCCATGATATGGATATACGTTCCGGAAAAGTCAAGTCAGCAATCATTTCAACACAGGAAATCACGCTTCGAAAGCAACAACAAAAGAAAGTGGACGAAAGTCGGAACAGGCTCATAAAGCTCCTTAACTCTATTGATTCGTGCATTTACGTTGCTGATATGGAAACCCATGAGCTCCTTTTCACAAATGATTATATGAACCAGATTTACAATGCAGACTTGACAGGAAAAATATGCTGGGAGGCGCTTCACCTAAAAATGCAGGACCCTTGTGACTTTTGCACCAATGACAGGCTACTCGATGATAGCGGAAACCCAAAAGGAATTTATACATGGGAGCATTATAACGAAAAACTTGATAAATGGTTTGAGATTCGTGATCAAGCTATAGAATGGACGAATAATAAGCTTGTTCGTCTGGAGATGGCCACAGATGTAACCAGTCGAAAACAAGCAGAAAAAGATCTTCGTGAAAGCAGGATACAGTTTAAGGCTCTTATCGATAACACACCTGCAATTATCTTCATGAAAAATCTTGAAGGACGCTACTTTTTGGTCAATCGTAAGTGTGAAGAGGTTTTGGGGATTAAAAATGAAGATATTGTGGGGAAAAAGGCTCACGAGATTTTACCTGCGGATGTGGCTGACCAGTTTGTTGCTAATGACAAAAAGGTCATTGAAACCGGTAGCCACCAGCATGTTGAAGAAACCATTCCAATTGCGAATGGCGTTATTACAGTGTTATCAACCCAGTTCCCACTACGGAACAGTACAGGCGAAATGTATGGTATCTGTGGGATTTCCACCAACATCACCGAGCGGAAACACCTTGAAAATAAACTTAAAAAACTCAACATGGAACTTGAAGACAAGATAAAAAAAAGAACAACAGACTTGGAGGATATGAATGCCGCCTTAAAAGTTCTGCTGAAAAAAAATGAAAGGGACAAGTCTGACATAGAAGAAAAAATACTTTCAAACTATGAATCAGTAATTTTACCTTTTATTGCAAAATTGAAAAATGATGTCCCGGAAAAAAAGCATGAAACCCTGCTGGATATTATAGAATTCAACTTAAAAGAAGTGACGTCTGAATTTTCAAAAAAATTAAAGGATCCCATGCGGTGCTTGACCCCGGCTGAAATTCAGATTGCCGTGATGGTGAAACAGGGTTTGACCAATAAGGAGATCGCCAATGTTCTTAATATCTCAGTCAGGACCGTTACCAGTCATCGAGATGCCATGCGCACCAAACTTGGTATTAAAAATCAGAAAATTAATCTGCGAACCTATCTTAACAAATCTTAATTACGTATTTTTAATCCGTATAAAATACGTAATTAAACCGTAACTCGTCCTATTGAAAACCTTCGCTCAAAAAAATATACTATCTGCGTGTATTAATAGTAGACTCTGAGATTCTTAAACTTGGCACAAATAATTCGTGATGAAGCTAATAGGAAAATGATTTGAGCTGCAATACGTGGCGAAATAAAAAATTATTTAAAAAATGTTGAATTTGTTGATTTGGTTAAAAAAAATTACTCCTTAAGATCCTTCCGGAACAATCAAGGGTAAAAGCATGAAATAAAAAAAGGAGTTTGCTCATGAATAAATCCCAGTTTGCAGAACAAATAGCCAAGCACCACAGACTTGCTAAAGGTACATCTGCCTTAGTTGTGGACATATTTCTGCAAGAGGCGGCTCGGGCATTGGTTATTGAGGGGGAATTGGAATTAGAAGGATTTGGTACATTTGTCGTCACCGGTAACGAACCCAACGCATCCGCCCGTGAAGGTAATATTGAAAGAAAAGTAAAGTTTTATGCCGCTTCGATGATGAATCCATTCGAAGAACCTTCTATTGACACGTTGAGCCCAACTGAACTCAATGCATTACTGGATGGATTATGAGTTCATTGAAAGAAGACTAATCTATTCATTTGTTTTATGAGAACGATTTTTTGCGGATCATTTTTTTAAAAGCTCCCAGGAGAGTGAGATGATTTTACCAGCCGATTACTGCACCATCCCACAAGCCGCAGAACTGTGCGGAGTAGAGAGAACTACCATGTGGAACTGGGTTAAGGCAGGCATTGTGGAGGCTTTCATAACGCCCGGGGGGCATCACAGAATCCCCCGGGCCGCTGTGGAAAAACTATTGATCACAGCACCTTATCCTATAAAAAAGCCAAAGAGAGCAATCTTAATTGTAGATGATGACCCCTTCATACTGGACACTTTCAAAAAGCGGCTGGATCGGGATGGCTTTATTGTGTACACGGCATCGGACGGGTTCACAGCTGGCCTTAAAGTTCTACAGAAAAAACCGGATTTGATCCTGCTGGATTTATTTATGGATGGCATCGATGGTTTTGAAGTGTGCAGAGCTATCAAGCAGAATCCTGATTTGAAATCCATTATTGTCATCGCCATGACAGGGCATCATTCTCCTGAGAATAGAACGGCAATTCTTAAAGAAGGAGCGGACGACTATCTGCCCAAGACTGTGGGCTTTAGCACGGTTCTTAAATGCGTCAATTCGTTTTTTCGAACCCGGGAGGTAACAAATGAACAGCATGTTTGAAAAATATGACCAGACCCGCTTAAAATATTCGGTACCTAGTGACGATACTTTGGATGCCAGCAAAAAATACTATTTGGAATTTCACGATGTTTTCGTTCTGATTGGCCTGTTGTGTGGATTGATCTGGATAAGCAGCCACAATTTTTTATTGTTTCATGCTATGGCAGAACTGTTCTCCATTGCCGTGGCTTGTTCGGTTTTTCTGGTGGTATGGAACACACGACGGTTCACCGGCGGGGGTGCCCTGTTGCTTTTGGGAATAGCCTATCTGTTTATTGCCGGGATGGATCTTTTGCACACCCTTTCCTATAAAGGAATGGGCGTTTTCTCCGGCCCCCAGGAAGCCAATTCGCCAACCCAGCTGTGGATTATTGCCCGGTATACCGAAAGCCTCAGCCTTCTTGCTTTTGCACTGTGGACCGGCAAAAAGGTCTGGGCATGGCCGGTAATGTGCTTTTATTCAACCCTACTTGTTTTAACCGTGCTTTCTGTTTTTGTATGGCAGAATTTTCCGGACTGCTTCATTGAAGGTGCCGGTTTGACACCTTTCAAAAAATACAGTGAATACGTCATCTGTGTCATTTTGTCAGTTGCTGCATATATCTTATATAAAAAACAGCATCATTATGATCCGATGGTACTTCGTTTGATGCTTGCCGCCATAGTGATGACCATACTGGGAGAACTTGCGTTTACGTTTTACATCAGTGTTTACGGCATATCCAACCTGGCCGGGCATCTCTTTAAAATCCTGTCGTTCTACCTGATTTATCTGGCCCTTGTCCGAAGCGGATTGAACCGACCTCAGGAGGTGGTGTTCAGGGAACTTATGCTGTCACGTCAACAGTTTGCAGCAGCCTACAACAAAAACCCTCTGATGATGGGGATCAGCACCATACAGGACGGTAAGTATCTGGATGTCAACGATACATTTGTCAATCTGACAGGCTATTCCAGAGAAGAAGTCATTGGGAAACGGTCTGTTGATATAGGGATAATCACTTCTGATGACAGGCAGCAGTTACAAAAACAGCTCACAGACCAAGGATATGTGGAAAACACGATTCTTTCCATACGAGTTAAAGACGGCAGTAAGCGTATCTGTCGATTCTGGGGGGAGGTGGTCGATATTATAGGACAAAAATGCTTGCTGGTCATGGTCAGCGATATTACCCAACAGCATCTGGCAGAGTCAGAGCGCAAAGCCACCCTGGATCTTTTAAAACTGGCTAATGACAAAAGCGATCTGCATGAATTGATCCAGGCAGCCACCAGCAATCTTGCAGAACTCTCAGGATGTGAAGCTGTTGGTATTCGTCTCAGGGAGGGAGAGGATTTTCCCTATTTTGAAACCCGAGGTTTTCCCCGAAGTTTCGTTCAGGCTGAAAATCATCTGTGCGCCAGAGATCCTTTCGGACGGATCGAATACGATGATAAGGGCAATCCTGTTCTTGAGTGCATGTGCGGTAACATCATATGCGGCCGGTTTGATCCGGAACTTGATTTTTTTACTGAGTTCGGCAGTTTCTGGACCAACAGCACAACCCAGTTGCTTGCGTCTACAAGCGAGGAAGAGCGGCAAGCCAGGACAAGAAACCGGTGCAACGGGGAAGGGTATGAATCCGTGGCGCTGATACCCCTGCGTTATCACAGTGAGACATTAGGACTTTTACAGTTTAATGACAAGAATACCGGCCGGTTTACCAAAGCGAAAATGTCCCTTTATGAACGGTTGGCGGCCAATTTGGCAATGGCTTTAAAAGAAAGAAAGGATTTTGTCAGTCTTGTACGGGAAAGAAACCGGATGGAAGCAATGCTTTGCGCCACGCCTGATCTTTTCATGCTGAAGGACCGGTCCGGAAAATACCAGCGCGTGAATCCAGCCTTTTGTGATTTATTGGGGATGCGTGAAAAGGATATTGTCGGCCGGACTGATTACGAGCTTTTCAAGGCAAAAGATGCGGATTTATATACCCACGGTGACCGTCAGGTCCTGGTCTCGGGCATCCGGATAACGGATAACTGGAAAATGAGAGCACACCAAGGAAACTATTGGTTTCAGGTGATCAAAACACCGGTGACTGACCATCGGGGACATATTGACGGAATATTGTACGCAGCCCGTAATATCAGTGATGTCAAAATGACAGAGAAGCTGCTTGTGGCCCGTCTTGGGATCAGTGAGTTTGCCACCGGCCACACACTGGAGGGTCTTCTGGCAAAATCCCTGGCAGCGGCCGAGGAGTTGACCGAAAGTCGGATCGGATTTTTTCATTTTTTCTCTGAGGCGAATGGAACGATTCATCTTCAGCAGTGGTCTGATAAAACAAAGGCTGCGGGATGTACCGCTACCATGGAGACACGTAAATATCCAATTGAAAAAGCCGGTATCTGGGCGGACTGCATCCGCATCAAAAAACCGGTGACACACAACGATTATACCACCCTCCCTGACCGTAAAGGGTGTCCTGAGGGCCATATTGAAATTGTCCGTGAATTGGTTGTTCCAGTCATAATTGGGGGAGACGTTGTGGCAATAATGGGCGTGGGTAACAAAATGGTCGACTATACAGACAACGACACCTTCATTATTCAGGAACTGGCCAATATGACATGGGATATCATAACCCGTAAGCGGGCCGAATTAAAGTGGCGAGAGACATCCAAACGGTTGGATACTTTGATGAGCAACTTGCCAGGGATGATTTATCGCTGCATCAATGATCATGACTGGACCATGGAATATGTCAGTAAAGGTAGTCTGGCATTTACTGGGTACACCTCTGATATGTTTACCGGCAGCTCTCCCCAGGTAACTTATGCCAGTATCATTCATCCGGATTTCCGGGATAGTGTGTGGAATAAAATTCAGGAAAAGATCAATGAAGGGACCTCCTTTGAACTGGAGTATAAGATCCTTCATCGGAACGGTTCCGAGCGTTGGGCCTGGGAACGCGGGCTGATGGTTGATCAAAAAGAAGAGGGCCTCAGATACCTTGAGGGTTTTGTCACGGACATTACCGCAAAAAAAATTCAGGAATCCGAATTGAGTCGGCTTGCCCTGGCGATTGACCAGGCAGAGGAGTCCATCATGATTACCTGTGATAAAGGGCAAATTCAGTATGTAAATCCCGCATTCGAAAAAATCACGGGATACACCGGTCAAGAGGTGCTGGGTAAAAATCCGCGGATTCTAAAAAGCGGCGTACAGGATGATATTTTTTACAAAAAATTCTGGCAGAGCCTCCAATTAGGTCGAACATGGCGGGGACGGTTTGAAAATAGAAAAAAGAACGGTGAGCAGTTCTTTCACGAGGGGTCAGTGTCTCCTGTGAGAGATGAAGACGGTAATATTATCAACTACGTTTCAGTAATGACAGATATTACCGATGAGCTCAATATAGAAGCCCAGCTCAACCAGGCCCAGCGAATGGAGGCCATCGGCAGTCTGGCCGGTGGGATCGCCCATGACTTCAACAACATCCTCTTTCCTATTGTCGGACTGTCTGAAATGCTTCTGGAAGACTTACACGCAGACAGTGATTTAAGATCCAATGTAAAGGGGATTTTAAATGCATCATTGCGGGCAAAGGATCTCGTCCAACAAATCCTCTCTTTCAGCCGCCAGCATACGATTGAACCTCAGGCGATCAAAGTCCAGACCGTGGCCAAAGAAGTTTTAAAATTGGTGCGGGCATCCCTGCCCAGTACTATTAAGATACAAATGGATATCAGGAATGACTGTTTGCCGGTCCTGGCTGATCCCACCAAAATTCACCAGGTGATCATGAACCTGGTTACCAATGCTTTTCATGCTATGGAAGATACCGGCGGGGTAATGTCAGTCTCCGTTGTTATGAAAAAACTGGAAGACTTGGAATCTATTGGCTTGAATTCTGTCAAAGGAGATAATTTTGTCTGCCTGACCGTATCTGACACGGGCCAGGGTATGGATGAACAGACTGTGAAAAAAATCTTTCAGCCGTATTATACAACAAAGCCGAAGGGCAAAGGCACGGGCCTTGGGTTGTCCGTCGTACATGGTATCATAGAAGATCATAATGGATGCATCAATGTTGACAGTCAGATCGATCAGGGTACCTGCTTTGAAATCTGCCTGCCCTGTCTGAGTAGCAAAATAAAAAAAGAAGCCCTGAAAGAAAACCACGCGATTAAAGGCGGAAACGAGCGGATCCTTCTGATTGACGATGAGGTGGCTATCATATACATGGTCTCCCAGCTTCTGACGCGGATGGGATACCGCGTGACATCCCGGACCGCCAGTCTTGAGGCTCTTGAAATATTCAAAATGGATCCGAACCAATTCGATCTGGTGATCTCTGATCTGACCATGCCCAACATGGCAGGAGACCGTCTTGCAATTGAAATCAAGCGTATCCGGCCGGACATGCCTGTTATTGTCTGTACCGGCTTCAGCGACAGAATCAGTCCTGCGATAGCCAAAGCAATGGGGATTGATGGCTATATACTCAAGCCTGTGGTGAGGCATGATTTAGATGAAGCTATCCGGAATGCTTTGATGAATAATCGCCATAACTTTA
>JAERTG010000092.1 GCA_016845065.1 Fidelibacterota bacterium | reverse complement strand
ATGCTAACGGGCATGATAAAAACAGAAACCCCCGTATCTTACTGATAGACAGGGGGTTATCTGGTACTCCGGATAGGACTCGAACCTATGACCCTCAGATTAGAAATCTGATGCTCTATCCAGCTGAGCTACCGGAGCATGATGCTCAATCTATTAGAAATCCGTTGCTCTATCCAGCTGAGCGACCGGAGCAGCTGGTTTGCATAATAGCGTGCCATATTATTTGACTGGTCGTGAATAAGCAAGTCAAAGGCAGTCCTGAATCCAAGAAGTCTACACTCCTTTGCTACCTTGCACTTTTGACTGATTCCCTTACATTGAGTTCACTCAAAGACCAAAACCAGCACCCTGAGGAAAACCATGAAAAAGACAAAAACAACACTCCTGATAACTTGCTTCATCAGTTTTTCAATTATACTTAGCTCATGTACCGTCTACTACAACACCTCCGATGTCAAAAAAACATTTTCTAAAACTCAAAGAGAGATAAACAAAACGCTGGGAAAAATTGCCAAGGACCGATTGGAGAAACGTAGTATTTATTATCAACTCATCAATAAAATTGCTGATTCCACCGCCGTTCCTTATCCTAACTTGGCAAGCGAATTAACAAATATGAGCCAATCCTTTAACCAACTAAGACATACCTCGAAAAAGCTAGAACAACTGAAGGCAAAATTGAACCGACTTGTCAAAGGAACCAAAAAGATTGAATCCGGTTCTGCGTTATGGGATGATTTCCAGGAAATAAAAAATGAATTCGATAGACAATCTGAAAATTTTGAATCCCAGGCGAATGACTATAACAAATCATCCAATACCTTCATCAACTTGTTGAACAAACACCAGATTTCACATATAACGGTTATTGAGGTCCGACAGCAAATAGACAGTTATCTGAAGGAACTGAATCAATCAATTGAACAATTGTCGGCTGAACTTGAGGAAGGCAATAAAATCTCTCGGACTGATAAAAAAGTACTCTCAGAACTGGAAGAAATCCTAAACAGTATCAGGAATGACCAAGCAACACTTAACTCACTCATAAAGAAATTTGAAAAAGAAGTAGGAGATGAACCAAAGGTTTGGTCTGGTCCTGGTATGCATTCCCACTCTATCCTCAATGACATTCAGGTCATTGGTGAAAAAATTGCAGCTCAAGGTGATGCTTTTAACAAGCTGGCAGGTAAACTATAGGACTATTCAAGAAATAATTTTCTGATTTTCTGGACCAGTTTCTTGACAGGCCGACCTTCGATCCTGTTGGGATCATTTATATTTTTACGAATCGAATCAAATCCAATGAGTGGTGTTTTGACGATTTTATCCAAGAGAAAATATGCATTGAAGGCTTCAAAGTTTTGTCTCAACAGCACATCCTTTGATCGTCGGTTGTCATAAGGAAGCAACAGTGCCTTCATTTTCTCCACACTTGATGATTTGACCATATAGGCGAAATGACCTGAGTTCACGCTCTTCCCCTCCGTTTTTCGAGGTGTACCCACTGTCTCGTTCACAGGATCACAATCCAACTTATGCCAGCCCAACCAGAGCATATCCCAATCATCTGGAATATCACTCCCCTTAATTGTGTGGAGGTCGGTTAAAAAGTGACGATTAAATACAGCATCATCCTCAAAAACCAGACCCATCTCACAATGGGGATCATCAGCAATCTTTTCCCAGACATGGATATGGCTCAAAAGCGTTCCCAGGCTTCCAGCCAATCTCAACTTGAAGTCGCCACTCAAGTATCCACGTCTCTGATATTCATCAGTATTCACATCCAGACCATATAGAGCGGGGAACCATTCTACCTCCATCCCAGCCCTTCTAGCATAGCGATAGAAATTTTTACGTCGCTTGGGACTACGCTCTAAACTGATGAGATATGCTTTATCATAATGCATGAATAGGATCCTAGAGATAACGTATTTGACACCAATCAAATAGCCAGCCATAAATAATTTTTCTATCAATTATTAGGTGAGAATTTCCCCCGATATTATTGATCAAAGGTTGCGAAGCGCCCCGTATTAAAACTACTTTCCCTGCTTAATTGAACGACAATGAGAAAAGGGGAACTTGCGTGAGCACCACTTCATTACGAACAAACATTATCCTGTTCCTGGGCATAATCTTACTGAATACCTGCATTCACATCCCCGCGAATAAGAAACATGCCGAGATTCATGCCATTGTTGAGCAGGCCAATGCAGATTTTTACCTGGATTCACGAATATGGTATCAGGATATACAGGCGGAAATAGATGGCGAGTCAATTATTTTCACTGGTGAAGCCTTCTACTCTATCCCTGTTCGTGGTATCGCTCGGAAGCTAAAAAAAGCCGGTTATGATTTTGAGGTGATCGATAGGGTGCACTACCTTCCTGAATCATTTCCTGATGAGCAGGCTTATGGAATAATTACTGAACCTTACATAATGGGTCGCTATAAACCTGTTGATGTAAAACAGGAGGGCACCGAAATGCTCTACGGTGAACCCGTGAGGCTTATCCGAGAAACGGATAAATATCTGCAGGTTCAATCAGCTATTGGTTATTTGGGATACATTCCCAAAAGCGCTCTGCGCCGTGTCAATCTTCAAGAGTGGAATCGCTATCAGGTCGGAAAGCAAGCCGTCTTCATGAGCAATGACACCTTGGACAATGGAATAATCATCATGATGGGCACTCGACTACCCTACCTGAAGAATGACAAGCTGCTCATGGCTGATGGTTCAGAAAAAGTGATTTCGCCAGAGGACTACAAAATTGTTGATCCAAAAACCAATCCACTTCGTCAGGAAATTCTCAACTCAGCGCAGCAATACCTGGGCCTCCCCTATGTGTGGGGTGGTCGATCTGCAGATGGTGTAGATTGCTCCGGATTTGTCATGCAGAGTTACGCGCTGAATAATATCAACCTGCCAAGAGATTCTGATGAAATGGCCAATGTGGGTCGAATTATTGGATATCCAGGATGGATGGATGCCATGCTTCCGGGAGACTTGATATTTTTTGCAGGCAGTCGACGCATGATTACCCATATTGCCATTTACATGGGTGATGATAGAGTCATCCATAGTCTGGGGAAAGGTGTTCAAATTCAGAGCATGAATCCTGAACATGAAGACTACTCCGAAAGCCTGGGACGACGCTTCGCCTTTGCTAAACGCATATTTGAATAGAAATCCGATGACACCCAAGTTCCTTGCTGCCCTGTTGTTCCTAACAGGCAACCTACTCTGCAATTGTTCAGCACAAATCGATAGCCATCGCATCATGACGTACAACATCAGGCATGGTGTAGGCCTGGATGGCGTTTTGGACCTGGAGCGCACGGCTCGTGTTATCAAAGCTGCCAACCCAGATATTGTTATTCTGAATGAAGTTGATAAAGGGACTGAAAGATCCTTTGGAGTTGATCAAGCAGATAGTCTAGGTGGTTTGTTGGAAATGTCCGCAGTTTTTGGTCAATCCATTCATTATGATGGTGGACAATACGGGAATGCACTTTTAACCCGATATCCGATTATTGACTTCCATATCCTTGATTTATCCACCGATACACTTTTAGAGGGCAGGAGTGTCTTTATAAGCCGGTTGGATGTCGGAGGTGACACTCTCATCGTTTTGGGGACTCATCTCGGTTTGAACCCTGAAGAACGCCAGGAACAGGTTCAAAGCATTGTCAAGGGACTACCCGACAACACAAAACTAATTTTAGCTGGTGATTTTAACTTTGAACCGGATTCTGATAGTTATCTGGAACTCAGAAAGTACTTGAGAGATGGTCTGGCTGAATTTAAAACCGAACCTCAGCCAACTTTCCCAGCTGAAAGACCGGAACGACGAATCGATTATATTTTTATAAGTGAAGGTGTCGAGATAGTCAAGCAGGTGGAATTTCAACATCCAGAAACCTCGATTGCTTCAGATCATCTACCCCAAGTCCTGCATTTCAAGTGGAGTCCTGCGAATTAACATTTTGTCGAAGTTATCCGCCCAAAGGGAATGGCAACAGATCGCTCATAGCCAAGCTATAATCTCGAAGCTCTAGTCACACGTCTACCAACATCATCTGAGACTGCCCTGCAGGCACCTCATGTTGACATGATTAATTGCTAGCTTCATTTCTACTTTCTAGATGGAACCCGATTCGTCTCGCCGAGGGAACTCGGAGCATATACCTATAAAAAAAAGCGGCGAATCAAGTCGCCGCTTCAAAAACTATTTATTTATGCGTAAAACTAACTCGAAAGAGATCTGAGTTTTTTCTCAAAATCTGAAAGTTGATCTGGGGGGAGATCCACTTCAATTTCTACTTCCTTTACAGATTCAGAATCTGAGGGTGGTGCAGGTTGAGCGGCAACAGGTTCAGGTTCACTCAAATCCTCACTGAATGATGGTATATCTACTGCAGGTTCAGGCTCAACCACTGGAGGTGCTGATTTTAGATCTGTTGTCGGTGGTGCTGGTGTTGCCTGCGGTGGTGGCGCTGGTGCAGCTCGAGGAGCAGGGGGTGCCTGTGGTTCTGGTTGGGGCGTTGAAGTAAGGATGTTGTCCCTAGGGGTTGGTTTTTTCCCCTGCAGTTGTCCCAACATGGCTTTCACCTCTTCATTAAACTCACTGACGGTGGCTTCCATGCGACGCATCAACTCATCCATGAGAACCTGGCCATAATTGGAATCAATCCCGTTCATGAGATTCCCAAGGTTGTCTTTCAGATATTTCGTCCTGCTCTCAGCATTCTTTAAATCAATGTCGCCCATTATTCCTCCAGCTCTAACAATAATTGAATATGAATTTAAAAGGCCACCCCTGTCAAAGCAAGGGCACATTCAGATGTCGATCTAAGGTGTTTTTTACTTCTTTCGGGGACTATTCTTCCGAAAATAGCTGTTCAACCAACCCCTTTGAAAATTGTCGTAATTCCCCTTCTCTATGGCTCTACGAATGTCCGCCATGAGATCCTGATAGAAGGTCAGGTTATGAATAGTTGCCAGTGTTTCAGCCAATGGATCCTTCGAGAAAAAGAGATACCGCAGGACCATTCGAGAGTAAGTCTGACACGTATAACAGCGACAGGCAGTATCCAGAGGATATTTATCCTTACGGAAGACTTTATCCATGATACGTAACTTGCCCATTCTGGTAAACAGGGTTCCCTGCCTGGCATAACGCGTCGGAATCACACAATCAAACATATCTATCCCACGTTCAACTGAAGCGAGGATATCTTCAGGTAAACCAACACCCATTAGATAGCGAGGTTTCATAGGTGGTAGTAGTGGTGTGGTGTAGCCAACTACTTCTTTGAGTAGTGCCAGACCCTCACCAACACTCACCCCACCAATGGCAAAGCCATCAAAAGGAATATTGGTAATCTCGGTGGCACTCTGACGCCTTAGTGATTGAAAAATCCCACCTTGGACTATTCCAAACATGAATTGATGATCCTGGAGCGGATATTCTCGACTTCTCTCAGCCCAACGTGTTGTACGTTCGACAGACTTTTGTACATATTCCTGGGGAGCTTTGTAATCCACACATTCATCAAAGGCCATCACGATATCTGAACCAAGATCACGTTGGATAGCCATGGACTGTTCTGGACCGAGAAAGAGCTTCTCTCCATTTTCTTCAAATTGGAAAGACACACCTTTCTCTGATATCTCTCGACCCTCCAGGGAAAATACCTGGAAACCACCAGAATCAGTGAGAATAGTCCCTTCCCAACCCATGAATCGATGCAAACCTCCGGCCCGCTTTACAGTTTGGAGCCGCTCACCAAGTGATAGGTGATATGTGTTACCCAGAACAACCTGAGCCCCTGATTCAGCTACATCGCGCATGGGAGTGGAGCGAACAAATCCAGCAGTCCCAACCGGCATAAAAGTAGGCGTCTCAACCTTGCCATGCTCGGTGAAAAAATGACCCCGTCGAGCACCAGAGGGATCAGTCCGTGTCAGCTTAAATTGGATATCTTTTTTACTCTCTACCATGATTCAACCTCTCTAACAAAAATTTCATTGGTTCAGGACTGTTTTCCTGCCCCAGTACACCTGCCTGAATCTTTAATGACACGATGGATTCACTTAGCAATAGATCCAGTCCAAGATACTCCGAGGACTGCTCCATAAGTCCACAAAAATCACCTATTGTACTTCCCACGAAATTATCTGTTTTATCTTCTTTCAAGAGAAGTTCGCATCCCTCCAGACGTTCTGGGTTGCCGGTTGAATCAAAACTATATGTTTCAATCAGAATTTGATCATCTTCAAAGTTGCTCACTTTAATAAGATACTTTGGTAGTGAGTCCAGACTAATTCTCAACCAACTCACTTCAGCCGAGTCTTTTTGTGGTTCTATCACAACTTCGTGAAGAGGTTGGTCACCTCCACTCAGGCTTAACTGATATTTCCCTGGATAGGACTGAAGTAAACGCTCTGCAGGACTCTTTTCCTGAGGTTCATCAAACCACCCTGTGACCTGCAAAGTACGGAAGAGGATAAACATCATAAACGCTAGAGTTATGATACTCACAATGTAGTAAAGGTTTAGTTTCCGCATCGACACCCCCATTCACCTGATAACTTTCAATTGGTGTGGGCGATGATCATCCACATATCCTGAGTATAATTCTCGTGACTCTCTACGGTGAAATTTGAAGCTTCCAGAGTCCTTATTGCCTGTGTCTTTGCAACACGATGTGCCTTCCCAGGTCCTCGCTCTTTATCCGCCTGAGGATCCCAATCCAGGATCAGGATCTTGCCATTTGATTTGAGGGTACGGGTAATTTCTGCCAAATTATCCAGAGGGGACTTGAATTCATGATATACAGCTATGAGGACAGCAGCATCAACTGAATCATCCTCCACATCCATTTTTACCTCATCAACTTTCAAAATCTGGATATTGTCCGGTGTGCTACGTTGTCTCAGGAGGGATAACATCTCTTCAGACATATCGGCTGCGATGACCATTCCATCCCCCATGGCAACAGCAGCTGGGAAGGTGAAAAAGCCATTACCACATCCTAAATCCAGTATTGTACTACCGGGTGCTATACCTAGTTGTGATAGGATTACATCAGGTTTTAATTCCTGGTATCGTTCTGGTGCAATCAAACGTTCCGCGCGGCTGGGGTCGAATTTTTTATGTGACATCTGTTTCTCCTGCTTCAAAAAGCTTATGTAAATCCTCTCTGAGAACTTGACTATGGCGATAGTTGGATTGAAATCCATCCCAGGTCACTGGGAGAACTCCAACACCTGTACTGGAAATGAAGGCTTCATCCATCTCCTGTACATCATCTTTTATTATCAATGTCTCCTGCACTTTCAACTGACGTTTTTCGGCCAACTCCATGATGGTGTCTCGGATGACACCTGGCAAAACGCCCAACTCCAGAGAAGGTGTGAGCAACACATCATCTCTGATGAAAAAAATATTTCTGATTGCACATTCTGTGACATAGCCATCCCGATTCACAAATATAGGTTCGAATGCTCCCACATCTTCCGCATCTTTTTTGGCCAGCATGTTTCCTAAATAATTGCCTGACTTGATTGCAGGATGAAAACGAAGGATGGGATAATTCTTTTCTTCCAGATAAACCACTTTTACTGGCCATTGCTCAGGTTTACTAATGGGTCGGGAGGTCATGTAAAGAGCTGGGTCAGATTCTGATCTCCAGGGTTTCCCCTGACTCATTCCACGGGTTATGATGATGCGTGTCAGGGCACTATCTATATCATTATTTGAAATGAATGTCTCTAAAATTTCGGGAATATCTGCCAGCAGGTCAATTCCTGCCATATGGATGGTTTCCATCCCGCTATGCATCCGCTCCAAGTGCTTCTCCAGGCGAAAAGCATGCCCATGATTGACCCGAATGGTCTCAAATAAACTGTCACCGTAGAGAAAGCCCTGATCGCTAAATGGTACCACAGCCTTATGAGCTTCAACCCAGGATCCATTAGAATAAATTAGCATTGTGTTTGAACCTCCATCCCGTATAGGATAGCATAAATGAAGGCTGTGACAAACCGGAATGATTCAGAGGTCTAAACGAGTTAATATTGATTGTAGGAGTTTTTGCGACGGAATATAGAGAGGTCTACAAGCTCATTGGTGCATGAGGAAGACCTGTATAAAACAACAAAGGGCCCGAAGGCCCTTCATTGTATGACACCCACTTTGGGGGTCTGTTATTTGCGGACGACCTCAGCGTTGATGATTTCTCCCAGGACTTCGCCGCCACCTGCGAGGATCACCTTCACATTTGGTTCATCGCCTCTAACTTCAATATTGCCTTTTACCTTTGACTTTCCATCAATGGTAATGACCAATTCTTTATGTTCTTTATGTTTTGGTTTCTTGTTATCTCTATCAATGATGATATCCCCGCGGACAATGCTCTTCTCATACAGTGATACATCTCCATTTACCGTACTCAAATTCCCCTTAATTGTGGTTTGAGTTACCTTCATATCACCATTTACAGTTTCAAGATCACCAGCTATTTGAACTTCGCGCTTGCTGCGAATTTCTCCGTTTACAGTTGAGACATCACCATCAACTTTAACCTCTCCACCAAGCATGATTGATCCATTTACACAAGAGACTTCACTGGCTTTGGAGTTTCGATCCAAACTAATACTGCCGTTTACACAGGAGACTTCACCGACCTCGCTGTTTTCACCAACATTAATTTCACCATTCACGGTAGTACAGTTTCCCTCAACTAAAGCTTCGTTACCAACATTTATAGTTCCGTTTACGGAGCGTAAACTTCCCTTCCTGTGTTCGCCATCACCAACCTTGATGCTTTTGTTAATATGCGTATCTGAAGATGCACCACAAGCCAACATCAATGTTGCTAAAGCTACTAAGGCCGTGTGTTTCATAAGTCTAATCTCCCAGGTCATTGTTTTATGTAATTTCTTCGTCATGGTACTTTTATATAACCAAGTGCTGTGCCACCCTCAAAAACCATATTCTTATATTATTGTTTTTATTGGTTATATAGATCATATATCCATGCAGACCAATGCGGAATTCAGGTCTGAAATTCATCATAATGATATGTCCCCATATCATCGTGATATAAGCAAGTTGATTTTCTCCAGGTACTATTCGCGGCTAAACAAATCTGGTACGACGACCTGCTCGCGTAAGGCTCGCAGCGTCAGGGGTGCTGAATCCTCGAAGTAGCTTTCCATCGACTCAATCTCAGCCCGAGGAATGGTATATCTGCTCACAAACTTGATACGAAGGGGTGTATCACCTCTTGCAGGTGAATGATTGTTCGAAATCAGTTGCTCCACCAGGAGATCATTGGGATTAAGGATATTTGTTGGACAACCCCGATCTTCTAGGAGCGTCTTGAATACTTCAGCCTGGTATCCATAATGTGTGCAGCCGAGAAAGGCGAAAATATTTTGGATAGAGTCATTAAATCGCTGTAGGGCCTCATCTACATATCCGTTTAGCAAAGATTTGCAGGCAATACCGGTAGCATCATTGGAAATGGCATGAGCTAATCCAGGACATTCCTGAGCGGATACATCAGATTTATCGGCTGATATGAGGCTGTGATATGTACCAGCTTCCGTCGTGGTCTCTGTAGCAAATATGATCAGTTTGTGATCAGGGTGGTCATCCAAGCCTCTATTGATTAATGCAACCCCTGCATCAACAATACCTTTAACCTCAACTTCGGTTTTTGAGGCAAAATCGGTGCTCTCATATATCACACTAAGCGTATTGCAGGCAATTGCTATTTTATCAGGAGCATATCGATTATTGGCGGCCTTCAGGAATCTATCAAAGAGATCTATTCGTTCATTTTGTGTTTCCAGGGAGTTGTAACCAATACGATCGTCTGGAGTTGCATTGACATATAGCAATTCCACACCCTGCCCCATGTTGTTCTTTGCTAGCAATTGCTCCAACCCAGCACAAACTGACAATCCTCCCAAGCCTGAATCTGTTATCATCCAGCGCATGGATTAGTGGCGTAGCATTTTGTGATAATGACCTGTCATCAAGTCTTTAATTATTGGATTATGGATACGCTTCATTTCTGATACATCCTGGGTGGGCAGTTCATAGGTGATAATAGGGATGGACTGCTCTTTACACCATGAACCAAAGGATCCTGGGGTGGCATATCCAACATCTGGAACCAAATCCATTTCACTCCGCTGAGCCATATCCTGAGCTATGGCCGAAGCATCGGGATCATCTATACAACCCAGAAAACCATGGATTGAAACAATGAGATCAGGCTTTATTTCATGGATCAGATTTATGAGCGCTTTTGTCTCTGACTCTGAGGCAGCCACAGATCCAGGGCTCAGAGCGATGTTTTGAGGATCCCCTGGTCGATTCCGATAATAAACTGGGTCGGGAGACCAATTAGCAGTAGGGTAGTTTCGATTTAAATCAACGCCACGGTAATTGCATCGTGTCCCTGCCACAACCCCATCTGGATTTGCTGCAAGGATCACTGAAGATTTTAATTCATGGTCCTGAATTGAACGCAGGCATTCCGAAAGGAGCACAGTTGAAAGTGATTCATCACCGTGAATGGCACCCATTAATAATAATTGTGGTGAGTTAGAAGATGGCTCGATAATCTCAAGTACAGTACCTTTCTCACTGAATCCATACCCACGTGAAGCATGTGTGAGGGGTCCAAACTCAGAAGGAGAAGGAGACATATTTAATTAGAATTTGGCTTAGGCTTGAGCCTGAATATTGCTTGACGGTTGAACCTTTGGAATGTCTTGATTCTTACAGGGAATCGTAAAATAGAAAACACTACCTACCGGTTCTGCATCTTTGTAGCCCACTTTTCCACCATGTTCCTCGATGGTCATCTGCGAAACTGCTAATCCCAGACCTGATCCAAGACCCTTGGCGGTTTTTCGAGAACTCAATTGGGCATACTTATCGAATATTTTGTCCTGTTGATCCTTATCAACGCCAGGGCCATTATCAGTCACCGAGAAATAGAGAAAAGCATCCCCGCCCTTCTTAATCTCTTCAAGCTTGACATTTATTACCGTGCCCTTTGGGGTATGCTCGATTGCGTTTCCTATAAAATTGGTGATGACCTGTTCCACTTTCAGCGGATCACAATGACAAGATGGCAAACCATCCTCGCCATGGAAGCTGATGGAAGTTTCATTCTGTTCAGCAACAGGACCCAACATTTCAATCGAAGTTTTGATAATGGGCTTCAGCGGGGTCTCTGTTTTGTTGAGAATCATCTTACCGGCTTCAAATTTGGAAAGGTCCAGCATTTCGTTAACAAGCTGTAGCATTTTTTGACTGGTTTTGCGGATGGTCACAGCGATTTCCTTGATCCGGTCATAAGGTTTTTCACCCATTTTCAATAATTCAGCAAAACCAAAAACTGATGTAAGCGGACTTTTCAGATCATGGACCAACATGGCAGTGAAATCGGCCTTAATCCGTAAGGCTTGTTCCATTTTTTCCTGCTCAGATTTTCTGATAAGTCTACCACGATAGAATACAAACCCCAGAAAAAGTACTAGAATGGCAATTGAGAATCCGAATACCACCCACATGACTGTAAATGTTCGTTGGTACTCGATATCTTTGATAAAAGCTTCACCCTTGAGCTCATCCAGTTCTCTATCACGCTTATCCAGCTCATATCGGATCTCTAACTCTGCGACTCTTCGGTTACTTTGCTGCCTGTTAATCTCATCTCGAGTTAACTGAAGAGCTTTCTGATAGACAAGAGCCCGACCAGGTTGACCAAATCTAGAATAGGCCACAGTAAGTAAATGGTTTGCCCTTTCAATAGTTTGGAAGTCCTGAATCTCCTCAGCAATGTTTAAACCTGCCAGGAGAGATTGTATTGCCATCGTTTGATCTGCCTCTTGCATGTACAAATCACCCATTTGCAGATAAATCTCAGCGGAAATTGCATCTTCACCTACTGATTCTGCTAGTTCCTGACCCTGCTCGTAGTAAAAGACACCTTTGGGTGTATCACCAGATTCCTGATAGACCCTGGCCACATCACTTAAGGCAACAGCAATATCACCCTGATCCCCAATTGTGCGCTTCATTTCCAGGGCGTCCAGAAAATATTTTTGAGCCCTGTTCAACTGAAATTGATGATAGTGAAGTTCACCTAGGCTAGTATACAGGTTAGCTAGAAGTTTGAAGGCATCATTTTCATCTGCGATAACCAGAGCTCGTTCAAGATGATTTTGGGCTTCTTCAAAGCGGCGTAAAGTCATCAAAGTTTGTGCAAGTTTATTTTCACTACGCAGTACACCTTCATGATCACCTAATTTTTCATGGATTCCCAGTGACCGCTCGAAGAAACGAAGTGCTTTTTCAGTCTGATCCCATTGGGAAAAAACATCTCCAATCATCATGACCGTCGCAGCGATTTCTTCCTCTTTGTTGATATCCTCAAAAATCATAAGGGCTCTCAGGAAATAGTCAAGACTCTGGTCACTTTGATTGAGTAGGCTATAGGTTCGACCAATTGTCCTGAGGGTCATAGCAATCTGGTAGTCATCGGAGAGAGACTCAAAGGTGTTGAGCGCTAACATGGCGTGATCTAAAGCGTCCCGATAATTAACTTGCTCGATATAAAAAAGTGTCAGGTTAGTATGTGCGACAGCCTGACCATATTGGTCTTGCAATGAAATGGCTAAATCCAATGCCAGGTTTGCATAGCGTTGGCTCTTACCCCATTCCTTGCCGGCATGTGCTTCAGAGAGTTGATTCATTAAATCAACAGTCTCACCCTCTGTTGTACTACGAAGTATCTTTTTCAGGCTGTCTATTTCAGCGGATTCTTCAGCGAAAAGTCCTGAGACCATGAATACGAAGAGACACGCAGTTAGTAATCTGACCGGTACTTTGATAATCAAGGTGACTCCATTATATTTTTTAATACCTCAGGGTTCATGATGAACCTTAATAAAATATAAACGAGCTTCAATCTAGCAAATATATCACAGCGTGTCAATTCGTTGCTACTATAATCTGTGTGACAATAATTCTTAATTTTTCAATTGATTTGGAAACAAATGTCTGGTTTTTATATTTACAAACATATGAACAAATACATAAGCATGCTCTTATTGTGGGCCGTATCGCTATCTGCGCAGGGGATAATTGCGGAAATCAAGCTAGATGTAAAAAATCTGGATGATGTTCCACGCCAGGCTGTCTCTCAACTAGCCTCTGATATAACTTATTATATCGAAAGTACTGAATGGACCTTCGAAGAATTACCAACTGATTTCACTATACAGGCAACGATCTACCTGGATAGTTATATCGAGTCAGGTTCACAAAAAATATATACTGGCAAAGCTTTCTGGGGTAACGGAGATGACCAGAAATACTTTGATAAAAGCTGGCAGTTCACTTTTAACCCAGGTGATGCACTTTTGCGTTCCAGAAGTTTTCATTCTCTCACATCGTTTTTGGATTACTGGGTGTTGATCCTACTTGGTGGAGACCTTGACACCTGGAGTCAATTTGGTGGGAGTCAACTCTATACAGAAGCACGTCAAGTTGCCCGCAATGGCTCAAATGATTCATTTTCACTTGGGTGGAAAGATAGATTGGAAGACGTGGAGAAATTGAGTCGAAGTCAGAATTTCAGAAAAATGAAATTTGCCTATTACGAAACCATTGATCAGTGGGATTCAGGGAACAAAGATGAAGCCCGAGAGACATTATCTGAATTTATGCGATTTTTGGAATCCAGCATCAGGATGCAGGATTCGCGTATCTTTACTAAAAATTTTCTAAACGCCAAACATGAGGAGCTAGCAAGCTTCCTTTATGAAGTTGGTGAAGTATCCTATTTACAGCGATTGAGTAGAGCTGATGAGGATCATCGCGATCATTATGATCAGATCCTGATTGACTGGTAAACCATTTATGGCAGCAGCCTCAATTTTACACCCCACTATCTCCACTCACATATGATCATTCTTCAAACCAAGCGTCTCTTGCTGCGGAGAATGACGCTGAATGACGATGATTTTGTCCTTGAACTTCTAAACAGTCCGAAGTGGATTAAATATATCGGTAGTCGAGATGTGGATACACTCGAGCAAGCAAGAGATTATCTGGAAACTCGGGTTATTCCTAACTATGAAGCACTAGGATTTGGGTTTTACGTCATAGAAAGACTCTCAGATCAGGCTCGAATTGGAAATTGTGGTCTTACACATCGAGATGGCATGGAACATGCAGATATAGGTTATTCCCTCCTGGAACAATATGAGGGACAGGGTTATGCTTTTGAGGCAGCCAGTGCAGTTTTGGAATATGGTTTCGAGACTCATAAACTAAATCATATCGAGGCCATCGTAACAGGCAACAATAGGCGATCGATTCATTTGTTACGGAAATTGGGCATGCATTATAAAAAGCAAATTGAGTTGCCAGATGAAGATGAAGAATTGATGCTCTTCGGAATTGATGCACCCCCAAAAGGAGAACTTAAATGAGACTGGTTAAATCACTTCTCATGATGAATATCTTAATTGGCCTCATGAGTTGCCAAGACACACTCACAAATGATGAATGGTTGGCGTCGCTACCCTCACCCTGGACATTGACCAATGAACAAATGAGTAAGATGTTACCTCAATTTCAACAACGCTTTCCAGATTTTCAAGACCGCCTTAAACATATCGCCTTATGGCGTGTCGGCACACCATACGAAATCTTTAAATTGGGTGAAGAAATCGAACCGGACCCTGATCCTATTATTCGGTATGATGTATCTGATTGTACAGGTCATAACCTGACTTCGTTGGCAGCAGCAAAAAGCTCCACCTGGGATGAAGCCAGAGAAAATATGATCAAGTTGCATTACAAGGCCGATTCCAATGGCAACAAACAGCCAACCTATCAATCGAGATGGCATTATACTGTCGATCGAATTACCATGAATCCCGGTACAGTAGACATCACCCAGACTCTGCTCCCCTTGGCATCCCTCGATTCAGTTAATATCTCTCTGAATCAAAAAGAGGATGGTGACGAATTTCTCGATTTGAACTGGAACCGAGACATGACAGCCCACTACATACCAAACAATCAGATCACAAAAGAACTCCTGGCCAAATTACCGACGATAGTGGGGGTTACCTTTGTCAAACCAGCATATTTCAAGATGGGAATTGTCATGGGTCATGAGGGCATGATCATTGACGGTAAACATCTCGTCCATGCCTCGCAGAGTGCAGGGGAAACAGTAAAGCTGGATTTTCTAAAATATTATTTTCCTGAGGAAGGTCCATTTTTTGGTGGTATCATGATTTTTGAGTTTAAGCAGAACAGTTAATAAACCTGGGGAACTTTCCATATGATTACGAAAACATTATCCACTTCACACCGCAGTCAATTTCTCAACATCACCTCATTGGTAATGGAAGCCCTGGCTGAGAGTGGTGTAAAATCTGGAGTACTCACTGTCTTTGTTTCCCACACTACTGCAGGTATTACTATTAACGAAAATGCAGATCCAGATGTAACTCGGGACATGATCAATATTCTCGATAGGACCGTTCCCTGGGATCATGCTGACTATAAGCATTTTGAGGGGAACACAGCCGCCCATATGAAGGCTTCTCTCATGGGAAACTCGACTCAGATTATTGTTGAGGAGGGTCGCCTGCAACTTGGGACCTGGCAAGGTATCTATTTTTGTGAATTTGATGGACCGCGTGAGCGCAAAATTCGTGTGAAAGTGGTAAGTTAGTAGCTAAGGAATCTTATTCCGAAATAGTTCCTCAGAGAATTTCACACCACTTTCTGGATGCTTTAGGGACCTCATGAGGACAAAACTGTAGAGCAGGGGATTTATTTCCTGGATTTCATCCAGGACCTTGACGGTCTCATCATCCAGATACCCTAATATACCAAGAGCAAGATTTTGATTTAGAATATCTACCGCTGGAAGTGGATAGTCACTACCATAGAATAATCTGGAATGCAGGTCCGGTCTTTCCAGAATTCCCTTCAAAGAGTTACCAACCTGATTAACCAGGGTCATTCCCGAAATATCCGCAAATAGCAATTCCTCATACCTGGGATTGTCAAACAGACGCATAAAAAGTGTAAAATTATCAACATCCGATAGATCGGGATCATCTAGATCGTGAGATGTCCCAGATGTTGCACAATGGCAGACGATGACTTTGACATGTGCGTCAAGTGCTCGACGTAACAGTAAGGGATTACCTAGGTGTTGTCTCCCTTGAGAGTCAAGTGCCAGCTCGGTACCCGCGTGACTTAGCAACACCATATCTAAACGATTCATGGCTTCGTAGAATGGATCACACAGAGAAGATGATGGGTCAATTCCCTGGGCATTGGGTAACCATTTTACAACCCGAGCCCCTTGATATGCCCACTTCTCCAGTTCTTTTACGGCATCTAGTCTGTAGGGGTGAATCGAAATGACCGGGATAATTACATCAGGGTGCATTTGACCAAGTGCTACAACATATGCATTGGGAATATAAATCTCATAATTGTCGGGATCGAGATCACCATTTTCCAGATACAAACGATCCAAGGCCAGACTGTTAATACGAAAGCCCGTTGGTATCTTTTCAATTTGTGCCAGGAGATGGTCCAGGTATTGTTCATCTGCCAGGGCTTCATTGGTTACACTTCCGGCATCCATAAAATAGTTGAATCGGGTAAGCTTGAAGGGATGTAGATACGATCGTGTATCCGGGTGTACTTCAATACCGCTATTTGTATTTCCTAGTCCGAGGATATGAACATGATGGTCAACAAGGGTATCACCCTCAAACGGCGAGAAGGCGGTATCAATAAGAGCCTGTGCTTGCGGGCTAAAAGCCCTATTTATATCAGGTACTAGATCCCCGCTGCAACCTGAAAATATCAGGACGATCGGGATGATTAACAGTCTGGTATAAAAAAGGAAAAGGGAGTACGGCTGCACTCCCTTTTCCCATATAGTCAGATGTCTAGAGTTTAGTTTCTGCAACCACACTTGAGACATGATCGGCAGTGACTTTGAGAGCTGCTTTTTCATCATCATTCAATTTGACTTCGATAACTTTTTCGATTCCACCTGCGCCAATAACACAGGGAACACCTAGAAACAATCCATCAACGTCATATTCACCCTCACATAGAGCAGCGCTGGGGATAATGCGTTTTTTATCAAATAGATAGGATTCAGCCATTTCGATTGCAGACTGAGCGGGACTGAAGAATGCAGAGCCGTTCCCCAGTAATTTGACAATCTCACCACCGGCCATTCTGGTTCGTTTTTCAATAGCAGCCAATGTTTCAGCATCCAACAATTCTGTGACCGGGACGCCACCCACTGTGGCCAGACGTGTCAAAGGAACCATGGTGTCACCATGTCCACCTAATACGAGGCAGGAAACATCTTGCGTTGAGTATCCCGTTTCCATGGCGATAAAAGCCTTAAATCGTGAGGAGTCTAAGGCACCAGCCATTCCGATAATTTTATTCTTTGAGAATCCTGAGACTTTATAAAAGGCGTAGACAATGGCATCCAGAGGGTTGGACACGACAATTACAAATGCATTGGGTGCATATCTCTTAACGTTCTCAGCAACATTGGATATGATTTTCAGGTTGATATCCAGCAAATCATCTCGTGACATACCTGGTTTACGTGGAACACCTGCAGTAATAATAACCACATCTGAATCGGCAATATCAGCATAATCACTGGTTCCAGTAATATTGACATCATAGCCCTCCAGGGGGCGCATTTCCATCAGATCCAGCGCTTTTCCCTTGACCGATCCTTCAAAGTCCGGGATATCCAAAATGACAACATCACCCAATTGTTTCTGAGCGGAGATGAGGGCCAAAATCTGACCGATCTGTCCACCGCCAATAAGTGATATTTTTTTTCTACTCATTTGTAACTCCTTATAACGGGTTAGATATATTTTTTTTGATTCTTAAAAGGGTTCAATTCTTATGCCAGAATACAGAACTTTCGCAAATATTGTCAAGATTGTTTACTTTCCCCTATGCGCTTTCCTCCCTTGATAATCGTCGCCCAGATATCCTCTATAACTTCTGATGGAAGCCGGCCTCCAGATTTATCAATGAGACGATCAATCAATTCTTTTTCCCTTTCGGGGGTAAACAAGGGGATGCCTTGCTCAGTTTTTAAACCTCGAATGACAATAGCATGGTCAATTCGGTCTTGTATAAGTTTCAGAATTTTTAAATCCAGGTCATCAATATTTTTGCGATGCTCAGATATTTTCTCTTTCATGGAGGCTAATATAGACCAAAAGCTCTCCTGCCGAGACTCATTTTCAATTCCTAATACGTAAATCATAAATCCTAATTACATTGTGACCATGGTTGAACGTACTTTCTTTTCTGAGTGGATACTTCCCATTGTATCCGAGCCTATCCATCATGGCTATATATCAATTGCTGATGGTAAGATTATCGCTGTTGGCAAACAGGATGATTATGCAGGGGACAAGAAGCAAATTCAAGATCTGGGACATTCTGTCGTCTGTCCCTCTCTGGTCAACGCTCTCTTTCATCCTGATTACCCTGTAGCCGACCCTCAAACAACCCCTCGTGGATCATTTCTAAATTGGCTTCATTCAGGTAAGAATGCCTCACGTCTAAGTTCAAAACTCGAAGTTGAAAGTGAACTTCTCAGCGCCATCAAGCGAGGTTATGATTATGGTACTGCAGCCATTGGCATTCGTACCAGACACCCTGAAATCAGTCAACACCTTGAGAATTCCGGCCTGTATTCAGTAGTATTTGAGATGCTTCATGGTTTCCGCGATAGCAATGCTTTTGGCATATGGAAAAGCCGAGGGAATTTTACCAACACACCTCTGACCCGTTTTCATTATGCTGGTGAGTTTTTATTTAATCTAGGGCCAGAAGTTTTTCGACAAATATCTCGCTCTGTGGAGCGGACTGCCTTGCCCATATCATTTATGAAAGATGAGGATGTCTTCTTCCAAAAGGGACAGGGTCGCATTTATCAATATCTTTTAGGTAAGGAAGATATGGACTATAGGTGGCAACCCCCTAAAACCTCCCCCCTCCGATATTTTGTGAGCAATGCCTTTGCAGCCAGGGAAACCATATTGAGTCAGGTAATCATGCTGGAAGAGGAAGAATTGGATCTGCTCAAAGCTCGCTCGGAGGTCTTTCACATGTGCCTTCATCCACGTTTTGATCGTCAGTGGGAACTGGGAACTGCACCTGGTCAATTGATACAGGACAAGGGATTCAATATCTGCCTGGGTACTTTCGCAGAGCATATGGATATTCGAGCAGAAATGAGATCCGCCTCTGCTGAATATGGTTTTAAACCTGAACAAATCATTAAGATGGCAACTCTCAATGGAGCCAAAGCACTTGGACTTGTTGACAGAATTGGAAGTATTGAGATCGGGAAGGATGCAAAGATTTTTTCCATCCCCTCCAATTCATCAATTTCTGATCCCTACCATATCATCTTGTTCACAAACGAGCAACTACGCCAAGTGTCTTAATATTGCCTCAAATTAAAAGAGCCGAGTTAACTCGGCTCTTTTTCAATTCTAATCGGTTCGAATTAGTTTAAAAGGTCCAGCGTAAACCAATGGTTGGCAGTGCTTGAACACCATCTGCACCAAAAACAAAATTGTTACTGATTTCCACTTCCCCCCCAATGGAAAGATGCTTATTTGCGTTGTACCAGAGTTGAGGTTCACCTAAAATCACGATCTGTTTATCATCTGAACCAAATTCATCCTGGGACCAGATATCAAGGAATCCAGAAAGTTCAACATTACCATCCATGAGGGGCACAAACCAGGTCGTAGTGATCTGAAAATCTGCTGATCCGGCACCTTGCGCTGCCCTATAAAGAATATCTGTTGGCAGGGCAATAAAACCCAGATCTAAATAGTAGTTGACTCCTACAAGCCAAACCTGACCCAACGATCCGAAGTTAGCAACACCATCATTGTATTGTGCGGTAGCAGAAAGGTTTTTGATCGGCAGGGTAAATGATCTTGCTATCTCCCAATATGAGAGTGAAATAGCCCTGACACCTGGAGCAGAATACTCCATGTCCACAAACCAGAAAGTTGATCCGTATTGATCCGGTTTAAACATCTCAAGGGTGGTGACAAAAAACTCCCTTTCGCCAGAAGCTTCGTAGTGAAGTTGGAAATTTTGAGCTGTCGTGACACTTGAGAGCAGTAAAGTGAGGATGATAATTTTACGAAACATGGGGCAACTCCTAGGCTATATCGTTAAATTTACATTTCACGAACGAAACGACCAGGTTTGCTGGCATCCTCCGTGAACTTCATACGACGCAAATAACGTTGATGGACTGGAACACTACAATAGGCAACATAGGTATGAAAACCTTTTTCCTGGACCATTTCTCGGAATTCACGGAAAAAATAGCGGGCACTCTCATAATCACGATACATGGGTATTTCATAATCGAGATGAATCTGGATAATACCATTTTCAAGTCGTTCATATATAAAAAGACCTACGGGAACTACATTTCTCGTAATGAAAACTGATCTGTACTGTCTCAAATCATCAACAACTACATCAGGGAAATGCTTACGAATATCATTTAGATAAAATTGTATAAACCGAGGCAGAAAGATACTCGTATCCCAGGAGATAGGAATGAGATGGAAGTGTTCTTTCGTAAGCGCAATGCGTACGAGATAGTAAATGTTTACACCCACAATAAACCCATTCACAACTAGAACTGGATATAGTTGCAAAACAGCTCCATAAATAGTGAAGGCGATGGCACCAACCATGTTTATCCACCTTAATCGTCGGATATTTGTCATAGTTAGAGATACGGCCACAACTACTGACGCAATATATCCCAACCATTCCGTCCAATCAGAAATCATAATAGGGTCAGACTCCCATCACTTCCATTAAGTTTTACCTTGGCCCCCAGCGGTAGTGTCATTTTGCGCATACCGTGTCCATAGGCCACATCGGAGACAATGGGAAAGTCCACTTCGCCGATAATGTCTCTCACAAGTTCATCTAGAAAGAAATCATCCTCATCAGCCTTTTCCCAGGCATCAATAAACTGACCTAGCATCAGTCCATTAACCCTATCTTCCCCATGGAAAAATCCAGCCATTTTAAATTGACTGAGCATGCGATCCAGATGCTGAACATTTTCTCCAATATCCTCCAGTACCATGATAGCACCAGCCACATCAGGAAAATAGGGTGTTCCCATGAGATTATCGAATAATGAAAAACAACCACCTACCAGGGTCCCTTCACCCATTCCATCTGAGAGAGTTGTAAAGGGCATATCTTGGGGATTTTTAAGAATCTGTCCTGGCATTGGCTTACTGATCAAATCCCAAAAACCCTGCTCAGTAAAAGGATCGATTCCCTCTTCTGCAGCCATCTCAACCGCTGCCATAACACCAGATATTCCAATCAAGCCTGTCTCAACTGCTAAGGCGCATTGCAAGGCGGTTATATCAGAATAACCAATGAAGAATTTTGGGTTTTGAGCTATCAACTCATAATTCAGATCATCAAGGAAGCGTGGTGTACCATAGCCTCCCCTACTACAAATGATAGCATCTATTTCATTGTCTTCGAACGCCCAGTGGATATCCGCTAACTGTTCGGGACCATGTCCAGAGAGATACTTATTTTTTCCTCGGAGGTTTGGACCCTCCTTGATCTTATATCCCTGTGAACGAAGATAATCCAACCCTCGGTCAAGTTTTTCAGCTTTAGGGGCGGATGCAGGCGAGATCACAGCAAAAGTAGCACCGGGTTGAATAGGGTCAGGCGTAATCATGTATGTTCCTTACTTTAAAAAAGAAGGGCACTCACTGGGAGTGCCCTTTTCAAAATGATTATTATAAATCGTCTAGAGCTTCTTTTGCCTCGACTTGCAAGCCACGGTCACTCTCGCTGGTAGCATTAGTATTCCTCGCCATATTAAACCAGTCAGCGGCAGCCTTTTCATCATCAAGCTCATCATAGCAGTAACCTATGTACAACATATTACGGATATCCTTTTTATCCAAATCATGAGCCTTTTTGAAAAATTCAAGAGCTTCCTCGAATGAAGCTTCTGGTGGTGTTGCATAAATTAAACTGGCGACCTGACGTTCGATCCATGATAAATCAGACAGGGCAAAGTGCCAACGACCCATAACATGGTAATTCCCGGCATCAGTTGGATCATATTTGATTGCCAGCATGGTATGATCTCGCATACCATAGGAGTTTTTAATTTTTTGTTCAGTACCCTCGGCTTCACCAATCTGTCCATGATGTATGGCATACCACTTGTGTCCACCTGCACTCTTGTCATTCAGGGCCAATGCCTTTTCTGCATAGGTTCTGCCATCATAAATGTATTTTTTCTTATACTCAAGATCATTGGGTTTGCGATCGGCAAAATCAAAATACCCGCGACTGATTTTCCACATTACCTCTTCATTCTGACCATCGAGTTGTTCAGCAGACTTCAAGAGGCTCATAGTGGCTTCGTAGTCCTTGGCATCATGGGCGACCTCTGCTTGCAAGAGCAAGCCTGTAAAGGGATCTACAAGAACTTCAGTGTCTTCGATTACATCCTGGGCAACACCAACAATGGTCAAACTCAGGATGAATAATATTGACACACTTCTTCTCATACTCCCTCCAAATTCATTACTCTTGGATAATATCATGATGATCAAATAGTACCACTCTTTGCACCATTTTGCCCGAGCCATCAAACTCTTCCAACACCGTACGATTTTCAGAATCGATGTATTTATAGCGTCGTTCAGTTAGAATCTTATCTGCGAGATTATCCTTAAGAATTTCACGATCCTTTCGGCGATCTTCTCGATACAATGTCACTCTAGAGAACAACGTTTGACCTGTCACACCTATGATGAAGTAACCCGTTTCACGCTCGTAGTCGTTATACTCTCTACGGATCATGAAGTTTGAATTAGCTGGGACAAAAGTGTTACCAAAGATGGTTCGGAAAAGGGCCATTTCAGTTGGGTCGTTCTGAAATATACTTTCCTCTCGAAGACGTCCAGAGGCATCAAATAATTTGCTTGATCTATGATTCCCATACTCGTCATATTCATTCTCAATGTGCTCGTGGAGCGCATGTTTTTCATTGAATCGTTTTATCAATACAGGGTTCTCGCCACTGAGAATAACCAGTGTAAAGGATTTATCCTTCAAGACCTTCAGGGGAACAGATCTTGCAGAACCAGGCTTGCCCCAACCAGCATAGCTGTAGCTAGAGTCCTGTGCCTGGACGGTTAAGCAAACGAGGGCAAGAATAAATCCGATAGATGCTTTCATATTTGGCTTAAAAATTACACGTCTTGGAAACAATACAAAGAGATATGTGAAAATGCAGGTTGCTGGAAATGCAATTTGACATAAGGATTAACAATAGATGATACGTATTGCATTTACCTCATGCGAACTAGTTAATCAATTCTTAAAATCTGTTTAAGTTTTGCGTTCTTTCTTCTTTGCAGCGGGGAAAAGGATGTTGTTGAGAATTAATCGATATCCTGGTGAGTTCCTGTGTAGGGATAGTTGAGTCGGTGGATCCCCGACAAAATGTTGATAGTCCTCTGGATCATGACCACCGAGAAATGTAAAAGTCCCTTTGCCCAGAGCACCATGTATGTATTTCACCTGCTCCTGGCCCGGCACATCTCCCATAACCACAACATGCTTTTTAATTGTAGATCTACGAAATCCTGTTGTCTGTCCCATGAAACCCTTTATCACTCCGACATGATTCTGGGTTAGCATGGTGGGAACTGGATCCCATTTAGCTGAGAATTCAAAAAGAGTAAAATAATCAGCTTCAGCTCCTCGAGTACGTGGTCGATCACTTGGTGGTTCATCAATGTTACTATACTCATAAACCATTGGATCTGTTATTATCTGGTAGTTCTCAAAGGCCAGGGTTTTCCCAAATGCCAGTTTGGATTGCGCCTGGGGATCAACTGGGGTATGATCATATGGTCTTGCGGCAATATCAACTCCCTCTGCTGATAGAGCGATGTCCAGAGCGTCCGTTGCGCTGCACATGGCAAATAAAAATCCCCCCTTGAACACATAGTCACGAATTCGCCTCGCCACAGCTTTTTTCTCTTCTGTGACACTAGCATAACCCCTTTTAGCGGCAAAGGCTTCATATTCACTTTGCTGTTTCCGATACCAGGCCGCGTTACGGTAGTTGCGGTAAAATTTTCCATACTGTCCTGTAAAATCCTCATGGTGCAAGTGGAGCCAGTCATAATCGCTGAGCTTACCATCAAGAACTTCAGCATCCCAGATCACATCATATTCTACCTCAGCATATTCAAGTGCTAAAGTAACTGCATCATCCCAGGGTTGTTTACCAGGAGGAGAATACACAGCTACTTCAGGTGCTTTTTCAAGTAGGACAATATCCATATTGTTGGATTCAATAGTCGCATAGATGTTTATCTCTGCTCCAGCAGGAACAGTTTCAAACTTCACATCCCTCAGCCTCAGTTCGCGGACAATATCTGCGTAATTATCAATAAGAAAGCTACCACCTCGATAATTCAGCAACCACTCGATATCGATGTCCCGTTCCAGGACCCAAAAAGCAACGCCATAGGCCTTGAGATGATCACTTTGGGTTTCATCCATGGGAATCAAAATCTTTTGAGAAAATAGCGAACTTACCAGAAGAAGAACTCCTAACATATGTTTGAAATGCATCACGAATCACCACCTATTAGACTTCTTAACCTGATCCTAAGCTCCTGAATACCGAGGAAATGGGGATTATTGACAATCACCTCTTCATAGAATGGGATGGCAGCCTGTGGGTCATTCTGTTTGAACTGGAGTTCTTCTCCACGCCAGACCAGGACTTGAGCTCTCCACGGTGAATCGGAGAAAGTATATAGAAAATTATCCATTGCTTTGACAGCCTCGTCTGAATTACCGAGAGCGAGAAGGATTTGAATGGACCTTACACCTGCCTCATCTGCAATGGAAGATGATTCACCACGGATGTCTTGAAGTGTGCGTATCGCCTCTGTGAGTTTGTGCTGAATAACAAACCTCTCCGCTTTCAGATAATTTATTAACTGAGGGTCATTTTCATCACCATTGCCATCTATCAGAGCCATCAATTCAAGACCATCATTAAAAATCGGGTCTGCAGGAGAAGCGGCACCACTCAAATTGAGTAATTCGCGTTTTAAACGAGAAATGTCACCTTGATGGATTCTTATTTTTATTCTTGAAGCAACAATTTCCGGTGCATCTTCATCAAGGTTTAATTTATCCACCATTTCTGTTAAAGTCTGAAGAGCCGCTAGTGTATCACCCTTCACCAGCAAGGCATCTACCAGTCGCCTACCTCCTGACAATCGAATATCTCTGCGCGGGGCATTGGAAAATATATTTTGAAAACCTCGCACTGCCCGATCTACGTCGCCGCTAACCATCAACTGAATTTCAGCGATGTGAAAAGAAGCTCGGAAAGCCTCATTGGTTCGAGGGAGCAGGGTTTGCAAACTATCATAGAGTTTTAGGGTCCGCTCTAGAGAAGCATCCTCAGTACTGGGAAACCTTACATCAAGATCCAGAAATTGATTCCCCTGGAAATAACCACTGAGAGATTTGTAACTTTGTTCTTGTTGGAGTCTATACTCGTAGGTGGAAGCCAGATTTAAAAGCGCTTCCCCAATTTGCCTTTTATCCTTACTATTTGCCGAGATAAAAAGAAATAAATCAGCAGCAGGAACCCAGGCATGTTCAGCCAATAGATCATTGGCAATTGCCATCACATCCTTCATGGAGCGACTTAGATCAGAGGCAAGAATGGTTTTAGCACATTCTGCATAGTGTTGCTCGTGAAGAAGAATTTTTGCCTGAGCCAGAACTAGAATTTGATGATCCCCTGGGAGGGCTAATCTCTGTTTCATATTGGCATTTATCAGATCAAAGGCACCGTCATTCTCAAGCAACCTAATAAGTTGGTTGCTGATGTGGTCCAACATACCAGGGTTTTTATCAAGGTGTGATAGGTACTCCCTACTGGCATTGTCATAATCATGAGCTGCGGCATAAATGCGAGCCAATTCGAATGCAAATGCCTGGGGGTCATTTAAACTTTTTCTACCCTTGTTTAGTAGATCTATTGCCTCAGTAGTTGCACCGGCTTGTAACATGGCATTGGTGACTGAATTATAAATAAAATTGTTATTCCGATTATTATGAACTAACCCTTGCCAATGCTGAACAGCTTCTGCATTCCTATCCAGTAGATAGAGCAATCGACCCTTCTCTGCTGAAAGCCGAGTATTGTTAGATTGAGTTTTTAAAATGTCACCCAGAATTTCAAGCAAAACAGGTGCATTTTCTGGACCGGGCATAAGATTGCTCACTCGGAAATAGATATTGTAATTTCTGGGGTTCTTATACAGGATTTCGAGATAAAGATCCACTGCTTCTTCAGTTCTACCCAATCGGGCTAAAGATGAGGCTCGTTGCTCTAATATTTGATCCTGCGATTTTGCTCGACCCGAAATTCCCTGCCCGTTTGCTTCATCAACTACGAGAAAAGGAATGGATAAAGCAAAAATCAAAAATCTAATGATGACTCTATTCATTGATTTTGGTCTCCAACCGATTGATGTATTCTCGAATGAGAGCCTGTTCTTCTCGTGTATAATCCTGCTTCAAACTAAATATCAATTCTTCATAGAGCTGATTTCTTGTTTCACCGAGATCATCGGGTAGTGAGTCTCGACCTGTCCAAAAAGGATTTGAACCTGCAGTTTCAGACTTTCTCTTCTTGCTAAAGTCCTTTTTGGTGGCTGAGCGCTGAGCATCTAGAAGTCGGCTAAGTATGCGTTCCTGTTGCTCATGGATCTTTTGAGAAGGTCTTTTCCCCTGCAGTTTTTTAGCTACCTCCTCCATTTCCTCGCCAATTTTTCCCAGATCTCCAAGCATTCGCGAATCAGAGCCCATACCATTCTCAATCTGCTTAAGCGCTTCACGAAGCTGCATCTGCTGCCTGGCGAGCTGTTGCATCATCGAGGGGCTACCAGCACCTAACTGCATCATAGTTTGTTGATTAAGACCCTGTTGTTGTCCAGCCATTTGCTGCAACTGCTGCATATATTCGCTAAACCCGCTGGATTCTCCAGATTGTTGGAGTGATTCCATTGAATTGGCTAATTGTCTGGCCATGCGGTTCAAACTCTCCCGAGCAGCTGCCTGTGATTGTGAGGATTTTCGTGGGTTTCTTGCCTCAAGATCTTTAATGGCCTCCTGCATATTAGCCTGGATGATACCCATGGAACGACCCAATGAAGGTGAAACAGCAAACGTTTTATTACCCAATTCCTGAAGCTCTGCAGATAATTGCTGTAACCCCTGCATGAGACCCATCTGTGAATCTGCGAAGTCTCTCAGGAGAGAACTCTGACGGGAAGTCCTTGAAGTAGGTCCCTCTATATCCTCTTGAGACTGTGATAGCCTTAAAGTCTTGAGCAGAGCCGACCGAAATTCAGACATCACCTCTGCCATCATTTGCTGCTGAAGGGCAGACTGCATCTGGCTGGATTGAGCGGCCATCTTTTTTAGTGATTTTTCGGCTTGTTTCGAAGGTGGCATCGCCTTGGACATTTCTCCTGATTGCATATGTGAAGCTGCTTCGTCAAGATTTTGACTAATTTGCTCCGACTCCATTTGCTCCTTCAAATCCTGAACAGACTCCGATGACAGATCTTCAGATTGGTCGAGTAGATCCTCTAAACTCTCTGCCAGTTCTTGGGTTTTGTCAAAATCACTAGCAATTTTTTCTTCCTGCATGGCAGCATCAGGGCTGGAACCACTCTCGATATCGGAGTTTAAGGTTTCCTGTCGTTTAGCAAGATCATTAAGACGAGTCGCCAGCTCATCAATTTTTTGCTCTATCTCCACCTGCTTGAAGATTTCCAGGGTCCGCTCAACGCTTTTCTGGAAATTTTCCATGGCCGATTGAAAATCCTCCAGGGCCGCTTCCATCTCCCGAGGGTTGTCCTCTTCCATGGCTTCCTGAAGACGTTCCATGGCCTCCTGAAGTTCTGGAGTAATGAGTTGCTCCATTAGCTCTTGAAGTTCGGCGTACTTATCCAGAGTCTCATCGCTAAACAGGTTTTGCTCTTCAGCTGAAGTCATCATCTGATCTAACTGTTCACTTATATTTTCTAATTGTTCCTTGAGGTTCTTGACTTGTTCAATAGCTTCGCTGGCTTCCTGTTGCTGTTCCCACGAAAGATTTGGATCTTTTTGTACTTCAAGGGCTAGCTCGCTTACCTTCTCTTTGATTTCCTTTACTACCTCAAGTATATCTTCCTGCTCCTGTTTAACCTGCTCGTTACCCTGGGCAATTTCTTCAAACATCTCATCCAATGAAGGAAGCCTGGCCAACCACTTTTGTGTTGATCCTTGTTGATACCCATCCACACTATTGTTGTCCCAAACTGTGTACCAATATTGTACGGCATCTTCAGGCATCATGCTTACATCGTTCATATCCCATGTGAAATTAAATTCTATAGAACTCAAATCAGATCTAGGTAAATCAACTTTCATCTTGTACACGGTAGTATCTTCAATGAGATAGTCTGGATGCTGTGTCTGGTAGTTCAATTCCAGGGATGAGAAGCCAAAATCATCATCCAATTTCAACCGGGTGGGAAGTAACATTTTATCACCAATAATCACATCTTGACCAGGGACTAAGACTTTGATGATTGGTGGAACATCAGTGGCAACATAAACTGGATAGACCAATGGGTCCAGATTGTTGATATCCTCATGATCAACCAACTCAATCCAGACTTGATCTGCTCTGTTCAGGTTAAATCCTGCTTTAAAGCGAGATCCTACCATCTCCAGAGGGATTGATTTTGAATTATCAAAATGTAAAAATCCTGATGCAATATCTTTGGAGGCCAGCCCCTCAATGCTTACCCGTGATCCTCTGAAACCACTTATGTCCATAATGTTTCGGGTGAAGATTTCGGTCGGGAGTCTGGTATAGGAAGGAGGTCTGATACGCACGGTTAAATCCTGAACCAGAGGCCGATTAATGACCTGGACAACCACCTCATTTGAGCTGATCTCCTCCCAGGGCTCCCATGAGCGATTGTTCATAACCCTGGCCATTGCAGTAAAACTATTCAGCAAGTGATTCATGGGCAGGCTAAAACTTTTTTCAGTTACATCCACCGTGTAAACGTTCGTGTCTTTTCGCGTTTGGATAATTAACTCCACTTTATCAAAGGAACGTCCGTTTAAGAGCCCGTTCAATATGAGACTATCACCTGCCAATACCTGAGCTGCAGTTGAGGATAGTTTCAGTTGAAGTGGCAGGGGATATTCAAAGGCGACTTCAGGTTGACTCAGACGAGTAATAGCAGCATTTGTATCCTGAAAATTAATAATGTACAGGAGTAACAATACTGCGACCCCGACTCCAGTTCTCTTCAGATAATGGTAAATTTTGGAAGTTGGGAATAGCAATCCCCCTGGAACTTTCTCAATTACTTTAAGACCAGATTCAACAGCGGCTTGATGTAGACTGCTAGAAATCCCATCTGGAGTTCCTCGATTTCCCAATTGAACTGCATTAAGAATTCTATCTCCAATTTCCGGTAGTTTTTCGCCAATTTGGAGTGCGAGGTATTCTGGTCTGGTGGATTTGATTCGTTGTCTTTTTAAAAGCCAGTATATCCCGAGAATCCCTAGAACCGTTAGCAGACCAAGCCCACCTATTAGACTTAAGAAGAAGGTTTTAAATTCAGGTGAGAAATAGCGAAAACTTTCCAACCAGACAAAGAGAGTTACCAAGAGGGCAATGAAAGTGAATCCGGATACACCAAATAGTGCACCCTTTCCCCGAGCTTCACTTCGAGCATGCTGGGTCAGTTGCAGAAGCTCTGAGTTGGCTGTACCAGACAGATTTGATTTAGCTTTGGGTGGGGTAGTCATTTTTTAATGAGTAAATGCATAAATTATAATATTGGTACCCATCTCAAGGGCAGCTCGATGTTTCTTTTCTCCATCTTTATGAACTTCAATATCCTCCCAACCATCGCCCAGATCACTTTCATAAGTATATATCGCAATGATGCGACCATGATGGTAGAGTGCCAGGGCTTTAGGTGCTTTTTCGTCATGCTTGTGAATTTTTGGCAGTCCATTCTCTATTGTAAAATATGAACTAAAAAGTGGATGATCATGTGGTAACTCAACCCATTCTTTTTTTGGGAAAACTTTCTTCATTTCCCTGCGAAAGGATGCATCCATACCATAGTTATCATCTGCATGGAGGAAACCTCCTCCAGTAAGATAATCCCGAAGCTTATACACCTCCTCCTTGTTGAGACTCACATTACCGTGTCCAGTCATATACAGAAATGGATGGCTGTACAAATCGGTATCTGTAATCTTGACTCTTGACTCTTCAGGGTCGACACGAATGTTGGTCTCATCACTTATAAAGCGTATCAGATTGGGGAGCGAACTAGGATTTGCATACCAGTCTCCACCTCCATCGTAGTGGAGCCGAGTGATATGCAGATCCTGAGCAGGTAGAGATACAATCCCCACCGCCAGAATTAGCATACAGATCATTTTTATCTTCAGGATCATAGAATTTCCCGGATCATCCAAACACCTATTATCACAGTCGTTGCACTTTTTAATAGCTTCCCTGCTATACTTCCCATGAGGGCGGCGAGTGCTGCTCGTTTTGCTTCAGCTGGAGATTTGCCAGCCTGGTGCTCACCCCAATAAGCTCCAAGATAGGAACCCAACAGTAAGCCAATTATTGCGCCTACAATAAAGAACAAACTTCCTAAAACGATTGTTCCCAAAAGTCCGCCGACAATCGCAAGAAAAGCTGATCGTTTTTCAGCCCCCCCATATTGTGCTGCCAATCCGCTGAGGGCAAACTCAAGAACTTCGAGTAAGACCAGGAGTCCGAAAATGATAAAAATTTCGGCAATTGAGATAAGGACAAAGTCATCAAACCATGCCCAGACAAAGATAAAAATGAGCATGAGAAAAGATCCAGGCAGGTTCATCCATATAGTTACAGCTGCGATGGCTGTAATGGTAAGTATTAAGAGCAGCGTCAAAATTTCCATAGTCTTTTAAAGTAATGGCCTCATCCAGTGATGTCAGTCTTTTTAAAATGACATCTTAGTAATGATTGAGGTCAAATTGCAGCTCTTGCATTGCTTGCCAAGCATAAGGGCGAAATCTATATTCACGCGCTTTTTAATGCCACCCTAGCTCAGTTGGCAGAGCAACGCATTCGTAATGCGTAGGTCAGGAGTTCGACTCTCCTGGGTGGCTCATTATTCTATAGAGCAAAGTGTCGAACTCGTACACCATCATTTGAAAAATGGAGAGTTCGACCGCGGAATCCTACCAACGCGGAATGGAGCAGAGGCGAAAATAGATTGGTAAATCTATTTTTATTTATTGGGGGATATGGGGGCTAGCCAATGGGACCATTACAATCCTCAGCAAGATCTAGATTATTACCCTTAGTTTGTCCAAGAACAGTCAAAGGTTTTTTACGCGTGTTATCGATGAAGTGAAAGGCTGTCAAAACAGGATGTCTTAACATCATCCTGGGACCAGAATATCGCATGACCGCTTTGATGTCATCCTTGATTCCTGGTTTATAGCAATGAATCGGGCAATTCTTGCATGATGTTTTTCCTTCGGAAAAAGGGCAGTGATTCAGTCTGTCTAAAGCATAGTTATGCAATTCAGAGCAATCCGGGCAATTCGTTACAGTCAAATCATGATGATTTTTACAATATAATTGGATCATCACCTCAACGGTCCTCGCTTCACGTTCAATTCTATTTGTAAATATTGACATTATATTCTCTTAATTATCTTCTTTCCTTAAAATAATCAGCGCGATCAAGTCTATATCTCACGATGACGAAACCATCTGGTTCCATCATTTCTTTTTCAAATACTAGACCAACTTTTTCCATGACCCTTCTTGATGCACCATTTGCCGGGTCAGCTGCGGCCATGATGACCTCAGAATCCAATTCCTCAAAGCCTTTTTTTACGAGAGCCATAGAACCTTCGGTGGCTAATCCACGACCCCAATATTTTTGCTTCAGACGATAGCCCAACTCTGTCTCTGATTTATCGGCATGATTGGGTCGAAGATGGAACCATCCTATAAATGCACCACTCAGCTTATCAATCGCAGCCCATATCCCCTGTCTATCGAGGTCTGCATAATACTGAAGTATGCGAGGCATAACCTTTTCCTCGATGTAGTTTCGCGATGTAGGTTTGCCTCCATTGATATATAGAGTTACCTGAGGGTCTGAATCCAAATCAACTAAATTATCAATATCCAACCCTGTAAACTCTCTCAAAATCAATCGTGGGGTTTCCAGATACACTTTCATCCTCTTCTCAACCTCATGACCCTTGCCTTGTTTAGTTTTCACAAATCCCTCTTTCATCTTAACGTTTTATTGATCGAAATCCCTCAATTAATTCTGTATCGGCAACATGACTTGTCACTCTTTAAAGAAATTTTCCAGAATTTGACATTTTGGGGTTGCAGATAGATGGTAAAAAGAGAGATTAAGTTTTAATGAAAAAGCCCGCCATCCTCTTGCTGGAAAACGGACACCACTTTAAAGGATTATCTTTAGGCGCTATCGGTACCTCCGGAGGCGAAGTCTGTTTTAATACCAGCATGACCGGGTATCAAGAGATTCTCACTGATCCCTCCTACTGTGGCCAGTTGATCACCATGACAGCCCCTCATATTGGCAATTATGGTATCACTTTCGATGACATCGAAAGTGATAAAATTCATGCCAACGGTTTTATTGTTCGGGAATCCAGTCCAATCCATTCCAATTATCGAGCGACCCAGAGTCTTAGTGATTATTTAAAAGATGCTGGTACTATTGGAATTCAAGATATCGATACACGTCACCTTACGCGTATCATCCGTGATGAGGGTGCCATGAATGGAATCATAAGCAGTGCTGACCTAGATCTGGCCTCCTTGAAGAAGAAGCTAGGGCTCGTTCCGAGTATGACTGGACAAGATCTGGTTCAGAGCGTGAGCTGCCAAGAATCCTGGACCTGGCCCACAAGTAAAGCTACTCACTCCTATCGTGTTGTTGCACTAGACCTGGGTGTTAAACATAATATTCTCAGGCAACTTGCTGAGAATGATTGCGAAATAATCGTTGTTCCTGCCGGGACCTCTGCTACTGATATCATAGCTCTCAAACCAGATGGTATTTTCCTGTCTAACGGACCTGGTGATCCTGCGCCTGTTGACTATGCAATTGACACTGTCAGATCTTTGCTCACCAAGAAACCAATTTTTGGCATTTGTCTTGGTCATCAAATTCTATCTCTTGCACTGGGTGCAGATACCTACAAACTAAAATTTGGGCATCGTGGTGGAAATCATCCCGTAAGAAATGAGCATAGCGGCAAGGTAGAAATCACAAGCCAGAATCATGGCTTTGCAGTAGAGCCGTCAAGTCTTCCAGAGCATGTGGAAATAACCCATATAAATTTAAATGATAATACTCTGGAAGGGATTCGTTGTAAGAATTTTCCAGCGTTCTCAGTTCAGTATCACCCCGAGGCCAGTCCTGGTCCCCATGACTCGCGCTATTTATTCAAAGAATTTATCACCATGATGGATAACCATGCCCAAAAGAACTGACATCAAGTCAATCCTCATTCTGGGTGCAGGTCCAATCGTTATTGGTCAGGCATGTGAGTTTGACTATTCAGGGACTCAGGCCTGTCGGGCATTGCGGGAAGAAGGCTACCGCATCGTTCTCGTGAATTCAAATCCTGCCACTATAATGACGGATAGAGAATTAGCTGATGCGACTTACCTCGAACCGCTAACCCCCACTATTGTTACCGCTATCATAGAAAAAGAAAAACCGGATGCAATTCTCCCAACCGTGGGTGGTCAAACTGCTCTGGACCTGGCAATCAAGTTGGATAAACGAGGAGTATTGAAGAAATGGGGGGTCCAACTTATTGGCGCTGATGTTGAGGCCATCAACAAAGCTGAAGATCGAGAAAAGTTTAAGGCAGTCATGGATAGTGTTGGGATTGATACTGCTCGTGGTGGATTTGCCCGCGATATCGATTCTGCAATTGAAATGGTGAACAATACCGGTTTTCCCGCCATCATTCGTCCGTCTTTCACAATGGGTGGGACAGGTGGAGCCACAGCCTACAACCATGAAGAATTTCATGAATTAGTTGATAAAGGTCTCTCTGCAAGCCCCATTGGGGAAGTTTTAATCGAAGAATCCCTCCTTGGTTGGAAGGAATTTGAGATGGAGGTGGTACGGGATAAAAATGATAACGCTATTATCATTTGCTCCATTGAGAATATTGATCCTATGGGTGTACATACTGGAGATTCTGTTACTGTAGCACCAGCCCTTACGCTTTCCGATAAAGAATATCAAAAAATGCGGAATTGGTCCATCGAGTGCCTGAGGGTTATTGGTGTTGAGACAGGTGGTTCGAACGTGCAATTTGCAGTCGATCCCGTGACTGGTCGGATGATAGTGATAGAGATGAATCCCCGTGTGAGTAGATCGTCGGCACTTGCTTCAAAGGCAACAGGATTTCCCATAGCCAAAATTGCCGCAAAATTAGCGGTTGGCTATCTACTCGATGAGCTCCCCAATGAGATTACTGGGAAAACCCTGGCAGCATTTGAGCCCAGCATTGATTATATCGTCACCAAAGTCCCTCGTTTTGATTTTGAGAAATTTCCGACTGCTGACGGTACCCTGGGAGTTCAGATGCAATCTGTGGGTGAAGTGATGGCAATAGGACGCACTTTTAAGGAGAGTCTACAGAAGGCTTTTCGCTCTCTGGAAGTTGGTTTAGTGGGTCTAGAACCAAAGAAGGTTGCAGGTAGAGATCTAGACTTAAAAAAAATGCGGTTCGCGACGGCTTTCCGACTTGTGAAAATCTGGAAGGCATTCCAGGATGGTATTGATCTCGAAACTTTACATAAGATAACTCAGATAGATCCGTGGTTTCTTTTTCAAATTCAGGAGCTTGCTCTGGACAATCCGCCAGAGCTTACGAATATGGATATCCGTGAATATAAAAGACGTGGTTATTCAGATATGCAACTAGCACAGCGGTTGAATATGAAAGAGGCTGAGATCAGAGCGTTTCGAATCGCACAGGGGATTCTGCCAACTTATAAGGAAGTAGATACCTGTGCTGCTGAGTTCCCAGCTAGGACTTCATATGTTTATTCAACCTATGAGACGGAAAATGAGGTTACTCCTCTCTCAGGAAAAAAAATGATGATTCTTGGTGGGGGTCCTAATAGGATCGGTCAAGGCCTGGAATTTGACTATTGTTGTGTGCAGGCTGTCTTTGGTCTGAACGAGATGGGTTATAAAACCATTATGGTAAACTGTAATCCTGAGACCGTATCCACCGACTTTGATATATCAGATCGCCTTTATTTTGAACCCTTGAGTTTTGAGAATGTGATGAGCATCGTGGATTTAGAGAATCCCGATGGTGTGTTGGTCCAATTTGGTGGTCAAACGCCTCTGAACATTGCCAATAAACTTCAGGCAGCTGGGGTAAAAATCATCGGTACCAATCCATCCGCCATTGATCTTGCTGAAGATCGCAAGAAATTTGGGGCTATACTTGACAAATTAAAAATTCCTGCTCCTGCCTATGGAACCGCTTTCGCTATAGAAGAGGCCTCCCAGATAGCCACAAAAATCGGTTACCCCGTGCTGGTGAGACCATCCTATGTACTGGGTGGTAGAGGAATGGAGATTGTCTATACTGAGGAATCACTCAAGAAGTATGTTGCCCAGGCAGCTCTTGTCAGTGGTGACCATCCAGTACTAATAGACGCCTTTCTTGAAGATGCATTTGAGTTCGATGTGGATGCTCTCTGTGATGGGGATGATGTATACATAGGGGGCATTCTTCAGCATATTGAGGAGGCCGGAATACATTCTGGTGATTCTGCATGTGTCATTCCACCCTATCAACTACTTCCCAATCACCGGAAACAAATTGAAGAATACACAAGAAACCTGGCCATTTCACTCAAAACAATCGGACTGATCAATATTCAGTTTGCTATGAAAGATGGAATCGTTTATGTCCTCGAGGTTAACCCTCGTGCCAGCAGGACTGTACCTTTTGTAAGCAAGGTTACAGATGTGCCATTGGCCAAATATGCCGCACAACTGGCTGCTGGCAAAAAGATTAAAGATCTAAATTTCCATAGAGAAAAACATGCCTTGATAGCCGTGAAAAAACCTGTATTCCCTTTTAATAAATTCCCGCAACAAAATGTGTTTCTTTCACCTGAGATGAAATCTACCGGGGAGGTAATTGGCCTCGATTCAAGGTTGGGTGCAGCTTTCGCTAAAGCAGAAATTGGTTCTGGGAACCATCTACCAATAGAGGGTACGGTGTTCATATCGGTGAACGATCATGACAAACAGAACACCATTGATATCGCTCGTGATTTTCAGGAAATGGGATTCCAAATCATGGCGACACAGGGAACGACTGAAGTACTAAGAGAGAATGGATTAATCGTACAGGCTATATATAAGGTCAATGAAGGAAGGCCCCATGTAGCTGATCATATTAAAAATGGAGATATCCAACTCGTTATAAATACACCCATGGGTGCATTAGCACGAGAGGATGAATACTCAATTGGTCGTGCTGCCATTCGGCACAAGATTCCGGTGATTACCACCCTTTCTGGGGCAAAAACAGCCATCCGGGGTATCCGCAGACTAGCTTTGGATGATTTATCAGTAAACAGTCTCCAGAGTATTTTTAAATAGCCGTCCCGCTTCAGATCAAAAAACCTGAAAGTCATTTACCCAGTCATATGAATTGACCAGAAAGCAGGATGAATTATTTAATTATTTTTTACTCATGCTTTGCTTACTTTTTGCGGTAATTCTAATTGTACAACAAATTCGGCTTAACCAATACCATGCGGTATTAAGGGGAGATCATGACTGTGTTAGCCATTCCAACTGAAGCAACTTTTACAACTGCAGATAATTATGATATTTATGAGCAAACCTGGTCCTGCAAGGAAGCAAAAGGTGTGGTTCTGGTTACACATGGAATTGCAGAGCACTCTGGTCGCTACACACGGGTTGCCCAATCTTTGGTGGATAGTGGTTATACTGTTGTAGGGTTTGATTTACGAGGTCATGGGAATTCAGCAGGTAAACGAAGTTATATCGACTCATTCCAGGACTACCTAAATGATCTTCAGGAAGTTCTGAATCGTACAAAAACCAGTTATCAAGATCTACCCCTTTTTCTATTCGGACATAGCATGGGTGGTGGTATTGTGGCGTTATTTACTATAGAGCGAAATCCTGAGGTGGAGGGAATACTCCTCAGTGGACCTTCAGTTAAAGTCAGTGACGATATTTCACCCTTCCTCCAGAAAATTTCAGGTGTAATCAGCGCTATTCTCCCCAAGTTACCTGTAGTAAAGTTAGAAAGTGCAGGCATTTCCAGAGATCCTGAAGTCGTAGCGGCCTATGATACGGATCCTCTTAATTATCGGGGTGGTGTCCCTGCACGTACTGGAGCTGAACTGTTGAAAGCCACCAAAACAATTACCGCTCGATCTCGGGTAATAGACCTTCCTATTTTGATACTGCACGGATCTGCAGATAAAATCTCAGATGTGAGTGGGAGTGAAATGCTCTACACCAATGTAAGTTCTTCAGACAAAACCCTTAAAATTTATGAGGGTCTATATCATGAAATCCTGAACGAACCGGAGCAGGATGAAGTAAAAACAGATATGATCAATTGGCTTAACGCTCACATATAATGGCCATACTTTCAGTAGATCAAGGTACCACGGGCACAACTGTCATCCTGGTAGATTCTGACGGACAAATTCTGGCAAAAACTTACCATGAGTTTCAACAGATTTATCCTCAACGTGGTTGGGTTGAGCACGATCCAGAAGAAATCTGGGAAACTGTGGTGGAATGTGTTGGTGAAATCTGCGCATCCCATCCAGTACCTATAGATGCAGTTGGCATCACCAATCAAAGAGAGACCACCATAATATGGGATGCTGACACGGGTTTACCAGTTTACAACGCCATCGTCTGGCAATGTCGTAGAACTGCCTCAATTTGTGAGACCTTGGAACCTTATGAGGACCTGATAAAAGAAAAAACCGGCTTGCCTCTGGATGCTTACTTTAGTGGGACCAAGGCTCAATGGATTTTGAATCATACTGAACCTCATTCCGATCAAAAATTGAAATTTGGGACTATAGATACCTGGCTCATCTGGAAACTCACTTCTGGGAAGGTACATGCTTCAGATTACTCAAATGCTTCACGGACCATGCTTTTTAATATCCATGAGAAATCTTGGGACATAGAACTTTGCGATCTATTGGGTATCCCGGTTGATATTTTACCTGAAGTAAAAAATTCATCGGACGATTATGGGATTGTTTCGGCACTTTCAGAACTTGATGGTGTCCCAATTCGTGGTGTTGCAGGAGATCAGCAGGCTTCCCTATTCGGGCAACAATGTTTTCGAAGGGGCGAGACCAAAAACACTTATGGCACGGGTTGTTTCATAATGATGAATACAGGATCTGAAGTAATAAAATCTCAATTTGGCTTGATTACGACGCTGGCAGCAGACCCTGATGGTAAACCATGCTATGCACTTGAAGGATCAATTTTTATTGCCGGAGCAGCTATTCAATGGCTAAGGGATGAATTACATCTTATCAAAACTGCAGCTGAAAGTGAAGTAGCTGCCCAAAGTGTGACTGGTAACGATGGTGTATATCTAGTGCCAGCTTTTTCAGGGTTGGGCGCACCCCATTGGGATATGGACGCTCGTGGTTTACTCACAGGACTCACCCGTGGTTCAAACAAGAATCACATCATACGGGCTAGTCTGGAAGCAATGGCTTATCAGACCTATGATGTGATTCAGACCCTGGAAAAAGAAACTGGATCTAGAATCACTTCTCTCGCTGTTGATGGTGGTGCAACAGAAAACAAGTTTCTCATGCAATTTCAAGCGGATATGCTACAAATTGAGGTTCATAAGGTTCATTATGTCGAAACAACTGCTCTCGGAGTTGCCTACTTGGCAGGTCTTGGAATCGACATGTGGGATAATACTAGATTGAAATCATTTGCCACCCAGAAAACTATTTTTAGCCCTGAAATGGCCACAAATAAACGGGATTCCCTGATTGGGGGTTGGAATGCTGCTATCAAGCAGGTGGTGTCCAGATGACCTCTAATACAGGTCCATTCGCACTTGAATATCCAGGCCATGCCTTTGTCTTTTTTTCTGCCCCACACTTGATCGCACTTCTCGTTCTGTTAGGTATTTTTGTTACACTGTATGTAAAACGAGATTGGTTTTCTAAACCCAAAATAGATGTACGAACACGCTGGATCGTTGCAATTCTGCTCCTCAGCCAGGAATTGAGTTTGAATATCTGGCACCTCAATATTGGAACCTGGGATGTAGGTAGAACCCTCCCACTTCACCTCTGTGGTGTTGGAATTGTCCTCGCAGCATTTCTGGTAATTAATCGTAGCTATTTGTTGTATGAATTAGTGTACTTCTGGGGTCTAGGTGGAGCCATCCAAGCTCTACTGACGCCTGATATTGGACAATACGGATTTCCACACTATCGCTTTTTCCAATTCTTTGTGTCGCACGGAGCCCTCATCTTTGCTAGCCTCTACATGACATGGATAGGTGGCTTACGTCCCACACATAAATCCATCTGGAAGGTGATGGGAATTACTAATATCTATTTGGTTTTCATTGCTGGATTTAACTATGTAACAGGTGGGAATTATTTATTCATTTGCCATAAACCTGTAAATGGGTCGCTAATTGATGTCCTTGGTCCCTGGCCATGGTACATACTCTCTCTTGAAGTTGTAGCGGTTATTTCATTTTACATTTACTACTCCCCTTTTGCCCTGAAGGACCTGATAGAGAGACATCGATTCAAACCTTCATCAGTCCAATAGGTGGATAGCCTCAAACTTCTTCATTGATCGTTTCCTCCCATTTGCTTCGTCAGGGTCAGTATTTTGTCCGACAAAATTAACTTTTTGGCTCTGATTCAGACTATTCCTGGCAATAAACCATGTGGGAAAAGCCGCTGATGTCAAGTGTGCCTTCTGCCACTCTAACTTGGGTACAACGGGTTGTATTTTAGGTTGATGCATGAGTTTTTTCTTCGTACGGATATCCAGGTAAACTTGTTGCTGGTTTAATTTATACTCACCAAACGATGATGAGCAGGCGTGGGTTAGCACTGAGCTTTCTACATGTAGACCGGATCGAAAAGCTGCAGTGTAATACATTTCATCATAGGGCAGGATCATTTTATAGGTTTGCCCGCGTAGCTGTTGGAAGAAAGTACTTTCAATATTGAGAAATTGTAAGCCATCACCAATGAATCTCACTCTATCATAATTATCTTCCAGCAATTCCTGAATTCTGGGGAGTACATCTCTTCCCAGAATGGTAACGGTCACCATATTCTCATTATGACCATTTTCATGAACAGTAATACGATAATTTTCCCAATCATATTTGATTGGATAGGATAAAGTTGAAAATATTTGTTCATGGATCAGAGCTCTCACCTCATTATTTGAAGCATGAGATGGGATATACATTGTAGTTGTATAAATTTCAGGTGGATATAGCAGGATCCAGATTTCAGTATCAGCATTAAGAACCTTTGCCTGGTCCAGAATGGCCTGTATACGCAGATTCATTGCAGCATCTCCAGGAGCCCGCCTATATGTCATTTCACTTCCGGAGGTTCCGTGTGGCTTCACGTAAAGGAAGAGTTCAGTTTTGTCCTTTAGATAAGTGAAAAATAAGCGGGCTTTGGATTTTTGTACATGAATCATGAGATTTTCCTATGTGTTGAATGCTCATAGCAGGATTGTAATTGGTGCGTCCGATTGTGGTTTTGATTTAATCAAAAATAATAATCTGTGCTCAATTGGCAAGCATTATTTATGATAATTTTAATCATATATTAAAATATTAGTATTTTCCAGGCGTTCAGGCATCTGCTTCTAAGAGTTTACATCACCTCTCTGTCGGTAATTGTCATTGTAGATTATGTGACTGCCGAATAGTTTTGGTCATGTCAAATGAGACAAAATTGGACTGTCACTCTTCAAGACCTTATCGTCTGGCAAACATCATTCAGAACTATGCATGGGGTACCCGGAATAGTGAAGCTTTTATCCCTGAACTCCTGGGGATCGATGTAGAACCAGATCAAGCATATGCTGAATTATGGATGGGCATCCACCCAAATGCACCTTCATCCATTATCGACCTGGAAGCAGGACAACTGAGTCTATCCCGGTGGCTTTCGGATATGCCGCGCGAACGGTTAGCGGTCAATGGGGGGCTGTCTAATTTACCCTATCTCCTGAAGGTCCTATCTGCAGGAGAAGCTCTGAGTATTCAAGCTCACCCAAACAAGCAGGACGCTGAACGTCTACACCAACTCGATCCAGAGCATTATCCAGATGACAATCACAAGCCAGAAATAGCCATAGCTCTAGACTTTCTGGATGCGTTGGTGGGTTTTATCTCTAATCGGCAATATCTAACACTACTGGAAGCGTACCCTGAGATCAAAGCTTTGATCGGTAGCAAAGCCAACAATATTCAAAATCTAAGGGAAGGCGTTCAGGCATTATTTCATATTGGGGAGCATGATGAGCAATATATCGTGCTTACGACCAAGCAGATTCACCAGCGAATCAGGAATAAGAAAAACCCTGATGAAATTGAGATTCTCTTCCTTGAACAATTTGAGAAACGCGAACCTGAAGATTTAGGGCTCTTGTTTCTATTCCTGTTGAATCCAATAAGGCTTGAGCCAGGTGAAGCAGTCTTTTTAGCTCCTGGTGTCCCCCATGCCTATCTCAAAGGCAACATCATTGAATGCATGGCAAATTCTGATAATGTCGTGCGGTTGGGATTAACGAATAAGTTTTGCGATGCACAGGCTCTTAATGAAATTCTGGATTATGACAGTACTTCAGATTTTCGCGTGCCCCAATCCAAAGATGGTTACCTCAACACCTATGTTTCTCCAACATCAGAATTTAGAGTTAAAGCGCTGGAGTTGCCTGAAGGTGAATCTGAGTTATTCACTTCCAGAACTAGTCTAACCATGTTTTTAGTTGTTGAGGGTGAAATTAGCCTGCACTGGAAAGGAACCGACAGCTCCTGCAGTTGTGTTATGAGACGAGGTCAATCATTTATCACTCCAGCAAGCCTTAATGAATTTGACATCCTGTCTCGTAAGGATTCGAAAATATATCTAGTTGAAATCCCCTAGTATTGATTAAGTAGCCTTGGCTTGAATCCTGAATTTGTCTGATACAATGGTAGGTTTCACACTTGCCCAGCGTAACATAAGATTCACTGATTCGCTCATATCATCCAATTTGATAGGATCAAGAAATGCTGTCACCTGGACAAAATAATCTTGCTCTCCTGAGAGATTTTCGGTGTTCACAATAACAAGATTACTTACAGTTATATACGTATCTTTGGCAGCCTCTATCGTAAAGAATCTTTCCAGTTCTCCACTCTCTGAGTTTATCAGATAATAACTCTCTGTCTCTTCATCAAAACGAAAACCATTTACGATTTCTTTCATCTGAAGAGGTGTAGCATTACCAGGAGCAAAGAGTTCAAAACGAAAATGAAGAGTGATGTTTTCTCCGGATAATAACACATCATCAAGCGTCTCAGTAAAAGAATCTGCCAATTTAGTACTACAAACTATCTCATGTTTTACACCAGAATATTGAAGATCAAGTCCTTCAAACCATGGGTTTGAGGTAACCACAGATGACAAGAACAGTTGGGTAACTGCAATAAGGGAAGCATTGAATGTCTGTGTGAGGAATTCAAACATAATACACTAAGTATTTCCTATCACCAGACCCACTGCAGTTGCAACCAGGGTAAGCGTCATAACCAAAATTGTGGTTATCCCATATGCAGCGAGTAGCAACACCATCTTTGTGGCAGTTTTTGTGTAGGATTGATCATAGAATTGCTTCATGGCCATGTACAAGTATATCAAACTTGAGATGATTACGAACCACATTGTCAGCTTATAATCCAAAATGATAGTCAAAATAAGGAGGCTGAAAATAAAGGCATGAACATGGAGACTGAAAACAAGATGTTCTATGTAGAGCTTTTTCCTGCGCCAGTAGAGAGTCTTCAACTGAAGGGCTGCGACAGGAAGCAGCAGAAACATCATTTTAGCAAAATTATCACTAAAGTTACTCAGTAAATCACCTTCCTGGAGTTGGAAAGGTTGATTGCCAACTGTAACTGTCATATTAGTTTTGGAACTATCTGGATCAATGGCAACAATGCCCATATCATTCAATTTATCCGAGCCTTCATCTCCAGATGTACCCTGTTTTCCAATGACCTGGCTTATGGATTCATCAATCCCACCAGTTTCCTGATATTCCTTTAAAAACTGATTATTTCTGACAGTAGGTATGATCGTCTTTAATGACAGGAAGACAAAAAAGAGTACACTGGCTACCAAATAAATTCGAACTGGGGGTAGATACCTTATTCGTCTACCCTTCACATACTCAGAAGTTAAAAAACCCGGTTTTGTAAAGAGGAGTCTTAGAGATCTTAAAACTCGAGAATCAACGTCGAGGAGTTCTTCAAGAAAGACTGAGAAAAAATCCTTAAAAGTTAGATTGTATTCCTTGTTCTTTTGTCCACATTCTGGACAAAAGTGTGAGTTTAGGGGTGTACCGCAGTTTAGGCATTCTGCACTCTGTGGTATTCTTGGCTTTTGCTTACTCATAACTAAAGTCTAAATTTAGATGGAAATCTGGACAGGGTAAGTCTTTTTTCATATTAGCAATTATTAATGGAGGTAATCTAAATTTCAATTCCTTTTCAAATATGCTCCATGGCAGTGGAGCTCGATATCGTAAACTCACTTGAATGCATGATTTTTGGCAATTCCAGAGCCACTGATTCCAGGCTTGAGAAGATTCGACAGCAGGACGCCCTGTTATTGGTAGCCTATGATGGGGATACTCAAGTTGGTTTTAAATTAGGATACGTTGTGAAAGGGACTGATTCTTTCTTTTCCTGGTTAGGTGGTGTACATAAAAACTATCGCCGACAGGGAATAGCACAAGCCCTTCTAGATTTTCAGGAGGATCATGTAAAATCAATGGGTATTTCCACCATATATTTCACCAGCTATGATCGTTTCCCTGAAATGATTCAGCTCGGTTTGAAAAACAAGTATACCCAGGTGAAGTCAGAATTAGATGGAAATGAGATCAAGTACTGGTTTGAAAAGCAGCTACTCTAGCTCAATCACCCAATTGCTTCTCACATAATGGAATGACATTTCATACTTTCTCAGTTTTAAGTGTTGGGTTAGTTTAAAGGCATCGCACTAAGGAGAAATTGGTTATGCTAAATTTGGATAAAAACCGAACCATCATATCATTTTTGCTGATAACTATCATGCTGTCACCCATGATGGCTCAATCACAATCAAGAAGTTCTGACGTAAAGGCCCTGCACCGTGAGATTGATAAAATCAGTGAGATGGTAACCAAACTCAAAGCTGAACAGGCTCGATCATATAGTATTGAATCCGAGATGAAAAATCCCACTGCCGACTTCAGCAAAAGAGATAGCCTGCGTTTGGTTCGATTGAAGAAAAAACAAGCTGAATCCAGGGAAAGAATAGATCAAATCACCCTCGACATTCTCAAAATCAGTAAGCAATTAGAAGATCCAGGCAAGCGATATGCCCTTGCTAAGAAAATGAAGCAACCCAAAGTGGCCCAGAAAACTGGAGAAGCTGAAGGTGTGGTTGATTCAACAGAAGTACTGGAAGTGGTGAGTGCCCGTTCGATTGATCTAGCGGCTGTGAAACTAGTGCGTGAAGGCAAAACCCTGGACCAGGCTCGCTTGTTGACCATTGATGACTTGAGCGATGAGCAGGTTCTGGCATTCTATAAGGAACTGGATAAGACTGCACGTTATGAGTTATATGATATTGCTGACGAAATTGTCAGTTCTGATCATGTTGAACTTGTGGATGCCCGCCGATCCGCCATTTATTTTTACCTGTTCACAAAGTGATCTATAGACTCACCAGTATAACTTTAGTTGCCCTACTCCTCGGTGGATGCAGTAGTGGCAAAATCTCATATTACAAGAGGGGTGATGCCCACTCTCGTGAGTTCCTAGATCTCATCAGAGATCATAACTCAATTGGGGGTGATTACTTCGAAGTACGACGTAATGACAAAGGCCAGATTACCTCGGCCAAATATTTTTCATCAGCGAAAAACCTGGCTGAAAGAAGTAATTATACATATACCAGAAAAGGGCATCTGTTGAGACACCAGCAGGTAGAATTTTTTAACAATGGACCACCCAGAATATCTAGAGAATGGCACTATGAAAAAGGTCGAGTAATTAAGCGTGAGGAGCAATGGTTCACTCGATCTCACACCCTTGAAAAGAAACTGACCATTTACTATGATACGAATCAAAAAGTCTACTTAGAGGAAACCTGGGGGTTGGCTCATAAGATTGAAAGTTCAACTGAATACCACTATGATTATGAGCATCGTCTTGATAAATCCAGGCGCAATTTTTTCCTACCCAGCGGTGAATTAAGAGATTATTGGCTAACCATATACAATGATGAAATTCAAATAGTAAATGAGGATCATTATCTGCCTGACAATTCGCTTGTCGCTTTCTACAGATATAGTTACCATCCTGTAAAAGGTTATAGAGAACATGAGGAAATTTTGGATGAGGATCGCGGTGTTTTCATTTCTCGCAGGTTCAATGAATACGGACAACTACTCATTGAGGAAGAAAAAAATCGTCAGCTTGAACTGATAAAAAAGACTATTTATGAATACAATGAAAAGCACCAACCAAAACTGGTTCGCCTGTATAACGCAGATGGGAAGTTGGTAGAGACTTCAAAATATGTAAGGCCTCGTATTCTTGAGACTTATAGAACCCCAGGACTTTAGGAGATATTAAATGAAGAAGATATTGGTACCCCTTGCAGAGGGATTTGAGGAAATAGAAGCTGTCACCATTATCGATCTTCTTCGAAGGGCTGGGGCAGAAGTGATTCTTGCATCTCTGGAAAAAAGGAATGTACAAGGATCGCACGGACTCAAAGTAATTGCCGACACCGTCTTGGATGAAGTCCTTAATGATGAATTTGATATGGTTGTTTTGCCAGGGGGAGTACCTGGAGCTCCAAACCTCATGGGCGATGCCCGAATTATTAAGCTGCTAAAAGATCAGGCTTCTGCAAGGAAGACATCTGCTGCCATCTGTGCAGCACCCGCAGTACTCCAGGAGGCTGGCCTAACCCAAGATAAGAAAATTACATCCCACCCAGCCTGGGCTGAACGCATGACCACAGCGATTCACACAGGTGCAAGAGTTGAAACTTCAGAATTACTGGTCACGGGGCAAGCTGCAGGAAGTGCGATGGAATTCTCATTTAAACTGATTGAGACGCTCTTTGGCAAGGAGAAAGTCACAGAAATCAATCAAGGGGTTCTGGCAAAACTATAAGTTATTGGCTCGCCGTTCTTAAACTGTCAAACCAAGCCTCGGCAAGGATCATGGAAGGAATAAACGCACCCGTATGATCCGCTCCTAATAACGTCACCAAATCTACACTCGTTCCACCATTTGCCTGCAGAGAAGCATAGGCACTCAATGTATTGTCAATTGACACTGTGCTATCAGATTTCCCATGATATAACCTGACTGGTGCAATGGGTCCCCACTCCAATAAAGTATTCTGTTCCAGGGCTGATTGTATTTCGGTTTCATTCCCTGCAAAAAAAGACGTGGTAAATTCTGTACTGAAAAGAGAGTCAATTTCAACAGGTAACAGGTTATTCACGTCACCCAATTCCTGGGTACCATCATACAGAGCAGGAAACATGGAAGCATAGGGTTCATTAAAAATATCTGAGAGTTTATCCCACCCGTAAATATCATCGTATGCCACTACTACATATGCCAAAAAAGCTGGAATGTCGTAACTACCTCTACTTAAAAGATTGCGTGTTGACCCAATGAGGTCATAAGGTCCAGACATGGGGGCAACTGCAGTCAATTGAAATTCTTCAACATATTCTGTTTCAATGTATTTATGAGTAGCCATGGTGGCATATCCCCCCTCAGAATAACCTGCCAGAAAAAGTTCGTCGCTGAGAATAATATCATTCTCACACGCATAGATTCTTGCAGCACGAAGCATATCAACCACAGCATTGGCAGTTAGTTCTGCATGGAGGTAGGGATGAATGTCCTCTGAAACGCCTAGACCGATATAGTCCGGAGCAACTGCCATAAATCCATTCATGGCAAACATGATCCCATCCATGGCATAAAATGGATTCTCTGATCCCGTATTCTCTCTTTTCAGTGCAGTCCCGTGCTGCACACTAACCAAGTCCATGGTTTCTACACCCTGTGGTAGAAACATGACCCCTGAGGCGAGAGTGAGATCGCCATTTTTATCTCGGGTTTTATAGTGAATTGTGTAGGCATCAGTGCTGTGGGTCAGCGAGTATCCGATCGGTGCTCCAAAAAAATCAAGGTAAGGCTCTACCTGTGCTGGAGTAAAGGATATCTTAAAGGTAGCCTCAACCAGTTCCCCGGCTTCATCAACAGTATTGCACGTTGTAGGATCATCATCCCCCACTGGATCTTCCGTCTCACAACCAGTTACCAGAGCAAGACTGATGATTATTATACCGCAGAGAAAAAGAAGTCGACCGCTCCCAGCAGACAAAAATTCAGATCTCATAGATTTTCCCCTTAAAATTGACTCATAACCACGAACTCATCATAACGTTCTTCCAGATCTGATTCTTCAAGATAAGTAATCCCATCTACGGAAAAATCCTGAACGCAAAATGAAGCTAGAACAGAACCAAAGACTACTGCCAATTTCATATTATCAAAGGAATGATCTTTGGATTGATCAAGATAGCCTATGATGGCACCAACAAAGGTATCTCCAGCACCAGTGGGATCCTTGACTTCATCCAACACGAGGCCAGGTACATTAAATATCTGCTCCTCATGGAATAGGAGAGCACCATGTTGACCCTTTTTAATCACTACCCATTCTGGACCCATTTCGTGGAGTTTCATTGCAGCCTTTTTATAATTGCGCTCCTCTGTTAGCATCCTGGCTTCTTCATCATTTATCACCAGCATATTGACTCTCTTCATCAGGGTCAAGAGATCTTCCAGGGCAGTGTCAATCCAAAGATTCATGGTATCAAGAACGACGAATGAGTCCGCCTCAAGCTGATCCAGCACATGGTGCTGTAGACCAGGATGTATGTTTGCCAACAAAACATAGGCTGCATCCTTATATACATCTGGCAAAACCGGGTTAAAGGATTCGAATACATTCAACTCGGTGAAAAGTGTTGTCCTATCATCAAAGTTCTCTGCATAACGTCCTCCCCAGCGAAAGGTCTTACCTTCCTCTACCACCAAACCTTCCAGGTTTACCTGGTGATCCTTAAATAGAGTAACCACAGTTTCCGGAAAATCATTCCCTACCACACCGACAATATTCGGATGAGTAAAATAACTTGATGCGATAGAGCAATAGGTGCTAGATCCACCCGGGACTTCAGAAACTGAGCCCGTCGGGGCTTCAATAGTATCAAGTGCAAGTGACCCGACAATGATGAGAGACATGATTTTTCCTTATATTTTCAAATTCACTTATCAGGGATGCAAAATGCTATCTAAACCCCCTCGCGACAATGAATTTCCATTGAGAACCCTGTTTTCTCGTCTAGATTCTCCACATGAAAATGAAGACTATTATCCTACTTATGGCCCTGGTGAGCATGCTTGGTGCTCAAGATTATGAATTTTACAATTCGAAACTGACAGACAAACAAAATGAGCAGGCGATTTACCTTGAGAAAAATCTCATGGCAACTTGTTGTTTTGGTGGCCCTGTCTACATGCATGGCAAAAATCAGATGACTGAAGATGCCAAGATAACTATTCGACGGTTGTTGATTGAGGGTAAAAGTACTAATGATGTTTTGGATCATTTCAGAAACTCTATTGATCCCCGTACTAAGCAGCCCTATGGTAATCGCATTCTAGCCTCACCCAAGGCCAGCGAAACCGTTGGCAAGGTCTCCTACTGGATGGTGGTTCTATTTAGTCTTGTTGGATTGGTAATACTTGGATATGCGTTGAAGAAGCTACAGGCTAAGCAGCAGGATTCTGAGTCCAAAAATCAATTATCCGATGAAACTATAGAAAAGATTGAGTCCGAGCTTTCAGATTTAGACTAAACTTACCCACGCATTTCAGAAAGTGATAAAGCATTCAATTTATCCCTGATTAAAGCTGCTTTCTCATAATCCTCATTAGTGATTGCCTCTTTCAGATCACGCTCCAAATCAAATCGTAATTCTGCTCTATGAGTTATCTCGCTCACGTTGTCAGCCAGTGTGGGTTCTGAATTCTTCGTCTGCTCGTTGGTAACAGGCATGGGGATAGAAGCTTCGTCAAAAACCGCTCTGGACACTTTGATGGGCACTCTGGCGCGCAAAGCCAGGGCAATTGCATCGCTGGGTCGGGCATCAATTTTTTCCATACCCTTCTCATTTTTTACATTCAACTCGGCGTAAAACGTTCCCTCTTTCAATTTCTGTATCACAACGCTATCCAATCCGTCAGTCATATCGGTAATAACCTGGGATAGGAGATCATGGGTCATGGGACGATCAAGATTGATTTGCTCCAAAGCCAGGGCAATCGCCTGTGCTTCAAATTGACCCACCACAATGGGTAGGCTCCGTTCGTCATCATCCCTTGTTTGCAGGAATAAGGTATAACCCGGAGCAGCAGCCTGGGCAAAGAAGAGGATATTTTTAACAGTAACTTCAATCATTTTTATCACCGGGATAAACTTAGCGTCTAAAACAGCCCAATGTCAAACATTGACATCAAAAATGCAAACATTGTGGTCAACTTGTGATCTTTAACACTTTTTTAGCAGTGATAGGGGAAAAGGGGATCAGGTAATCAGCTTTGTCGATTAAGAATAATGTCTGATAGAACTTTGAGCATTGTAGTATTCTTAAATTGCGATGAACTTAACAAAACATCTGCCTCAGAAATCCAGGAGCCAATCAATTGCTGGGCACGTTTAATAGTACCATGGTCTAACATCCATTGCTTGACCTGATCTCTGTGATGTTCTGCTAGTTCTCCGCCATTCTGAACTTGCTGCCATTCATTTAGCTCGTTTTCAGCAAGCCTGCTCTTCAAGTCAATCCAAATCCAGGTCTTTTTTTCATTCAGCACATCACTACCCAGACTTTTACCCATGGCGGCAGATGAAGAGGTCACCTCCAGAAGATCATCCTGCATCTGAAATGCCCTGCCTATAAGCACCCCAAAGCGCGATAGGGATTCGATGGCTGCATCACTTCCCCCACCCATGATACCTCCTAAATGGCAGGCAAGTCTGATGAGAGCGCCCGTCTTGAGATCAATCATCATTTCATATTGCTGGGGTTCAACATGGTCACTCTTCTCAAATTCCATGTCCCAACCTTGCCCCCGACACACATCCATGGCACCATCATTAAAAGCGCGGAACACACGCTTGAATTTTGAGTCCTCAAGATCAGCAAGAAGTTGATATACATATATAAGCAGAGTGTCACCACTTAATAGTGCCTGATTGTCACCAAATTTCTTATGGAGAGTAGGAATTCCTCTTCTGAGTTCATCACCATCCATGATGTCATCATGAACGAGTGTGAAAGTGTGGAATATTTCCAGGGCAGCGCCAACAGTAACTGCATCACGCCAATCACCTCCAACTGCTTCAGCGGCAGCCAGACAGAGTGCCGGTCGAAGCATCTTGCCCTCAGCCCTGAGTGCATAATTCATTGGTTCAGAAAGATAAACAGGCTCCCTATGGAAACTCGGATTCTGAAGATGCTTGGAGATAGCCGCTCGCCATGCTTCGATTCTAGCTTTTACATCAATATCCATAAATCCCTTTTTAATACCTTACAGATGTCCAATGCTCAGTCAATTTTGTGCAAAAGACTACGGTTCCCAATTAAATCATCAATTTTAGAGACCCCAACTCCAAACATTACCATTTCTAAAGTTTTCTTCCAGACCAATAGTTGCTCGATGAGTTTATCTGCATCGCTTGAAAGTGCTTGACTCAACAGAACCCCGGCTATTCCACCCATCTGAGCACCCAGAGCCAGAGCTTTGGGTAGATCGAGGGGTCGTTTTAATCCACCACTGGCAATAACACACAAATCAGTGTCCAGGTCTTCCAGGATTTCTGCAGTTGGTTCTCCCCAGTTTGCAAATTCGTAGGCAGCTTGCCTTAAAACCTTTCGATCCTCTGCTAAGCGCTCACGCTCAATGGATATCCAATTGCTACCCCCTGCACCTGCAATATCGACAGTCTCTATGCCTACGTCTTGTAACTTTCGAACGACCTGAGTGGAAAGCCCTTGTCCAACTTCTTTCACTATGAGAGGTAATGGGAAATCGCGAACCCATCTCCGAATTGAATCTAATGCACCTCTAAACTCAGTATCCCCTTCAGGCTGGAACGCCTCCTGGAGCGGATTTAAATGGATAATCAACGCATTTGCATCTAGGTCATTGCAAAATGCAGCGACCCCATCTATAGATTGGGAATCCATAATCTGGGCAATACCCAGATTAGCCATTATTATGGCTGTTGGTGCTTTTTTTCTGGCTATGAGAAAGCTATCACGAGCCTTTTCATGCTCAAGTGCTGCTCGAATGCTGCCCAAACCGAGAGCACACCCAACAGTTTCTGCTGCTGTGGCCAGATTTGCATTGAAGTTGAAACTTTCATCAACTCCACCACTCATTGAGCTAATCAGAAGAGGGAATTGAAGATCCTTACCTAAAAATTTGGTACGGGTATCAATCTCTTTGAGATTTATTTCAGGGAGTGCATTGTGAATGAGTCTCCAACGATCAAACCCTGTAGAGATGGAAAAGTTTAAATCCTCATTCTGAGCAAGAATCAGATGATCTCGCTTACGTTGCTCAATGTCCCTCGTCAAGGCGAACCTCGCCAAACTCCCCGATTTTATTCATTACTAAAGTTTGAATTTCTTCCATACGCGCAGGAGATTTTGCCTCAAATCTTACTACCAGAACAGGCTGAGTGTTTGATGCTCTCACCAAACCCCATCCATCTCCAAATCGAATACGCACACCGTCTACATCAATGCAATCATAATTCTTTTTAAAATAAATAGCTGCTTTTTCAGCAATTTCAAATTTCTCTGCATCTGAATTACAGGTCAGCCTGATCTCAGGTGTTGAAAAATACTTAGGTAGTTCGTCTACCATCTCAGATAAAGGTCGATTATTCTTAGAAAGAAGTTCCAGCATCCGACCACCATTGTATATAGCATCGTCAAAGCCATAATATCTATCGGCAAAAAAGAGATGACCGCTCATTTCACCGGAAAAGGGTGAGTTGAGTTCTTTCATATGGGATTTGATATGGGAGTGACCGGTCTTATACATGACAGGAGTTCCACCGAACTCCAGGATTTTTTCTTCAAGCGCTTGTGAGCATTTCACATCAAAGATAATTTTGTCATCTTTTGACTTGATTACATCCTGAGCAAAAAGAATCATCTGGTAGTCCGCCCAAACGACTTGACCTTTTTCATCAATGACCCCCAACCTATCGGCATCACCATCAAAGGCAATTCCAACGTCATATCCACCACGTTTAACTTCGTCCTGGATGTCTTTAAGATTGGCTGGAACCGTTGGATCAGGATGATGATTTGGAAATGTTCCATCAACATCACAATACAAGGCTGTGACTTCACACCCCATTCTCTCATATACTTCAGGTGCACAAAGCGCTCCTGCGGCATTACCTGAGTCAACGACGATTCGCATGGGTCGCTTTAGATCGATGCCTTTGACAACAGCATCCATATACTCTGGCAGGAGGTCATAGTCTGATGCAGTACCCTTACCGACTTCAAAATCATCACTTTTAATGAGGGTTAACATATCCTGGATATCCTGACCAAAAAAAGCAAGCTGGTTAAACGTCAGTTTAAATCCATTAAACTCTGGTGGGTTATGTGAGCCAGTTATCTGACAGGCACCATCAACATCATCGAAGTGAAATACGCTGAAATAGTTTCCAGGTGTGGGTAGAATACCAATATCCATAACATCGATACCTGTGGAAAGGGCACCTGCCTTGAAATATTCTTTTAATTGTGGTGTAGTAAGCCTTACATCACCTGACAGGGTTATCTTCTTTCCACCACGTCGTTTTACGATTGATGCAAAGGCGCGACCCAGAGCCACAACAACTTCCTCAGGAAAATCAACTGCTACTTCCCCACGGATATCATATTCTCTAAAAATAAAATCATTAACATTCATCTATGTATTCTCCTAAGACCACTATTTGCCTGGGGTCTGTGTTTTTTCGAGTTCATCAACAGCCTGGCGAACGTTACCATCGAATCGATCCAAATATAGTCGGCTTTCATCTGCTGATGCATGGCTTTTATGCATGACCAGAGCCACCTTAACATAATTATCTGACTTCACTAAAAGGTCGGTTGCTTCTTCATAACTGCATGACGTTATGGTTGAGACAATACGTCTAGCCCTATCTTCCAGCTTGATATTTGTAGCCTTCAAATCCACCATGAGATTTTCGTAAACTTTTCCCCGTTTCACCATGGCAGTAGTTGTAATCATATTGAGTACCAGCTTGGTAGCAGTCCCCGATTTCATGCGTGTTGATCCGGTGATCACTTCTGGTCCCACGGGCACGGAGATGAGAACATCAACATCGATATCGATGTGCTTTCTGTCAGCACATGTGAAAAATACTGTTGCTGCTCTCAATTCTCGCCCATGCTCCAGGGCACCCAACACGTATGGGGTAACACCGCTGGTTGCAATTCCCATAACAACATCATTTTCAGTGATCTGCAAATCATCAATGAGTTTTCGACCATCATCTGGAAAATCTTCCGCCCCCTCAACCGCCGTACGCAAAGCAGTATCACCACCAGCTATAAAACCTTGAACACGTTCTGGGCTTGCATTAAAGGTGGGTGGAATTTCTGATGCATCTAACACTCCCAGTCTACCAGATGTCCCTGCTCCAACATATATCAAGCGTCCATCATGTTGAAAAGCATGATCTACCAGTTCAGTTGCCTTGGTAATGTCATCCATTTGCTCGGCAACCCGGCCTGCGATGATATGGTCTTCTCGGTTTATGGTCTCAAGGATTTCACGAATCGAAGATGAGTCCAGCTTCATGCTCTCTGGATTCCGTTGCTCTGTTAAAAGCTTGCCTAATTTCGATGTCATCGTCTTTATGCTCCCACCCTGTTAAACTTTTCAAAATCAATTGCCAATCTCAGGTCTGATGATCAATCATGCCCTTAAAATCTCCTGGGTGACCTGATTGAAGTCCGCTCTCAACTCGGCGGCAATTATACATTGGAAGATGTTTGTAAACCAAATGATATCAACCCGGGATACACCTGCAAATAATGCGCCTCGAACATGGGCTCTAAATTGATTGATCATGCCCGACGTCATGAGGGAAGCAAGCACTGATATTTCCCGCTCCTGAATGCTAAGTCCGGTACGTGATAGGATGCGGCCATAGCCATCTTCAATCATCCATCGTGTTAAATCCGGATGCAATTCATCCATGACTTTAAGCAATTTTGAATGATACTTACCATAGATAATTTTACTGGTCGCGTCCCCGGCCTGCCTATGATCACTCACATGTTTTTCACCGTGTTTAACTGGGAAATGTCTACGTAATTCCTTGAGCGCCTCTATAGTTTTAGGAAATCCTGCAAAGAGCAGGGTTTGCAGAATGGCTTCTTCAATCGCTTCCTCCTCTAGAACATCTGAACAGTGGGGTATCCAATTACTTAACATGGCTTGATCATTTAGCGTGGTCGCCGCGACAAGCACCCCCAGCAGAAACAGCTTCTTTTGTTCAAGATTTTTGAGTTCTATCCAGCAATGATCAAGTTGAGATTCACATGAAGAATATCTGGGTGAGAATACCATAGGCTTATAGGATAATCGCATTGATGCCTGATGAAACTCGATTTTTGAATATCTGTAAAATAAAGGATGTAAGATTTTAAGGGAATGATCATTTCCCCTACACATCTGCTGTTTGAGGTAATTGGGGATATCCAAGACCAACCTATGGTTCAAGCTTGAATCAAATTATATTATTTGTATGTTGAACGTGAAAATGAGTACCAACCTTCCAGCTAATAGCCTCACTCAATGATCGAGATTACCCTCGCCGTCATTGGCCTTATCCTTAGCTTTATTTTTGCAGGTGCAGAAATAGCATTACTCTCGTCAAACCGACTTCAACTGGAAGTCTGGGAGCGGCGTGAGGTCAGTGGTGCCAAGTCTGCAATGAAAGCCAGTCGCAATCCTGAACAGTTTCTCACTGCTACACTAGTTGGAAACAACATTGCCAACATTCTGGCAACCTCCTTTTCAACGGTCATGCTGATCCAGGTTATCACCAACGAATGGATTATACTATTAATAATTTCGGTTAGCGTTCTCATCTTTGGTGAAATTATACCCAAAACACTTTTTCGAGAATTTCCAAATGCCTCCATGTTATTTTTTGGCAGGTTTGTTATAATATTTGAAGTTATTCTCTATCCACTGACTCTTCTGCTTGGGTTGTATCGAAAAATTATTCTGCGAAGTGTGGACGAAGAAAGCCAAACCAGTCTTGATTCAGAAGAGCTGCACCTCCTCTTCAATGATCCCAGGGAGGAGAGCGGTGTAGATGTCCATGAACGCCAAACTATTGCCCGCATCTTTACCTTTAAGAACACTTCAATTAGTGAAGTGATGACACCTCGACCTGATATGACATCAGTTTCAATCGATAGTAGTATGGCAGAGGTTGAAGCAGCTTTTATGGAATCCGGATTTTCCAAACTTCCAGTATATGAAGAAACAACTGATGACATCAAAGGAATCGTTTTTCTCCATGACCTTTTCAGGGGAGCAACGGAACTTAGTGAAATGATGCGCGAGGTATTTTTTGTGCCTGAAACGAAGGCTGCAGATGAATTGCTGGGTGAGATGCAAACCAAAAGTCTCTCAATAGCCATCGTAATCGATGAGTATGGCGGTACAGCCGGTCTGGTTACCATGGAAGATCTATCTGAGGAGTTATTCGGTGAGTTTACAGATGCCTTTGATGAAGAAGACGCTACGGTTCAACAGCTTGATAAGGGTTTACTCATCAAAGGGAATGCAGAAATTGATATCCTGAATGAGCAGCATGATTTTGCCATACCCCCTGGAGAGTACGAAACGTTAGCAGGATTTCTCATCGATAGCCTTGGTCATATTCCCCAAAAAAACGAACAGTTTTTAACCGAAACCCACCGTTACGTAATCTCTTCCTCAACCGCCACACGTATTGAAACTATTTTTGTTCAGGAGCGCTAATTAGCGATCACTTTTGGGCTTTATTTCTCTCATAGATCGATATCTGATCCGAGCATTTTTCTCTACCATGTGGACTGTTCTTATTGGTCTTGTTGGCATATTCACCATTGCTGATTTTGTGGAAAAAATTGACAACTTCGTAGATGCTGGCGCTGGGGCTAATCTGATGCTGGTTTATTATGGTTATAGTCTCCCCTATTTCATTGATATGGCCCTGCCGATGAGCATGCTACTGGCTACAGTCTTCTCATTAGGGACTCTCAATAAAAATTATGAGATCGCAGCGATGCGAGCTTCAGGGATCAGTATGCTTCGAATCGCACGTCCCCTGTTGATCCTGGGTCTATTATTTACCGTTTTCCAATTCATTTTTCAAAATCTGGTGGTCATGCCGTTTAATCATCAGCAAAAAGAGATTACACGCAATATTTTGAAGCCGAAAAAGAGTCCCCGAAAGATGAAGGAAGTAGTTCGCCAGGATATAAATGGCAATATCATGGTCATCAAAGTTTATGACGTACCTAATAATAAATGTACAGATGTTTCGATCCTGGCATATCAGGACTCCGGGATTACTGAGCGTTGGGATTATGCAAAGCTTGAGTGGATTGATTCTTTGCAAAGCTGGGATAAATCTGAAGGATTGAATCGTCGCTTTGATGCAGCTGGAAAACTATTGTTTTCAGAGATGAACCTCAGTGATGAACTTCCAATCACTTTAACACCGGCTGATATCGTCAAAGAACAGATCCGACCAAATGAAATGAATGTTTTTCAACTTGTGGAGTTTATCGAGAAGAAAAAACTGCTTGGTTTAAACCCACATCGTTGGATCGTGGATTTCCATTTCAAGCTGGCGTTTGTGATGACAGGATTTATTGTGATTTTTCTAGGGATTAGTTTTGCCCTACAAGGGACGCGGGAGAATTTGGCTGTAGGAGTGGGGAAAAGTGTGTTGGCACTATTTGTCTACTATATTTTGCTCATCGGTGGACAAAAGATAGGCTATAACAGTTCACTCCACCCAGCTTTCGCTGTCTGGTTTGGAAATGTGGTCCTTTTTATTGCCGGGGCCTGGCTGTTTTACCAAACAGCTAAAAAATAGTTCGCTGCCAGCCTTAACCTCTGTTGGGTGCTTCAGCTAAGACTTATACTTTTCCGTCTTCGCCTTGACAGTATTAATACCAAAAACAGTCCAGACTGGGCAAGAATTCAGCAGTCCAGTAGTAAGAGGAATTAAGCCAAGAAGGGCCCAGTATCTTGCGTTTCCATCTAATATGAAGAACAGACTAAACAGACCAGCAGCCAGGATGAGTCGAATAATTTTATCGAGTGAACCTACATTTTTCTGCATTTAATATTCCTCTCTCTTTGTGTATTGAAAACATGTTTATCCTCATCCAGTTTACGGATGGGGGTAATTATTTGTGTCTTGATCTGAGTAGTTAACGTTTAAACTGAAAACTGATTCCGAATTCGATACCTTCAGCATTGGCGAACGACATCCCACCCAACAATTTCAGAGCGAGATCAGCATCAAACCAGATAAGGTGAACTCCTGCCCCGATGGAGGCTTCACTCCCATAAGGGCCACCAAAGGCCATACCCGATCTGATCGGCACCATCCCAAAACGGATCCACTCTGCTGCCAGAGCCAATCTCCAGGACCTATCGGCAAAATAATAATCATCCAAACCTGCTGAAAGATCGGCCATGATGATAAAATCATTTTTGTATTGGTAACTCCCTCCCAGACGAAACATCGCAGGGTAATTCATTCGGATACTATCAGGTCGAGGAACGTTTGTTTCATCAAACTTGAACAGGCTATCCGAATCAGCTAACGCACCAGTAACATTCACTCCCTCTATCTCCATGTTATATAGGGTGCTGGCTGAGAAAGTTGTGCTGTCGCTGGATATCTGTAAGAGGTCGCGTATTGGAACCAGACCTTCGATAATTCCGATATTCTTGGCGATGAAATTATCATCGTTGCCCCAATTGATGAACCCAATGACATTATTGATTGCAAATCCAAATTGCCAATTATTTATCTTCCGGGTATTGAAGCCCAGATCCACTGCTAGACCATTTCCACCAATCGCTCGTGTGTACCTGTAAAAACCATCAGACTCGAGTCCAGTGGGTTGTGTACTAAATGCACCACCAGAAGAGTCTACACCGGCAAAACCGATCCCGGCTAAATACTTAACAGTGGCTCCCACATTGTACTTCTCAAATGGTATTGCAAACGAAAAACCAAAGTTGGTCACCATAAGCACATCCTGGCGGAGCGATAAATCAAAGGACCTACCCACCTGATTGCCTTCCATGACCATTTCAAATAGACCGTAGGGTAAGGAGTTCTGCATGTAATACTCAACACCGGAAGTGAAAGCATAATTTCCCAGCGAGACGTTCAACACTGGTATGGGAACACTTACACCGAGGCCAAATGCGAAGCCATCCTCGGAAAGCTCAGAAAGTAGAAATTCTTTATGGGTCTTCTGACTTCCCAGCATTTTCTGTTCCAGGTCAAATGGTTTACCGTCCTTATCACCTGAGAAATAGCGATTGAAAAGAGCAAGAGACATAAAATTATTGAATGCTGTAATTTTAAAATCCAGGAGATCTGCACTAAAAGTTAGATCCTCAGTATATCCAAGGTTGGCCGGGTTATATCCTATGGATGAGATACCCCTTGAGGAAACCGTGTATGCATTACATAAACCCAGCCCCCTGGCATCAATGTGAGCTTGTCCAAAACCAGAGGCTACCAACGCCAATGAACTAATGAGAATGGTAATCAACATTCTCATTGTGTGGTATCTTCATCAGCGGTTGAAAACATGGGACCAGAATTCAAAATGAATTGCATAAATGCGGTTACATCGATTCCAGCTGAGAACGGTAACAAGGCAGGATTGGGTGTCTCTTCCATGATAAATTTCGTTGCGATGTAATGATCTTTTGGTTCAACTAACCATCCCAATTCACCATAAGATGTTACATCCTGGATAAGCCACAGCTCAGTACCAGTACTATTCAAAGTCAAATTGTATAGAGAATCCGGGACAGTTGGTGCATCTAATTCAACAAATTCCAGCGCAGAAGCAACATCTGCAAAGCCTGAATCAGATCGAGCCAGCAGAAATGTATCCAGAAAGGCGTATTTCTTGTGCTTCAGTGTACCGTAGGTAGAATCACCTTCCATATCAGTCAAATTAAAATCTGCTGAATAGCTAAACTCACCTGAACCCTCCATGCCAGGAATCACCAAACCTGTATTGGGATCAGCTATTCCAGCTGGAATTTCAAGCTGAAGCGTTCTCACCAGTGGATGCATGATGAGGGTATCAAGATTCAGATCCAGTGTATCTGCCGTGCCATCATCATCCAGGTCAGCAGAAACCAGAACCTTATTTTCCAAGGAACTGTAGAATGGGAAATATTGAATATCTGATACAAGAATCTCTAATCCAAAACCGAGTCCTATATCACTGAATATGATGGTGTTGATCGTGGAACTAAGCAGCATATCAGATTCATCAGGAATACCATTGGCACCCACTAGTTGCTTGATCGTGCTGGAATCCAAAGCAGCCATTTTTGAAAATGTCGGCGGCATAAACTCAACTCCACCAGAAGCAATAGTCAGGTAAAATGGAATTTCAAAGCGCCACGTCCCTGATATCTCAGCTCCGGCAGTAATGGAGGTAAGGCCATCAGGTGAAATACTGGCATCCCCACCTACTGAAACAATATCAGGCATCATTGCCATTAGATTTACGATATTGTTGTCCTCAGGGAAATGCTGGACAATGGTTGCATCGCCTGCAACTGTTCTTCGCACATAGTCACGACTTATGCGGATTTCCGTAGACACGGGTTCATCAGGGGATCCTGATTGGAAGGTTACGGAATCCGGATCAAGGGCGACTACAACACTATCACCATCTCTGAAACCCTTCACCTCTAATCCTAATCCAGGTGAAACTCCAAACTCATTCTCCATGGTAATGGCAAGAATAGCTTCTCCAAAGGTGACACCACCGACGAGTCCAGGTAAACTCAGAGGTTGTTCTTGATCACTTAATCCAAAATTAATATCAAACAATCCAACCAGATCTTCGATTCTCAATGAAGTCATGAGTACATTTACATCTATGGCCATCTCTTCCGGGGGTGGATACGGGATAGTGGTTGGACCACCATCTGAGCTAAATCGTATTTCAGTTTCAATCAACAGTGAATCCAAAGGAGTATCATCACCTGTGAGATTACTAAGCAAATGGCCATCTAATACGACAATAGTATCTTTGGTTTCTCCATCCGGTAAGTCAAAAGTTAAAACCTCATAAATTCCGGCATCCAAACTGTCTTGATGTTCGTAAAAGTTCCTGAGCTTTATCCGTAATACATCAATATCGAGACCCATTTGATTTTCTAATGAAATGCTCAGACGATTGGTATCAGCATGATCCACTTCATCCTTAAAAGTTGCCTTGACGATCTGAACACTAAATGCAGCATCCGGGGAAGTCGTGTTCATATCCTGATATATAGACATCGTTGTGTCGCGCATATTCAGTTGAACACTTTCGAAGCCGTCTATATCCAATGAAAAATTGTAGTGGAAAAATGGATTCACATCTTGTGGAAAGAAGAGAGTGTCTCCGTTGGAGGCATCGATAGTCCCTCCGAATTCAAAAATCAGAGAATCATATACTGCTACACCATCCAGGGAAGACACCAACGTACTATCCTCACCATTGGTCATGTATTGGGATATATCTTCGAAGAAGTGGTTATGAAGTGTGTCAGAGGACCCATCTGCCCGCTTTGTGTAGACAATAAGTCCTGTATTTGAAGAGGTCAATGGCATCTGACTGTTGATAGTTGAACTAATAGATCCAGTTGATATGGTTACTGATTCGAATCCTTCAATCGGTACATCGGATGGCAGGGTAGATGGATCAGGTAAAAGAGCAAATGCCTGACGGATCCCAGGTAATTGTGCCTCTTCCACTTCAATGGTGGCTGTCATTTCATAAGTGTATGAGGAATCACAGATAAATGCCGGAGGTGGAGTTGGACAGGTCTCGCAGTTATCTCCGCTTCCATCTGTGGAAGGAATCCGAGCTACAATCGTCCGAGTATACCCAGGTATAGATACATCTTCATCCGTATTAATATTTGTATCTGCCGATCCAAAGGTAAAGGAGATGTTTTCTGAGCGGGTAGCCAGGATGTCATCACATGTAGCATCGGGAATACTATTGATAAATATATCAGGTAGTTCAAAACCCATTGCTGTCATGCTGATGACTGTATCAATGGGACCCATATGAATACCTGAATCCAGAGCTGCTGGCAGCAGGGAGCCAATGTTAATTGGGCCAACACCTAGAGCCATTGGATCTTGACCTGGAATGACGAACATATCTTCTGGAAGCGTTATGGGTGGCAGATCGTTCTCCAGGGTGATATAAAGCCCCCCTGGATAGTCCGCCAAAGTATCAGGTAATAAAATATCCATGATCCCATCGCCATCTGTATCAACTGAATCACCATACACCTTGATGGTTCCAGTCGTATCAGAACCCAACAAACCATCAAAGGGGTAATTTTCAGAAACCAAAGGAATGGTCAGAGTCATTTGCCAGGTTGGCAATACAACCTTGGTAGGCAGTCCGAAATCACATTGCAGAACGAGCAAACCCCACAATGTGGCCAGTACAAATCCTGCTGACCGTCCTTTAAATTTATGAAGTTTGATAGGAATAATCCTTACCTAGTACCTGTAATGCTCTGGTTTGAACGGACCTTCTTTTTTTAGCCCTAGATATTCAGCCTGATCATCCGATAGCTTGGTTAGGTTAGCATCAAGGTGGGCAAGGTGCAGTCTGGCCACCTCTTCATCAAGCTCCTTGGATAGAACTTGAACACCATCTGCAACACCACCTTCATATAAAGCCATCTGAGCCAGAACCTGGTTGGTAAAGGATGTTGACATCACAAAGGATGAGTGACCCGTAGCATTGCCAAGGTTTACCAAACGACCACGAGAGAGCAGTACGATTGATTTGCCATCAGGAAACTCAAACTTATCAACCTGAGGCTTGATATTGGTTTCAGTGATACCGGAATGGTTCTCCAGCCAGGCCACATCAATCTCATGATCAAAATGACCAATATTAGCCAGGACGGCATTGTCCTTCATCTTTTCCATATGCTCACCGGTGATCACATCTTTACAACCAGTGGTGGTTACAAAGATATCACCAAAACTGGCAGCCTCTTCCATGGTAACGACAGAGAAGCCTTCCATAGCAGCCTGCAGGGCACAGATGGGGTCGATTTCAGTTACAAAGACCTGAGCCCCATAACCAGCCATGGACTGGGCTGAACCCTTACCAACGTCTCCATAGCCAGCAACAATGATCTTTTTACCAGCCAGCATGATGTCAGTACCACGTTTGATACCATCAGCCAAAGATTCACGACAGCCATACTTATTATCAAATTTAGATTTGGTAACCGAGTCATTCACATTGATTGCAGGAAATGGGAGACCACCCTCCTCCATCAACTGATATAGACGATGAACACCTGTAGTGGTCTCTTCAGAGACTCCCTTAATCTGATCATGCCATTCAGGATGCTGTTCCAGGATGACCTGGGTTAAGTCTCCCCCATCATCTAATAGCAGATTGGGACCCTTACCATCAAAGTCCAGAGTCTGATCAATACACCACCAGTACTCCTCTTCTGTCTCACCCTTCCAGGCGAAGACAGGAACACCAGTAGCGGCGATAGCTGCGGCTGCATGATCCTGGGTTGAATATATATTACAGCTGGACCAGCGTACTTCAGCACCCAATGCTGTGAGTGTCTCGATCAAGACAGCGGTCTGGATGGTCATGTGGATACAGCCAGCAATGCGAGCTCCCTCCAATGGCCTGGTATCTCCATAGCGTGCCTTTAACTCCATGAGTCCTGGCATCTCTTTTTCAGCCAGAAGTATCTCATCACGGCCATAGGTGGCCTGACTTATATCTGCTACTTTGTAATCTATCGTCTTTGCTTCCATTTATTTGCCTAGAACCTTTTTTACTTCTGTTGTTAAGTTGGTCTTTTCCCAGGGGAACTCATCTCTCCCGAAGTGGCCATAAGAGGCCGTTTTTTGATAAAGCGGTCGTTTCAGCTTGAGGTGACTGATAATCTCAGCTGGTTTCAGTGGGAAGACCTCTCTTACCATGGCTTCAAGCTCACTATTACTATGCTCAGATGTCCCATGTGAGTCAACCAGGATAGAGATAGGCTCAGCCACACCAATGGCATAGGCCAGCTGTACTGTACAGCGCTGGGCGACCTTGGCAGCTACAATGTTCTTGGCAATGTATCTGGACATATAAGCTGCGGAGCGATCAACCTTGCTGGGATCTTTTCCAGAGAAGGCACCACCACCATGGGGAGCATAACCACCATAGGTGTCCACAATAATCTTACGTCCTGTAAGTCCAGCATCACCCTGGGGTCCACCTACTACAAAGCGACCTGTGGGGTTCACAAAAGTCTTGAGTGTGTTATAGTCTACCAATTTTGCAGGCAGGACAGGCTTGATGACATGTTCCAGGACATCAGCATACATCTCTTCCTTCACATCCACACCGTCTTCATGCTGATTAGAAATAACTACAGCCGTAATGGCTTCGGGTAGGTGGGTTTCAGAGTTGTACTGAACAGTTACCTGAGATTTACCATCAGGACGGAGATAAGGCAGTTTTCCATTCTTACGAACTTCGGCCAGTCTCTTGGTGAGCTCGTGAGCCAGATAGATAGGCATGGGCATATAGGCATCTGTCTCATCAGTGGCATAGCCAAACATCATACCCTGATCGCCGGCACCTTGTTCGTGCTCATCATCATCAACACCCTGGGAGATATCACTGGACTGTTTATCGATGCTTACCAACACTGCACAGGTCTTGTAATCAAAACCCATTTGTGAATCTGTATAACCGATACGCTTGATGGTTCCACGGGCAATACGCTGGATATCTACATAGGCTGAGGTAGTGATCTCACCACCTACCATGACCAGTCCAGTGGTTACAAAGGTCTCACAGGCTACTCTACCTTGAGGATCCTTCTCTAATATGGCATCAAGAATCGCATCTGATATCTGGTCAGCTATCTTATCTGGATGACCCTCAGTTACTGATTCCGATGAAAACAAATATGACATCTAGTTCTCCAACTTTACTATTTAGGCCAAACCCATTCCGGATTTGGATGGTTAAACAATTAGTTCAATTTTAATTCTGAATAATCACCAACGTTTACAATTCTCTTTTGACCTTCGACCAGTGCTTGATCACCAATCAGCGAATTGTCCAGAATCATGTTGTTTACGTGAGCACCCTTGCCCACAATAGTCTCAGATAAAATGGTACCATTTATCTCAGCACCTTTATCGATGGTAACATTTGGACCAATTACCGAGTTACTCACCTTGGCTTCCTCATGAATGAAAACAGGTGGATGTATAATTGATCCTTTGCTGTGCTCAGTCGATAAATGATGCTTGAGCAAAAAACGGTGAGAATCTAGCAGAGATTCCTTGGTTCCACAATCATACCAGCCATTAATTTCAACTGCTTCGATATGCTCATCATTTTCGATCATCAGCTGCAAGGCATCGGTTAATTGATATTCTCCCCTGGTTCTAATATCATCTGTGATAAGTTTTTCAATCGCAGCCTTCAGAACACGTTGATCTTTAATGTAGTACATACCAGCAAGCGCAAGATCTGATTTGGGTTGCTCTGGTTTCTCCACCAGCCTGCTAATTCTATGGTTTGAGTCTATTTCTGCAACACCGAATCGACGTGGATCATCTACTTTTACTACAGCAATTGCATTATTTTTATTTGCTACAAATTCGTTAAAATTTACATCAAAAACGGTGTCGCCAAGTAATATGAGGACACCTTCATCTTTGTCCTCGAGACCTTCCAATACAGCATGTCCTAAGCCTTTGCGCTCTGCCTGGTAGGGAAAGTCTAGACGCAAATGTGAATAAAATCTATTCACATATTCTTCTACTTGTTCACCTTTGTATCCCACGATAATTGAAACTGAATCCACTCCAGCAGACTCTACAGCATCAAGAACATGGCCAATCAGTCGTCTTCCAGCGAGGTTAATCATCACTTTAGGGACATTCAAAGTGTGTGGCCTGAGTCGTTTTCCTATACCCGCTGCAGGGATGACAGCTCTCATAAACTATTTACCTCCGCCAAACATATCCACATTCACATTTACATGTTCGAGATATTTTTTGGGATTATCTTTAATTTCCTTCACAATCGCATTGATGTTGTAGGAGATGCTGTCTAATCTTTGGTAAAGTGAGTCAGAATTTGTCAATCTCCCAAGACTTGATTTAGGATCTTTAAGTCGCACACTCAGGTGGTTCAAATCCTCTCCGATTTTATCAAGACTGGCCAGGGAACGATTCAGCTTGGATTTATTGTCATCCACAACCTTGTTTAAGGTAAATGAGACCGTTTTCAGGTTAGTCACGATAGTATCAATATCACCTCTTTTTGTATCAACCATATTTTCAGCTTGCTGAAGAGCCCCCTTCATAGCCAACAATCCCGGTTGAATATCTGCAACCATGAGTGAATCTATTAATTTTGATGTGTTGTGAATGGAATGCAGGCTAGCCTGGACATCCTCCTCCATGGCTTTATTTAGGAGGAGTAGCGTTTTGTTAAAGTTCCCAAGTAGTGTCTGAAAATCAGTTGAAATGGCACCTGTTGTTTCAAAGATATCCTCAAGGCCTCCTGCAAAGGTTCCCCTGAACACACCATGTTCACCAAGGTGCCTACCGGAGCTTCCTGGACTTACTTCAACCTTTTTAGACCCCAGGAGCTCTTGATTCGAGATGATGGCATAGGCATCACTGTATAGGGTAATGTCCTTATCAACACCAATGATTATGTCTACAGAATCCTCTCTAACAATAAAATCATCAACAACACCTTTGGGAACTCCCGATACGGTAACCGGGTCGCCCTCTTCCAGTCCACTGGCTCGAGCGACCCGTACCGTATAATAGCTCCTTGAGGAAAAGATGTCGGCCTTATTTCCCCACATAATTCCCATGACGGTTGCCACCAGAATTATCAGAACGACAACACCTACAATTACTTCTTGTCTTTTTTCCTCAGGTCTCATATTGTTAATTACTTTCTGGTCTCATTTACTCATCGTCTAAGGATTCTACAAACTGTTTATTCGGGTCAATGGGACGTTTCCATTTATTTTTATGCTTCGTAAGTTGTTTTCTCATCTTTTTAACCACAAAATCCACAGATTTCGAAAGATCATCTGAGGTTTCTTTGGCCGTTAACGTTTCACCTGGTACATTCAAAATCACCTCAGCAATATAATCATTTTTAACCTTGTCAACGATCATCTTGCAATTAACAGTTCGATCATAGACAGGTTCCAGACGGTGGTCTATTTCAGCCTGAATATAGTCCCGTGTTTTCTCCGAAATGTCAAAATGTCGGGCGACGATGTTTACCTTCATTGGCTCCTCCTGTTTTTATGGTGTGTTGTTAACATACTACTTTTTTCCTGCCCTGGGATGGGCCATCTGGAAAGCTTTTTTCATTTTATCAACTTGCACATGTGTATACACCTGAGTCGTTGACAAGTTCGCATGACCCAACAAATCCTTAAGAGCCATTAAATCAGCTCCAGTATTTAAAAGGTGTGTTGCAAAAGTATGGCGCAATACATGGGGACTCATCTTTTTTAGTTCTGCAATTGCTTGTATGGCTTTTTTTACCCGTCGGCGTATCCCATCGTTACCTAGAGCTGTTCCATTTTTTCCCAAAAACAGTGCTTCGTCTCTCCCTCTTGTCCCAAATTTATGTTTGGTAGCATATTGATAATTTTCAATTGCCTCCCAGGCATATTGGCCAACAGGGATTATCCTTTGTTTGGATCCCTTCCCCAACACAGTAACAGTACTTTTTCGAGTATTCAAGTCGCTTGTTTTGAGACCGGCCAATTCAGAAATTCGCATTCCCGTCGAATAAAATAATTCGACCATAGCCAGGTCACGCTTTCCCATCCAACTATCCGATGATCCCAGTCTGTCTAAAACAGCGACGATTTGATTCTCTGACAAATAGCTCGGAATAACTCCTGGAAGTTTGGGTGTATGCACATAAGCTGCAATGTTCAATGTCACAATACCTTCGCGGTGCATATACTTAAAAAATGATTTGAGGGCGGCAAGTTTCCTCGCAACGGACCGAGGTTGCTGATTTAACTCTCCTGATAAATAGCCTAAAAAACTACGAATAACTCCTCGATTAATATGAGTAGGCTTGTTTAGACATTCCACATCATAATTCTCGAGGAAATCGCAAAACTGAGTGAGATCAATCTGATATCCCCTCAAAGTTTCTGGAGAATAACGCTTCTCCACTTCAATCCATGCTAAGAAATGGTTAATTTGAGTATGTAGTAAAGAGCTCATATGTACTGACTTTCTTCTCTCAGCACTTTTAAAACCTGTTCATAGTCATCATGCATGGGAGCTCGCAAGTCCATAATCTCATCAGAAATGGGATGTTTAAAAATTAACCGGCGGGCGTGCAAAGCCTGTCGATTGAGCATACCCAGTAGTCTTGCTGCAAGTTGTCTGTTGCGTAGGTTAAGTGTAATAATCTTTGAATTCCGCCCACCATAATAGGGATCACCGAAAATAGGATGGTTTACATGTGTCATGTGCACTCGAATCTGGTGCGTGCGACCGGTTTCGAGCTTTACCCTTACCAGAGTCAGAAATTCAAATCGCTCCACTACCTCGTATAGTGATAGTGAGTCTCTACCAGACTCTATCACTGTGAATTTTTTCCGATTCTTTGGAGACCGTCCGATTGGAGCGTTGATTTCACCCTTATCCTCATCAAACCTTCCCCAGACGAGGGCATAATAATATTTTTCTATGGTCCGTTTCGAGAATTGAGATCGGAGATTACCATGAATACTGTTGTCTTTGGCTGAGATGAGTAAACCTGACGTATCTTTATCCAACCGATGAACAATTCCCGGTCGCAACAACCCATTTTCATTGGAGAGATGTTCACAATGATAAATCAAAGCGTTCACAAGGGTACCTGTCGAATTGCCAGCTCCAGGATGCACAATAAGACCAGGTTGCTTATTTACAACAATGAGATAATCATCCTCATATACAATATCCAGTGCGATGTTCTCTGCATAAAGTGTAGGTGCGTTTTGCGTCTCATATAGAACGGTAATATGCTCACCCGGTTCAACAAGATGGCTGGCTTTCACTGGTTTTCCATCAGCTTGAATCTTACCAGCTTTTAGTAGTTTTTGCACCTGATTGCGTGTGATGTGTGTAGGTAACCGAGTTGACAAGAATTTATCAATACGAACTGGTCTTTGGAAGTTGTCTATGGTTACTTCAAAAGTTTCATTGGTCGAACTGCGTTGATCAGTCTGATTAATCAGCTTTAGACATTCCTAACTAGTTTTGAAATTTTGTGGGTATTATGGAGGTGGATATTTTCAATATTTGCACTTAGAAATCGCTTTGGCAAATATAGCGCGAAGGCCTCAAAATAGAAAGATTATTGAACGAATACTTTTAATGAAGTCTGGTGCTACGATGCAGCTGGCTTATCCGTCTCAATCGTCGGTTCAACTGATTCGGAATTCTGTTCTTTTCCTTCAATAAAAAAGACATAACCCAGATAGAGAATCATTCCAATATTCACAGCTGTGTCAGCAACATTGAAGGTTGGCCAGCGAGTGAAAAAGAGCCAATCAGGCCAATCAAAACTGATAAAATCCACGACATATCCCCGAATCAATCGCTCAGGTATATTACCAAATGCACCTCCCAGAATAAAAGCCAGACCTACACTGGGTAATACGTGTTGATCCTTATACTGATAAAGGAGGTAAAATAGCAGGCCAATGGCTCCTATTGCCAAGGCATTAACCAATGGCATGGGAATAAATGATAAACTGAATATCATATTGTAGTTTTCGGCATAATCGAGACGGAACAGCTCCCCATTTGCCGGCCAGTAGTGTTTACCCTTTAAGGCAACGATTGCCCAGTATTTTGTGGCATGATCCAGGACAACCAGGACGGCGCTGATACTCAGAAATTTCAACATCTTTTTAATAGCGTTTAATTCCTACGGAAAAAGTGCTTTTACCAATTTTGAATTCAGCCTGAAAGGTATCCTCTCCTGCTGCAAAATTTAATTCCTCAGCCAGAGTTTCATTTGCGATGTAGTCTTGGTGCTCCCGTATCATGTTCTTGAGGAATTCGTCGACCTCAACAAAGATGCTTATCCTGTCAGAAACATCAAATTCTGCATCTTTGCGCATATTTTGAACATTCCGGATAAAATCCCTCGCCATACCTTCACTAATCAAAGCTTCAGAGAGTTCAGTTTCTACGGCAACCACAACACCAGCCTCTTCAACTACTGCTTGTCCCTCAGGTTCGATGGTAGATGCTAACAACTCATCAGGCTCAAGCTCTAGTTCCTTCTCACCATCAGTAATGAAAACACTATCACCTGCCTTTGATAATTTAACCAACTTCTGCGGATCAGTGGTTTCAATAACCTGTCTAATCCACCCAATATCTTTCCCGTATTTTGGTCCTAGTTTACCAAGATTTGGTTTTACTACATATTGAACCAATGACTCTGCATTCTCAACCACTGTTAGAGTTTTGATATTCAGCTCCTCCAGGATCTGATCTTGAAGATCGCTGGCAAAAGCTCTGTCATTTTCACTTGGGAAGTAAACTGATATTTTAGCAAGTGGTTGACGCACCTTCAGGTTGGCTTTATTCCTGGCAGCTCTTCCCAACTCAACGGTTTTTATGACCACATCCACACGTCTGAGCAATTCGTCATCCAGCCAGCGCTTGTCCACTTCAGGAAATTTACATAGGTGTATACTTTGAGGTGCATCTGGATCCAGAGCAACAACCAGATTTTGATAGAGAGATTCAGTGAAAAATGGAGATATGGGAGCAATTAACTTTGATATTGTTACCAATGCCTGATAGAGTGTATGATAGGCAGCCCATTTATCAGTATCATTTTCACTTTTCCAGAAACGACGTCTGGACCGACGTACGTACCAATTGGAGAGTTCATCTACAAAACGATTGATTTTGAGCATGAGTTTGTCAGCCTGAAAACCATCATAGTCTTTTCGAGCCTGACCAACCAGTTGATTTAAACGTGCCAGAATCCATCTATCCAATTCTGTCAGGGTTGATTCATCTAACTCTGACATGGGATCAAACTTGTCAAGTCGTGCATAGGTTACAAAGAAAGAGTAGGTATTCCACAATGTGAGTACTTTGCGACGAACTTCATCAGCAGCATGATAGCCAAAATTCAAGTTATTTACTGGTACCTGGGAGGCATACATCCAGCGCATGACATCCACACCCATTTTTTCTGCTGCATCTTCAAACCAGATGGCATTTCCAGCTGATTTGTGCATATCATCACCATTCTCGTCTTTTACCAGGGCATGTCCCATAATGGTTTTGATGGGAGGAGTGTTTTCCATCACCGTGCTCATAGCAAGAATAGCGTAAAACCAGTTGCGAAATTGCCCAGGGAGTGATTCAACTATGAAATCTGCAGGAAACCATTTTTCCCAATAGTCAGGATCGTTCCGATACCCTAGCGTCGAATAGGGCACGATTCCAGCATCAAGCCAGGGGTTTCCCACATCAGGAACCCTGGTTCCAATAAGACCTGACTCAGGGTGCTTAATTTTAACATTATCAATCCATGGTTTATGAGGACTTTGTCCTTCAAAATCTTCCCATCCTTCCACAGCCAGTTCTTTCAATTCGGTTTCAGAACCAACGACATAGAAGGAACCATCCTCAAAGGTCCATATTGGCAAAGCAAGACCCCAATAGCGTTTCTTGGAAATCATCCAATCATGCATATTCTTGAGCCAATCCAATTCGCGTTCTTTGCCGTAGGATGGAATCCAATTGACTTTGGTCGTTACTTCAGCGATTTCTCCTCTTAATTCATCCATTCGGATAAACCATTCATCAACCGGTCGAAAAACCAATTCAGTGCCATGTCGCCAGCAACAAGGATATCTGTGAGTGATAGGCTCACGCTTATAGCGCAACCCTTTTTGGGACAAGTCGTCGATTACCTGGTCACCAATTTCCATCACATTCTTTCCAGTCCACTTACCAAATCCTTCGTAGTAAGCACCAAACTCATCGATGGGTTTGATAACCTGAAAACCCAGTTCCTTAGCTAGAGCATTGTCTTCCTTACCACAACCAGGGGCAATATGTACAATTCCAGTACCATCATTTTCGGAGATCTCATCCCAAAAGATAATGGCATGATGGATGTCCTTCTGTACCGGCAGTTCATCATATGGTCCATGATATTCCCAACCCAACATCTCTTTACCCTTGAGGGTTTCAAGTACTTCGTAATCTCCTTGCAATATCGAGAGTCGCCCCTCTACGAGATAATAAGTATCATCTCCCTGCTTGACTTTGACATAGTCAAGATCGGGGTGAACTGCTGCCATAATGTTAGATGATAGTGTCCAGGGTGTAGTTGTCCACACCAATAATGACTCATTGTCGCGGTCCTTGAGGGGAAATTTCAAATAGATTGATGTATGAGTAAGTTCTTTATAACCTTCCGTAGCAATTTCATGTTCAGAAAGTGCAGATCCGCAACGGGTACACCATGGCATCACATCGTAACCCTTGTAGATAAATCCACGGTCAAAACATTTTTTTAGAAAGGCCCAGATGGTGTAATTGTTTTCATCGGACATTGTGAAATAGGAATTGTCCCAATCCATCCAATAGCCCATCCTTTTGGACTGTTCTGTCTGAACAGCTGAGAATTTACGGACACGTTCTTTACACTTATTTACAAATGCTTCTATTCCATATGCTTCAATATCAGTTTTAGATTTGAAACCCAGCTCTTTTTCAACTTCAACTTCTACCCACAAGCCTTGACAATCAAAGCCATTCTGATAGCGCAATTCCATTCCGAGCATGGCATGATATCGCTGGTACAAATCTTTGTAGGTACGACCCCAGGCATGGTGAACGCCCATGGGATTATTAGCTGTAATGGGACCATCAAGAAATGACCAACGTGGTTTGCCAGCGTTCTGAGCCCTGAGTTTGTTGAAAATATCTTCATCTTCCCAAAACTTGAGCATGTCATGTTCCAGGCTGATAAAATCTACTTTACTCGATACTTCCTTCATCATGGTTTGTACTTTTCCCGTCTTAATTTCCCATAGCTTTCATTGCTATCCTTCAATCCTTTTTTAGCCGCGCAATATAATCGCCGCATTTTCGGCATGTCAATGTTATCCCCATAAATCTGTAAACTACTTTGTATTGATAATTCTATTGAATTTGGATGGCTTTTCGAGTTAACAGATTGTACGTGCATTACAAAAGAGACCCCAAAATACTATAGATGTATCTGGGGTCTCGGGGGTTTGGAGGAAAGATTAGCTCTTGAGTATAATCTGAGGGGCTGTCCTCATTACTCTGGGATAGTGAGGGCCACAAAAAATGTGTTGGAGTTGTCTCGTCTTACCAACAGCAGAATGGTGTCATCGGGTTTATATGAGTTCAGGTTTTTCTCAAAGGCACGAGATGTAGTAACCTTTGTTAAATTTTTCACATTTGGACCCATCTTCTGAATGAGATATCCCTTGCGGATATTTTTCTCAAAAGCCTCGCTATCTCGTTCGATGGCGGTTACCAAAACACCTTCAGCCCCTGGAGAAAAATTGTAAAACCTTAGGCGTTCAGCACTTGCTGTTTCAACAGTAAGACCAATATCAGATTTTTCCACCTCAAGGGGTCCGGCTGCCATCACCTCGTCTGGCAATTCACCCAGTTTCACAGTAATGGTCTTTACCTTGCCCTCTCGTAAAACCTTCAGCTTTTTCTTTTCATTCGGTCGTTGAGTTGAAACGAGAATGGGTAGTTTTCTAGAATTTTCTACATCCTTCCCATCAAATTCGATGATTACATCTAACTGCTTTAAGTTTGCATCATCAGCAGGACTGCCTTCTACAACCTGTTGTATCAGAGCGCCCTTAGCAATATCCATTCCCAGCGTTTTAGCCATAGCTGCACTCACTGGTTGAACGTAAACTCCGAGCCAGGCGCGAGTCACACGCCCGTTGGTCTGTAAATCTTCTACGATTCGATTTACCAGGTTGATGGGAATGGCAAACCCGATACCCTGATATCCACCACTCCTTGAGGCAATGGCGGAATTCATACCAACCAGTTCACCGTCCAGATTAACCAGAGCTCCTCCTGAGTTTCCAGGATTGATGGCGGCATCAGTTTGAATAAAGTTCTCATAATCATTGAGTCCGACAGATGATCGACCCGTCGCGCTCACAATTCCCTGCGTTACCGTTTGCGACAAGCTGCCTGAGAAGGGACTCCCCACCGCGAGGACCCATTCCCCCACTCTGATCCTATCTGAGTTTCCCATTTTGATAGGTCTGAGCTTTTTTGCATCGACTTTTATCAAGGCGACGTCCGTCTTTGGGTCAGCTCCTATTATCTCTGCATCATATTCTTTATTGTCCGAAATTTTGACTTTTATGTTTTCACCTTTTTCAACGACATGATTATTCGTAAGAATATATCCATCCTTGCTAATGATTATTCCCGAACCCAGGGAGGTGCTTTTCATTTCACGATCACCCTCAGGTAAAAAGGGCCAGAGTTGTTTAGGAAACATCTCTTGGAAACCTTTGTATTGGCCCATGGCAGGATGTGTATATACATGCTCACTGGTGATAGTAACAACTGAAGGAGAAACTTCTTCAGCGATATCAGCAAAAGCGTTACTTAAGGCTTTGGCCACACCAAGATCCGATGCATTCAAATTTGCTGGGAATGCAAGAGCAATTATTAATAGTGGTGTAATTAGTAGTAAATGTTTTTTCATGTAGTCTCCAATCATTTGACAAAGCTTTTTATGCCGGATGATATGAAAGGTTTCATATAATTTTATATATGAAGCGATGATTCAATCCGATTCTGAAATCTAGCATTCAAAATGTGATAGAGCACAAAAAGTTTAATTTCTATGCTGACTGAGCGGTAAGTAGGATAAAGAGTAAATATTGATCTGAATAAGCTCTGATTCACTTTGAATCAACTATCTACTATCCCCACCAAATCTTTTTTATTAGCTTGCTGCCATGACTGGGAGAGATAGAGTATTATCAGCGCTAAAAAGGATTGAGACATCCAGGGTTCCCATTGGTGAGATTGGTGGAGGATATACAGATGTAATCATTCAGGCCATTTTAGGTGATAGATATGATCTGGGACCAGATGCGGTTTATTTGAACCACAAACGAATACGCGAAACGTTGGGGGCTGATATTGTCGGTGCCCGGGTGACAGGTCCACCCGTTGAGATGGTCGGAGTTCACGAGGACTGGGGTACTGAAACTTTTAGAGATTACTGGGGAGCAACACACACACAACCCCCGGATGCCACAGTACAGCTTGTAGATCCTATTGCTCATAGTCCCGAAGAGCTGGATTCGTGGAGGCCACCAGATGTAAGTAGTTTTGACTCATCCCAGGTGAACCGATGGAGCAACACCACTGATTTTTTTGTCCTGGCAACCTTGAATGCAGGATTTGATCTTGGTTATGAACTGTTGGGTTTTGAACGCTTTATGATGTGGACGATTCAAGCGCGAGAAATAATGAAAAGATATTATGAGAAACTTATAGAGACAAATTTGAACCTGGCATTTATGAGTGCAGAGGCTGGAGCCGATGCCATACTCATCGCAGATGACTTGGCATTCAACACCGGTACTTTCGTTGACCCAGAATATTTAAGGAGTGACTACTTCCCTGCCTTAAAGAATATGGTAGCTGAAATTAAAAAACGGGGGCTACCCGTGTTCTTTCATTCTGATGGAGATCTCAGGAATGTCATCCCTGACCTCATTGAGTGTGGAATTGATGTTTTACAGTCATGTGATCCCAATGCGAATATGGATATTCCGTCCCTTAAGAAAGAATATGGACAAGATCTCGCATTTATGGGCAATATAGATGTGGATCTGCTGGCAAACGGCACGGTAAATGAGGTCAAAAATACAACCCGTAATCTTATCCATGATGCAAGAAATGCAGGTGGATTTATCTTGGGGACCAGCAATGTGGTTGCTTCATACTGTCAACCTGAAAATTTGAAAGCGATGTATGCAGTCGCTCATAAGGAGTTGAAGTAAATGTCCTCTGATTCCATTCAACAAGCCATTATTAGGGGAAATGTGGCCTCAATTTCCGCTGATGTGAACCAACTGTTGGGTGAGGGTGTAAACGGTCAACAAATCCTGGATGAACAGCTTCTGCCTGGAATGGCTATTGTGGGAGAACGTTTTAAGCACAATGAAATGTTTTTACCCCAGGTACTCATGTCTGCACAAGCTATGCAGACAGCCATTGATATCCTGAAACCTCATTTGGCCGGAAATTCAGAAGCCCATCATCGCGAAGCAATAATCATTGGTACAGTAAAGGGGGACATGCATGATATTGGTAAGAATCTGGTTCGAATCATGCTTATTGGCGCTGGGTTTGAGGTTGTTGATCTCGGTGTAAATGTACCAGCTCAGCGTTTTGTAGATGAAAGCTTGAAACATCAGGCTGGTATCGTCTGTCTGTCTGCTCTATTGTCATCCACCATGAACAACATGAGGGAAGTTGTACTGGCGTTCAGAAATCACGAAGACTTGAAGGAAACGAAAATTCTGATTGGTGGTGCGCCCGTTAGTCGTGAGTTCTCACAAAGTATTGGTGCGGATGGATATGCACCAACAGCTCCCGCAGCCGTTGAGCAAGTACAGCAATTTTGTGAGTAATGGAAATTATACTTCAATAAATATCTAGTAAACTGGAAAAACTATGATCACTCTCATTTCACCGGCTAAAAGTGTCAATTTTAGCGAGCCCGCTCCGACGGAATTGTTTACAACTCCTGAAATGTTAAGTCAGAGTAAGCAACTCATCACCCAATTAAAGCGCATAAAAAAACCTGACCTGATGAAACTCATGTCAATCAGTGAGAGTCTCGCTGACCTTAATATCCCTAGATATAAGGAATTCAAGCCTCCTTTTAGTTTAGATAATGCCAAGCAGGCTCTTTTTGCCTTCACAGGGGATGTGTATCGTCACATGCGGATGAATACCTATGATTCTGAAAAACTAGAATTTGCCCAGAATCATTTGAGAATTCTTTCAGGACTGTATGGTTACCTGCGTCCATTAGATTTAATTCAAGCGTATCGTCTGGAAATGAAAACACCCCTAAAAACTAAACGTGGTGATAATTTGTATCAGTTTTGGGATAAGCGAATTACCAGAGCACTAAACAGGGAAATCAAAACAGACTCATCCCCGGCAATCATAAATCTTGCCTCCCGGGAATATGCTCGGGTAGTTGATTTTAAGTCACTCAAGGCACCTGTATACAATATCGAATTTAAGGAAGTCGAAAATGGCAAAGCCAAGGTCATAGCCATTTTTGCCAAGTGGGCTCGTGGAATGATGGCAGACTATGTCATCCAAAACAATTTAAATGAACCTGATCAGCTCAAGGCGTTCAATATATCTGAGTATCAGTTTTCCATGAATGATTCAGGGGGTTCAAACTGGGTGTTTACACGACCGCGACCTGATTAATCAATAATTCAGATTTATAATATTGGTAGTGTGATGGAGAAGGTCGTTCCCTGATCTAATTTGCTCTCTACAGTAATTTCACCATTATGATCTGTGACGATACTTTTCACAATCGCCAGACCCAGCCCTGTACCACCATGTTTTTTGTGTGTGAAAAATTCATCAAACACCTTTGAGAGAACTTCCGCATCCATTCCATGGCCTGTATCAGAAATGGCCATAATGAGATGATCATCTTCAACCTTACTGGTAATTGTGAGCGTTCCGCCGGCATCCATGGCTTCTATGGCATTGTTGGCCAGGTTCTCATAAACTCTATAAAATCGACCGGGGTCAATTTGAATCTTTGCCTCACCTTGAAAATTGGTTTCAAATTTCATCCCCTGCTGTACCAGGTTGTGCTGCAAACTCGTAAGTGAGTCTTCGATACAAGCAGGAAAATCCATTTCCTCTAATTGCAGCGTTGAACTTCCTTTGGCAAAAGCGAGGAGCTCCTGGGCGAGTGTATTGAACTGATTGACCTGCTGTGAAATAATCCTGGTATATTTGACTACATCTTCATGCGCCATTTCTTTTAATCCAATAAGCTGTGCAAATCCGGCGATTGTTGTCATGGGATTCTTCAAATCGTGCAAAATCGTAGATGCCATACGACCTACGATAGATAAGCGCTCATTTTCCAAAAGGGCTTCGCGTGTAGCATTCAATTCTTCAATGGTGCTATTGAGTTCTCGATTTTTTACTTCGAGTGTACCGATGAGTGTTGTATCTGTTTTACGCAAGTAGTGAGAAATGCTTCGAGCAACTTCAAGCGTGAACTGTGGGAAGTGGTTTACCAGTTCAAGGAAACCTTCTTTCTGGACAACCAGGACTTCACTTTCCTTCCTGGCTATAATTCCAGCGCTGCGGACTGTGTCCTCCACCAGTGCCATTTCACCAAAGAGTTCACCAGATTTATCGATGATATTCAGCACTTCCTGTTCATCACCTTCAATGGATTTGATGACTTCCAACTGCCCACTAATCATTACAAAGAACTTGGTCGCAACAGAGCCCTCATTGATGAGTATTTCTCCGGGGGCAAATAATTGCCTTTGCATCAGGCTGCTTATTTTCTCTAGCTCTTCTGGATTAATTCCTGAGAAGGGTTCTAATCCTTGTAAAAGTGGTATGGGCGGTGGAGCGAGAATGCGCATAGGCAAACTTAGCAGTTATGAACCATCGAAAGGAATGGGAATCTGGTGTTTAGATTTTGGCAGGAGATTGTAACCTACAGCTGGCAGATCAATGATGAACTTGGTACCAACTCCATCGTCACTCTCAATATTGATAAGTCCATCATGTTCATCCACGATACGCTTAACAATGGCCAATCCCAATCCAGTTCCCTTGCGCTTCCCATGGGTGTAAAATTCTTTAAATGCGTTTTCCTTGACTTCATCAGACATACCAAAACCATCATCCTCAAGAATGATGCGAATGCCTGTTTCTACTTCCATGCTATGTACAGTAAAAGTTCCATCTTCATCTAGTACGTCCAGAGCATTGTTGGCAATATTTTCCAAGACCCTGAAAAAGCGACCATTATCTATTCTAACTTCTCCCTCAAAGTGCAAGTCTCTCACGAAGGAGATGCCACGTTCTTCAAATTTCAGAATAAGGGAATCGCAACATTCCTGTAGATATCCAGCCATTTGTACGGACCTTAAACGCATCTGTTCACCACCCTGGGCAAAGGACAGAAGATCCTGGGTCATTGTTGTGAATTGGATGACCTGTTTGGCAATAATGTCAGCATATTTCGCTAATTGCTCCCTACTGTGCTTTTTCATTTTTATCAATTGGGCATAGCCGCCGATGGTAGACATGGGATTTTTCATGTCATGTAGAATAGTTGAAGCCATTCGGCCAATCAAAGAAAGGCGCTCCTTACCAATAAGCTCTTCCTGGGTTTCTTGAAGGCGAAAATTCATGTGGCGCAGCTCATCATTTTCTTTTCTCAATTTATTGATAAGCCTTTCATCAGTTTCTCTCAGAAACTGTGAAATGTTTTTAGCAACTGACAGGGTAAAAAGAGGGACAGAATGCACCAGATCAAGAAAATCTTCCTTGGACACAGCCAATACTTCACAATCACTATCTGCTATCATGCCTGCACTTCGGGGCTTGTCCTCCAGAAGAGCCATTTCTCCAAAAAGACCGCCCACCTCATCGTAAAACCCCAGGACCTCAGATTCGTTTTCTCCTACTTGTTTCTCAATTCTCACTTTTCCAGAGGCCAGGATAAAAATATGATCGCCAATTGAATTTTCATGAATTATGGATTCTTCATGATCGTAATGACAATACTCAATTTTCGAGTGAATCTGCTTGAGCTCATTATCTGGAATATGCTCAAATATTTTCCACTTTTTCAGAGCATTAAGCGCTGGTTTCTCAATTCGCTTCATACTGCGTCAGTTCTATTGCGAGTTTCATACATGATTTATCAATTTCACCATATTTTAAGCATCAAGTGGATTTGAAGACCTAGGTTAATCAAAGCATTATCATTGAAACGATTATAATGCAGCTTGGTCAAACAAATATTTTAAGTTCTCAGCCTTGTAAATAACAGCAAATATTTCAATCTGTTAAAGTAATTTCTTTTGTCAAGTTTCAAACTATGAATCAGTTATCAGACCCGGAATACTATTCGAGCAAGCTCACTTCTACATCCGACCAATGAAAACTCCAGGCAATAAAAAGCCCCCTCAGAAAACTGAGAGGGCAGTCAAATACCAGCTTGGAGCAATGTGCTTAAAGTTCGCGAGCAGCCGCCTGCGCTGCAGCTAATCTTGCGATCGGCACGCGAAAAGGTGAACAACTCACATATTCGAGGCCAGCTCTGTGACAAAATTCAACGGAACTTGGTTCACCACCATGTTCTCCACAGATACCCAGCTTGATGTCAGGTCGTGTCTCTTTACCCAATTTACAGGCAGTTTCGACCAACTGGCCAACACCTTCCTGATCAAGGACTTCGAAAGGATCGTTCTTCAGGAGACCCTTTTCGAGATAGACGGGTAGGAATTTTCCAGCATCATCACGGGAGTAACCAAAGGTCATTTGTGTTAGATCATTTGTACCAAATGAGAAGAATTCTGCACTGGTTGCGATTTTATCTGCCGTCAAGGCTGCACGCGGAATCTCGATCATGGTTCCAACGAGATGATCAACTGTATCTCCAACTTCTGCGAATAAGTCTTTGATCGTATCGCGTACAATCTTTTCCTGAAGCTCCATTTCAGCCAACGTGCCAGTAAGCGGAATCATTATTTCCGGCTTTGCCACAATTCCCTTGGCTTTCAGCGCGAGTGCAGCACCCATAATAGCCTTGGTCTGCATCACGGTTATTTCAGGATAGGTATTTCCTAAGCGACATCCACGGTGTCCTAACATGGGGTTGAATTCAGCAAGATCTTCCACTTTTTCAGAAATAACCTTCAAATCGACACCCATGACATCAGCCATTTCCTGCTGCCCTTTTTCATCATGTGGAACAAACTCATGCAGGGGTGGATCCAGAAGCCGGACTGTCACAGGAAGATCCTGCATGGCTTCAAAGATACCTTCAAAATCTTTCTGCTGTATGGGTAGGAGACGTTCCAGGGCGGCTTCACGACCAGCTTTGTCTTCGGCAAGGATCATCTCGCGCATGGCAACAATCTTATCACCTTCAAAGAACATATGCTCTGTACGACATAGACCGATACCCTTGGCGCCAAACTCTCGGGCGATCTTGCTCTCACGAGGTGTATCAGCATTGGTACGGACATACATTCTTGTAAAATTGTTGGTCAACTCCATAAGTTTTCCAAAATCACCACTCACTTCAGGATCGATGGTTTTGATCTTGTCTTCATATATCTCACCAGAAGACCCATTTAATGAGACCCAATCTCCTTCTTTAAATACATCACCTAGAACGGTCAGGGTTCTGGCCTTATAGTCAATTTTGATTTCACCAGCACCAGAGACACAGCATTTACCCATTCCGCGAGCAACAACCGCGGCGTGGGAGGTCATTCCACCACGAGCTGTAAGAATTCCGTTGGCAATATTCATACCCTCGAGATCTTCAGGTGAGGTCTCAATTCTGGCTAGAATTGAATTTTCATATTTATTGGCTTCGTCAGCATGGAAAACGAGCTGTCCTGTAGCCGCACCTGGTGATGCAGGTAACCCTTTGGTAAGGACACGTGCTGTAGCCATAGCTTCTTTATCAAATACTGGGTGAAGCAGCTCATCCAATTTGTTTGGCTCTACGCGCATAAGAGCTTCTTTTTCATCGATCTCTCCGGCTGCGAGCTGTTCCATGGCAATACGAACCATGGCGAAACCAGTTCTTTTTCCACTACGTGTCTGGAGCATCCATAGCTTGCCATCTTGCATGGTAAACTCAATATCCTGCATATCTTTGTAGTGGTCTTCGAGTCTCTGTTCAATATCGTGGAGTTCAGCATATATCTCAGGCATGAGCTCTTCTAATGAAGGAAAATCTCTTTTTCTTTCTTCTTCAGAGACACCAGCCAGTACAGCCCAACGCTCTGAACCAATCTTTGTGATCTGTTGAGGAGTTCGAACACCTGCAACAACATCTTCCCCCTGAGCATTGATGAGATATTCACCATTAAATTGGTCTTCACCAGTTCCAGCGTCACGGGTAAATGCTACTCCCGTACCAGAATTATCGCCCATATTTCCAAACACCATGGCTTGGACATTTACGGCAGTTCCCCAATCTCCAGGAATTTTGTTCAACATGCGGTAGTAAACTGCGCGAGGTGTTTCCCACGAGTCAAACACAGCCATGACTGAACCCCAGAGCTGATCCCATGGATCATCTGGAAATGATTTACCAGTTTTTTTCGTTACAGCGGCTTTGAATTCAGTAACCAGTTGTTTGAGATCTTCTACGGTAAATTCAGTATCAAGCTCATAACCTTTGGTTTCCTTGAGCTCTTCCATGATCTCTTCAAAGGGATCGATGTCTTCTTTTGACTCTGGTTTCATTCCAAGCACAACATCGCCATACATCTGTACAAATCGTCGGTAGGAATCCCAAGCGAACCGCTCGTTACCAGATTTTTTGGCCAACGCTAGAACCGCGCTGTCATTTAATCCAAGATTCAAGACAGTATCCATCATTCCGGGCATTGATACACGGGCACCAGAACGAACTGAAAGTAGCAGTGGGTTCTCCTCGTCGCAAAACTTTGCTCCCATGACAGACTCAACTTCTTTAACGGCTGCTTCAACTTCTGCCTTGATGAGCTGAACAGTCTGATCGAGCCCAACTTTATTATACTCTGTACAAACTTCGGTGGTGATTGTAAATCCAGCTGGAACAGGAATGCCAAGACCACTCATTTCGGCCAGGTTGGCACCTTTACCGCCCAGGAGATTCCTTTGGGTAGCATCTCCCTCAGCTTTTCCACCTCCAAATGTGTAAACGCGTTTAGTCATGATTAAATAATCCTTTCAAATCAAAAAATATATAAGAGTTGGGTGTAAAATAAATCGTGTCTCAGATCAGAGTGACGTATTGCCATGCGCGGAATTAAACCCTTTTCGCAACGATTTGCCACTATTTTCAAACATTTTCAAGAATCAGATCGATCATACTCATGCCCTATCCCTGCGCGCTTTACTATAAATTTACTTCATTGAAACGAATTAATTCATGGATTCATCGGGGTGGAAACTAGATTTCGACATGCAGATTTTATTAGCCCATGCTCTGAAATCAGAAGCTGGAATCATCAAACAATATTACCCAGAGGCAAAAACTCTGGTGCGAGAGAACGGCCAAGAGTTGATTCGACTTAACCAGCATCTGCACTTACTCAGGACAGGGATGGGATTAGCACTCGCCAAAACGGCTATGTCAACTCATGTGGACCCCGGTCAATATGACTTAATCATTCATTTTGGGGTTAGTGGTTCTCTGTCCGTTGATATCCCAGTGATGCAAATCGTAGAGGGCACAAAATTTTCCTGTCATAACAATTCTGATATTGCCATGACCCCTAGTGAAATGTTTGGTGATTTGGAACTTCCAAAAATAGGTTTCTATTCTAGCTACCATGCGATTACCGATGAAGCGATGAGAAATTCAACAAAAGCAACTGGTGCACAAGCGGTTGACATGGAATCCTATTCCATTGCTCAATTTTGTCAGAAACGGGATCTCGCTCTCTTGGCCATCAGATGCATCTCTGATCGTGCGGGTGTTTCAACACCTGAAGATTTTAGGCAAAATTATTCACATGCTGCTCAAACTCTGCAAAACTATCTTCTGGAAAAGATATTGACCCGGTTGCCTGCATCCATATGAACATCTCAGTTATCATTCCGACCTACAACAGAGCCAATACTCTTGAGAGGGCACTGCATTCAGTCATAAACCAAACCTTTCCACCCTATGAAATCATAGTGGTAGACGATGCCTCGACTGACTCAACGAAAGAAATTCTGAAGAAGTATTCTGACAAAATCTTCCATGTTATCAATGACGCGAACAAGGGAGTTTCCTTCTCACGAAATGCAGGCATTCAAAGGGCAAGAGGTGAGTGGATTACATTTTTGGACTCAGATGATGAATGGGACGCTAGCAAACTTAAAAAGCAAAAGGACTATCATGCGGTTCATCCTGACGAGTTAATCAGCCAATGTGATGAAATCTGGATTCGAAATGGCGTGAGAGTTAATCCCATGGATAAGCACGCCAAGCAAGGTGGTTGGATCTTCGAAGCCTGTGTCCCGCTATGTGTGGTGAGCCCCAGTGCTGTGATCATACATAGCGAAATTTTTAAAAAAGTGGGATTGTTTGATGTCAATCTTCCTGCATGTGAAGACTATGATCTCTGGCTTCGTATCGCCCCCTATTATAAGATTGGACTCCTTAACGAAAAACTAGTGACACGTTATGGTGGACATGAGGACCAGTTGAGTCGGAAATATTGGGGTATGGACAGGTTCAGGATTACTTCAATGGAAAAACATATTGAGAGTGATATTGACCTGAAATGGAAGAAAACTTTGTTAAAGGAACTTGAATTTAAGTGCGGTGTTGTGGCAGCAGGGGCAAAAAAAAGAAGAAACATGGAAACAGCTGATCTTTATTATGAGAAACAGCGAATCATTCAAGAAATCCTAGATCCTGAAAAACGAAAAAACCCGTGGTAGTTAGTTTAGTTTTCTACCAGATCGTTTCTGATGCTGGCATACTTCAATGTTGAATGAAGATTTCTGTAAAATGGTGGTTGCACCTTTTCCATATGCTCAAGTGCAGCTTCAAAGTCATAGTCGAAGCGCTTAACTTCCCAATGTGCAGTCCCATTTTCGAGGGTTAAAAATGCTACAACACCGCGCTTGTCCTCATCGAATGGCAGGCCTGTTGAGCCTGGACAGAAAACTCTCAAATTACCAAAGTGGTCATGGCGAGGGATATGGGTGTGCCCATGAGTAAAGACGAAGGATTTGGCCTTGTCGTGTTTGATTTGCTCATGATCACGCCATTTTTTTGCCTCGTCCAGACTTGGAGGTAATTCATCGCGACCAAACCAGGCATGGGTAAATTCTGCATACACTCCATTGATGTTTACAAAATGGGACCTCTTCATATTGCGAATAAAATCCTGGCCCTCTGAACCCAACCGGTCTGCTGTCCATTTTTCATTTGCTACGATATCGATGCAAACTGGATCATCTGGATCCATCCCCTCAATTGTGGGTCGATCGTATTCCCAGATTCGTTCTACAAGATAGCGATCATGATTGCCGCGAATGAAAATAGGGTCTGCAAGTGATTGGAGTTTTTTTAGTACTTCTACAGGTGCAGAACCCAGTGAAAAATTATCACCTAAACAGATTACCTTGTCAACATCAGAACGTTCATCAATAACACGGATTGCTTCATTAAGGGCATTGATATTCCCATGGATATCTGTCAAAATAGCAAAGCAAGTTGCTCTTCCGTCGCTATTAGACATGAATCAGACCCCCGACTTGTACATGATAATTTTTGTAGTTCGTGCTGGCTCCTTAATATCGAGGGACAAATATCTCTCGGCGGGCAGTAAAATCCAACTGCTTTTAAGGGCGGCGGATATATATCAATTGAGCTAAAAAGGTCTTTTGAAATAGTTGCCTTAGGTGGGGCGGACGAATATATTTGCGCCTGCATGAAACCGACATCCAAAATAAGTACTTTATCTATACAAGGAGATTCAATGAAACAATCAAGAAACCTAATGATCTGGGTTGTGGGGCTCTTGCTGCTGACGATTCTGGGATGTGATTCCACAGATATGACTTCAGCCAAAGTTTACCTGCAACAAAAGAACTATGAAAAAGCAGAAGAAATGTTATTGGCTGCCTCTGCAAAAGAACCAATGAATTCAGAACCTGCATTCTTACTGGCTACAGAAATCTACTCCCGCACAAAAACCTGGGATAAAGTTTCAGAATATCTGGCCAAATCAGCTTCAATCGATGCCAAATTTGCAGAGAAAATCAAACACGCCCGTGAAAAATATTGGGTTGACAATTTTAACTTTGGTGCAAAAGGCTACAATGCTCTCATCAAAGGTGAGGCCAAAGATGCAGATGAGCTTTATGTCTCTACAGAAAAAGCTTTCCTTGATTGTATCTCATTAAGCCCTGAAAAACCTGAGGCCTATAGTACCCTCGCTCAGGTCTATCTTTTTAAAGAAGAGTTTGAAAAGGGTAAAGAGTACATGGTCCTTTCAGTTGAGAAAAATCCTAAGGATATAACTTCTCTGGTTAACCTTGGTCTGATTTATTTCCGTGAAAAAAGCTATGATGATGCGCTCGTGTATATGAAACGTGCGCTAGAGGTGGATCCAACTAACCTGAATGCCATCAAGCAAATTGCATTTGTTTATGATGCCAAGGGTGAAAAAGAAACTGCTGCTTCAGCCTACATTAATGCCATTGAGATGGATCCAAATAGTACAGATCTCCATTACAATCTTGGTGTTCTTTATTTCCAGCAGGAAAAATGGCAGGATGCAGCAAATGAGTTTATCAAAGTTTCTGAAATCGCACCCACTGAAGCCGATGCATTATTTAATGCCGGTCTTGCCTTTGGTCGCATGAAAAACTTTACTGAAGCTGAAAAATATCTAGTTTTGGCTTACGAGCTGACTCCTGAGAGTCTTGACGTTGTTCATGAGTTAAAAATGACATACTACCAGCTTTACGGTACGAATGACAAACGATTTAAAGAGATGGAAAAGAACGAGAAAAGCCTTAAATAGATCTTAGCTTTTTCAACAATTAAACCCCGCTAAACGCGGGGTTTTTTGTTTCTGTTATTAAGTGATAAACTCCAAATAAAATGGAAATTGCCGAGCGATTCCCCACTATTTCCCCTAAATAAACCCCTCAGAAAGGCGGGGTTTTTTTGTTTCATCTCCTCAAACTCACCTTATTTTTCCAGATCAAATTCAATTTCAACGAAAGGATTTAACTATGCGTCACCTATTAATATTTGCTCTGTCCTTGTCTCTTACTGTCTCTCTCAGTGCTAAAAAAAAGGGTGCTCCTCCCATGACATCAGGTGCTCCTGGAGATAGAACCTGTCATACGAGTAAATGTCATGCTGGAAATGAAATTAATTCGGGTGGAGCTGAAATTTCCATTCAAGGTCTACCCAAAGTATACAAGCCCAACGAGATTTATGATATCACACTCAGCCTGCAGCAAAAGGGAGCTAAGACTTTTGGATTTGTTGCAACCGTAGCTGATGAGGAAGGAAATGGACAGGGGACCTTGGTTTCATTAGAGTCGCAGCCCACCCAACTCATCCCGGATACAAAAACTAAAAAACGCACCTCTCGTCGCTATCTATCTCACACACAAAAAGGTATTAAAAGCGCTAAAAAGGGCGAGTCACAAGCCTGGACATTTCAGTGGCAGGCACCTGATGAAGCTGCATCAAGTTCTTCCTTCTATTTTGCCTTCAATGCCGGCAATGGAAACAAGAAGAAGACCGGGGATTATATTTATACTCGAGAAGTGACAGTAGCTCCACCCAAAAAATAATTCGACATTATCAAGCCAAAGCCGAATCCAAGGATTCGGCTTTTTTATTTGTACATCAAAGCTAATTTCATAGACATGATTCGTGAATTACTTAGGAGTATTACACACGCTGGGCTTTTAGTCTCCGCATTGGTTATAGCTCAAGAAATCCCCATCGTCTCTCCCCATTTGCTACCCTTCCCAGGTATCAACACCGGGTTATCATACTACTCATTAAAACCTACTGAGAACATGGATATCACTTCAGTCCCAGGTGGTTGGACCTTCGCAGATACCATGCGGGGTGTTCTTGCATCGGTAGATCTGGAAATAGTACGCTATAGATGGTGGGATCATTTCCAGTCAGCATCAAAATTTGATGCTTATTCCAGCTTGCATTACAGTATTCGCAATCAGATTGGTGCTACTTCCCTACCCTCTGCATATCCATCGGCACTGGAAGTAAATGGTACTGATTTAACTGGTTTCAGGATGAATATGCTGATTCGTGGGTTTTCACTAAAAAATAACTTTGTCTATGAATACAGCAACAGAGGCAGTCTCCATGCTCGGATTGGTTTGGGTCTTTCTCATCTGAGTTTATACAAGAACGGCAATAATGTCAGGGTTCTGGAATCAAACGGTTTTCATGCAAATTTTGGTTTTGGCTGGAAAACAACGCTCTTTGGACGCCTTGGAAAACGATTTCGCATTGGTGTTGACCTGGGTTACACAATGGAAGGATTTGACCTTACAGATCAAGATGAAAGCGTAAAGTTGCCAGGTGGTGCCTCTGGAGCGATTTCACCGATTCAGTCGCTTTCACTCAACACACCAGATTTAAATGTGAGCCTTGAATTCGGCGAGATGTTCTTTGGGGCCTATACGCCCTTTAGAGATCCTTATAAACTGGGTTTGTTCAATGTGAGTGCAGGTGCTGGTCTCCTCACCTATAAAACAGGTGTTTCCATTCAATATGATTCTGTTGGAACAGAATTGAGCATTCCAATCATGTCGGCTGTGAGTCAAAATTATGATCTTCAAATCTTCAAGTACAACTGGCCATTCCACTTTATTCGTCAAGCCAATGTTGATGTTTTTAGCGGTATTGGTGCTCGTCTCTGGAAAATGACAACCCCTATATCACTGCCTTCAGGGTGGGCTCGCAGCTTATCTGATGGTACGACAATTTTTGAGAATTTGAGCTTATCACCACGCGTTTTTGACATCTATCTGGATCACGAAATCATTTATCCATTCGGACCAAAATTATTTACGAAAATACGGGGCGGAACCGGGTTCGCCTCGATGACGTTGTACGAGAATAAGGTGTTAGACAGGTTAATTGATGCCAGTGGTTTTACCTGGCATATTGGCTCTGGGGCAAGTTATACAATCAAGGGAGATGGCAGCTCGAGAGTATCATTTGGTGTTAATTTAGATTATTATCATCAAGCCTTCGAGATTGACATGAGTGCATCCAATCTGTCTGCTGTAGAGCCAGATGAGATTATTCCCATCAAATTTATTGACTTGAGTCAACCGGTTATCTCGCTACACATTGGTTTAATTTTTGGAGGCTATCCTAATGCTGCCATGAAGGCCTACGAAGCATTTAAGGACAAACATTTTAGCGGCTCTCTGGAAATCATGCAGGAACTTCTGCAATTCACGCCCAACCACCATAATAAAGAGGCAGTTCTCATCCAGAAGCAGTTGGTGGAAGATTCACTGGTAACCAGATACTATAGAGATGTACGCACCATTCTATCGCAGGGGAAAATTGGTGATGCACATGCCCTAATTCAGCAGGGTGAAATGCCACCCAGCAAAGCCGTTGAAATTGCAGTAAAGAATATGGAGGTGGAAATTACTGATCGTGCCCTTGAGGGGGCAGCTGAAGCTCTCAAAATGCTCGATTATGAATTGGCCGAGGATTTGATTCTGCTTGCACTAAAAAGCGATCCCTCATCCTACTCTATTGCCAAAGTTCTTCTCGCCCGATCTTACATCATTCGGGCGACGGTACTTTATCAGTCAGGAGTCTATGGTCGGAGTCTCTATTGGCTCAAACAATCAGATGGTCTCACTGACCGCTATCGAATGGTTACTTCAGAATTGCGGCAGAAGGTTGGAGATGGTCGTCTTGATGATGCCAACGAAGGTATCCTGAAGGAAGATCGTCAGATGGTGTATGAGTCAATGAAGGAAGCCAAGGACCTGAATCCAGTACTATCAGATATTGTGGACGACCACTTAAAGGATTTGGAACAAGCCATTCAATATGCTGATGAGCAGAAAATTGCACCTATGAAGCGGATGGCTCTCGACAATTTGATGGATGATATTGATAATTTGAATCCGGAAAACTTTATTCCCAAGCTGGGCATGAAGGGATCACTCATCGTCAGATATATTGGTCCACCAGAACGGAAATTTAAAGAGGGTGAATACGAACTATACGTCTATCCAAAATCTGAGACTGTTGATATATGGTTGTATTTAAAAGATGGAAATATTGAGAAAATCGAATATCAGAATAAGCAAAAGAAATAACTATATCAGGTGGTGACCCTTTAAACCCTGATACACTTCCTGAATAATCACTTTTGAAATTCCCCAGGCAGGAACTGCCAGAAACATACCTAAGACCCCAATTTGTGAACCAACCAGGATCAGCAATATCACTGTAAGTGGGTGCATCTCCATTGATCCTGAAACCACGATGGGTGAAATGATATTATTATCAATAATCTGGACAATGAGAAACATACTTATGATATGGATGATATAGTAGAAATGAGAGGCAGCTATTGGATCACCCAGGTTATTAAACAGGCTCACGATGATTGCCGGTACCATGCCCATGAAAGGACCCACAAATGGAATCATGTTGGCCATACCTGCAATGGTACTAATTAGCAGCACCCCTGAAATATTGGTGTCAAATATCCAGTTCAATAAACTGAGGCCAATGAATGATTGTATGCCAACGCCCAATGCAGCCAATAATTGACCACGTAGAAAATTGGTCAGCTGCTGTTTTGTTTTGTATGTAATATTTAGTGACATTTCAAAATAGCGATTGGGTACCATCCCGATCAATTGCTTGGTCATACGCTTTCCATCCACAAGAAAAAACATGGTTATAATCAGAATGAAAATGATGGTGGCCAGTGTGTCAAGTGCTCCAGCAAGTAGGGAGCCCAGTTGACCAAAAAATTGGGCTGACAGGCTGGAAATGAGGTCTAAATCCAGTTGAAAACCGGGTATGTATTCTGCAATCCGAGAGTTTATATCACCCATCATGGAGTTGAGAGATTCTGTTGCTGAGGTTTCCTGAATAACATCCTTGATACGACCCACCTCATTGAGTAAGGTTGGTATGCCCTTAACAACTCCCAGCGCAACAAGTCCAAATATTCCGCCAAACATCAATAATGTACCGTAGAGACGTCTTAATCCAGAAGATTCCAGGCGGTCCACCAGGGGGTTGAATACGGCTGTAAGTATAGCTGCAATGATAATTAAGAAGAGGGCATCTACAACAAGGGGAAAGGCCTTGTAAACACCTGCCAGAGCCAATATGAGTACAATAAAATAAACCAGGGTTTTAAAAAAACTCTGGAAAAACAAACGCACCGATTGAGGTGCGATGTTGATAAAATCAGGATTACTCATTTGCCTCGGAGTCTAGGAAAGCTTCAAGTTTTCGTGACGCTTTGACCAACTCACCATTGGTACTTCGTAATCGCACAGCCAGTACTTCAGAGAGGGCCAATAAAATCTTACCACCTAGCGCTGGTTTTGTTTTTAGAATATCCATGAGATCTGGTCGGTAAAACCCAATAATGGTGCTATTCTCAATTGCTGTGGCAGCCGCTGTTCTCGGAGATGCATCGAGGAGGGCTATTTCACCAAAAAAATCTCCATCACCCAGCGATGAAAGCTGTTTCGGAGTCTGTGAAGGGATATCGAGAAAAATACCGACACACCCTTCGATTATGACATACATACCACTTCCTGGATCGCCCTGCTTAAAAACAGGTTCTCCGGGGGCATAATTGCGGATATGCACAGCATTTTCTACAATTTTTATTTCCTGCCACGATAAGCGACTGAATACATTGACTTGAGAAAGAGCCATTTGAGCCTGGCTTCGTTTGGGCTTTAGTTTATCCTTAAAGCTCTCAAATAATGGATAGGAGATATTGGCCTTCTCTTTCATAATCACCTCGAGATAGTCGCTCAGTTATACTATTGGATGATATTGTCTACCAGGGTAATCACATCCTGTATATTGGATTGACCATCATCATTCACATCAGCCGCGCATAATTCAACATCATTTGGTGGAGAACCATTTCCGAGAATAATGGCTACGAGACGAACCAGATCAGATACATCGAGACCGCCATCATCGTTAATATCACCTGGGTCACATGTGGCCAATGAATTCAAATCGATATTATAACTGGCTCCATAGGTGGTACCTGTGATTTGAGTGACAACTGGAATCAAGGCAGCCATAGTGGCATCCCTGACATCTAATACAATTGAACCATCGTTATTACCATCCAGATCAATACTGCCCCAATCAACTGTGTTGTCATCTTGTCGGATGGCCCACATAGCTGACATTTGCACACCATCCTGGCCGTCAAATTCAATTTCCAGACCAAGTTGGTTTGATGTATTCAATCGAATCATTTTACATGCAAGATTTTCTATCCCTGATACACTTGAAGATACTGGATAACTATTGTGTGTAAAGGCCAGGGAGGCAGTAGGATACCCGTTAATTCCAGCATCATCATAACCGAACTGACTAACGCCATCGGCCATTACTGCACGGGATCCAGTGAAAAAATTCCATACAACATATTCACCAAAAGCCTCTTGAAGGGAACTACCATATTGGGTAAGTGCTTGTGCGTAGCTTTCCATGACATTCTGGGTTGTATGGGTCTGACGCCAGTTCCAAAAATATTCCAGGATGGGTGCTTCGACATATGAGTTGTTATCAAAGCGTTGATGCATGTAATCTTCCCAGGCATAATCTTCATATGAACCTGTTCCATTATGATCAAGACCCCAATGAGGATGTGAATATGGATCGCCCGATCCCATAAAATTGAGCATAGAATCATTGACATAATCGTAGACAAATTCTTCAGCCCAGGTAGCATCCAGCTCAACCCAGCCACCTTCTGACCAACTTGATTCCGAACGCTGACTTGCATGCTTGAACTCATGAGCACAAGTAACTTTCATTGCGCCTTTAACATTACCTTCTGGATCCTGATTCGCACCAAAACCTATATATGAATTGTGCAACACCAGACGTGTGAGTTCTGAACCATCCACAGAACTGGTTGTGCAATATCCGTAGGGGCCCATATTTTCGAAAGAAACATTGTAATAGCCATCGCCACCGACATGATTTGGACCGGCAAATCCAGCGCTATCTACTTCCTGAGCCCATGTGTAATCAAGATAAGTTGCTGCCCATTCAACAAAGTCAGGGACACCATTAACATCTGTATCTGTGGCTGAAACCCCGTTTGTCCCAGTGGTTGAATACTCTAAAGAAAAATGACCTCCTGGGCTGATATAGATTTCTCGGAGTCCCTCTGTATTGGGTAAAAGGATTTCTTCAATAATGTCGATTGTAGATTGTGCTAGTTCTGGTTGTAAAGCCTCATACTCCATTAAAATAGGGGTTCCACACTTTATTGATCCGCTTTCAATAGCCTGAAAGCGAGAATAGAGGAGGTTTGGTTCGAGCATGGCATAAATTTTATTCAAGATTCTCTCATCTTGAGTCAACTCACCGCGGTTATACGCTTCTTCAATAGCTATCATTGTGGTTGAGGCTAGAAGATTTCCTGTAACCAATAATAAGATAATAACTAACAATCTATTTAACATTCGTGACTCCTAAGTGTGGTTCCATTTTAGAACTGCAAGATAACCTGGCCATTTGTGAAGTCAAAATATTTGAGATCACGAAAGATTGACGGTGTAGGGATAAAAGCATGAGTTGAGATCTTATCTCAGACGTTTTAAAACCACTGCCTTGGGAAACTTTCCAAATTGAGCCCTACTGTAACTGCCATCCTGCTCAACCCAGAGCATGAATTGGGTTCCTTCGGTGGCGATGACATCCATGAGAATGTCATTTTCATCCATAACCCTCCCCCCTTTTACATAGTGAAGATCCGTCTGTATCAAAACCTGATTTTGATCCAACTCAATCTCAGGATGAGGCTGATTCGCTGAATATCGCGTGGCTGTGGCCTTCCATATTTCACCATCAATAAAGACCTTTAGATCTATTGGGAAGAAGGCTGGTGTTTTGGCCTTGGACGCCAGAAAGTGGGTTGCTGAAAATACGGTAAGGGCTCCTTCAGGAAAGGTTCTAACCTGCCCATTTGAATAATGCACATCCCGACCATGGACTGAGCGATTTGCCTCTAACAAAAATCTTTTAGAGCCTTCTGAGACATCTTTTGACCAGGACAGTGGTTTATAGCTCTCTTTATCGAAGTGAACGCGGTAAATATTATGGATAGGATGAAAATAGGCTATAAAGGGTTTGAGTTGATTGTCGTATGTGATCTGAACCGTACTATCCAGATCCTCCCAGGTTAAGGTCATATTCAGTAAAGCTATCCCCATATATGAAGCTTCATAAGGGATAACTGTCCTTTCCGTCGCACGACTTTCTGAGTAAAAACCTGCTGTGAAAAGGATTACCAATAAAACTCGTAAAAAAGACCAATTATGCTTCACTACTATTATTTCCAGGGCACCTTGCCAACCAGTCCTGAAATCCCCATGACAGGGATGTAGAACGGTTGAATTATAAACCACAATAGAAATACGCTTATATCGGTCAATCGGTTCATTTTATTGAGACCTATGAGAAGAATGGTCAATTCTATGAAAAATTTTATACCAACTACTAACCAGAATAAACCGGACAACTGAAGACTCATTAAGTTGAGTAAAATTGCCGTGTTTAATACAAATGCAGAGACGAGAAATCCAAAGAAGAGGGGATCTTTTAGATGGAGTCCCCGTGAGTCCGAAGCCCACCTTTTTCTCTGCCTGTAAAATGCCACCATGGATTTTGCTGGTGCAGTTGTCACAAAACTTTTAGGATCCCAGGAGAATTTTGCTTTTACACCCCTCAGCTTACCAATCTTTTGAACAAGGTAGAAGTCATCTCCGATACTTTGGTTAGGATCTCCTGTAAATCCACCAATTGCGGTAAAATGCAGTCTTTTAAATGCCAGATTCTGTCCTGAACCACTCCAGGTTTTATCATATTCCATCATTCCTGCATTGGTCATCATGATTCCTAAAAAGTCCAAAGCCTGATAGATCGCAAACAGGGATCTCTTTCTGACACTGGAAAAGCCAACAACTAGTCCGGTATCATCATCAAATGCTGAAACCATAGTACTCAACCAATCTGGACCCATGCGACAATCCGCATCTGTCTCGATGAGGATAGGAGCCGTTGTATTTTTTATGCATTGAGTGAGGGCATTTTTCTTACCTGTCATCTCTGACGATTCTTCTACAATGCGAATCGCAGTAAACTGGGGATGGGCTTTACTGAATTTGTGAATAATGCTCCAGGTATCATCAAGGGAACGATCATCTGCAACAATAAAGGAATGTTCTCCTGCATAGTTTTGTGCAAGCAGATCCTCCAGGAGATCTGGAAGATTTTTTGCTTCATCTCGAGCTGCAACAATGACAGCAACTCGTGGTAACTCATTTGAATTTGACGTAATTCTGGCTTTCCGGAGACCCAGGATCATGATTACCACAAATGTGAAATAGGGAATAGCTCCGAGAATCAGCAGAAATCCAAAAAAGAGGGGCATTGATTTTAGAGTATAAAAAATCCAGCAACGATGAAGTAGACCACAACACCAAGGATATCAACGCTGGTTGTCACAAAGGGTCCGGTTGCTACGGCTGGATCCAGGTTAATGCGATGCAGCAAGACAGGAACGAGGGCACCTACAAAGGCAGCAGTAGCCATGGATAGAATGATACCCAGGCCAACGGTCACACCCAATTCAATTGAAGTCATGACACCAATATCCATGTAACCGAGATAACTGAGTAGATAACCAGAGCCACCCAGGAGCAATCCATACAGACCACCCAGGAGAAAACCGACCTGCAATTCTTTAAACACCAGTTTCAGTGCATTGGTAGTTGAAACACGTCCCGTAGCTATTCCACGCACAATGATGGTAGCTGTCTGAGTACCTACGTTTCCAGCCATACCAATTATTATGGGTAAAAAGGCGATGAGAGCAAGGACCTGTCCCAGCGTTTCCTCGTAGGTTGTAATTATGCTGGCAACCAGCATCCCACCGATCCAACTGGCGAATAGCCAAGGGACACGCGTCTTGGCATTTGAAAATGCGCTTTTCATGAGGATATCACGGTCGCGACCAGCACCCGCCATTTGCAGGAAATCTTCTGTAGCTTCTTCACGGATGACGTCGATTACATCATCGACGGTAATGATCCCCATCAGCTTATTGGATTCGTCAACAACGGGAACAGCTAGAATATTGTAGCGTGAGACGATCTGGGCTACCTCTTCCTGATCAGTCAGAGGGTTCACTGAATGGACCCTGGTGATCATCATCTCGCTTAGTTTTTTCTTGGGTTTAGAGGTAATCAAATCCCTTAAGGAAATAACACCCACAAGATGCTGACGATCATCTACCACATAGAGATAGAATACCATCTCCTGTTCATCCTGATTTTGAATCGAAGCAATGGCCTCCCCGACAGCGATATCCTCGTGGAGGGCAAAAACATCTGGAATCATCAAACCACCAGCCGAGTTTTCAGGATACGCCATTAACGTTTCCATCTCTTCAGACTCACTAGATTTCAGTCGATTGAGGATGTCTTCAGCTAATTCCTCTGGCAGCAGTTGCAGGATATCGGCTTCATCATCAGGGGACATGGCCTTCATGAGAAGCATGGTTTTATCGATGGGAAGCTCTGTAATCAGCTCCTCAATAAGGTGCTCATCCATCTCGGACATCACAGCAGCTGCATGATCAACATCAGCAATAGTAAGAAAAGCTTCGATACGCTCTTCCGGAGTGATATGACGAAAGATCAGCGCTAATTCAGCAGCGTGCATCTTGGCCAGCATATTTTCCAGGTTGCTCTTGGCATGGCGACGTAACAGGCGTCTAACAGTGTCAATATGGAGGTGTAGATCTTTCATTTCAGTGCTTGGAAATTAAGCGGGATTGAAGTTTAAAGAAGCAGGAAAACGTGGATCGAGGAAATCTTGCTGGGGTGAATTGACCCATTTTCTTCTATAGCTCGTCACACTCATTCTTTATTCCCTCAAGCCCCCCTTTCAACTATGTTCAGACGATGAAGAGAAGTAATACCATATATCTGGATCACGCCTCTGGGACAAATCTGCTTCCAGAAGTAAAACAGCAACTCTCAGATTGGCTTGATTCAAGCGTGGCAAATCCATCCAGCATACATAATGAAGGACGGCGTTCCGCTGCAGACCTTGATGAGGCTCGCTCCGGTATTGCCAATGTATTGGGGTGCAAACCCAGTGAGATTCTTTTTACATCAGGAGGTACAGAAGCCAACAATCTGGCTATCCTAGGAACTGCTGAAGCGCTGAAGGAAAAAGGTTCTCATATCATCACCTGCGAAACAGAGCATCCATCGGTGTTGGAGAGTTTTAAGGCACTTGAGAAGAATGGATTTCGGGTAACTTATCTTGAAGTCGATGGCAATGGTGATGTTGATCCAGATGATTTCCGTGCAAGTATAACAGATGAATCAATCCTGGCCAGTTTCATGTGGGTAAATAATGAAACCGGAATCAGACATCCCATAGAAGAACTTGCTGAAATAGCACGCGCAAGAGGTATCAGATTTCACTGTGATGCTGTTCAGGCCTTTGGGCATACCCATATTCAATTGCATAACTCAGTAGTGGACTCGCTGGCTTTATCAGGTCATAAGCTGGGAGCGCCAGCAGGTATAGGTGCACTCTATCTGAGGAAAGGACATGCTATTTCCAGAAAGAGTTTTGGTGGGAGTCAGGAGCAGAATGTACGAGCAGGTACACCCAACCATATCGGTGCTGTGGCTCTGGGTACAGCCATTAAGTCTCATGCCAAAAATCTGGATGCCAATACGATCAAGTATGACGAGTTGTCCAAGCATCTTCAGAACCAACTCAAGACGCTGCCTGGTATCCTGTTAAATCGACAGGGCAAACAATACACCCCAAACATCGTGAGTTGCTCTTTTAGACAGGTTGATGGTGAGGCGCTTTTTATAAGACTGGACATGAAGAATATTGCTGTATCAAATGGGGCTGCCTGTAGCTCCGGCTCACAGGCCCCATCACATGTCCTAACTGCCCTGGGTTTTGATGAAAAACTGGCCCAGGCAACCTTGCGTATTTCCATGGGAATAGGAACAACAAGAGATGAAATAGATGACTTCTGTGAGGAGCTTAAGCAGATAGTCACTTCAATATATAGAGACACAGAATAATGGAACCAAAAGATAAAAAAGTCGTCATCGCTATGAGTGGTGGTGTAGATAGTTCACTGGCAGCAAGGTTGTTGGTAGATCAGGGATATGATGTCATGGGTGTCACCATGAAGCTTTGGGGATATATCGATACAGGTGGACGACCTACCCATGATAGTAACTGTTGTTCATTAGATGACATCAACAATGCCAAAGCTGAGTGCGCATCATTGGGTATCCCTCATTATACGCTGGACATGTCTGCAGAATTTAAAGAGATCGTAATTCAAAATTTTGTATCAGAATACAAGGCTGGGAGGACACCTAACCCATGTATTATTTGTAATACAGAAATCAAATGGCATGCACTCCTGAACAAGCTTGATGATTTAGGTGTTCAATACCTGGCGACGGGTCATTATGCGCGTAAGGTAAAGCACGAAGACTCAGGGAAATGGGTGGTCGGTCGGGGCAAAGATCAAGGCAAGGACCAATCTTATGTGCTCTGGGGAATCCGTCCTGAGGAACTTGATCGAACGCTTTTCCCTCTGGGAGATCTCTCAAAGCAGGAAGTGCGTGAACAGGCTGCCAAGGCAGATATGAGAACCGCCGATACTCCAGAAAGCATGGAAATCTGTTTTGTGCCAGACAATGACTATAGGCGCTTCCTTTCTGAACAATATCCAGAAGTTATCGAAGCAGCGCCAAAGGGTGATTTTGTGGATGCGCAGGGTGAAGTAATTGGCCAGCATCAGGGCATTCACAATTACACAGTAGGTCAACGCAAGGGTCTAGGCTTGGCAACTGGCGAGCGCATCTTTGTTAACAAGATTGATGTTGAAACCAATACTGTTCATGTGGGCAGCAAAGCAGAGGTAAAGTCAACCCACTTTACGGTTAATTCATGCAACTGGCTCATTCCAGAATCCTACATTTTTGATGAGAGACTTGATGTTCAGATTCGCTACAATCATGCAGCAAAACCGGCTACAATTTCACGTTTATCAGCAGATGAGGTACAGGTCATCTTTGAGAAACCAGAGAGTGCCATCACACCAGGACAATCTGCAGTCTTTTTCCAGGGTGACGCAGTAGTTGGTGGTGGTATCATTAATTCAGTTTAGGAATTGAAATCCATACCACTTCACTATATGTCTCTTAAATTGATGCACGATTAACTCGAATGGATACGAAAATGTCTCAAAATTTAGCAGTAGTGATCATGGCAGCGGGGAAAGGTACCCGCATGAAACGCGATGATATCCCCAAAGTATGCAATCTCATCTTAGGTAAACCATTGATTCAGTATGTTGTGGATCAGGCTAAAGTTTTATCCGCTACAAAAATTATTTGTATTGTGGGTCATAAGCAGGAAATTGTACGTGAAGCTCTCAGGGATGAACCAGTACTTTTTGCCGAACAACTTCACCAATTGGGAACCGGTCACGCCGTATTACAAACTGCCGACCTACTTTCAGATTTTGATGGTGATGTCATCGTTTTATCTGGAGATGTTCCTCTATTAAGAGAAAGTACACTTCGATCCTTAATGGCTAAGCATCACTCCGGTAACCTTGCTGCCACTGTATTGACTGCTATTGCAGAAAATCCTACTGGTTATGGCCGAGTGGTTCGCACTTCGGAAGATTATTTCGATAAGGTGGTGGAGCACAAGGATGCGAATGAAAATCAACTTAGCATCGCTGAAATTAATTCTGGCATCTATGTCTTCGACAGTAAAAAACTCTTCGCAGAATTGAGCAAAGTGGGGAATAGCAACGCTCAGGGCGAATATTATCTTCCCGATGTCCTACCTCTACTTCAAAAGTCTGGTGCAAAGGTAGGTGTTGAAATCTGCGAAACTTTTTCTGAAATTCAGGGTATCAACACTGTAGACGAATTAGAAACAGTGGAAGCGAAGATTTTAGCCTCGCAGGAGTGACCCATGAACGTTGTTAGAAAACCATATATTACTGCCATTTTTATCATATTTCTGATATTTCCCTTATTGGTTCAAGCTCAATTTAAAACAGAGGTTCCTGAATTTCCTGGGTTGAATACTCGAACCGCAAATGGCTCTGTTTCGTTTTTCGGAATTGATTTGTCTGAAATTAATTTTCAGCACAGTTACTCAATGCAGGTGAATTCTTTTGGAAATGACGCTGTGGCCATGGGTCTCCTGAAAACAAGTTTCGAGTATAGCATTAATCCACAGGTAAGCTTTCAGGGATCTGTTGGTCTCATGCACTCACCTTTTTCAAGCATTGGACCTATGAATGAGCAGGCCTCCATGATGAATGGTTTTAATGCTGACAACATTATCTATAGCGGTGAAGTTACGTATAAACCCAAGGAAAATATGTCATTCCAGATTGGATTCAGTAGACTTCCTGCAAATGCATATAATCGATATTATTCACCCTACCCTTACAGACGATTGGGATATTAATTTTTCATGGCAAAAGTCCTTAACAGCAAATCTTCCAAACAGTCCAGACGAGCAACCAAAAAAAATCGCAAGAAACGACCAGCCCAATCAGCTGATATGTTAGTAAATGTCTTGATGCTGGCACTTTCAGTGCTGGTATTGACTTTTATCTGGTCATTTTGGAATCGTCACACCAATAACAGAAATGTTGCTGAAGAGATGCGCTACTATGCTGAGATCCCTGAGGAAGCAACCCCTGAAACTCTGATTGCGAAGCAAAAATATACCAAGGTCAGCGTTGAAATTCTCAATGGGTGTGGGATTGGTGGTGTTGCAGCGCTTTACAAAGATATTGTGCATGAAAAGACCTTTGATGTATTGAACACAGAAAATGCGGCTCATTTTCACTATGAAAATACGCTTATCATTGCCCGAACTGATAATATCGATGCTGCCTTCAAACTCGCTGAAGAATTGGGTATCAGCCGGGAACATGTCAGCCTGGAAGCAGATGCTTCTCTCGCAGTGGATATCACCATGATAATTGGTCATGATTACAAGTCAGTACCCGCCTATAAAGAGAAAAAGTCGTAAGTATTGCCTTTGTGCTCCTTAGCCCAGCCCTCATTAATTAAAAAATTGAAATGATTTATGCCTGATAATTACTCAGATTCAAAAAAACTCGCGTATGCCATTGGTGACCTCGCTCTTCAAAAAAAAGCAAATCGTGTAAAAATACTGGATGTTCACAAAGTCACATCCATGACTGATTTTTTTGTGATCTGCTCTGGTGGATCAGATGTACAGGTGAAAGCCATTACCGATCATATCGAGGATGAGATCGCTGTTGAAGAGCGACCCTTTAACAAAGAAGGGTATGATACACGTGAATGGATCCTCCTTGATTACATCAATGTTGTCGTCCATATTTTTCATGAAGCAAGTCGAGATTTTTATGATCTAGAACGCCTTTGGATCGACGCTGAAGTCACTGAGCTAAGTGAAGATGAGAATGCCCCAAGTGCAGAGACTCCTCTGTTTGATAATCTATAAGAATTGATTGAATCCAAATATGTTTGAATACTTAACAACGCAGCTCACTGCCAGATTAGAACAATTGGGGTGGCCGACGGATCGGCTACAGTTGTCACGACCGAAAAAGGCTGAAAATGGGGATTGGGCCAGTAATATAGCCATGGCACTTGCCCGGGATTTGAAACGTGCTCCCATGCAGATTGCCGAAGAGCTCATGGATGACCTAATACTGGATTCAGGGATTGTGGACAAATATGAAATCTTGAATCCCGGCTTCATTAATTTCTTCCAATCAGCTGACTATCTCACTGCCCAGGTACGAAACATCCTTAATGAAAAAGATGATTTTGGTAAGGGTGATTATGGAAACGGAAAAACCGCCCAGGTTGAGTTTGTCAGTGCCAACCCCACTGGTCCTCTGACAGTTGGACATGGACGACAAACTGTATTAGGCGATACCCTGGCCAACATTCTAAGCTGGTCTGGGTACGAGGTTACGAGAGAATACTATTTTAATAACGCCGGTCGCCAGATGCGTCTACTTGGCGAATCTCTTAAGGCCCGTTACCTGGAGCTAAAGGGTGAATCAATCACATTGCCTGATGGTGGATATGAGGGCCGATATCTTATCGAAGTTGCTAAAGCCCTCATGGCTGAGCAACCAGATCTCACGGATGAGACCGAGATCGACCTTTTTAAATCCTTTGCAGAAGCATCTATTTTCAGCATTATCAAATCCAGTTTGGAACGGATCAATGTGGTTCATGATGTATTCTATAATGAGCGATCACTCTATGAAGCGGGTAAGATCGATGAGGTCCTAGATATTCTTAAAGAGAAGGATCTACTTTACGATAAGGATGGGGCTACCTGGTTCAAAACAACTGAGCTGGGTTTTGAACAGGATAGGGTCCTGGTAAAATCCAGCGGCGAACCTACCTATCGACTCCCAGATATTGCCTACCATCGCGAAAAAGTCGCCCGTGGCTTTGATCTGGTCGTTGACGTGTTTGGAGCGGATCATATTGACGCCTATCCCGATGTATTGTCAGCCCTGAAGGTCATGGGACTGAAGCATGAACATATTCAGGTAGTGATCCATCAATTCGTCACTCTCTTACGTTCAGGTGAAGTGGTTAAAATGTCCACAAGAAAAGCTAATTTTGTGACTCTTGATGAACTTATTGATGAGGTAGGGGCTGATGTCGTACGCTATTTCTATATCATGCGAAGTGCATCCAGCCACCTAAACTTTGATCTCGATCTGGCTAAAAGACAGACCGAAGAGAATCCGGTATTTTATCTCCAATATGCACACGCCAGGATATCCAGTATTTTTAGACGCGCTGAAGAACGAGGTCTAGCCTCTGACTCCGTAAATGCAGATCTTGACCTGTTGAATGAAGAATTCACAGTTGCTTTACTAAACAAGATGCTGGAGTTTCCTGAAGTCCTTGATCACTGTCGTCGTTCGCTGGAAGTACATCATCTACCCAGTTACCTCTTTGATCTTGCAACAGCCTTACACAAGTTTTACACTGAATACAAAGTGATCGATCTTGAAAAACCTGAATTATCGAAGGCCAGACTAGCTCTTTTAGAAGCTGTCCAGGTCACGCTGAGAAATGGTCTGAGAGTGCTAGACATCAATGCTCCTGATCAGATGTAGTTCCTCCTGAATACCAAGCTCGTGAGATTAACGAGCACTATCATATATTGATCTAATAAACCATCATTGGTTTGGTATGCCAATCAGGAGGATAGTCTATGAAGCGTCGTGAATTCTTAAAGACTTCAGCAATTGGTACAATGGCCATGTCTTTACCACTTTCCAGGTGGCAATTGTTCGCCCAGGTAAATGAGCTACCCCAGGCAGTTATCGTCCGCAATGGTGAACCTGAATCATTGGTATCAGCGGCGATGAAAGCCTTGGGGGGGATTGAACGTTTTGTCCAGCGTGGTGATAAGGTTCTTCTTAAACCCAATATGGCCTGGGATCGTGGTCCCGCCTATGCAGCCAATACCAATCCTGAAGTGGTTGCTGCCATTACAAGACTTTGTTTAAACGCTGGAGCAACTGAGGTGAAAGTGCTGGATCGCACATGCAATGAGCCTCGGCGATGCTACCGAAATTCCGGTATCAATGATGCAGCTACTGCTGCTGGCGCCAATGTAGTCCAGGTAAGAAGCAACAGGTACGAAGATCTGGAGCTAAAGGGCGAGGTCCTGGATTCATGGCCGATCTATAAAGACTATCTCGAAGCAGATAAGGTCATCAATATTCCCATCGCAAAACATCACGGAATGGCAAAAGTGTCCCTCGGTTTGAAGAACCTGATGGGTGTAATGGGAGGCAGACGAGGATTGATACATGTGAAGTTTGCCGACAAAATGGCCGATATCACACAGCACATAATGCCCACTCTCACCGTGATCGATGCCTACCGAATGCTCATGGACAATGGACCTTCAGGTGGAGACCTGGACGACGTCCGTATGGAAAGAGCTATGATCGCTAGCCCTTGTACGGTGAGCGCAGATGTGCTTGGACTCGAGTTGTTTGGTCACGCAGTATCTGACATCAAGCAGATCGATGTGGCAGTCAAACGTGGATTAGCCCTCTATGATACAACCAATCTGAATGTTGAACGGATCGATCTGGGATAGGTCTACAGGGATGAACTTCTCCATGAGCATGCAGAATCTACGGAAACTTGTCCAGGTCGCATTCTTCATTCTTTTCATATACTTATTCCTAGTTGCCCGTTATCCATATGAGATCATTATGGGCTCGGATTTTGGGTTGAGGTTGAGCCCCCTGATCCCACTTTTCACATTTATTGATACCCTCTCCATACCACCTCTCGTTATTCCTGGTCTGATCATACTTATTCTGACCCCATTTCTCGGTCGGTTCTTTTGCTCATGGATCTGCCCCTTAGGGACCTGTCTTGATGCAACTGACAAACTAATAAACACTCCGAAAAATAAGCTTGCTCGCTCATGGGATCGCTGGCGTTATCTGAAGTTTGCCAATCTCATTGCTCTGATCATAATGGCTGTACTCTCACTGAATCTGTGGGGATACCTCGATCCACTCTCAATATTTAATCGGATGCTCACTGTCATCCTTTACCCCCTGGCTACTTTGTTTTCCGAGAACCTACTCATTGCGCTTTCCAGCATATCTTTCCTTGAGACTCCCGCATATTACCTGTATGATCTGTTCAAGGATAATATGATGCCTGAAGGACAGGCTTACTATCAGCAGGTTTTGCTCATTTCCGTATTCAGTGGCGGAATCCTGGCTGCGGAGAAGCTTTCCAGAAGATTCTGGTGTCGCTATGTTTGTCCAGCAGGAGCTCTGTTGGGGTTCCTGTCGCAATTCCGGTTTTATGAACGACTGGTTGGGGAGGAATGCCCGGCATGCAATCTGTGTATCAGCGAATGCAAAATGGATGCGATCCCACAAGACGACGTTTCAAGGACAAACAAAGTTGAGTGTATCGAGTGTTTTAACTGTGGTGCTGCCTGCCCACCCAAAACTAAGGCTATAACCTACCGCTGGAGCTGGAAACCCTATCATACCGAGCTGGATCTAAGTCGTCGGCAGGTTCTGGGAGGCATGCTCACAGGTTTGGGTGGTCTGGGACTACTTAGTCTAGGTCTCCCCAACAGGAATCATGCCCGGCATCTTATCAGACCGCCTGGTTCACTCGCTGAATCTGAATTTGAAGACAAATGTATCCGCTGCCTGGAGTGTGTGCGAATTTGTGAATCCAACGGGGGCTGCCTTCAACCAGATGCTTTTCACAGCTCCTTAACCCAACTATGGCTTCCGGCAGCACAGATGAGAACAGGGTATTGTGAGTACAACTGCAATCTCTGCGCAGAGGTCTGTCCTACTGATGCCATCAAACCTATAGCACTGGATGAGAAACAAGCCTGGGTCATGGGGACCGCATATTTTCGCGAAGACCTGTGTATTCCATTCGCCCGGGATGAGGATTGTATTGTATGTGAAGAACATTGCCCCACTCCAGAAAAAGCAATCAAGTTCGAGACGAAGGATGTAGAGCTGCCTCATGGTGAAGTGAGAGCGTTAAAACTTCCATATTTGGAACCGGAACTGTGCATTGGTTGTGGAATTTGTGAATTTAAATGTCCACTGGATGGAGAAGCAGGGATCTTCGTTACCAAACCTGCTGATCCCCAGGAGGATGCAACATATTACGGCTAAACTAGAGGAACTACCCATGAACTATACAAAAACCGCCCTATGGTCAAGAGAGGTCACCACAACGAGTCTGGTGGATTTAGGAATAATTGTAGCGCTGTATATTCTTCCTGGACTTACCCATGTTCTTCCCATCCCCCTTTATATGGTCGACCCAATGCGTCTTCTTCTGTTTCTGACGTTGCTCACGACCCACAGGATGAATTCCATCGTGTTAGCAGCCACAATCCCCTTTCTGTCCACCTTGTTTTCAGGTCACCCTGTTTTTCCAAAGAACATCCTAATCGCCTCTGAGCTGAGTCTAAATGTCGTTCTGTTTCACTGGATACTTTCAAAGAAGGACTCCCTTCTCCTCGCTGGAACCGTATCCATCCTATGCGCTAAAGTTTTTTACTATCTCTTGAAATTCGGTTTTATCTCAATCGGTCTGCTTGGTGGTGCCCTGGTTTCAACAGCATTCACATACCAGCTCATTCCTTTGGTCATATTGCCCATCATGCTTATTGGTGTGGATAGATTGATCCGATCAAAGAGCTATTAGACCCATCTGTTTAAAAATAAAAAGCCCCGCCATAGACGGGGCCTTTTCAATGTCGCAATGTCAGGAAAACTAACCTTCCTGTAGGAATTCGTTTTCGTATTCAGTTTCGAGATCGTGTTTATGGCGCAACTCTTCATCGGCCATCATTTGGAAGAAGGTATTCAGCTTCTTATCGGAGATGAAGTGATCGGCTAAATCCTGATACATTCGAGCAGTCTTGTCTTCTCTTTTAGCAGCCAGAATAATGATCTCTTGAGTCGTCATGTTGTCTTTGAGCTCAGGTTCCATGAGGTAATTGGTGACTTTAAGATCAGCAGGCGGAAGCTCGATGTAATTTTCGATCTCAAAATTTTTCAGGGAAACTTTGTGGGCTGTCTCCATATCCACTAATTCCTGAAATTTCTGGCGAGAGGCTTCATCCTTGGCCTGATCTCTAGCAAGCGTATATAGATCAATAGCCTGTTGCTCCTGGTTGATGCACATTTCAACAATAGCATCCATATCCATTGAACTGATTTTATCCTTTAAGCTCATGCTTGGCTCCCTACCTTGGCTTTCAAATACTCATTTATGGCAACTGCTGATTTTCGACCGGCCCCCATAGCTAAAATCACTGTGGCACCACCGCTGACGATATCCCCACCAGCAAATACACCATCCATTGAGGTTCTGCCATCTTCATCAGCAACAATATTGCCCCACTTGTTGGTTTCGATTTCTGGTGTGGTTTGTGAAATCAATGGGTTAGAGCCATTCCCGACTGCTATAACCACCATATCCACATCCATGACGAATTCGGAGCCTTCCATGGGTACAGGACGACGACGACCAGATTCATCAGGTTCTCCCAGCTCCATACGTAGACACTTAGCTGCTACTACACTGCCCTGGTCATCACTAATAAACTCAATGGGATTAACCAGATTCATAAATTTGATGCCTTCTTCCTTGGCGTGATGAATCTCTTCATTTCTGGCGGGCATTTCCTCTTCAGATCGACGGTAGACAATCGAGGCTTCATCAGCTCCCAGACGCTTGGCGGTTCGGACCGCATCCATAGCCGTGTTTCCACCACCAACTATAATGGCATGTTTAGCCCGATAAAGGGGTGTATCCCATTCTGGAAAGTCATAACCCCGCATGAGATTTGAACGAGTTAAAAACTCATTGGCTGAGTACACTCCATTAAGATTTTCACCCGGGATGTTCATAAATCGAGGGAGGCCAGCACCCAAGCCCAGGAATACGGCATCATAACCCTCGTTAGCCATGAGTTCCTGTATCGTCATGGTACGGCCAACGATAAAATTCTTCACGAACTTCACACCCATTGCTTCCAAGGTAGCGACTTCTTCCCGCAATATTGATTTAGGGAGTCGAAATTCTGGGATACCATATACCAAGACACCGCCAAATTCATGTAAAGCCTCAAAAACGGTGACTTCATGACCTTCTTTAATGAGGTCACTTGCAACGGCTAAACCCGCAGGTCCTGAACCAACAATGGCAACTTTTTGTCCAGATGAGGCTGGTTTATCAAAGGTCTCCTGGGAGCCGTTACCATGCTGCATGGCATAGTCGGCAACAAACCTCTCAAGGCGTCCGATTGCAACCGGTTCAAAGCGTTTCCCCATGACACAAACTTCTTCGCACTGAGTTTCCTGGGGACACACGCGTCCGCAGATGGCCGGGAGTGAATTGTCTTCCTTAATTTTTTGGGCAGCACCGACAAAATCCTCTTTGCAGATCAGCTGAATAAAATCAGGAATTTTGATATTGACGGGGCATCCATCCATGCAAGTCGGGCTTTTACATTCGATACAACGTTGAGCTTCAACAACAGCCTGCTCAGGTGTGAGACCTAAATTTACTTCGAGAAAATTTGCGCTTCGAATACCTGCATCCTGTTCGGGCATATCCTGCCGGGGGATGATCATGCGCTCCTTCATAGGAACGGTGTTGAATGATTGAGGACGTTCTCGTTTCATGATACAACCTCCTCTTTCAATTGTTCAGCCTTCACCTTCTTCATCTGTCGTTCAAGGAAACATTTGTGAGATTCTTCTTCCTGCTTCTTATACATTTTCTGGCGGCTACCCAATTCTTTAAAATCGACTTGATGTCCATCAAACTCTGGTCCGTCAACGCAGACAAATACTGTTTTTCCACCTACTGTTGCACGGCAGGCACCGCACATACCTGTTCCATCAACCATAATAGCGTTCAAGCTTACCATAGTGGGAATACCAATTTCCTTGGTCTGATTGGAGACTGCAGCCATCATGGGTAAGGGTCCAATAGCGACAATCATATCTGGTGTGATACCCTCATCGATGAGATCCTGTAACACATCGGTGACAAGACCGTGACGTCCGGCAGAACCATCATCTGTAGAGATTCTCACTTCCTCAACAACTTCCGCCATCTGTTCCTCAGCAATAATCAAATCTTTATTGCGAGCACCAATAATGGAAATCACTCTATTACCAGCAGCTTTGCCAGCTGCTGCAATGGGAAGTGCCTCGGCAGTACCTACACCACCGCTCATACAAACCAGGGTGCCCCAATTCTCAATATGGGTTGGTAGTCCCAGAGGGCCAACCAGGTCTTGCAGGTAGTCCCCAGTTTCAAGCGTATTTAAATGAACACTCGTTTTCCCCAAGCCTTGGACAATGATGTTGATCCAACCCTCTTCGGTATTTGAATCAGCAATAGTAATTGGAATACGTTCACCTTTATCGTGAACACGCAGAATAATGAATTGACCTGCTTTACGTTTTTTTGCTATGTGAGGTGCTTCGAGAATGAAACTTTTCACATTAGATGCGATGAACTCAGCCTTAATAATTTTATACATTTCTCACTCCTGTTTTCAATCCATGCTTAAGGCAAGTCTTGTGCCATATTATGTAATCTGAGCAGATGATTTTTAGATAGACGAGTGAGCAAGTGGTGTGAGAATTAAAAAAAGAGGGGTACTCAAAAATGGGTACCCCTCGGTCAAACTGGTGTATGTAAAGGTTATTTCAATCGATGTCTCAGCGCCCAGGAATCGACATAGTATAATAGTTTAACAGAAATACTATTGCTCTGATCCTGGTTCCAAACATCCTGAAGATCCTCGAAGTAGCTTTTTTCCAGATCTTCAGTTTCACCATCCGAATATATGGCATTCTTCCAGGCAACGGTCAATTCACTCCCTGGTGCAAAGCGCCAGGTCATGACAGCATCAATCGTCAATGCATTAAACACTGTGTTAAGGTCTTCATTAAAACTACTTGGAGACAGATTTCCATCTGCCTTTAGATCAAAGAATTCTTTGTATTCCACCGTTGACCGATAATGTCGGATTCTGATATCAGACTCAAGGTTTCTGCTAAAGATATATTGGGAATTAATGGCATTGGTCGTAGTGAAATGATCACGTTTTCCAAAGATGGGCTCATCATTATCGTCAAAGTCAGCAAAACCATGATTGTTAGATCTTCTATGTCGGTCAAGTTCGTAGCGAATCATGAATTGATTGTTGACTCGCCACGATGGATTGAGACCCATACCCTGCCATTGAGATCCCCTCCGTGTTACAGCTGATATCCCTGACCAACCACTCATTGAGAACGGTTTGTTACGATTTGAGGCAATCCATAAGTGTGTGTCGAAACCTACAGGTGTTGTAAAATATTGATCCTCCGTCCGCGTCTCATAGTAGTCGTGACCCTCCATAGGACTCCAGGACATTCCTCCACCCATTGAATAATAGTTCTTGAAGTTCACATTGTAGTTTGCACTGAGGTGGAAATTGGTATAGACCCGTGGATTGTATAGTTGGGAATATCTAGCCTCAAGTTCGATATTTGCAGAGTTTACTTTCCATATGGGGTTCAGGGTTTTTAATTCGATCCAACCGAACTGCCCCACCTCATTGGGTTGACGTAAAAAACCCAAGTCATTGGGGTTAAAAAATTCACTCTCAACGTTGTGACCGATACCATACTGAATGGATCCTTGATCCTCAACAAGGTGGAAAAAGTATTTGAATCCTGTTGAAGTACTGTCGGGATAACTCAGTTTATTGTAGGCTCCTGATGATTCGAAGCGCCATTTGTTGTCCTTGGTATAAAGTCGAGCATCATAGCCAATGACATTGGCATCACGAAAATCATTGGTAGAATCATCGCCTGAAAATCGTTGGACATTGCTATTGGTCAGGCTCACCTCGGATCCGTTCTGAAGATTCTTACTCACGACGAGCAAATTATAATTTGATGTGGGATTGGTTAGGAATTCACGTTCCTTGCCCAGAGAATCCTCAATAACAGCATGCATGGGGGCTGTGATAGCATTGAACAATCCCAGGCTGAGTCCATTCACGGTCTGTCCTGTAACCTTTGTAGCGTTAATTAATTGGGTTACATCTGGATTTGCCTTTAAAGATTCCCCCTCTTCGAGGAAATCATCATCGGAAACATCCCAGTAACGCACAGGTTTTGATCCTACTCGCCTGGAGTAGAACAAACCTGCTTTTTGAAGCAGCTGTGTGCCTTCAGTAAAAAAGGGACGGTGTTCGTTGTGGCGGATTTCAAACGGAGATAGATTCAGCTCTATATTATCTGATTGAACCTGTCCAAAATCTGGAATCAGAGTCATGTCCAAAGTAAAACTTTCATTAATCCCATACTGGAGATCCATACCTCCCCGATAGGATGTGGAGGATGCCATTTCACCATCAACAGGATAGTGATCTGAAGAAGCTGAAGCATAGGGTGTAAAAGAGAGGCGAAGCGGAGTTTCTAAATTTTTTATTCCTTCCAGAAGACCAGCCTGCTGAGCATAGTTACCCATTTCCTTATCCAAATAGGTCCAGGTATACATTTCCTGTCTGGTAGCGCTATGTCGACCTATGTTGAAACCCCAGGTCTGAATCTCCCTCGCTGGAAAGCGCATCTGACTGAAGGGGATCGCTAGTTCTACACTCCAACCTTCGGTATCGATTCTCGCTGCGCTTTGCCACACAGGATTCCAGTTAAAATCGTTCCCACTTGGACTCCACTTTGAATCAATCTGAACACCGGCAGAGGTCAAAACAAAATTGAGCTCATTGGCTCCATCATTAAACGGATTTATCCAAAACCCAATCCAGTCAGCAACAGCATCCCAATCATCTCTTTTGCCAAGCTGCGATGGAATCCCGGTTGGATCAGGATCATACATCTTCGCCGCTATATACAGGGCGATATCATCGTATAGAACGCGGACTTCCGTTTTCACTGGGGCATGTCCCCCACTCTCTGGCTCAAATCGATAAAAGTCCGTGGCTGGTTGAACAGATTGCCAAACAACTTCGTCAATTCGACCATCGATGCTAGGAACTTCGACGATTTTAACTGTGCTCAGACTCTTTTTGTCTTCGGCAATCGATGTGCTTATTATAAACAACATGCCCAGGACAAGGGCTTTGCTATATCTCATTATGCGGCTCTTTTCTTTAATTGATGGAGGTTGTCAGGATTTGCCCAACCCCAATTCTTTTAACTTCCGTGAGAGATTTGATTGCTGCATACCTAAACTATTGGCAGTCCGACTGATGTTACCAGCATGCTGACGGAGTTGCGACTCCAGAAAGCGCTCTTCAAACATCCTTTTTGCTTCAGCAAACGGACGGGTCTCAGTAAAAATTGCAGAATCTCCTTCTGCAGAGACAACCTGATTCAAATGAGGTTTGACCTCAGGCAGGTCGATCTCTTGATTAGGACTCAGAATATATAGACGCTCGATGAGATTTCTCAACTCGCGGATGTTTCCAGGGAAAGGATAACCAACCAACATGTTCATGGCATCTCGTGAAAACTGTTTTGGTAACAGACTTAACTCTGCGGCATAGTGCGACAGGAAATGATTGAGAAGGGTTTTTATATCGCCTTCCCGTTCGCGGAGAGGTGGAAGATTAATGGGAACCACATTGAGACGATAAAATAGATCCTCCCGAAACCTTCCTTCGGCGACCATCTCTTCAAGGGGTTTGTTGGTTGCAGCCAAAAGTCTAATATCAACAGATTGTGTTTGGGTTCCACCGACGCGTTCGAATTTACCATCTTCAAGTACGCGGAGAATCTTTGCCTGTGCAGAAAGACTCATATCACCGATTTCGTCAAGAAATAGTGTTCCCCCATTCGCCATCTCGATTTTACCTTTTTTCTGGCCAACAGCGCCCGTAAAGGCACCTTTCTCGTGTCCAAACAACTCGCTTTCAACTAATTCTGAGGGAATAGCTGCAGCATTAAATTTCACAAAAGCGTCTTCAGCCCTGGAACTGGCAGCATGAATAGCGTGAGCAACCAATTCCTTACCTGTACCACTTTCACCTCGGATGAGTACTTTTGCAGCAGTTGGACCGACACGACGGGCAGTCTCCAGGACTTGCTCTATCTGAGGTGAAGAACCAACAAGACGGTATTTATCCTTCTGAGTTTGTTGAATGACTGCAGATCTCTTTGCCAAAGTTTGTTTTTCAGAGAGATTTCGAATCGCCAGTTTTACCCGGGCGAGCGAGAGTGGTTTTTCAAGGAAGTCATAGGCCCCAATTCTCAAAGCATCCACAGCAGTACCAACGGTAGCATGGCCAGAGATCATAATAACATCGAGTGTTTCATCGATCTCCCGAATCCCCTTCAACACTTCGATGCCATCCATACCAGGCAAACGGACATCCAGCAGAACCAAGTTGACACTTTCATTCTTTAAAAGTGCCAGCCCATCTTCACCGGTACCGGCTTCCAGGACCTGATGACCCTCGTCTTCCAGAATATCCCGGAGGGTTAAACGAATGTTTTTTTCGTCATCGATGATTAAAATTTTGATTTTGTAATCAGCCATTTTACTATCCATTCTGCTTGGTTATTTGTTGCTCGTTCTCTCTGTTACAAGGGAAACTAATAATAAAGGTAGAACCTTCGCCGAGAATACTGGTGGCTTTGATATCACCACCATGTTGTCTGATAATACGACGGGTGATGGCCAATCCCAGGCCAGTCCCCTTTTTCTTCGTTGTGAAATAAGGCTCAAATATTTTACTCAAATCGTCTTCGGATATGCCCTTACCATGGTCTTTGATACCAATGGTACAAGATTGATTTTGAACACTTGTGGAAACTTCAATATGGGGATCTTTTTCACAAGCCTGAATGGCATTCTGTATCAGGTTTACCAGTACTTGCTTCATCTGCATGGTATCAGCAAAAATTTCCTTCAAGTCTGAATCCAGATTCAGATCAATCGTTGCATCATCGGAATACTGATCTGATATATCACGTAGTTGTTTGTTCAGATCATAGTTGGCAAACTGAGCTTCAGGCATTTTAGCAAAACCTGAGAATGCTGTTACCAAAGATTGAAGGTTATCAACCTCCTCATTGACTATCCCCAATGATTTCTCCAAAATTTCTGGAAGGTCATCAGCTTTTTCATAGTACTTCATTTCGAGGCGTTGAGCTGCCAGTCGAATGGGTGTCAATGGATTCTTGATTTCGTGGGCCATGGCGCGAGCCATTTCTTGCCAGATGGTCTGCTTCTCAGCCTCTATCAGACGCTCCTTGCTCTGATTCAATTCAAAAACCATGTTATTAAAGGCAATGATAAGACCATTCAGGGGTGAGTATGAACTCTCCTTTATTTGAAAATCAAAATCTCCACCCTTCAACTGCTCCGTAGCAGAAAGAAGCCGCGTCAAGGGACGCGTGATAATCATAAATAGAAATAGGAATATACTTCCTGTAAGCACGATCATGACGATGACGATACCAATGGAGTAGCGTTTGATATCGCGACTATAAAAATCTCCCGCAATATCGATTTTATGCAAATCCCTGAGGACACCCTCGATTTCCTGATTGAATACTACGAGTTCGCTGGAATCGAGTATAGTACTATAAGATTTGTGTAATTCTCTGACTTTCTCTTTGGTTGACAGATCGGTAATCTGATCCTGATAGGAAGCAAGATTACTTATAAAAAAATCACGCATGAGCATGGCGGCAATTAATGTTACCAGACTGACCAGAACCATGATCTGGATTCTAAATGAAGGGGCTCTCAATTTCACAGGAGCAGCTGCCTTTTTTCGAAGGGTTCAGAAATATGAATGGGTCTGATTCGATTCCAGAATGACATAAGATTAATTCTGTCTGTAATGCCAGGCATATCCATCTCTTCCATGAAGGCAGATATCCTCAGGTAGTAGGACTGATCATCTTCCATGACACGCATCCTACAGAATAGAGCATTTTCAATCTTAACCCACTCCTCTTTTGCTGCTTCCAGAGTGTAAATCGGTCGAGTTTCGTCTACTTCACTGCGGTAAACACTATATTCATCTTCAAGGAGCGAATAGCGAAAATGATGCTGCCAATTCGCCATGGCAACAATGGAGTCATTAGAGGCATTCACCAGATCAATCTCAAAGTTAATGATGACTGTATCGCCTGATTGGAGCAGCATATCAAGATCTGGAGTAAAGCTTTCCATGAGGACTGCAGAACAGAAAAGCCGATCGCCCTTCACTTCCAGATTCACATCGTGGAAGTAGGGATCGGTCCCAACAAAGGCCGTCAGCAACAGCTGAGAAACAATGAGTGCACCAGCACCCAGTTTTTCAGATAGAAACTGAAACATGGGGGTCTTTCTGTCGTTCGAGCTTGAGGTGCATCGTGAGTGTCATGGTCTGATGTCGCCTACTTGGGTTACTGGTTTATTCCAGAATCACATTCTTATTTGTAATTTCCTCCTCACATACATTTCCTGAGGAGGATTTAAAAAGAGCTAAACTTGTTCTGGGGTTGAGGATGGATTGAGAATGTTGTACGACTCCACCCTTTCTATGCTCCCTAACAAGTAAAATGCCCACTGATGTCTCGATGAAGCGGATGGTAATTGAATAGCTTGAACCAGGCGTGAAAATAATGTGCTCACGATGATGATTAGATAGAGGTATACCCGTTGGGGATATTACTTCCAAATCATCTGTTAGCAGGGCTGAAAATAAGGGTGATGCTATCAGGAGTATCAATCCAATATTTCTAATAATCATTTTCATCTATTCTGCCTAACGTAAAAAAACCACGATGCCGACATCACTGTGATATCGGCATCATGAGTATTAATTGTTTAGTACTGTTTAGAATCCAAACCAGAGACCAAGTGAAACTGTACTGGCGTTCAATTCAGTGTCAGGACTTCCGACTAATTCATAGGAATTGTCTCTATCGTCCAGGCTTCCTCCACCGAGGGTCGTCTTCCAACCATCGTTGAAAGCATAGCCATAGAGGTAACCATATTCAGCCTTTAATCTCATCCAGCCGGTCAATTTGAGCATGACGCTGGCGCGGGGATGAACAATGGCATAATTCTTTGAAAAGTTTACCGTGGTGCTCTTGGTGTCTAAAAGTTCGGTTCCAAGACCTGTCCAGGTAAATTCTCCATCACGTTGTGTGACGCTCAAATCGATTCCACCTCCACCGATTCCAACACCACCACCAAGTACGGCCCATGAAAAAGGAGCAAGTCTTTTTTCAATGGTCAATCCACCAAAACCCATGGCAAAGGTGATATCGCGATCAACCGAGTTGCCACTTCCATCATTGAGTGGATAACTCACAGTCTTAGACAAGCCACCGCCATTACCAAAACCACCCAGGAACCAACCATTACCTACATATCCCTGTCCAGATCCTCCCCACAATACGATGCCTTCGGAGCGGAAAGGGGTTGAGCTCAAACCAAGCTCTGTCATCAGAGTGGCAACATCCACAAATTCATCCTGAACCAGCATAGGTGTAAAACCACCACCACCATAGCCACGGGAGTTTTTGCGCTTTTTCTCTTTTTTACCTTTTTCAGTCATTTTCAGCTGAGTTTCTTTAACTTTTTTCTCGGGAGCTGCAAAAGTAGCAACTGTAGAATCGACGGCTTCATCTCTCCAGAATACGATGGCTACTTCATCACCAAAATCTTTACTGCGAATTAAGCGTACGAGGTGATCCTCATAGCGAACTTTAGTTCCATCAAAATACATGATGATATCATCTTCAATGATTCCAGCTCGGTCGGCTGCACCATTATTTACAGTACCGTTAATCAAAACACCATGGGCATATGGGTAACGCATCTTGTATGCATCTTCAAAATCCATGTCGCTTAAATAAACACCAAGCTTGGGTCGTGAATCACTATCATGGTCATCGATATTGATGTTGATGCCTGTCTCCACTCCAATTTCATCGAGGGCTTCCTGCACCTCTTGCGCAACATCCTCAAGCTCCTGTTCAAGGTCTTGAGAGAGGTCGATTTGGATTGTGGTTCCATCCTGCGCGACGGCAGGGCTTGCGATCAGTAGTGAGACTGCGAATGTCATCACTATCGCCAGAGCTCCATGGCTCGCTAAGGCGATCAATGTTCCGGAGAGGTTACTCCAGGCTGCCAGATGATCTGTTGTTTTAGTCATTTTCGGGGTCCTTTCTAATCTATCGTTATTCATTTTCATTGATTCTTCCATTTTCAATTGCTCCCCTTAAGGACAATTGCCATGCCACAATGAAACGAACATACGATAAGTAGCTATATTATTAGCCGCTTATACATCCAAATTTAGTACATTTTGTCAAGTGTCATGGGGCCAATTTAGCATCAATCTGATATAGCGCCATATCAGATTGATATGCACCTGTTTTTAATTGGTAAATGTTTTGGTCTATTTTGTTTGGAAAATGCTCGGAAACGCTTGAAAAATGGGCTGTTCGTGAGGAATTAAATCACAAAGTTAACCGGTCAATTCCTGAACCAATTCGCTTAATAATTTGGCGAAATCCTCACGTACTCTTATACCTGTTTCCATGACTTCTTCATGATTAAGGGGCTGATCCAGAATCCCTGCAGCATAATTGGTGAGACAACTGATGCACAGAACCTTCATATTGAGTTGGAAGGCAGCCATACTTTCATGTACTGTGGACATTCCCACAGCATCTGCTTCCTTTAGCCTGAGAAAGCGGATTTCAGCTGGAGTCTCATAGGATGGTCCATTCAATCCGGTATACGAGCCCTTTTTCAATGGAACAGCAACCCGTTGAGCCACCTGTTTTACTGAATCTAGGAGCTCGGTATTGAAGATATTTGAGGGTTCTGATTCTGGGGGGAAGACGGAATGGCCCGTCAGGTTCAGGAGCTTTGTGATAAGCATGAGATCACCTGGGGCATAGTCTTCACGGATACTTCCGGCGGCATTGGTAAGAATGATGGTTTTCGCTCCTAGTGCCTGCAGGATATGAATAGGGAAAACAACCTGCTCCAGGGTATAACCTTCATAGAAATGGACTCGACCTGAATTCACTAGGACCGGGACTTTTCCCAGAAAACCATGGACAAGTTCGCCAGAATGACCTTCGACTGTGGAGAGGGGGAACCCGGGAATATCAGCAAATGGTATACGTGTTGTCTTGGAGAGGGCATCCACGAAATTTCCCAACCCTGATCCCAACACAAGTGCGATATCGGCTTTGAAATCACCTTGTTTTCTAATTTCTTCGACTGCTTCATTAATTCTTTTGATATTCATTCGTCTACCTTGCAGAAACTTTCAATTTCATGTCTTCGCGATGGAGTTTCGCGACCGCGGCGATCTCAAGTTCGAGATTGCTTCGTCGCTCTGCTTCTCGCAATGACTGTAATTGGGTTGTGGATAATTCATGACTGGATTCATTCTAGATAAATCAATTTTCACTCACTGCGGCCGTACTCAATTGACCACAGGCTGCATCAATATCATCTCCCTGACTCCATCGAACTGTAACACCAAAGCGGGCTCCTTCCAGAACTTCAAGAAAACTCTGGATTCGCTTTTTGGAGGGTCGCAAATATCCCTCGGCCACTTCATTATAGGGTATGACGTTCACCTTACAAAAAACCTGGTTGGCAATTTTCAGTAAGCGTCTTGCATCACCCGAGCTATCATTTACACCCTGCATCAGGACGTATTCAAAGGTGAGCATGTTTTTAGAATTCTCAGTATAGTACTTGCAGGCTTTGACCAGTTCAGCGATATCCCATTTTTTATTGATGGGCATAATTTGTACCCGGCTTTCATCATCTGATGCATTGAGGCTCACAGCAAGCTTATAGCGGTGACCCTCATCAGCAAAACGACGGATTTGAGGTACCATCCCACTGGTGGAAATGGTGATCTTCCGAGCACCGTGTGCAAACCCTGACTCAGAGTTGAGAATGTCAGCAGCCTTGATGACCTGATCGTAATTATGAAAGGGTTCTCCCATGCCCATAAAGACAATATTGGTAATTGGCCTATCGCTAAAGCGTCTGACATGGAGCAGCTGATCCGCTATTTCACCTGATGTAAGATTACGTTTTAAACCCATCTTCCCAGTTGCACAGAAATCACAATCCAGGGCGCATCCTACCTGTGAAGAAAGGCAAACCGTGGTGCGTTTGGCTTCAGGAATGAGGACAGTTTCGACAAATTTTCCATCATCCAGACGAATTAAAAATTTTGACGTACCCTGGGATTCCGAGGTCTGCACCTCATGGACGCTACTTAGTTCAAGCGAACTATTTGCTTCCAGCTCCTGGATAAAATCATTGGGTAAGTTAGTCATTTCTGAAAAATTCTGGGTCCCCTTCTCCCAGATCCACTGAAACAATTGACGCCCACGAAAGGCTTTGTGTCCCAAGGATTGGACCAATGCTTCCAGCTCAGCCTGACTCATATTCTTCAGATTTATTTTTTTTCCATCCACGCAGGAAAATACACGACGCCATCAGGAGTGAAACATCTTCTTTGATTTCTGAGAATACGTCTATTTTATAACCAGAATCTCAAACCAACGGATATGGAGATATATCTTTTGTTTACCAATGCTAGATATTTCATAAAAACTGCTTTCGGGTTTTTTGTTCTGGGACTGCTCTCCGGGCTATATATGTATGGTGCAAGAGCCTTCGGTTGGTCTATGCCATTTACCATGATCCAAGCACATACTCATGTCTTGCTCATGGGTGGTGTGTTTATGATGATACTGGGTGTGGCGGTCTGGTTCTTTCCCAGGGCTAAAAAAGACGATACAAGCTACAACCCAACGATAATTCGTGTCAGCTACTATGTTTTCACATTTGCTACACTTCTGCGTTTTATTGTTGAAGTGTTGCAGGGTTTTTATCCTCAGAGTGTGGCGACTCAGGCGGGTTTCTGGTGCTCGGTGCTTCAGGTTGTGGCCAGTATTGTCCTGGTTTATAGTCTCTGGGGTCGTATCCGACCAGTGGGAAGTCAGATTCGTGAGAAACGGGGAGAAAAGTTCTAGCCATGCAGAAATTGATGTTACTTGGCCTATTCATTCTGGTCGCTTGTAGTCCAATCCCATCAACACAGGATGGCATTGAAGAAGAAAAATTGCTAATCGAGATAAGTGATTTGTACTCTGCTGGGCATGAGCAGCTTGAATCCTATTTGAAGAACCAGCCATCTGTGGGAAGGATGCTTGATAGCAATCTGGCAGCGACTCTGCTTATTACTTTAACCATAGAGTATGATGATGGTGAGAAGGAAAGGGTTCAGCAGAGTGGTAGCTTCATTTTAAATGGTCAATATATTCTAACTGCCGGGCATGGGTTTTTTGTTGAGTCCGGGAAGTTGATTGACCTGGAGGCACAAACTATATCTCGGCAGATGCTTGATCTGAATGTTGTTGCATTGAGAAGTACTCGCGATGAGTTTTCGAACCAGGATTGGGCTATTCTGCAACCTGTAAAGACGCGTCGGACAAAAAGCCTGACAATGGCACCTACTGGTTATTCTGGTAAGGATACTTATATACTTGGATTTCCAGGTGGGATGGGGTTGAATGATACGAGCAGGGTTGTTCATGCCCTTGAGGTCGAAGATGGCTCGGTGTATCCCCTGGCTGTGATATGTGAGCGCTCAATCACCAGACCGGGTCTGCTTGCACCGAAGGTTGGTGCGATTCCAGTACAGGGCATGAGTGGCGCACCGGTTCTCGGTAAGGATGGTCGCCTCATCGGCCTTTTCAGTTCAATCAGCAGGACCCGCAATATAGCAGGTTGGCATTACATTTTTCATATGTCTGATTTGCCATTTGAGACGCTAGATAGCCTTAGCAAAATTTAGCTATTGTGGGGAGGGGCCCCATATCTTATTATTGCGCGCTCATTTATTAATGAGCCACTTTTGAAAAGTGGGCCAGGTAGCTCAGTCGGTAGAGCAGGGGACTGAAAATCCCCGTGTCGGCGGTTCAATTCCGTCCCTGGCCACCA